>CAIURC010000037.1 GCA_903901425.1 uncultured Spartobacteria bacterium | reverse complement strand
GCTCCCGCGGCTGCCACTCCCGTTCCTCAGGCCACTCCGGTACCCAAGCCCGTTGCTCCCGCGGCTGCCACTCCCGTTCCTCAAGCCACTCCGGTGCCAAAGCCTGTCACTCCCGCGGCTGCCACTCCCGTTCCTCAGGCCACTCCGGTGCCAAAGCCCGTCGCTCCCGCGGCTGCCACTCCCGTTCCTCAGGCCACTCCGGTGCCAAAGCCTGTCGCTCCCGCGGCCGCCACTCCCGTTCCCCAAGCGAAACCAGCGCCGGCAGCCCCGATGCCCGCCATGATGACAGCGCCCCCGGCTGTCGTGGAAGAGCCCAGACACCAGTTCCCCACCGATGGCTCGGAATGGGTGGGAACCGTGTTGGGCAATTACCAGATCAACCGGATCTTGGGAACTGGCCGCTGGGGCCATGTGTACCAGGCAATCCAGATCTCCATCAAACGCTCCGTGGCACTGCGGATCCTGGATGCCAGCCTAGCAAACGATCCCGCCGAAAAGGCGCGGTTTGTCTCGGATGCCCGTGCCAAAGCCAACGCGCAGCACCCCACGATCCTTGCGGTGTTCGAAGCCGGGGAACAGGACGGGACCGCATTCTGTGCGCACGAGTTTGTGGCAGGCCACACCCTGAAAGAACTTGCGGATCAGGGCCAGAAACTCGACGAAGCAAAAACGCTGAAGGTGCTCCGGGCGGTGGCAGAAGGGATGTCTCATCTTCAGAGCCACCAGATCCCCCATAGCCCGCTGTCGGCCTCCTCGATTTTCATCGCCGCAGACGGAACACCGCGTCTGGCCAACATTGCGACACATTCTCCGGACGCCCAGGCGGCTCCGGGCCTCGAGGCACTTCAACTGGGACGCTCCCTGCTGGGGCTGCTTCCCCCAATGCCCCAGCTGCCCCTGGGTCTGCGCACCCTGATTGGCAGGATGCTGCAGTCCAACATCACTGCGCCCCTGACCTGGCAGGCGCTGCTTCAAGGCGTGACAGCAATCGAACCGAAGGTGGTTCCTGTCAAGGCGGCGGAAATCAGCGCCCAAGACAAGCACGCCATTGAACTGGTGGAGGCGACCCGGAAAGCGCAAAAACGTTCGTTCTGGATCTCCGTTGGCGTCATGACCGCCACGTTGACCGCCACCATCTGGGCCGTCTGGAATTACGGGATCCGAAGCAACGAGCGGTTTGACGAGACCATGATCGAGATCCCTGCCGGCACCTACACCATTGGCAAGGACAAGAAAATCAAGCTTGAGACCTTCTGGATCAGCAAACACGAAATCACGATCGGCCAGTACGCCAAGTTCCTCGACTACCTGAACAAGCATCCCACCGCTGAATCCGAATACAACCATCCGCGCCAACCGCGCAGCCTGAGCCATGAGCCCAAAGACTGGGCCATCTACTACGGCAGGGCACGGGCCGGGAAACCGGTGCACAGCTGCCCCATCTCCCTCAACTCGCCTGCCATGAATATCACCTGGTGGGACGCGTTCGCCTACGCCAAATGGCGCGGCCAGGAACTTCCCACCGCCGAGGAATGGGAGGCCGCCGCCCGCGGCGCCGAGGGACTCGCATTCCCCTGGGGCAACTGGTTCGACCCCAAACAGTGCAATTCCAACGCCGACCACAACCCTGCCAAACCCGCCGCCGAAGCCACCGTGGACGGCTTCAATTTCTGGGGCGATGTGGACCGCCTCAAGGGAGACAAAAGCCCGTTCGGCGTCGTAGGTATGGCCGGCAACGTCTCCGAATGGACCGCATGGCCCAAGGGCGCCAGTGCTCCCATCCTCAAGGGCGGCAATTTCACCGGCGGCGAAGCCGAATGCCGCCTCGAACGGGTCGTCACCGATCTCAGACCGGACACCGCCCAGGAACACATTGGATTCCGAACCATCACCAGAGTCCCCCCCGATAAGAAATGAACCCCGCCCGATTCCTCCCGGCATTCCTCCTCGCTGCAGCCCTCTGGCTGGTGCCTGCCTCCTCCGCCTTGGCTCAGATCTCGGTATCCCTGCAGGTCAAACGCACCAGTTTTCTCCCGCACGAACCCATCCTGGCCACCGTCAGCATCACCAACCTCTCCGGACGCCCCCTGCTCCTCGAGGACGACCGGTTCCAATGGTTCGGGTTCCAGATTTACCCGGGCGCATCCGACGAACCCATCCCCCCGCGCAACCCGGACTACCATCTCGCCCCCCTCGCCATCAACCCGGGTGAATCCCTCAAACGCTCCGTCAACCTCAACTCCCTCTTCCCCCTCGGCGAACAGGGACGCTACCGGGTCAAGGCCCTGATTTACTCCAACCAACTCGACAAGCATTTCGCCTCCAAACCCGACCTGTTCGACATCGAAGAGGGCAAACTCCTCTGGCGACAGAAGGTCGGCGTCCCCATCGGCGCTCCCAACGCCGGCGACACCCACACCTACAGCGTCCTCAACGGCATGGCCGGTTCCCATGAATATGCCTATGCCCGGGTGGAAGATCCCAACACCGGCGCCGTGTTCTGCACCCTGCAACTCGGCGAGATCATCGAAAGCAGCAAGCCCGACGTGCAACTCGACGCCTCCAACAACCTTTTTGTGCTGCAACTCACCGCCCCCAAAACCTACGTCCTGAGCAAAATCGGCATCAACGGCGAGTTCCTCGGACAGACCCGGTACAACTCCGGCAAATCCAAACCCTTCCTCCGCCGACTTCCCACCGGCGAACTCCAGATCGTGGGCGCTTACCGCGACACCTCGGCCTCCGTGGCCGCCGCCACGCCGGAAACAAAATTGTCCGAGCGTCCCGCCGACCTCCCGCGCTGACCCCCAGTCCGCCGCCCCGATCCCTGAAACCTTCCCTCGCCTCACCGGGAAACTGGCCCGCCGCATCCCTTCCGGATCGACTCCCGATCCCGCTTCGCCTCCAATCCCGGTGTTATGGCCGTATTCCTTCATGCCCTTGACTCCGCAGTGGCCACCCTCAACGCCCTGCGCCCGCTCCAACCCGACCTCGAGCAGGCCGCCCTTCTCGTCCAGAACTGCCTGCTGAACGGCGGCAAACTCCTCGTCTGCGGAAACGGCGGAAGCGCTGCGGATGCCGCCGATTTCGCCACTGAATTCGCCTGCCGCTTCGTCTCCGACCGCAACCCGTTCCCGGCCCTGAACCTGACCTCCTGCGGCAGCCTGACCACTGCCATTGGCAACGACTACGGCTTTGAACAACTGTTCGCACGCCAAGTCCGCGGATTCGGCAAACCAGGCGACATCCTCGTCGGGCTCACCACCAGCGGCAACTCCCCCAACATCCTCGCCGCCTTTGCCGAGGCTCGGAACGCCGGGCTCCAGTCCATCGCGCTCCTCGGCCGTGACGGCGGTCGCGCCCGGGGCCTGGCCTCCGTTGATCTGGTCGTCCCCTCCCACACGACCGCCCGGATTCAGGAAGCCCACAAGTTCCTGCTCCACACCCTCTGTGAACTGGTCGAACCCAGCCTCCAACACGCGTCCAAACCGCTCTGAGCCGCCCCGTGAGCCCGACCCTCGGATCCCTCTCCACCCTGTTCCAGGGACTCGCGCTGTTTCTCGGCGCCGCCATCGGCTCCTTCCTCAACGTCTGCATCTACAGACTCCCGCTCGGCCTTTCCGTAAACCAGCCGCGCCGCTCGTTCTGCCCGGCCTGCAAACACCCCATCCCGTGGTTCCTCAACATCCCGCTCCTCTCCTGGCTCTGGCTCAGGGGCCGCTGCGCCAACTGCCACATCCACATCCCAGTCCGCTACCCTGCCGTTGAACTCATCACCGCACTCCTTTTCCTTGGCCTCTGGGAGAAATTCGCGCCTGCCGACCCGCTCCAGCACCCGCCTCTCCTGATCCTCCCGCTCTGGGTCCTCGCCGCACTCCTCATCACAGCCACCTTCATCGATTTCGATCACTACATCATCCCCGACCCCATCACCCTCGGCGGCACCGTGGCAGGACTCCTGTTCTCCACCCTGATCCCCGTCCTGCATCAGACCGATTCCCACACTGCGGGCGCCCTCTGGTCCCTCCTCGGCGCTGCCACTGGCTTCTTCTCCCTCTGGGCCGTCGTTGAACTGGGCAAACTTGCCTTCGGCAAAAAACGGGTCCGCTTGGATTCCCCGCAGCCCATGACCTGGACCCTCCAAGGCGATGACGCTGAACTCGTCCTCGGCGAGGACCGCTCCCTCTGGAGCGAGATGTTCGCACGCCCCTCCGACCGGCTCCTGGTCCAAGCCAACTGGGTCGAAATCGAAGGCAACCGCTGGGAAAATGTCCTGCTCACCTTCGAATACGAACAGCTGTCCGTGGCGGACAGGAAATGGGATCTCAATCAGGTCCGGGAAATCCGGGCGGCCGTCACCTCGCTGGTGATCCCCCGGGAGGCCATGGGATTTGGTGACGTCAAGTTCATGGCCTGCATCGGCGCCTTCCTGGGCTGGAAAGCCGCCCTGTTCACGTTCTTCGCCGCGTCCTGCATCGGCGCTTTGGTCGGCATCGCCGCCATCCTACTCCGCCGCCGCGAGGCCTCCAGCCGGATCCCCTTCGGCCCCTACCTGGCGGCCGCAGCACTCCTCTGGATCTTCGCCGGCCAGACCCTGCTCGACGGGTGGCTGGCCATCACCGCCCCAGATCCCGCCTCCGCCTTCTGATCCGCCGCCTGCTCCCAGCGGAAACTCACCTGCCGGCCGCCTCCCAGACATTTCCGGACCCGCATCTCCGCCCCAAACAGGCGGGCCTGAGACGCCAGCAGCGCCCGCCCTGTACAGGCGACCCGGCCGGTCCTCCGCCCGTCATCGACCACCGAGAGCACATAAGCCCCCTCCTCGCTCTTCAACTCCACCCGGACCCGGCCCGCACCCCGCTCCCGTACCGCCTGGTCAATCGTTTCCTCCAGCATCCGGCACAATTGGATTTTCCGGACCTCCTCCAACTCCGGCTCCACTCCCTCATGGTGCATCTCCCAGTGGACACGCCGGTTCCGGCAGGCGCGCGCCGCCACATGATCCAGAATCGCATGCGCCCCCCCGTACACTGCATCCACCGGATACAAACCCAGCGCCAGTTCACGCGCCGTTTGCACGGTTTCCCCCAGTCCACGCGCAATCTCCAAAGCGGCACTCGCTTCCTCCGAAAGCCCCCGCCCAAGGCGGGTCGCCAGTGCACCCGCCAGAAGCGCAAGACCCGCCAGATGCTGGCTCAGCCCCTCGTGCAACTCCATTCCCACTCGCCTCTGCCGTTTCTCTGCAGCCTCTACCACAGGACTGAGCACCCGCTCCCAGCCCGCCTCGGATTCCGGCGCGTACCTGAACACTTTTCCCCGCCGGCTGGCTTCCCGCCGGCGCAACCCGAAGGATTTTGCGGGAGAAGGTTTCCGGGCAGGAGCGGGCACGGCAGCAACACGGGGTGTTTTCATGGAACGGGGGGGAGTGGGGGGGGGATAAACGGGGGGGGTTGGGGGACGGACAGCTCGGGAAAAAAGGGTGTGCTGCGGAAATCCGGGTCCGGACACCTGCAGCGCCTGGCCGATTCTCCCGCACCCCACCCTCCTGCCATATCCCGCGCATCCCCTCAATCGGGGGAAACCCCGAACGCGGTCCGACCATTTTTTGTCCGCCCCTGCCCCACCTGCGGACAGTTTCTATCCCTCCCGCAGACATCCCCGCACCGTCCGCCGGCCGGTTTCCCCAGTGCCCCCCCATGCCGCCCTGCAGGCATGGAAGCTGCTAAAGGCGGGGCTGCCCATGAAAACGCCCCGCATCCTTTCCCTGTTTCCCCTCATGGCCGGTCCTCTCCTCCCCGCGGCCCCCACGGAATCCAGCCCGCCAGGGGTTCACCCGCTCGACACCATTGTGGTCACGGCGTCCCGCTCCGATTCCACCGTCTTTGACTCCCCCTACAGCACCCACTCCGTCTCCCGATCCGACTTCATCGACCGCCGACAGGTCCGCGACCTGGCCGAGGCGCTCCGGGAAACCCCGGGCGTGCTCATCCAGCGCACCGCCTACGGCCAAGCCTCCCCCTTCATCCGCGGCTTCACCGGATTCCGCACCCTGACCCTGATCGATGGCATCCGCCTCAACAACGCCGTGTTCCGCGAAGGCCCCAACCAGTATTTCTCCACCATCGACCCCTTCACCGTCGACCGCGTCGAAATCGTCAAAGGCCCATCCTCCGTCCTCTACGGAAGCGATGCCATCGGCGGCACCGTCAATCTCCTCACCCGAAACCCCTCCGCCCCACAGGAAAACGCCCCCCTTCTCCTCCAACCAGGCGCGTTCTACCGGTTTGCTTCCGCCGAAAACTCGCACACGGTCCGGGGCGATTTCTCCGCCGCCACAGGGCCCAATTCCGGCATCCTGGGCGGTGTCACCTGGCGCGATTCCGGCGACATCCGCGGGGGTTCCATCATCGGCAAACAACCCAACACGGGCTTTGCCGAAATCAACGGGGACGTCAAATGGGTCTTCCGTCCCAACCGGGATGTCGACCTCTCCGCCGCATTCTACCGGACGGAACAAAACAACGTCCCCCGCACCCATTCGACCGTGTTCGCCAAAAGCTTCGACGGCACCACGGTCGGGACGGATCTCCGCCGCGACCTCGACCAGCGCCGTGAACTCTCCTATTTCCAGGCCGAAGTCCGGGAACCCATCGCCGGTATCGAAAAAATCAACGCCAGCCTCTCCTGGCACCGCCAGGCGGAGGAACAGGACCGGATCCGCAGTTCGGGCCGGCGCGAGATTGCCGGGTTCCAAGACGACCAGTTCGGCGTCCTTCTTTCCGCAGTCAGCCCGTCGCCGCTGGGCAAACTCACCTACGGTACCGAGTACTACCACGACGCCGTCCAGAGCCACGGCAGCCAGTGGAACCCGGATGGCAGCCTCCGCCGGATCCTGCCCCGCGGCCCCGTCGCAGACGACTCTCACTCCGATCAACTCGGGGTCTATCTCCAGGACGAAATCCGGGTCTGCGACCCACTCACAGTCTTCCTCGGCGGCCGATACTCCTATTCGAATGTCCGGACCGGCACCGTGGACCCCGACCCCGCCGACTCCACCCGCATCGGTTCCCTGAGCGATTCCTGGAGCGCATTCACGGGCAGCGCCAGGTTCCGGCTCGACCTCACCCCCAACTGGAACCTGTTTGGCGGCGTTTCCCAAGGATTCCGCGCCCCGAACCTGTCCGACCTCACCGCGTTCGACATCTCCCGCTCCGGGGAACGCGAAGTGCCCTCCCCCGGGCTCGATCCCGAGTACTACACCAGCTTTGAAATCGGCACCAAAACCCGCATCCAGGGCGTCCACCTGACCGCCTCCTATTTCCACACGCTCGTGGAGGACCAGATCTCCCGGTTTCCGACGGGCCAGACCTTGGAGGGTGAGCCCGTGGTCCAGCGGGCCAACCTCGGCGACGGATTCATCCATGGCGTGGAACTCGGTGCCAACTGCCCGCTGCCCAAGGGCTTCACCGCATTCGGAAATCTGACCTGGACCGAAGGCCGGATCGATGCCGTCTCCGCCTCCGGCCTGTCTGCACAGCCCGCCTCCCGGATCCAGCCGCTCACCGGCCTGCTAGGCCTGCGCTGGGCTTCGCCCCAGGGCGGTCTCTGGCTGGAGACCACCGCCGAACTTGCCCGGCATCAGGACCGGCTTTCCCCGGGCGACCTGAACGACACCCAGCGCATCCCGCCCGGAGGCACCCGGGGGTACCAGGTCTACGCGGTCCGGGCCGGCTGGAAACCCACGGACCGGATCCAACTCCTTGCCGCCGTCGAGAACTTCACCCACGAGGATTACCGGCTCCTCGGATCCGGCACCAACGAACCCGGCACCAACGTGATCCTCTCGACTCGCCTCCAGTTCTGAGCCCCCCCGTCCATCCCGTCCATCCCGTCCATCCCGTCCATTCAGTCCATCCCGTCCATTCAGTCCCGAAACGCCGCAGGCTCGTACACAAAGAGCCTGCTCTTCGTCGTGACACACAACCGCCGGCCGTCTTCCGGGATCTCAAGAACGGCTTCCGCCCCCCCCATCCGAATCTCCTCCACCATCTTCCAAGTGTCCGAGTTCCAAATCCGCAGGCTCCCCTTGGCGTAGCTCACCAGAAGGGGCCGGTGCGGATGCCACACCACACACGTGACTCCAGTGTCATGGGCGCGAAACTCCTGCCTCACTTTCAAGTCCGTTCCGCTCCGGATCCGGATCCGCTTGTCTATCCCGCCCTCTGCAATCCAACGCCGGTCGGGGGAAACGCCAAGCGTGTTGACACTGGGCGCATCGGTTTTGGTTTCCATCACTCCGGTTTCCGTGTTCCACAGGGCGAGACAGCGTTCCTCCGCACCTTCCGCTTCCGGCCGCATCAGCAGGGATACCACCAGATGCCGGCTGCCCACCCAGTCGCCACACCGGTGCCGGGCCGGTCTCAATCCCAAAAACGTCTCGGATCCCGTCTCAAGAGTCACCAATTCGCGCCCCGATGAAAACTCGAGGATTTTGTCCTCGACCCAAAGCCTGTCCGCTTCGGGATGGATGGCAAACGGGTGCTCGGGCCCCAGATATTTCTGATTCGGATTACCGCTTTTCAGCGTCCAGAGGGGACGGAGGGATCCTTGCTCGAGAGCGAACGCGGAAAAACCGCCATAATTCCCCATCACAAACTGGGTCCCCGCCCGGTTCACGGAGAAGACACCGGAAAGCGATCCCCCAATTTGCTCGACAGCCAACTTTCCACGGAGAGCCCCCTGCATATCCCGGAGAACGAGGGATTGATCGGCCCCAGAGGATTCGGCGTAGACCACGCTTTGCCCCCCGTCCACACAGCGCCCTGAAGGAGGAAGCTGGGCAACAGGCCGGCACTGGCTTTCCGTATTCCACACCAGCACGTGGTTCTGGAGCGCGGTGGCAAATGCACCCGAAGTCACGGCAATCCTCCGGAACGGATTGTCTTGTTTGGACGAAACGAGGTACGGATGGGACCGGATCAATCCGCCGGTCGCTGCATCCCGGATCTCCAGGATACGCCCCAGAATGGACCGTTTTCGGGCCACTGCAAAAACGCGGGAATTTGCGTCGTACTGGACAAATTCAGAATGCCCCGCTTCCTGATGGGCGCTCCACTGGAGGGCGGATTTTTTCAAGTCAAAGAAATCAAGGGATCGGTGGTACGTGAACTGCCGGGCTGCCGTCACCCAACTCGCGTCTGGCGCAATCAGCGTCCCCCCAGGAACCGTGTAATCTGTATAAGAAGGCCCCCCTGTCTTTTTTGCGCGGACCACTCCTTCGCGGACAGAAATTTGTTCAAGGTCCCCGGCTGTGTTCAGGACCCAGACGGCGCTTCCACCAGTGCCCATCTGGAAGGCCCGTACATCCTGCAAATTCCACAGGGGTTTGCCCGTCGCAATGTCCCAAGCTTCCAAGTGGCACACCCGGATTTGCGAGTTTGTCCAGAGAAGGAACGTGTCCCGGCTCAACTGGCACAGTACGCGGTTCCGACTATGCAACCCTTTGTCGTTCCTGACATCCATCCGCGCACAGACCGGGCTCCCCTCAATTTTACCCGTCTCAAGATTGCGAATCTCCGCCTCCAAAAAACCCCCGTTGATCCAGATCAAGGCCAGCCGGTCCCCCTCAAATGACAAAGTCATGCTCTTGAGGTGCGCACCCTTTTTCTCTGCCTTCCACAGCGGAGTCACCTTTCCGGTGACCACATGAATCGTGCTGAGCTGCCCATCGGTTTGTATCCCCAGCACGGTCTCCGGAACTTTTGGAAGCGATTCGACTTCCAACCACGGTTCCCTGGTCGGCGCCTGAATCTTGAGGTCCACCGACTGGGTGCGCGCATCCAGATACTCCCACACCGGGTCCCGGAGATCCTCAGGCACCCCGGACAACGCCGCATGCATCTGTTCCGCATCCAGCGATTCCTCGGCAAACTCGGCCAATGCGATCTGTGCCTTTGCAGCCTTGAGCCGGGTGTTTTGCATGGCGGCCTCTGACTTTTCAAAAAGCCCCATGGCCTCCCTTTCCTTCCTCAATGCGTGCTGCTGCTCGATTCGGAAACGGACCGTAAAGAAACCTGATGCGACCAGAAACAGGCCGATCATGGAGGCCAACGCCCGGTGTCTGCGGACAAACAGCACAAACTCACGCCATGCGCCCGCCTCTTCCGCAATCGTTGCAAAGCCGCTCTGGTACGCATCCACCTCCGCCTCCAACTCACGCACGGTCCGGTATCGGCGCTCTCTTTCCAGCGCCATAGCCTTACGGGTCACAGCTTGAAGAGGGCGGGGCACCAGACCGTCCATGGAGAGAGGCCGGGGCACCACCTTCCTTCCCTCCAGCTCCGTCGTCATTGGCCGGATCCGGCCACTCTTCACCCGGGTCAGCACCTCGTCCAAGGACACCCCCTCCACCGGGGGACGCAGGGCAAGTAGCGCGTACAAAATCCCGCCCAGCGCATAAATGTCCGTGCGTTCGTCCAACCCGTTCACCGCCCCACGGGCTTGCTCCGGAGACATGTACTGAGGGGTCCCCATCACCTGGCCTTCCACAGTCAGATCCGGACTGCTGTCCGCCTCCGGCACAGACGCCGCACCCAATTCCGCGCCAACTGCCTCAGAGGCGCCGTCCTGCACCTTGGCCAGCCCCCAGTCCATCACCAGAACTTCGCCATACTGCCCAACCATGATGTTTTCCGGCTTCAGATCCCTGTGCAGGATCCGCTTGCTGTGGGCGTACGCCACCGCGTCACAGGCTTTTCTGAAAATCGAGAGCCGGACGGACACCGGAAACTCCCGGACAACCTCTTTGTCCCCGTTTTTGAGGGCATCCAAAATTGCCTGAAGGGTCCGTCCCTTCACCAGTTTCATGGAGTAAAACGGCCGCCCCTGGGCGTCGACTCCCAGAGCATAGACCGGCACAATGTTCGGGTGGTCCAGTTGCGCCAGAACCTTGGCCTCCTGCTCAAAGCGGAGATCTGCGTCCGATGACCTGAGGCGCCCCACCTTCACCGCCACCTGCCGGGCCAACTGTTGATCTTCCCCCGCATAGATGGTCCCCATGCCGCCCCGCGCAATCTCTGCCCGAATCCGGTATTCGCCGCTGGCACGCGCCCGGGTGAACTCAGGATCCAATGCTTCATCCGCAGTCCATTCGTCCCCACCCAATGGCACACGCTTCAGAATCAACGTCTGGTCCGGGTCCGCGGAATCGAACTCCGAAGCCCGAGCCGTCATCGGATCCGGCCGGGATCCCTCAAACGCCATTTCACCGGAGTCCATTTCCGGAGCCGCTTCAGTCCCGGATCCAAGGTCTGTTGTACTAGAGGAGTCCACGGTGCAAAACGGCAAAAGGCCGGGCTCGTTCTTTTACCGCTTTCATTCAGGTGCACCAGATCATTCCTTGGGTTCACAGTGCCACCGCCCGTCTACGCCCCGCAGCGCTTTCCTGCTCGCGTCCCTCGGTCCATGCCCACCCTCAGCGCGCCTCTCTCAGCACCCACACCGCTGAGCCCGGCTTTTCCGAAAGCCGGATTTCCACACCCGCCATCCACTCCGCACCGGTCCGTGTCCCGCCCCCGCCATCCCAGTCCTCCCACGCATACCGTTTGGACGGATCCAACCCGCGCAGATTCACCCTCACGCTCTCCCCCGCAGCCTGCGCCCCCCGAAACACCTGCACCACACTTTCCCCCGTCTCCGGCCGGTGGAACTGCCACCCGATCCAACCTTCCACCGACACCGTGTGCGGCGTGAGCGGGTAAAAATCCCCGGCAAAGACCGGCCGGACCTTCATGTACCGCTCCAGATGCGCCAGCAGCGCAGACACCGCCTTCGGGTTCCTGTAGTTGATCGAGAAACCCGCGCACGCCCCCATCCCGCTCCGGAGCGCCATGTCGTCGGTCGCAGCCGCCCCGAGTCCGTGCAGAGGCAGCCAGTGCGAAAGGCCATGCGTCATGCCCTGCACATTCTGCGGAAATGACTTGGCTCCCCAAGTGCTGTCGCTCCGCCACAACACAATGCAACGCCGCATCATCTCAAAATCCAGACGCCGCCCGCCCGCCGCGCAGTTGTCCAGAATCAACGCCGGATGACGCCGCGCCAGTTCGTCCAAAAAATCATACAGCCCGTTGATGTGCCGGATCTCGCGCAGCCCAACCTCGTCCGGTTTCTCGTCCGTGTGCCAGAAATAGGCCGGGTACAGGTTGAAATCCTGCCGGTAAAAACTCAGTCCCGAGCGCGTCACCTCCTCCGAAACCGACTCCACAGCCCACTGCCGTGCCGCCGGATTTCCAAGGTCCAAGAGTCGGAACCCGTCCCGCTCCTGGTACCGGAGCTTTTCGGGCGTGCCGCTCGGAATCAACAGCCAGTCCGGATGCTCCCGCTCCAGCCAGGTGCCGCGCATGGCCCGTTCGGGCTCGAACCACGCCAGAAAACGCATCCCGCTCCCGCGCACGGCTTTGCCCACCGGTTCAAGGCCTGCCGGGAATCGTGCCGGATCCGCGCCGGGATTCCCCTGTCCCAGTGGGAACCCGCCCGGGTTCCAGCCCGCATCCAGATGATAGGTGTCCAGAGGAAGGCCGAGGCTGGCCACGTCTTCCGCCAGGCGCACCAGTTTCTCCTCCGAGGTGTCGTTGAACCGGAACATCCCGTGCACCCCAGCCTCCACCGGCATCAGGGTCATCGGGGGATGGTTCCGCGGCGTTGCGTGCTCCAGCATCCACCGGCGAAACCGGTTCTGCCCGTCCATCCAGTCCCCGGCATACTCCTGCACCAGCACCGACGGCAACCGCACTTCCTCCCCGGGCGCCAACCGGAACCGGGAGCGCTTGAGTCCGGCCCGGACACGCACACGCCCTTCCGCCACCCGTTCGAACGAAGCCTTCCAGTCTCCGGTCCAGCCCAGAGCGAAAACCAGCCCTCCACCGCCCCCCGTAAGATTGAAATACGGCAACACACCGTCCGAGGACCGACCGCCAAACGACTCCAGTTCCACCGGTTTCCCCAGTTCAAGCACGTCTGTTTTTGGCTCGAAATCCGACGCCTCTGAGTGGCTACCCCGGTTCCAATGGAGTGTCACAGTCGCATCCTTCGGAAACGCCACCTCGAAGTCCGCCGACTTCAAGTTCTCATGGAGCACCCGCGAACCGTCACGGTCCGCACCCAGCCGGAACTGCCATTCCGTGGCCTTGTGCGCGGGATACGCGCGAGTCTCGATCCGCAGACCCGGCACCGGCCCGGGCAACGGTGCTTTTGGCAGTTCCACACAAGGTGCGGCGCAAGGAAACAGGCCTGCCACTGCCCCCAGAATGGCGTTCAAAGTTTTGAGATTTAAAAACGCAACACGCATCTGATTTGTCTTTGTCCCGGGTGTTATTTTCATGGTCTTCCGCCCCCGGTCATCCGGGACAACTGTTCCGCCAACGTCGGAATTTGAGCTGATGCCTCAAGCGTACCGGAAAGGTTCCTGGTCTGAAGCGGATCCGCCTCCTCGTCGTAAAGCTCCTGACTGACAACGTGTCCCGTCTTGAAATCGC
Source organism: uncultured Spartobacteria bacterium (assembly GCA_903901425.1). GTDB lineage: Bacteria > Verrucomicrobiota > Verrucomicrobiia > Chthoniobacterales > Chthoniobacteraceae > CAIURC01. The sequence goes on along the minus strand of CAIURC010000037.1, from coordinate 17,817 downwards.
GCCATTCATGATAACTCCAGCGGTCGGTCCGCAACGCGTACCCCATTACCTGCGGCTGCGCCCCGGGACCGCCGCCCCAGTACAACGCAGGACGCGGATGCTGGGTCAGCGCACCGCTCTTCACCGTGGACTCCGGGTTCCGCAGCACGGGAACCAGACTGGTTCCGTCCAGACGCGGGGGTGCAGGGAGTCCGCACAGCTCGGTGAGCGTCGGAAAAATGTCGATCAACTCGCTGAGCGCGCGGGTTTTGGCACCTCCCGTCCCCACTCCAGGCGCGCTGATCACCAGAGGCACCCGGGCGTCCCAACCAAAAAGCGTCATCTTTCCCCACGTGTCGTGTTCTCCCAGATGAAAACCGTTATCGCCGAGCACCACCACGATTGTGCGGTCCCGGAGCCCAAGTTCGTCCAAGGCATCGAGAACCCGCCCCAGTTGCGCGTCGGCATAACTCATCGCCGCGTAATATCCCCGCCGGATTTCCCGCACGGCCTCCGGGTCCAGATTCCTCCGTGCACGCGGTTCGCCGAGGATTTCGTGGTTGGCGTGAAACGCGATCTCGGGAGCATTGACAGGACGCGCGGCCGGATCGACGGGAGGGATGTCGGGATAAAGGTCCCAGTAGCGCTTGGGGACCTTGTAAGGCGAGTGCGGCTTGAAAAGACCCAGCGCCAGAAAAAACGGGGCAGGTTTTCCGGCCAACGTTTTCAACTCCGAGATCGCGAGATTCACACTGTGCGTGTCGAAACAGGCTTCCTCCGGCACATCGCGGTTCTCACAGAGCGGATCCTTCGCAAGATTCGGCGGCAATGGTCCCCCGCCGGGCATCGCAAACTCGTCCTTGGTTTTTCCGCCGGTCCTGCGGTCTGGGACGCTGAGCTTTTTGAAGTCTGCCTCGCTGCCGTATCCACCCAGCACTTTGCCAATGCTGAGAGCCGTGTATCCGTGATGTAGGAACCATTCCGGAATCGTGACGGCGTCCGGATGCGCGGCGTACAGGTGGCGGGTCATGCTCCAGATCCCGAGCGAATCCGGGCGGCGGCCGCTCATAAAGGAGGCCCGGGACGGCCCGCAGATCGGCTGCTGACAGAAGGCCCGTGTGAAAACCGTGCCGCGCGCCGCAAGCCGGTCGAGGTGCGGCGATTTCGCCACCGGATCCCCATAACACCCCAGCCGCTGGCTGAGGTCGTCGAACACCACAAACAGAACATTGGGCCTCGAAACGGCCGGGTCCTCTGCAAACACTCCGCATACTGACGCCAGAAACAGGGCAACTGTCGCGATGTTTTTCATGAGGAATTTTTCTTGTTCTTCACCGGATCCAGATCCCCCGGCCGGTGCCGCCTTTGGGCGTGGTCATCGGATAGTTGGGGTTGGGTTTCAGCTCAATCACCCTCACCACCTGCTCCACGGGTAACTCATCCTGGCCGCGGTATACACCGCTCACCTCCAGATTGCGCACTGTACAGTCCAGATCCGGTGAAAAAATCTCCACCCATTTTTCAGGATGCCCCGGTCCGCCGCTTTTGTACGTCATCGACTTCGGGCCAATCTCGATCAACGGTTGCAAGGCAGATTCTTGAAAACGGAGTACCGCCCCGCGAACCGTGAGACCGTCTGTGTTCGCGTGGATTTGGATGCTGGCCGGACGGTTGAATGTCAGATTCTCAAACACCAAGTTTTTCAGGGAACCAATTCCCGCACTGGAATCCTTATCCCGGCCCAGTTCGAGATTGGGCTGGTCGTAGAGTTTGAAGTCCACAATGTCGGTGATCCCGGAAAGGGTGATGTCACAAACATGGCAGTGGAGTTGGCTGCCATCCTCAAACCGCTTCACTCCCGGCAGAATCCGGATCGAATTGGCCGCGGGCACGCCCGCAGGGGATCCGGTCACGTTCTCGATCCGGATTTGTTCGATCGGCCCGTAGCTGGGTGCGTAGTGACTCCACTCCCATGCATTTAATGCCACAAGGTCATCGTGCGTGACGCCGGACACCCCCCGGATGAGTCCTTCCTTTGCAGGACCGTTTACGTGCACCCCATCCCGGTGGTGGTCTTCAAACACCACGTTTTCCACGACAAAACCCCGCGCGTTTGCAAGATGCACTCCAAATGCACGGCTCTGGCGGATCGTCAGGTTCCGCACCTGCGCATCCCTGACATTCTGGAGGAGAATGACCCCGTGTGTTCCAAAAACTGGATTCTGTTTGGATGCGCCGCCCCGTTGATTCCCGTTGGACTCGGCCCGTGTGACCGCCAAGGTGCTCCAGATCCCGCCCTCAATCTTGATGGCGGTGTCCCATGTCTGATTCTCCGGCACGGGTTCAGTATTCAAGGTGGCGACATGGGCGTTGCGCACCATGCAAGTGTTGGTATCTGGCTTGAGGCGGATCTCGGCAGCAGGATCCGCGCTGATCTTCTGGCCGGACCTCAACACAATCGGCCCATCGAGGTAATAGGGTTTTTCGCGGGCCGGGATGTGCAGTGCCCCCTGCGCGTCCAGAAGTGCCTGCATGGCCTGCGTCCACACCTCGCCGGTTACCCTCTGTTCCTCAAGTTTCCCGGAGGAGTTGGGCCATTTTTCGTTCCATGTCCCGGCATGGACAAGCTCTGCAAAGTCCGAGAGTTTTTTGGCGGAAAGCACGGGCATTTGAACGGAAGCCTCAAGGTATCCAAGCGACACCAGAAAGTTATCCAACTCGCGGATGGTCCGGTGGAAACAGCGGTTGGCCTCCTCCCGGGGCGCTCCCTTTCCTCGCCCCGGGTTGAAAAACCCATGGGGCTGTCCTTCGTAGGTTTTCAATTCACAGCGGTTCCCGGCCGCGCTCATCGCCCTCGCAAAAAGCTCCACCGACGCAAACGGGACAGCTTCGTCGTTTGTCCCATGGAACAAAATACCGGGCGGAAGCCCGGAACGGATGAAATGGTATGGCGAGATCTCCCGCGCGCGGCCCTCGGTGCGGGAACGGATGTCTGCGAATTTCTCGTCGGCAAGAAGCCCGGGATGGGTGTCGACAGGCGCCAGGACGACAGCGGGGTTGAAGAGGGCGAGTGCGTTCGGCATGGAACTCACCCCGGGGTATGCGCCTTCCTCAAAGCCCGGCACCAAAGCCACCGCTGCCGCCAGATGACCGCCTGCGGACTCGCCTCCTGCGACGATGCGGTCTGGATCGATCCCAAGCGTGGCGGCCTTGGCACGCGCCCACCGGACGGCTGCCTTGGCATCCCGAAGGCAATCCTGCGGGAGAACTCCGTGCCGGCCCAGAACGCGGTAGTCGCAGGCAATGGCCACCATGCCGCGTTGGGAGAGATGGAGCGATTGCGGAAGGAACTGACCTGGAGATCCCCCCTTCCAGCCGCCCCCAAAAAAGAACAGCACGGCAGGGCGACGGTCCGATGCCCGGTGTCCGGGTGGGGTGAAGACATAGGCATTCAGCCGGACACCGTGGATGTCGCGGTACACCTCGACGCTTGCCCCCGGCATCTCCGGGGGGTACTTCCAACTCACCGGGGGCTCGGGAAGGTCGTCTTCCGCACTCAGAGCGGTAATCAGGACGAACAGGATGGCGATCACGGACTGCATGAATTTTTACGGGTAAAACTGGGGTGTCTGGGAATGTCTGGGGGTGCAGTTCACACCGAACCCGCTCAGGCCAGAAGCTCCTGAATGACATGGCCGTGCACATCCGTCAGACGACGACGGATGCCACTGTTGTAAAACGTAAGTTTTTCGTGATCAATGCCAAGCAGGTGCAGCGCCGTGGCATGCAAATCGTAACAGTAGGCGGGCTTTTCCACCGCCTTTGCCCCGAGATCATCCGTGCTGCCATAAGCCGTTCCACCCCGGATTCCACCGCCTGCCAGCCATGCGGTGAATGCGCCAGAGTTGTGGTCCCGCCCCTTTCCCTGAGCCGCCGGTTGGCGGCCGAACTCGCTCGTGCAGATGACCAGGGTGCTGTCGAGCAATCCACGCGCCTTCAAATCCTCCAACAACGCGCCGGCCCCGGAGTCGAGAATCGCCCCCCAGTAGCCATGGTCACGGACAAGGTCCTCGTGACTGTCCCAGTTGGGGCGGATCTTTTTTGCGCCTGTATTTTCTGCACCGCAGTAAATCTGGACAAACCGCACCCCGCGTTCCACGAGCCGCCGGGCGAGCAGACACTGCCGTCCGAAGGGACCAATGTCCTCGTGCTCGAGTTGGTAGAGTTTCCGTGTTGCCTCGCTTTCCCCCCGGAGATCCGTGGCCTCCGGGGCACTCAGCTGGAGCCGGGCCGCCAGTTCGTATGCACCGATCCTGGCCTCCAGCTCGGAGTTGGCGGCCCGTGTCTCGGCATGGGCGCGGTTCAGTGTGTTCAAAAAATCGCGCCCGGCCAGTTCGGCGGGTCCGCGGAGATGAGCGAAGTCCTTTTCGGGAAAGAGATCATCGATGGGGGGCTGCGCGGGATCCGTGTTCAGCGTGGTGCCTTGGTGGATGGCAGGAAGGAAACCGGAGCCCCAGTTGATCACGCCGCCCGGGGGCAGTCCTCTGGGGTCGGGCAGCACCACAAATGCGGGAAGGTCCGCGGTTTCGCTGCCGAGTCCGTAGGTGACCCAGGCTCCCATGCTGGGGAACCCCGGCAGAATGAAGCCACTGTTGGCCATGAACATGGCAGGTCCGTGCAAAGCGGACTTGCTCTGCATGGAGTGGATGAATGCCATGTCGTCGACGCGGCCGGCGAGCTTTGGGAAAAGGTCGCTGATCCAGCGCCCGCACGTTCCGTGTTGCCGGAACGGCCAGTAACTTCCCTGACAGTTCCCCGGTTTTGACGCAAAAAACTGCACCTTGCCATCCGGGTCAAACGGTTTGCCCTGTCGCCGGCTCAACTCGGGTTTGTAGTCCCACGTGTCCACATGGCTGAGCCCGCCCGGACAGAAGATCTGGATCACTGCCTTTGCCTTTGGGGCATGGTGCAGTCCCTTGCCCGACCCCTGACCCGAGTCGGCATGGGCTTCCTGAAGCAGCGCAGAAAGCGCGACACCGCCCAGTCCGCCACCCAGCTCCCAGAGGAAATCCCGGCGGCCCACCAGACGGCGCTGACGCTGACAAGGGTACGGAGTGTTCATGGGCTCAATCGAGGTAGCAGAATTCGTTGGCGTTCAGCAGGGCTCGGCAGAGTGCAAAAAGCCCCTGTTCAGACAGCAGCGTTTCCGCTGCGCGTTGTTCCGGCTCCGTAGGGGGGCGCTGGAACGCGAGTGCAAAGGCCCGGCGGATTGCTTCCGACCTCGCGGCACTTTCGTTTTCGACCCGGGTGGCCAGATGCCGGGCTTGCCTCAACATGAACTCGTTGTTGGACAATGCCAGAGCCTGGATTGCCGTGGTGGTGCGGATCCGCGCAGGAGTCAGATTTGCGGGATCCGGGCAGTCCAAGGCCGACATGAACCGGTGCGGCGTTGTTCGGACGATAAACCGGTAGATGCTGCGCCGCCAGAGCTCCGGTTTCTCGTGTGCGACATACCGGTAAATCGGTGCATAGGCCTCCGTGTAATCGAAGTCCTTGAATCCAGGGCCGCCGGGAGTCAGGTCAAGCTTGCCGCTCGTCGCCAACACCGCGTCCCGCAAGGATTCCGCGTCCAACCGCCGCGGATTCTGCCGCCAAAGCAACCGGTTCCCCGAGTCCACGTTCTCGGCTTTCGGGTCCATCCGCTGCGAGGACTGCCGGTAGGCGGCACTCGTTACAATCAGCCGGTGCACGGGTTTCAACCGCCACCCGTTCCGGAGGAGTTCGCCGGCCAGCCAGTCCAGAAGTTCCGGGTGGCTGGGGCGGTCTCCGCCGAGACCAAAGTCGCTCGGTGTCGTCACAATCCCCTGACCGAAATGATGGTGCCAGAGCCGGTTTACAATCACACGGCGGGTCAGCGGGTTCTTGGGATGCACGATCCAGTCGGCCAGAACCTTGCGCCGCTGCCCCTCAGGCAAATCGTTCCCGCCCAACGCCGCAGGGGCGTGCTTCGCCCAGGCGAAAGCCGAGGGTGTCACTTCGACACCGGTGTCCTCCGGATTGCCCCGCCGATTGACCCGGATCACCGGCGTCTCTGCCTGCGGGACTGCCGCATAAACCCGTGCTGGCTCCGCCAGTTGGGCCAGGGCCGCCTCGGTGGCCCGCGCCTCGTCCCGGGCTGCCTTCAAACGCACCTCGTCCACCCCCGTCAGAACCGGATCAGCCGGCTGGAGCTTTGGATCCCCGAGAAAGAGCAAGTCGCTTCCGATGCCGTCACCGCCATCGGTGGCGACGAGTGTCAGCGTTTTGGCTTCGGCAGGAATTTGGACATCCAGCACCGCCGTCTCATCCTTGCGCATCCGGGTCCTCTGGAACTTGAGTTCGGCGTCGACGTAAACAGAGAAATCGGCGCGGGTTCCTGCCGCGGCCTCGGCGGCACCGAACCCGACGACGCCCGTCAGACGCATGGCGCGTAACCCGCTCCGTTCCTGGATTGCGGGAAGGTCAAACGTGATCCCGCCATTGGCATGTAAGCCAAGCAGGGAGTGCCCCTTTCCGGCGTAATCGGCGCCGTTGAGCTGGGTGCCGCGCTGCGCATTCAGCGGGCGGTTGGCAATCGTGTCCCAAGCATGCCCGCTGGATTCCGGAACCCCTTTCACCGGTGTTTTGTCGGCCACAAAAACCGGACTTTTTCCGTCCGGAACAAACACCGCAAGAACCCCGGGCACCTTGTCGACCTTCTGGAGGTAGTTGGTCCGGAGGTCCCGGTAATACCCCTGTTTTTCTTTGGTGACCGTGCCGTTCCGACGATCGATGCCTGAATCGGGAGGAAGAAGCGAAGCCAGTTCGAATCCGTGGCCGCTGAGCCTCGCAATCTCTGCCCGGAGCACACCGAGCTGTTTGGTGAGCCGCGCTTTTTCACTGTTGTAGAGTCCCTCCGCTGCTGCATCGATGTTTCTGTCGCTCCGCTTGACCCCTGAAAAAACGGCCCACAGCCCGTAGTATTCCTGCTGGGTAATGGGATCGAGTTTGTGGTCATGGCAGCGGGCGCAGTTCATGGTGACAGCCATGGTGGATGTCATCACCTGGGTCACCATGTCATCCAAGTCGCCAGCCCGGGCCGCCCTTTTCAGGACATCGCTCTTGGTTTCCACGTGGCCCACAAAATCCCACGGGCCCGCGGCAAGGAACCCGGTGGCGGTCACCGACTGCGGGTCCCCAGGCGCCAAGACGTCCCCGGCAATCTGCTCTCGGACGAACTGATCATACGGTTTGTCGGCGTTGAACGCCGCAATCACATAATCCCGGTAACGCCATGCATTGGGCCGGAGTTGGTCCCGTTCAAAACCGTGTGTGTCTGCGTAATGGGCTATGTCGAGCCAGTGCCGCGCCCAGCGTTCCCCGTACCGCGGGGAGGCAAGCAGTTGGTCCACCAGATTCTCGTATGCCCGGGGATCAGGGTCCTGAACAAAACGCTCCACCTGTTCCGGGGACGGCGGAAGGCCGTGGAGATCAAAACTCAGCCGGCGGATCAGAGTGCGTCGGTCCGCCTCCGGTGCGGCCGTAAGCCCGGCTGAAATCCGTTTCGCTTCGACAAAATCGTCTACCGATTTGGCTGCACCCAATTCGGTTTGAACGGGTTGGACGGACCAGTGATCCAGACGGGGGTCGCGGGCAGCAGCCCTGTCCGCATCGTTTTCCGGCCAGACCGCCCCCTCGGCAATCCACTGCTGGATCTTTTGAACCTGTTCCGCGGACAACCGCTCCCCTTTGGGCGGCATCTTCTGATCCTCCTCCTCGGTGGTGACCCGCTCCAACAGGGGAGATTGAGCGGGCAGGCCGGCCACCACGACCGGGCCAGATTCGCCCCCTTTGAACAGATGCACCTTCGCGTCCAACCGAAGACTGCCTTTGTTTTTCTTCGGGCCGTGGCACTCCACGCATTTTTCCCGGAGGAGCGGCCGGATCTCACGATCAAAGTCCACCGTAGCCCCGAGAAGGGCTGGGGCGAAGGCGAGGACAGAAAAGGCAAGCGTTGCGGGACGTGGCATGGGGAACACCGGAAGATGGCTCAGCAGAAAAGAGGTCCTACCAATTTAGCGGTTTCTCCACGCAACTCTACGCTTTGAGTCTCAGCACCCGGCACTTTGGTCTCAATCTGCTCCCACCCCGGCCTGACCGGCCTCAATCCCACTCCCAAAAAACAGCAGGCCAGAACGACTGCCTGCAGCACGGCTCCCTTTTGGCCTAAAAGGCCGAATGGCACGCGCGATGCAGGATCTCAGGCCCGGGACAGTTCCGGAATCGGACGCCCCTCGTTCACGATTGCGGTCGGACGGCCGTTCAGGTCGTTGATCATCACCTTGGCGTAATCGATGCCAAGATGGTTGTAGATCGTTGCGAGAAAATCGCCGGGGCTGCATCCGCGTTCCACCACCTCCGCTCCTCGCTTGTCACTGGCTCCGATGATTCCGCCTGTCTGAATGCCGCCACCGGCCCAGATGTTGGAAAACACATTGGGCCAGTGGTCCCGGCCCGGCTGCAGAGTGCCCGTCGGGCCGCTCCCATCGCCGCCTCCCGTGCTCCGCTCAAAGGAAATCTTCGGCGTTCTCCCGAATTCGCCGGTCACAACCACCAGCACCCGTTTGTCCAGACCCCGCGCATAAATGTCCTCAATGAGGGCCGACACCGCCTGGTCATAGTTCTTCATGCGGAACCTGAGGGAGTCGAAAATGTGGCAGTTCACCGCATGATCATCCCAGTTTCCAACGCGTCCGCAGAGCGCGCCATCGAGGCTGCTGGTCACGATCTCGACCCCCGCCTCCACGAGCCGCCGCGCCAGCAGAAGCTGTTGCCCCCATCGGTTCCGACCGTACCGGTCCCGGGTCCGGGGATCTTCCTTGCTCAAATCAAACGCATCCCGCGCTCGTGGGTTCGTCAGCAGACTCATGGCCTGTGTCTCGAACTGGTCCACGGCACCCAACTCCCCCGCCCGGTCAAACCGGCGCTCCATCCGGTCCAGACTCCGCCGCAACGCCACGCGATCGCTCAGCCGCCGGCTCTCGGCCAAATCCGACAAACCCACGTTCGGCACTTCAAAATTCGGCCGGTTCGGGTCGTCGCCCACCGCAAACTCGGCGTATCCGTCCCCGAGGTAGGTGGGACCGTGATAGGTGGAATTGATCGGGTTCACCGCAATGTAGTTCGGAAGCGGGTTGTCGCGTCCCCCCTCTTTGGACCGCAGGTAATGGGCCACCGACATCCAGTCCGGGTACTTCGGCTTCGGCTTGTCGCGCGTGTCTGGATCTCCTGAAAGCAGCTGCACTGTTCCCGCCGGATGTCCCGGCGCCGTCTGGTACATCGAACGGAGGATGGTGAACTTGTCCGCAATCGCCGCCTGCATCGGCATCAGTTCCGTGAGCCGGGTGCCGGGAACTTTTGTGGAAATCGTCTGAAACGGCCCACGGTACTCGCTGCCAATCTCGGACTTCGGATCGTACGAGTCGATGTGGGAAAGGCCGCCCGGCAGGAACACCATGATGATTGCCGTCTTCTCCTTTCCGCTCCGGACGGGCGTTTCAGCCCGCAATCGCAAAACCCCCGGCAGACTCAAGCTCGCAAACCCGGCCAGGCCCATTTGCATGAAACCCCGCCGCGGAATGGGACCCGCACACTGCCTCAGAAAACTGGAATTCGTCAGATCAGACATACGCGTATGTATCAAGGGTTGGGTGGGTAAAAAATGGGATGTTGGTGCGGGCCTTCTTTCTCAACGCCTCTCAAACGCGGCTAGCTCCCTGCCGTTGGTTCCGTCCCAGACGCGCAGAATGCTGTCCTCGCCGCCTCCCACGACCTGGACCGCAGTCGGGGTGCTCACCGCCGCCTGCATAAATTCCGGCAGCTTCGCTATCACCCGGACCTGTGCGCCCTCGTCGGTCACGATCCGGATCTGGTTGTCCCCTGCGGCAGTGAGCAGTTCCTGACTGTTTCCGAGGTACTGGATTGCGGTCACCTCTTTGGTCCAACCCTCGATCTTCTTTTTCCGCTCCCCGTGCCCCATCTCCCAGACGAGGACCGTTCCATCCCCCCCAGCCGTTGCCAGTACTCGCGCGTCCGCCCGGAACGCAACACCCAGCACATGGTGGGTGTGCCCCTCCAAAAGATGCACCTGCTTTCCCGAGGCCACTTCCGTCACCTTCGCCAGTTTGTCCGATGCGCCCGAAGCCAGCCACCGACCGTCCGGTGAAAAATCCAAACAGAGGACCGCGTCACTGTGCCGCTCCTTCCAGTCATTCAGCAACCGCCCGGTGGCAACCTCCCAGAGACTGATGTCCCCCGCCCTTGAGGGCTCCCCTCCACCCACGGCCAGCGTCTGGTTGTCTGGACTGAAACGCACCGCATTCACGCGGTCCGCAAACACCTCCCCCTTCGTGCCTCCAAGGGTGCGCGCCAGAACCCATCCCCCGCGGGATGCCGGCTCCAACACCTCCCCTGAAGCGCCCACAGCCACCAACCGGCCGTCCGCACGGTACTCGACACGCCCGCCTGAAAGCCCTCCCTCGGCAACCACACCGGCCACCGTCGACAAACCCGTCGCAACCGACCATTCGCGCACCCGCCCGTCTGCCCCCAATGCCGCCACCCGCTGCCCATCCAGACTGAACGCAACACCCAGTGCTCTCGCAGCCTTTTCCCGCGGCGCCTTCTTCAGAGCCGCCCATTTTTCTGAAGCCCGGGCCTGCGCCTCCTTGGACTCCTTCAACTGCGCGTTCATTTCCACAAGCGCACGGTCATTGGCCCCCTTCGAGGCTTGGATCCGCCCAATCTCCGCGTTCGCATCGGAGACTTGGTGCTCCGCGGCCGTCACCGCAAAAACAGCGGTGTTCTCCGCCTTGAGCGCCGCCACGAGCTTATCGTGCGCATCCTTCTCCTGCTTTTTCAGCGGCGGATCCGGCATCCCGTTGGGAGCCGCCTTCACCAGTGCCTCCACGCGCTCAACCTCCTTCTGGGCCGCCTCCCGGGCTTGCTGCGCCGGGGGCACGGCTTTCTGCTTTTCCGGAATCCCCTTTTTCGCCGACTCAATGGTCTGCTCGGCTTTCTTCAGAAGCTCGTCCAGCGCTTTGTTCTCGTTCTCCACGCGGGCCACCTCCTTCGTCAGATGCCCGGCATCCAAACCGTGCCGCCCTGCCTCCAGAGCCGCCTCCTCGATCCGTTTCGCCTCGCCCCAGTCCAGCCGGAATTCGCCCGCCTCTTTTCCCGAGTCCACGTCCAGCACACGGGCCGCGCCGTCGGCTCCTCCGACCGCGATCCGTTTTCCATCCCGCGAAAACACCGCCGTCACAGCCCCCGCCACCCCAAACTCTTTCACCAGTTTTCCATCCGCCGCATTCCAGAGCCGCACCTTGCCGTCCCCACCACACCCCAGAATACGGCTGCCCGCCGCATCCCACGCCAGATCCGTCAGAACCACCGCGGAACTCCATTCGCCGGTTTTCGTCCAGTCCACGGAACCGGCCGGAGGCCGTTTCCAGATCCGGACAACCTTGTCCGGACACGCTACGGCCACGCTCTGGGCGTCCGGAGACCACCGGCCGGGTCCGCCTTCGATGCAATCCTGAGCGCCCATCCACGCAGACTCTTTGAGGTTCCACACGCCGCTCCTGCCACTTTCCCATTCCACCCGGACACAGGAACCGTCCGGCGAGGGCTCGAGGCTTTTAGCGCCCGCCATCAGCCCGGCCCAACGCCCCTTCTCCGTCCCGGATCCGGCTTCCACCAGAAGCAGGTCGCCTCCGGCGGTGGCGGCGAGCACTTCACGCGCCCCGTGGATTCCAGAAGCCATCCTCCAGCCGGCCCCCGGGCCCGGGGTCCAGCGCGTGTCGGCGACCTCCTGCCTTCTCCAGAGCTTGACCTCCCGAAAGCCGGCACTTGCCAGCCATCTGCCGTCCGGGCTGCAGGCCACGGCCTGGATGCTGGAGCGGTGGGCAGGCTGCCCCCCCTCGCCAAGGGACCCCAGAAAGCTCCGCGTGGTCAGGTCATAAACATGGAGTTCGTTGGCGCGGCTGCAAACCACGGACCGGCCATCGTCCAGCAGCGCCACCGAATAAATGGGACTGATGCCTTTGGGAATCGCGGTCAGCGACACTGAACGCGCCTGCTGCACCGAATCTTTTGCACCCTCGTCGATCCATGTTTTCAGCACCTCGATCTGCGCAGCCGTCAGATCCACAGCACCGGATTTGTTGTTTTTTGGAGGCATGACTTCGTCCTCCAAATGCTGCGCAAACCGGACCACGGGGCTTTCTGCGCCTTTCCCGGGAATCACCGCGGGCCCGGACTCACCCCCTTTGCGGAGGAGCGCCGGCGTTTCCATGTTCAATCCGGCCTTCGTGGTGGTCTTGTTGTGGCAGGCCACGCAGTTCCCCTTCAAAAAGGGGTACACGTCGCGGAAATAGTCTTTCCCGTCGCACACACCGTGCGCCGCGCAAATCCCGAGAATCGCCACGCTCATGGGCCAGCTCCGCAGGAGATTTGGGAGGAAAAAAAAGGCCATGGCTCAGTGGTTGTAGAAAAACTCTTTGGTGTTCAGCAGCGCCCAAATCAGGTCCTCCAAAGACCTGCGCTTTGCCTTCGCCGGATCCAACGGCTGACCCGCGGCGTCCGTCACTGACCGTTTCAGGTACCCCTCGGCCTCCTGCATTTCCTCCGCGGAAGGCAGCCGCGCAAATGCGGTCAGGTAGAGGCTCCGGATCTTCTCCGCATCGGTCCCATTGGCCTTCATGAGCCGGTCTGCCCTGCCATTGGGCCCGGATACCTTGGCCTTCAGGTCCGCGGAGTTGAGGAGATGCAGACTTTGCGAGAGACTCGCCGAATCCACGCGCTCGCACTCGCAAACGCTCAACCCCTCCGGCCTCCCGAACACCTTCAACAAGGCCGTGGTCCGGTTGTAACTGTTGTCCGGGAGAGACACGGCGCGGGTGCCCGGCGGCAGATCCGGGAAATTGGTCGGAGACCCCGTCAGAGTATCGATCGCGTCCAAGAGCACCTCCGCCGGGAGCCGACGCGGATAATAGCGGGAGAAGTTCTGGGGATCGGTTTCGTTGTGCGCGTTGGGTACCGAACTGAGCTGGTAGGCAGTCGACCGCGTGAGGGTCCGGATCAACTCCTTCAAATCATACCCGCTCTCCACGAACTTCGCTGCCAGCGCATCCAGCAACTCGGGATTCGTCGGCGGATTGGTGTCCCGGAGGTCGTCCTCGGGATCCACCAGACCGCGCCGGAAGAAATGCTTCCAATACCGGTTCACCAGCGCCTTTGCAAAAAAGGGATTCGTCTTTTCCCGCATCCAGTCTGCCAGCTTCAACCGCGGATCTTCGTCTGGCGCAATCTCCAGCGGGCCGCCTCCGAGACCCGCAGGCCGTACCTGTTGCCGGGTCTTTTTGTTTTCCGTCTGGGCAGTTCCACGCTTGTGGAAAATGGTTTCCTCCTCGGGTGTGCTGGAGAGCTTGCGCCCGATCTGACTAAAGAACGCGGCAAGACTGTAATAATCCTGCTGCCCCCAGCGTTCAAACGGATGGTGGTGGCATTGGGCGCACTGCATCCGGACCCCAAGAAACAACTGGGCCACATCCTCCACCTGCTGGCGGGGCTCTTTCACCCGCTTGAACCACGCCACCGCAGGATTGGTGGAAACCTCGCCCGTAGCGGCCAGAAGATCCCGGACAATCACATCGTAAGGCGTGTTCGCCAGCAGGCTGTCCCGGATCCATGCATGGAACGCAAAGTTCGATACCGTGTCGCTCTCGAGGTCCCGCTTGTTGTGGAGCAACATCGCCCATTTGCCCGCAAAAAAATCCGCGTACCCGGGACTCCGCAGAAGGGCCTCAATCACCGCATCGCGTTTGGCCGGGTCCGGGTTTTTTAAAAACGCCTCGGCTTCCTCCTCAGTCGGCAACCGCCCTGCGATGTCCAGCGAGACCCGCCGCAGAAAGGTGGAATCGTCGCACACCTCCGACGGCGGGATCCCGATCCGCTTCAGGTTGGCAAAGACCAGTTCATCAATGAAGTTTCTGCTGGGTGGAAGGCGATCCACTGGTGCTCCGAGCGGCACCGAGATGCTGCACACCGACACCAGGCCCGAATACCGAACCATCACCGCCACATTCCCCGGAAGATCGTGGAGCGTGACCAACCCCTCCTCCGATGCCTCTGCCATGCTCTTGTCGTTTGCCTCGTACAATGCCGTCCGCGAGACATCCCGGACACTTCCATCCGAGTACCGGGCACGCACCTTCAACTGCTGCTGGCTCCCTGCCTTCAATGTGATCCGCGCCGGCTCCACTTCGACCGCCACAATCTTCGGATCACTTTCCCGTTCATACACCATCCCCTCATTAATCCACTGGACCACGGTCCGGAATTCCTCGGAATCCGGTGCAAGCCGCTTGCCCCCCCCATGGGGCATGATATTCGCAGCCTTCAACAACAGCAGGCTCTGGTCCGGTGCCGCCGGAAAAACACGGCGTCCCTTGCCTTCCTTGACGATGTGCTCGTAGTCCTCCTGCGGCTCGAACCCAAGCACCGAGAGGCGGAACCCGCGCTGCCCGACCCCCGCCTTGGCGTGACACCCGCCGGAATTGCAACTGGCCTTGGTCAGGATGGGTTCGATGTCGTTGATGAAATTCAAGGGCTTCGCCGCCTCGGCCGCATGGGATGCCCAGCCCATCCCCATCCAACCCGCCAGGAGAAGAAAGACTCCAAGGCGAACGAGAGTCTCCTGAAAACGCCAGAACCCTCGTGCCCCCCGCAGTTGCGTGGGCCACGAAGAAACAGGATGGAATGAAAATGGGGAGTGCGGCTTCATTTCGAGGGCAAAGCTGTGGGCGCTGCGGGTGCCGTCCCCGGGACAGAAGTCGCCACCGGGGCGGGCACGGGTGGAACAGGGGCCGGCTTGACCGAAATCCGGACCGGTTCGGTCACAAAAAAATCCAGAATGTCCTTCGTGGCCGCCGCATCCGTGAGGGCTTTCAGCTTCTTGGTGATCCCGGCAAGGGCGGTCTCCGCGGCCTTTTGCTTCTCCGCAGCAGCTTTGGCTGCCTTTGTTGCCTCCTCTTTTTCCTCTGGAAGAGCGGCCCCGGCTTTTTCTGTGAGGGCTTTGGCGGCATCGGCGAGGGCGGCAGCTTCCTCGCTGGCCCGTTTCTGGTCTTCTTCCGCCGTCTTTACATCCTCCTGATTTGGGCGGTGCCGGGTCACTCCGATCCCGCTAAAGGCAAGGGTGTACTCCCCCGGAGGCGTCTTCAACGCCGCGAGATCCAGAACCGCCTCCGTCTTCTCCGCCTTGATCGGGAGATCGATCTCTTTCATCGCGGCAAACACCGTCCCGTACGGTTTCAATTTGATCGACGCTCCATTGAACTCACTCCGCCAGACGCTCCGGAGCGGGATTTTCACCGTCTCGCCCACGGATGCTTCCCAGCTGGTTTGTCCGTCCCCGGCAATCGAGACCGGCGCCTTTTCAAAGTCGGTCACGGACACAGGCACGTCCGCCATGAGACGCGATTTCGGGAGTTCCGTTGGGGCATAGTCCACCGGCCAGAGCACCGAGGCCAGACGGCAGGGACGCGTGACCGTGCTCCCGTTCACCACCGCTCGCCCTGCCATTTTCGCCACCGAAAAGGCCGGCGTCGCGTTCTCCGAAGCCGAAAGGAAAAGCATTCCCTGCAGTTTGCCTGCCGGAATTTTCAGGCCGCTGGCAGTCACACCGGGCGGCAAGTTTTCCATCGCCAAGTCGATTTCGCCCTCAAACCCATCGCGCCGGACCACCACCACCTCCAGGGCAATCGTCGTGCCGGCTCTCAATGCCAAGGGCTTGGGGAGGGTTCCAAAATCGTTCTGCCGCAGCCTTTGATGCACCGCCCATGCCACCAGCGCAAAGTCCGGCTGCGCCCTGCGGACCACCAGCCGGTACTGGTTCTCTGTCCGGCTCCGCGCATCCCGGTTCAGATCGCGGACATGGAGCCGGTAGAGGCCGTCCTCCTTCACCTCAAATTTGCCCAGCACATCGGGAGACCCGGCTTGGTACGCGGGACCCGTGTAGGTGCTCGCTGGCAGGTAGGTCCCCATCTTCATCGGCGCCGTGATGTCGTCCAACTCCGCCACATCGGTCACCGTCTCTCCCTGCTCCGTTTTGACGACCCGTTGCACCAACACCGCAGGATCCGTGTTCAGCCCAAGGCGTTCCGATGCCACTTCCACCCACCAGACATCTCCCTTGACCGCCTGAAACTCGAAAATATCGAGGTCGGTGGCGGCGGCAAAGCTCCCCGAAAGATCGCAGGGCAGGGTGATCTGTTGCGCCTGCGAAGGCTGGTTGTTCGGCTCGGTCTCGGCTCCCGGAGCCACCGGCACCAGCCCCTCAGGCGGCCATGAAAACGCGCTCACCCGCGCCGTGGTCTCCTGCTTCTGCACCGGCCCGTCCACGTCCACCTCCCGAAGCGCAAGCCGGTAATAAAACTCCGTGCCCCCCTTGAATGCGATGTCGTGGACCTTGATCAGATAGGTCCCATCAGCAGGCGGCGTAAAGTCGAGCACCCCGCTGGTCCGGCTCACCAGCAGATCGTCCCCCTTCGCATCCGCCATGATCACCACGGGCGCCAGCTTCGAATCGATCCGCGCGGCATTGCAGTCCACCACCACCCGCCGCCCCCTGCTCCCCACAAACGAATAAAAGTCGATCGCCCGCTTGGCTGTCGCGGCGTTGCAAATCGTGTTCGGCATCAACTTCTGTGCCGTCTCCACCGAATGATTTGTCCCGGCACAGTGGATCTCAGGCAGGCTGCCCACCAAAAATGCGCGTCCGGCCGAAATACCGAGTCGCGAACGTAGCCGTGCGTCATGGACACCCACGGGCGCATCGGGCGGGATGCTGACCTTGAATCGGTTGGGCACTTCCCTGCCATCCGCGCCGACCACGGGCTTTGCGGTGATCTTTGGGGAGGAAAAGAGGAGTTCCTGAGGCCCATCGCAATGCTGGTGCGTTACCGTGACATCCACCGTGCCCCCGGCCTGACCGCCCATGGGCGTCACCGTGAGCAAGCGGGGGGCCGGAAGACAGACCTGCTGCGCCACCGCCGAAGCCGCAAAAAACAAGCTCACTAGGCAGGCTCCGGTGAAATGGGCATTTTTTAGGGCCATTGGAACAAAAGATTTAGAAAAGCAGATTTCAGACCGCACCAGGGCCGCTCAGGGGTGCGGTTTGAAACAACGGTAGGGAATCGCGCGTCCCACTGGGGACCGCAGGGCTCACCTCGTTTTGAGTAGCGTTTTGGTGCACTATTAGAACAAACCTCGCCTCAAGCGGTTTTCTTAGCCGCGAAGATCGACAAAAAAAATTATGCGCCGTTGGGCTGGGCTCACAGCGCCCCCATCGCGGGTGCCGGAGGGAGATCGCATGCGAGACTCCACAGAGGCATTTTGGCCCGCCCCTGAACGTGGCATCAGGACACCAGTCCGCGGTTGATCGGTAGGCCGGTCCCGGGAATGGGTGGGGCATGAGACAGAAACGCTTCCTCGCAGAACAGGGTGCGCCGGGCACGTACCACGTCACCAGCAGGGTCGTCGACAAGGACCACAAGTTCGGCGAGGAGGAAAAAGCCATTCTTCTCAGCCTCCTCCGCGCCTACGAGGCTTTCTCAGGCGGCAAGATCCTCACCTACTGCATCATGAGCAACCATTTCCATGTGGAGGTGAAGGTCCCGCCACGACCGGAAATAATGCCCGACGACGCCGAACTGGTCCGACTGGCCGCCCTCGCCGATGTCTCCTACGGCGCCAAACGCCTCG
>CAIURC010000036.1 GCA_903901425.1 uncultured Spartobacteria bacterium | reverse complement strand
GGAGCGCCTTTACCACCACTGGTGGGCCAAACTTGAAGGGGCCCAGAGCGGCTCGTAGATTGTCCGAAGTCCACGTGAGCGGGGCCTCGTTGAGAGATCCGCCCCCGAACCCGACGCTGCCAACCATGCCGATCTACGAATTCGCCTGCCCCCGCTGCCGCAAGGTGTACAGCTTCCTCAGCAAGCGCGTCGCCCCGTCGCACACGCCGGTGTGCCCCAAGTGCGGCAGCAAACGCTTGAGCAAAGAAATCAGCCGCTTTGCCTTTTTGCACGGAGCACCGGAGCCCGCAGCGGCCGGCGATGGCGGCGAAGGCTCTGACCTCTCGGGCGAACCAGGGATGGAAGGAGCGGGCATGCCCGACATGGAGGATCCGCGGATCGCGAGGGCTATGTCAGAGATGGAGCGCGACATGGACCATCTCGACGAAAACAACCCCAAGCACATGGCCCATTTGTTGCGGAAGATGAAGGACATCCTCCCATCGGGATCCGTGCCCAAGGATTTCGAAGTGGCCCTCAAACGCCTCGAAGCCGGCGAAGACCCGGAGAAAATTGAAGCCGACATGGGCGACGTGCTCGGCGACCTCATGGGCGGCGAAGATGGCCCCGGCGGTGGTGGCCCCGGCGGCGGTGCCTACTCCAAAGACCCAGGGCTGTACGATTACTAGCGCCTGCGACATCGCTGACCGCTGCCGAGGGTTTACCCCATTGACCAGGGAATCGGAATCAACGTTGAGCACAGCCTGCCGGGACGGACCGCTCGGAGATGAGTCCCTACCAAGGAGGCTCATCCGGCAACAGCCCATTGGTCCTCCCAAAAACCCAGCCTAGCCTCAGCACCTCCGAGATGCGGGGCGATTTCTCCGAAAGCGCCACGTCGGCAGAGCCGGACCGCTCGGTGGACCCGTCAGATTCCGGCAAGCAAATGACGGAACTCCCTGAGGCTCAGGCGGGTTTTCACCGACCCTCGGTCCACACCCTTCTCTTCTGGCACCTGAGGATGTCCGACTCCGTGCCCAAAGGCGGTCCCAGCATTGTTCGACGAATCAAATCTCCAGGGGTCGGTTTGCTGTTCCCACCCGGGCATGTTTCAGGTTCACCACCAGCTCGTTCTGAAGCTGATTTCCCCAACCGCGCGCTTCCTCGAAACGGCGCATCCGGTAGACGATGTTCTGCGCCTGCGCTACCCCGGATCCCGGCCCAACGATACTGCGTATTCCGGCGCAAACCGGACACCAATCCGATTCGAAGTCGGACAGCGTTCCGATTCAAAGCGGACAGTATTCCTTCAAAGCCCGCACGACCCGGTGCAATCCAAGGGCAATCCAGAAGTTGGCACGAAGGAGCTTGTGTCAATAGTGAGAACCGACCCCTTTCCTGAGGAGACTCCAGGGAGCGGGATGTCTGAAATCGGTCCTGCCGGACTGTGCAGACTGGGGCATGCCTCGATGACACACCATCCGCCGGAAGCCTCAAGGAAAGTCGACCGTCATTTCACCGTGCGAATAGCGGCAACCCGTGATCAGATCCCGTACCGCGTCCGCCACCTCTGCATAGCCTTGTTTTTAGAGGCTGTTCAGGACCAACGCTGTCTCAACGACAATCGTTGGGTCCAGGTGCAGCTCGACCTTTCCTGAGGCGCTCAGGAGAAAAGCTCGGCGGCAGCCGAACTCATCACCGAATGGTCATCGCGGAGAAAACGGACCAGGCCATCCCTCGAGTTCGTTCGCCAGCGCCGCCGTCAGCGCATCCACAAGTTCCGGGCTCATGAACTCAAAATCATCTGGAATGCGGAGGCAGACGACCCGCTTGTGGGCGAGCGCGTCTGGGAACCGCTCACTCAGCTTGGCGACGTGCGACTTCTCCATCGCAAACACGATGTCCGCCCAGCCAATAAGCCCTTCGGTCACCCGCACCCGGGCCTGCGGCTGCGTGCCCGCCGACCGTGCCTGAAACTGCGGCGAACCGCTGAACATCCGCTCTGCGGTGAGGCTGCGGATTTCATTTCGGCTGCAGATGAAGAGGAGTTTGGTCACCACTCAGTCGTTGCTGTTCCAGCAGAACCGGACCTCGCCGTTTTTGCAATGGGTT
This sequence comes from uncultured Spartobacteria bacterium, assembly GCA_903901425.1. Taxonomy (GTDB): domain Bacteria; phylum Verrucomicrobiota; class Verrucomicrobiia; order Chthoniobacterales; family Chthoniobacteraceae; genus CAIURC01. The sequence goes on along the minus strand of CAIURC010000036.1, from coordinate 1,208 downwards.
CGCCCCGAGAGACCAGAAGAGCGGGTCAGGCATCGGGGGCATAGGGGGGAGCATCCGGTTCAGGGAATGACTTCCGATTTTGGATGCACCGATTCAGTTGGCCCAAAAATCGGCCAAGGGCTCCGCAACCTGGATGGACTCTTGCCGAGGCTATGGGCGACACAGACGAACACCCGCCTGAGTCCACAATTCGGAAATCGTTCCCTGACCCCGTTCCGCAGCAGGCCATTGGCAGCGAAAACCACACCCATAAGTCCTTGTCCAAGTCGCACGGCAGGTATATCGGATTCCAGCACACTTCGAGCAGCTATAAACAACTGCGCCGATCGCGGAGCTTCAAAAAGCACATCCCCATCAATATGTCCGCCTTGAGACCTAGAGCAATGCATCGGTGGACGCTGTTTTCGACGCTTGGTGGACTGGTGCTGGTGGTTGGGTTGCGGTCCGCGGACATCCGCGTTGAGACGCCTGGAGGGCAGCACCACTTCCTGTTCAACGGGACCAACGCCGGGACCCTGACATTGGTCCGAGGTCAGACATACACCTTCGATGTCGACACTTCGTCCCAGCATCCGTTCCAGATCCAAAGCCCCGGGGTGGTGAACAACGAGATCAACACGGGCCGTTTAACTTATACCGTTCCAACCAACAACGCCTCGTACATGTACGTCTGCCCCATCCATCCATGGATGTTCGGGGACATCGTCACGGTTCCGCCACCTGAAGTCCGGATCCTAAGCCTCGAGTTGGGCAAGGACGTGGTTTTGAGCTCGACCCTGATTCCAGACTGGAAGCTGCAGGCCGAATTCGCCACCAACCTTCATCAGGGCGAGTGGAGTATCCTGCCCATCGCCACCAACCGCGTCTCCAGCAACCGGATCGACTCGATCTGCGGCCGGCCCGAGGGGGATTCCATCTTCATACGGCTGAAAGCCAGTCGATAGAAGGGATTCGGGGAGGCCATTCGATCGGCAGGAAAAGGGGTCAGTTCTTGATATTGTCTACTCCCCGCCCAGCCTCCTCCGGCGATACAAGAGATGGTTCAGATAAGCGCGTGTGCCCATCACCAGACGCTCAGCGATCCACCCCACCGCCCTCGTCGTTTCCGCCCGCAAGCGCGCCACCAAAGTAAGCGTGCGGTGAACCCCATGGTTCCCAAACTGTTTTGAGCCAGGCGACGGTGAGGGATGCATGACATCCAAAGCCCT
>CAIURC010000035.1 GCA_903901425.1 uncultured Spartobacteria bacterium | reverse complement strand
GCTGCCACCGCAGCGCCTGGCAAATCCACGGGTGACGCCAAGCCGGTCGCGGAATCGGCCCGCATCCAGAGCAGTTCCGCTCCACGCCGGGCAGTCGTGAAAGCCGAAGTTGGCTCGGCCAAGGAACTCTTTCTGGTGGTCCGTGACGAGGGCTCTTTGAGCTGTGACTGGGCGGACTGGATCGAACCCCGCCTCCGGATGGCCGACGGCAGTGTCCGTCCCCTGACCGGGCTCCGCTGGAAGAGCGCCACCGCAGGCGCGGGTCGGACCGGCGTGGACAAGGCGATGAACGGCGAACCCATGAAAGTGGACGGCGCCGAGGTTAAGGGCATCGGCACACACGCCCCGTCCGTCATTGCTTTCGATCTGCCACCGGGTGTTGTGGGATTCGAATCCGAGGTGGCCATTGATGATGGGGGCATGACCCGGGGCGGCAAACTCAGCGAGGCTTCCGTCAAGTTCCAGGTCTACACGGAACGGCCCCCGGGCGTGCCGGCTCCGGAGGTCGTGAAGGACGACGGTGCGGAGCTTGTTCCGCCCGGTTTGTTCACGGTCCCCGAAGGCCTCGAGGTCACACTCTGGGCGGCCTCACCCATGCTGCAGAACCCCACCAACATCGACTTCGATGAAAAAGGCCGGCTTTGGGTTGCCGAAGGCGTCAACTACCGGGGCAAAGGCGGCCGCAGGCCTGAAGGCGACCGGATCGTGGTCCTTGAAGACACCTTGGGCGCCGGACGCGCCGACCGCAGCACCGTTTTTGTCCAGGAACCCGCCCTCGCTTCGCCCCTCGGCGTGGCGGTGTTCGGGGACCGGATTGTGGTGTCTCAGCCGCCCGACATGCTGGTCTACACCGACCGCAACCGGGATGGTGTTTTTGAGCAGGACAAAGACGGCCGCGAAGCCTTGCTCACCGGATTTTCCGGACGCCAGCACGATCACAGCCTCCACAGCGTGACCGGCGGCCCGGACGGCCTCTGGTACTGGAACCAGGGCAACATGGGGGCGCAGTTCACCGACCGTTCCGGACGCACCTTCTACATGGGCAGCCCCTACCAGATGCAGAGCATCGCCGGCAAAAAAAGCGACGACGGTCATGTCTGGATTGGCGGGTTCGCCGCCCGGATGCAGCCCGATGGCTCCAAGGTCGAAATCATCGGCCACAATTTCCGAAACAGCTACGAACAGGCGGTCACCTCCATGGGCGACGTCTTCCAGAGCGACAACGATGATCCGCCCGCGTGCCGCGTTTCCCCCGTTCTCGAAGGCGGCAATGCCGGGTTCGCCTCCGCCGATGGTCTCCGCGCGTGGGCCGCTGACCGGCGGCCCGGCCAGGAAACTCCAGTTGCCGAATGGCGACAGGAAGATCCCGGTACCATGCCCGCCGGCGATGTGTACGGAGGCGGTTCCCCAACCGGAGTCGCTTTTTACGAAAATGGCGTCCTTGGCAGCCAGTGGAACGGGCTTCTGCTCGCCTGTGAAGCCGGCAAGAACGTGGTGTTCGGCTACCTGCCAAAGCCCGATGGTGCCGGCTGGAAACTGGAACGGTTCGACTTCCTCACATCCAACCGCGAGAAAGAGTTCGCTGGCTCGGATTTCCTTGGAGGCAAGGCCAGTGGCGCGCTGAAAACCAAGTTCCGGCCGAGCGACGTTGTGGTCGGGCCGGACGGCGCGCTCTACGTGGCGGACTGGTTTGACGCCCGCGTGGGCGGTCACGGCACCATGGACGACCGGGCCACGGGCGCCATCTACCGGATTGCACCCAAGGGGTTCAAATCCGTCGTCCCCAAGCTGGATCTGGAAACGTTGGAAGGCCAGTTGGCGGCGTTGAAAAGCCCTGCGGTGAACGTCCGGTTTGGCGGGTTTTCACGGTTGAAAGCCCGGGGAGCCGCAGCAGTGCCGGCTGTGTCTGAACTCCTGTCCGATTCCAATCCCTATCTGGCTTCGCGGGCCGCATGGCTCCTTGCGCAGATGGGCGAACCCGGCCTTGCTGCCGTCCGGCCATGGCTGGAGGCCCGCGAGGAATGGAAACGCGTGGTGGCTTACCGCGCCCTGCGGCGCGCCGGACAGGATCCCGTGGCACTCGCATCCAAGATGTCGCATGACCGGTCTGCGGCCGTCCGGCGCGAGGTCGCGCTCACGGTGCGTGACGTGCCGGCTCAGGACGCGGTGCCTATTCTCGTTTCGGTCGCCACCAAGTTCGACGGCAAGGACCGCGCGTATCTGGAAGCACTCGGCCTCGGTGCTGAGGGGAAAGAGGCGCAGCTCTATTCCGCCCTGAAACGGACCTTCGGCGCGCCTGCCCAGTGGAGCGAATCTGCTGCGTGGATTGCGTGGCGGTTGCACACGGTTCAAGCCGTGCCTGCGATGAAAGAACGTTTGATTGCCGCAGGGCTCCCTGTGGAAGAACGGAAACGGATGCTGGACGCGCTCGCGTTTGTAGCCGATCGGAGTGCCGCCGTTGCAATCATGGAAGCCGCACAGACAAACGATTTCCCGCTGAAAGAACAGGCTCTGTGGTGGCTCCAGAACCGGAAGGGCAACCTCTGGAAGGAGTACGGCCTCGACCAGGAACTCAAGGAACGCGGCCTTGTCAAAGACGCGCTGATCAAACTCACGGCCGTGGAAATGCCCGAGACGCCCAAGGGCGCACCGGAACTGCCAGCCGCGGCCGAGATCGCCAAACTGGCCGGAGACGCTGTCCGTGGAAAGACTGCGGTGGGCGTATGCTACGCGTGCCATAAGATTGGGGGGCAGGGCGTCGAGTTCGGGCCGGACCTGACCACATTCGCCAAGCAGCAACCGCCCGAGGTCGTGATTCAGGCGATCGTGAAGCCTTCCAACGACATTTCGCATGGCTACGAAGGCAGCCTGTTGGTGAGCACAGAGGGGATCAAAATTGCGGGGATGGTACTCAGTAACGGCGATCCGGTCCTGATGAAATGCATGGGCAACATGGTCCAGACCGTGCCCCGGAGCCGCGTGGCGAGCCTGAACCCGCTGGGCCGTTCGCTCATGTACGACCCGGCCGTGCTCGGTCTGACCGCGCAGAGCGTGGCCGACATCGTCGCGTACCTGCGTTCGCTTTGAACGGAGTGCGCGCCCCCAGAGAGCAAAGCTGGGGAAGCACGCAACAGCGCCGCCGGGAGTCTTGCGGTTCCCGTAGGGAACCCAGCCGGTGCGTGGCAACAGCGCATCCGGGAGTCTTCGGGTTCCCGGCGGGAACCCTGCTGTTTATAGCCGGTGTGTGGCGCGCAGCGCCACCACCGGAAAGCGCGATGAAAAAAACGCGCCGATCCCGGTAGGGATCGAAGCGGCTCCTGGGATCTACAGGCAAGAGCCGCGCACGGGATGTTTTCCGTCGGTTCTCTCCCGCGGGATCGGCGGGATGGAAACCCCGTCGTCCACATCCATGCCGCTATCACCGCCTGTCGGGGTGAGG
>CAIURC010000034.1 GCA_903901425.1 uncultured Spartobacteria bacterium | reverse complement strand
GCAACTGTCCTACGTCCTCGCCGAACCCAAAAGCGGAATGACCGCCGAAGAAGTCGCCAAGCGCATCTCCGCCCAAACAGGACTTCGCGCACGGACAACCAACCAGTTCGTCTGGGACTGCATCTCCTACTATCTCAAAAACACCGGTATTCCGGTCAATTTTGGCATCACCATCGCCATTGCGCTCGTGGTTGGAACCGTCGTCGCAGGCCAGACCTTTTACCTCTTCACCGTCGAGAACCTGAAACAGTTTGGAGCGTTGAAGGCCATCGGTGTCAGCAACCTGCGGCTCACGGGTATGGTTCTCCTCCAGGCGTTCACCGTCGGAATCATCGGGTTCGCCATCGGCACGGGCATGGGGGCTACCTTCTTCGAGATCTTCCGCCATCAGTTAGCCACGCGGGGAATTCTCCTCATGTGGCAAAGCGTCGCCATTACCGGAGGCTGCATCTTCTTGGTCGTCTTGGTGGCAAGCCTTCTGAGCATCCGCCGGGTGCTGGTCCTTGAACCCGCTGCCGTCTTCCGTGGCTGAGAGGCTTGACTCTGGAGGGATGAAAGCGAATGATCGCTCTCATTTATGAAGTCCAAAGGAACTCGCAACAAGAACTTCCAAGAACGCCAGGACGCCGTCCTTCGGTCGGCAGAAGCGTGCTTTGCGCGCCGCGGCTTCCATGCCACCTCCATGAAGGAGATCTGCGCCGAGGCGAACATGAGCCCAGGTGCGCTCTATCGCTACTTCCCGTCCAAGGACGATATTGTATCCGCCCTGATCGAGGCGGACCGCGTCAGGTGGGCTGCGGCCATGGACGCACTGCCCGCAAATCTCGGCCTGATGGCCGCGCTTCACCGATTGGCGGAGATGGGGCTTGCCGATCTCCAGAACGAAACTTCCTCCAGCATCTGGGTTGAAACGTGTGCCGAGGCTGCGCGAAGCCCGAAGGTCGCTAGAACCATGGCGGAATTCTACTCCGAGTTTGAGACTAGGCTCGCTGCCCTTGTTGAGGCAGCGCAGCGGAAACGGGAGATCGCCAGCACCGACAAGCCGCTGCCCGTTGCCCGATTGATTGTCGCGGCCTTCGATGGATTGTTGCTCCGGCGTTGTTTCGACCCAGGCCTCGACGCGAGTAGGCTAACCAAGGAATTCCTCTCATTTATCGACCGTGCTCTTGGGGCCGGCGCTTCCACCCGAGGGGAGCAGGCATGAACTGGGTGGGTCTTCAGATGCTTCGGAACGACAAGGCGAAGTTCCTCGCCATGATCCTCGCGGTGGCGATGGCGGTGTTCCTGATGCAGAACCAAGCCGCAATCCTTGCCTCGATTCTCACAATGACGGCGTCCCAGATCCGCGACGTGCAGGACGCAGATATCTGGGTCACGGAGCCGGACATCGAGTGCTTCGACCAAGTCAAACCGATGCGTGACATCGCCCTGCACAAGGTTCGCGGACTGGATGGCGTCGACTGGGCCGCTCCGATGCTCAAAGTTGACGCATTGGCACGGCCCCACAATGGAAAGCTGAACACGGTCACAATCCTTGGGGTCGACGATTCTACTTTGGTCGGGCTTCCCTGCAAAATGCGCCTCGGAAATGCAGCGGACATCCGCCAGATCGACTGTGCGTTGATCGATCCCGGAGGTTACGCGCTGTTCTTTCCCGGTCAGGCGCTGGAACTTGGCAAGACCATCCGGATTCATGACCGACGCCTCCGCATCGTTGGGATCTCCGAAGCCTCGCCTCCTTTCAGCGGACTCCCTGTCCTTCACACGACGCGTTCCTTAGCCACAGCCCTCAACCGAGGCGAGGAACGAATGACCAGTTTCATTCTAGCAAAGAGTTCATGCCGGACCAATCCATCTGAGGTCTGCGAACGGATCGCCACCGCGACCGGACTCCGCGCACGCACCACCGACCAGTTTTCCCACGACTCGATGGTTTTCTACGGAAACCAAGGAATCCCGACGTTGTTCATTGTCACGATCGCCATCGGCCTCGTTGTCGGGGCATCCATCACCGGGCAGACGTTCCTCATGTTCGTGAAGGAGAACTCCCGCCACCTTGCCATGCTCAAAGTTGTCGGCACTACCGGTCGGCAGCTGGGCGCCATGATCGCCGCACAGGCGGGACTGGTTCTCGTGATTGGTTCCTGCATCGGGACGGGAATCGCCGCCCTGATCTGCGAGGTCGTCCGTAAACAGCCCTTCCTCCGGGGGCTTTTCCTTCCCTGGGAAATCGCGCTGATCACCGTGGCCACCCTGTGCCTAGTTACGGGCGGCGCGGTCTTCATCAGCTTCCGCCACGTGCAACGCCTCGAGCCTGCCACGGTCTTCCGTTGAAACACCATGAACACCCAGACCTCCCAAGCCGTTGAATGCCTCTCCGTCCGGAAACATTTCGGGGATGGCGAGGCCCGGATCGAAGTGCTCCGTGGCGTGGATTACTCCGCCGCACGCGGCCAGCTCAGCTTCCTCGTCGGGCCCAGCGGCTGCGGCAAAACTACCCTCATCTCTGTCATCGCCGGACTGCTTGACACGACCGCCGGCGACGTGACGCTGTTTGGAGAGAGTCTCGCCGGGATGCCGGAGAAGCAACGCGTGTTGTTCCGGCGGCGCAATCTCGGCTTTGTCTTCCAGCAATACAATTTGCTCCCGGCGCTGAATGCCGCCGAAAACGCCGCCGTACCCCTGCTCGCCGCCGGCGTGAAACGCGCCGAGGCCGTCGAAAGGGCTGGCGAGTTGCTGGACCGATTGGGACTTGGAAACCGTACCAAGTCCTTTCCGCGTCAGCTTTCCGGCGGCCAGCAACAACGCGTCGCCCTCGCCCGCGCGCTCATCCATGAACCCCGCTTGATCGTCTGCGACGAACCAACGGCGGCCCTGGATCACGCCACGGGCGAATCCGTCATGGAACTTCTCGCCAACGCGGCGGTGCATCCGGACCGCGCCGTGATTGTCGTCACCCATGACAACCGGGTCTTTCACTTCGCAGACGTCATCGCGCACATGGACGATGGACAGATCCGCCATGTCGAAACCCGCCAGACCGCTCACTCGCCCGACCAGTCTTTCTCCGCCTGAAACAAACCGCTTTCCACGATGAAACAGCTTTTCCTCCCCTTGATCGCCGTAGGCTGCGCCTTGTTCGCCACGGTCTCCATTATCCGCAGCCGACCAGTCCGCGAAGCCACAGAGCCGCCGGTGGCGCCACCCAAGACGTCATTCCAACAGACCGTCGCCGCCGTTGGTTTGGTGGAGTCCAGTTCGGAAAACATTCTGGTGGGTTCGCACCTTTCCGGAGTGGTTGCAGAACTGCTCGTCAAAGCCGGCGATTCGGTTGCTCCGGGCGCGCCTTTGTTCCGGATTGATTCGCGCCATCTCCAGGCTGACCTCAATCTCCGCCGCTCGCAGCTCGCCGCTGCGGAGGCCCGCACCGCCACCGCACGCACTGGGCTCGCCGACGCCAAGGATCAGCTCCAGCGGGCCGAGAAGCTCCGTGGCGCCACCGTCATCAGCGACGATGAGCTCACCCGGCGCAGGTTCGCCGTCGAAGCCGCCGCCAACCGGCTCACGGAAGCGGAAGCCGAAGTCGCCACTAACCGGGCCACGATCGGGACCGTCGAAACCGAGATTGAGCGCTCCACGGTCACTGCCCCAATGGATGGAACCGTGCTCAAGATCGATCTCCGCCCCGGCGAACACGTCGCGGCCGGCGGCAATGCGAAGATGATTCTCGGCCGTACATCGCCTCTCCATTTGCGCGTCGATATCGACGAGCACGAGGGGTGGAGGGTGCGCCCTGAAGCTGAGGCCACGGCTCACGTTCGTGGTAATCCAAAGCTCAAGACGGAGCTGAAGTTTGTCCGGTTCGAACCCTACGTCGTACCCAAGCGTTCCCTCACCGGCGACGCTACCGAACGGGTCGACATTCGTGTGCTCCAAGCCATCTACCGGCTCAAAGCATCGGACCTCCGTGTCTTTGTCGGCCAACAGATGGACGTGTTCATCGATGGGGCCGCAGTTGTCTCAGCTTCAAAGTAACGGAGCGGTACCTCTGAATCCCCATAGCACCTGTTCGCTCTCCAATTGGAGCCTGTGTCCCGGTCAGAAACGCGATTTGCGATCCATTGAGATGGAATTACGTCGCGGGCGCGGATGTTGGCAGGGAGATTTCCCGCACTGGCATGCCCTGCCCGGGGTGCGATTCCTCACGAAGCGGTCCGGTTCAAGGAAACTCAATCTCTGTGAACTGCCACGGGAAAGCGTCTGGAACCGGAGGCTGCACAAGCCGGACTCCGGGTCCGACCATTTTCCGCAGCCGTTCCGTCGCATCAGGCCCCAAAAGAGCCCAGACCTTCAAGGGGCGCGAGGAAGTGAGTTGGCCGTGGTTTTCCAGGTAAAACCACGGGACCGCTGGCACGCCCAGTTCGTTCATCGGCAACGGTTTTTCACTGAGCACCAAGTCCGGAGCCGGCAGGGTGTGAAGAAACGCGTAGCCGGTTGCCTCGGCTTTTGAGCCGCCCAAGCCGCTCTTCGGGAGCGGCATTTCCACCGCGCTCCGAAAGGGATATGCAGCGGCCGCACAGAGACTCGCCAGAGCCGGAAGCCCGGCGCTGAGAAACAGTCCCACGCGCAGAAGTCGCGGCACACCCGGATGCACCACCAGCCCGAGGCCGAATGCGAAAACCCCAAAATAGATCGGGAAATAGTACCGGGTTTCAGAGGTCCAGTCGTAGAAATAGCCGAGGAAAACCGTCAGGCAGAGAAGGAATCCAGCCACCGCCCCACAGAACAGCCCCAGAATCCACAGGGAACGCTTGGTTTCCGCCCTGCCCAGAATCTGCCGGACCCCCAGCGCAAGGCATCCGGTCAGTCCCACTCCGCACACCGGCGCAACCCACTGCAGCCCCGGTGGTAGCCGCGAGAAAATCTTTGCCCAGCCCGTCACATCCAGCAGCGGCGGAAGCCAGAGATGCGCCACCTGCGCCCAACCCACCGACCCCAGCCGGAATCCCCCATGCAGCACTGCGCTTCCCTCCCCGGAAAGCAGTCGGTTTGTCAAAAAAACGCCCGCCGGAGGTGCCGCCACAAAAAGGCCGAAAAAAAGCGTTTCCCGCATCGCTGCGAGGGAGATCCGGGGACCGTTCCGGAGGAGAACATACCCGACGGCGGCGGGCAGGAGCGGGAAAGCCGAGTACTTGATTCCGAAAGGCAGCCCACACAGAAGGCCTGTCCCGGCCAGTTTCAGTAGGTTCCACGGACCGGTAGAGGATTCCCGGTCCGGCAGCCGGAGCAGAGCCAGCAGGGCCCATGGCGTCAATCCCCAGAGCAGGTGGTCGTTGTAGAACGACCGCAGCGCGAACACCGGAAAACTCGTCCACGGAATCAAAACCGCCAGCACTTGCAGCGACACTTTCGGCAGGCCCGAAGCCCGGAAAAAGCTGAGCCACCCAAAAGTTCCGCCGGCCACAGAAACCGCGGCGAGAAGACGGGTGGCGGTTCCAGCGCCGGTTCCAAGCAGGACCGTGTAGAGGAGGGACACCGCAGGCGGCCATGTCGTCAGCCACCGAAGCCGGATCTCAGAGAGATCGGCCGGGAACGGCAGGTTGGGTTCCAAAGTAACCAGTCCGTTGCCAGCCACCGCATTCTGCGCCGCAAACAGCGAGAACGAGACGTCAAAAGTCACGGCGTTCGGAACATGGATGTAGAGTCCAAACAGGCACAGCAGGGAAAGCGCGGCCAGGACAGGCGGGGTTTTCAAAACGTGCATGGGCGAATTCCGGGGGCTTTTTTGCTGAAAGGCCGTGCCGATACCGTCAGAATGCCGGGGTGAGCGGAGGGAACAAGCACAAGGAAGGGGACTCCAGCCAGTTTCTGCGCTGGGGAACGGTGGCCTTGTACGTCATGGTGCTCGCGCTGGGCGTGGATGCGTTGCGCTGGGATTGGACCGTCAACCCCCAGTACTCCTACGGCTGGCTCGTGCCGTTCCTCGGGGCCTACCTGTTTTTCAAACGCTGGCCAAGCCGCCCCACGGCCCCCACCCATCCCACCCACCAGCGCTGGTCCGCCGGATTTCTCGTTGTGCTCGCGGCCTCCCTCTTGCCTGTCCGCATCATCCGCGAATCCTCTCCCGACTGGACCCCCGTCCGCTGGGCCATGGGCCTCGAGGTTGTGCTCTGGATGCTCGGCCTGCTGGCTCTCAGCGGCGGCTGGAAACAGGCCCGGCATTTTGCCTGGCCCGTCGGCTTTTTCCTCGTGGCGGTCCCGTGGCCCCCGGCATGGGAAAACGCCCTCACCCAAGGCCTGATGCAGCGTGTCGCCCATGTGACCGCAGAGGTCGTGGGCTGGGCCGGATACGCCGCTCAGGCCAATGGCAACCTCATCACCCTCGGAACGGGCACCGTCGGTGTCGATGAAGCCTGCAGCGGTGTCCGATCGCTTCAGGCCCTCCTCATGGCCTCGATTTTCCTCGGCGAACTCGCCCAACTCACCCCGGCTCGCCGCCTCCTCCTCACCGCCGCAGGCCTCGCTCTTGCCCTGTTTTTTAACCTTCTCCGGTCCCTTCTCCTCGTCGCCATCGCCATCCGGTCCGGCCTCTCCGAACTCGAGAAATGGCACGACTCCGCCGGACTCGCCATCCTCTGCGCTTCTTTCGGCGCACTCCTCGGGGTGTCCCGTCTCCTCCAGCCCCCCGGCCAAAACGCCCAGGAACCGCCCCCGCAGGACTCAGCCCCGCAGGACCCTGGGGCCCGCCCGGCTCTCCTCCTGCCCCGACTCTGGATCATGGCGCTTGCGGCATGGATCCTTTTTGTCGAGGCGTTCACCGAGGCCTGGTACCGGAGCCGCGAAGGCAACAGAACCCTTACGCAGGGCTGGACCGTCCGATGGCCCCGCAACTTTCCCGGGTTCCAACCCGCCCCCATCAGCGATGCCACCCGGAAAACGCTCGCCTGCCAGAAGGGCGACGCCGCCGACTGGGGCGCCCCCGTTGGCGGTCTCTGGCGCATGTTTTTCTTTGAATGGGCCCCGGGCCGCACCTCCTCCCAAGCCGCCCGGGTCCACCGGCCCGATGTGTGTCTCCCGGCCACCGGCCGCATTCTCGAACGCGAACTCCCTCCGGTCTCGGTCCGGATTGGTTCAACAGAAATCCCGTTCCGGTTCTACTGCTTCAACAACTCCGGGAAACCCCTGCACGTGTTCTTCTGCCTCTGGGAGGCGGGCAACTCGGATCTGGATGGATCCGGCCTGAGTCAGGAATGGGGGCCAAAAGCGCGTCTCCAACGGGTCTGGGCCGGTCGCAGAAACCTCGGCCAGCAGAGTCTCGAACTAATTGCCCAAGGCTACCCAGATGCCCCCGCCGCAGAAGCCGCTTTCCGTCAAGCCCTCCAGCAGATTCTCGTTCCGGAACGGCACTGAACGGAAACAGGATCCGGAACGACTTCAGTAAAATCCTCACATCCAGCAGCGGCGTCCAGCCCCGGACATACGCCAGGTCCGCCCGGATCCGGACCGCATGCACCGCCGGACAGTTGCTCCGCAGACCGTGGATCTGCGCCAGTCCCGTGATTCCCGGAAGCACCCCACACCGCTGCCGACGGATCCGGGCCGGCCCCCGTGCCGCCTCCGCCGCCAGCAACGGACGCGGCCCCACAAGGCTCATCGTTCCCTGAAGAATGTTCACGCACTGCGGCAACTCATCCCAGCCATGACGCCGCAGCCACGATCCAAACGGAAATCCCGCCCCGCACTCCTCCACCGGCAAAGACCTGAACTTCAAAATCCAGAACGGCTTGCCCCACAGCCCCACCCGGAGTTGTCTAAAAAAGAGCGGGCCGGGACACTGGATCCTCTGCAGAACCCACACCACAGGACACAGCATCGGCATCAGAAAAATCAGGATGCAAAGTGCGCCTCCCACATCGAGGGCGCGTTTGAATCCGGAACACAGAGGGCGGATGTTTTGGAGCTGCATGCCCGTCATCCTGCCGGGCCTGACCGATTTGGGGAACTGGGGTGAAATACCCATGCCGTCTGGCGCACTTCCATGCAACGGGGTGCGGTATGTGAAAAAAACGGCAGGATCCGGCGGGAGTGGAAGTAGGTAGGTGTGAAGAGACATTCCCGTCCGCATTCCCGGAATCCGGATCAGCACGCTTGGCGGTTGCAACTGCGCGGCCGGTTGCCATCCGGTCCTTCCTGCTCATTCCGATTTGCAGAATATTTAACGGCCGTTGAGACGCCAGAATATGAAACTATTCTTGTGCAAAAAAGGAAAAACCGGCGTTGACGCTGTGAACCCTGTTCTTGTATCCCACGCCCGCCTTTCTTCCGCGCTCCCATGACTGCCCTTCTCTTCACTCGCCGATTTCTGCTCATCCTCGGGTTCCTCCTCGGGATCTCTGTCCACGCCCAGACGCCCCTCTGGAGGGATGTCACGTGGATCGAATCCGTCAATGTCTCCACCGATGAACCTGTGTGCTGGGGGAGTGTTAGAATAACTTGAAGAGTGATGGAGGGCTGGATGGGCGTCCCGGCACCCCGAAACAAGTTAGACTAATAATGTTTGTTTGTGGTTGCAACTGCGGGTGCCGTGGTCGGTGGCCCTCGGGGCCCGATGATTCTGTTGTTTTAATTTTATGCATTCAATGATTTCTCGAGGATTAAATACAGGCTTGATTGTGATGTCTGCACTGATGGGGAGTGCGTTGACATGTGAGGCCCAGATTCATCAGGTTGAGGATGTCGTTTGGAAAGATGTTGTGAACACCAGCGGAGTTCCTGGGGCGCTGATCCGAACTGGCGCCACCAGTACAACTCCAAGTTGGGACGCTGACGCTGTAAGTGTTAAAAACATAATTGGAGACGGTTGGGTAGAGTTTAGTTTTAGAGATCCAAGTCAGCCTGCGGTGCTCGGCCTTTCTGCGGGGAATACGGACCGAGGCATCAACTCTTTGGAATACAGCGTTCGTTGCCTGGGAGGTGCCGCTCCCTTAGTTTCCGTCCGAGAAAAAAGCGTCGATCGCACGATGCTTGCGGGTGCGGACAGAACTGTTTCTGAAACCGATGTTTTTCGCATTGAACGGACTGGTGGGATAATCCGCTACTACAAGAACAAAGGTAAACCCGGTGAGAGCCTTTTGTACGTTTCGCTGGTTCCTAGTCAGAGTCCCTTGCTGGTCGATACTTCGCTTGTCTACAAAGGAACGGGATTTCAGAATGTAAAGTATTATGGTCCAGAGGGGCCCGAGGATATCGTGTGGGCCAAACCCGGGGGGGCAACTCCAAGCTACTTAACGGGTGGATCTGGGAGCGGGCTGGCAAAGGCTAAAGCGACCGTCTCATTTGACTCTGGAGCGGTCAGTTACAAGGCAATCCAAGCCGATGGTTACGCCCAGTTTCGATTTGGTCAGGTCAATGGAGACGTGGTGGTCGGATTCGCGGGGACTAGTTCCGAATTTGGCGTGAGCACTTACTCGAATGCCTCGCTGACTCATACGATTCGGGGGCGGCCTGACAAGAAGTATGAGGTTCAAGAGAGCGGTGTAAGCCGCTGGGTTTCGACGAATTCTTATACACCGGATGATGTATTTCGAATTGAGCGCTCCGCAGAGACGGTTCGGTGTTTGCGAAATGGGGCAGTGTTTTATACTTTTTCAGCCCCGAGTTCCGGAGCGCTTCTGGTTGGGGCCTCGATCCTCACCAATGGCGCCTCTGTGACAAACTGCCAATACGATGGAGTGCAGATGGCGAGCCCAGTCGCTTGGACACGGTTATCCAGCACGGTTGCCAAACATGCGCCTGGAGGGTCGTCAATCGAGTTAATCTCGGGAGCTGTGGCAGGAGATGGCCTCAGCTACCAACCAATTTCCGAGACGGGTCTGCTGAGTTTCAAGTTCGGGCAGACCAACAAGGATGTGGCAATTGGTTTGGCGTTTGAGAATTCGTCCTGGAGCATCGGAGAGATCCGCTATGGCATCTCGGCATCCGGAAATGGTCTGTGTAGAATCATCGAGTCGAATGTGGGTTATGACATTGGGCCCTACACCACGGCGGACCGCTTTGTCATCCGCAGGATTAATGGGCGAGTGGAATATCTCAAAAATGGCCAACTTTTGCGCTCGGTGAACGTTCCTCCCGCCCGCTTGGTGGTTGATACGTGGTTTATTTCGGCAGGGGCGCGTATAACGGATTGTGAGTATTATGGGGGGCCAGAGGATTTAATTTGGACTCGGCAGGTTCAAGCAACGCCAGCGGTTCAGCTTTCCGCGAATGGGAGTCCAGGACGTGGAAGCCGGATTACCCGTAGTTCAGCCGCCGCTGCATGGAGTGCCGATGCTGTCAGCTCGAGGCAGATCGTTGGAGACGGTTACGTGCAGTTCCGGTTCGGCAATACGGACAAGCGGGCCATGATTGGATTTAGTGTTTCTGATACTAACGAAAGTTATTCCGAATTAACTTACGCGCTTTATGGAAACAAAGGCGTGCTCAACATTTTTGAAAACGGGGTCCCGGTGATTAACCCATCCACAGGGAACACCAGTTTCGGCGTCTACACTATCACCGATACAAATAGAGAAGGTGATCTTTTCAAAATTGTCCGGGAAAACGGGGTTGTGAGTTTCTGGAAGATGCCGACGATAGGGATGCCGAATCACTCACAGCCATTATATATTTCCTCGATAATCACCAGAACTCCCTTGTTGGTTGACTGCTCGCTCTATGATCCGGGAGTCTCCCTGGTAGACTGCCAGTACTGGCGGCGCGACACGGATTCAGATGGGATGGACGACGAGTGGGAAATGGCAACTTTTGGCCACCTCGATCGCAAAGGTGGCGGGGACTACGATATGGACGGGGTGACAGACCGTGAAGAGTTTTTGGGGGCAGGAAACCCTAGGAATGCTGTAGTTGACACTGATGGAGATGGGCTGCCAGACCAATGGGAGATCGCATGGTTCGGCAGCCTCCTGCGGACGCCAACCGAAGATGAAGACCGCGATGGGCTTACCATTCTGGATGAATATGAACACGAGAGTGATCCGTTTGATCGTTTCAATAGCCAAACACCGCAGTTGAGAATTACGGGCGGAAATGGACAGGTCGGTGCGTTTAACTCTTTTTTGCGAGACCCCTTGGTTGTGGAGGTGCGAGGCCCAGGGGGAGAGGTTCTGACCAATGCCCCCGTTTTTTTTACAGTGGTGGCGGGGGATGGAACTCTTCATCAAGGCACTGCCGGGGAAGCTTATTCGAGTCTCTCACTCCTGACTGATGAGAATGGCCGGGCTACGGTTTTCTTTAAGTTGCCCTTGGCAAAAACAGTCATTGGCAAGGTGCGGGCGGGTGCTTGGAGTAGGACGGGTGGATATCAGACTGTGGAGTTTTCAGCATACCCAGTGGGCAGTGACGCGGAGTTGGTTCTCTCGGGACTCAATGTCTGGTTGAAGGCTGACACCGGACTAGAGCTTTCCGGAAATGCAGTGACCACTTGGTACGACCTCTCGGGCTGGAACTTCACAGCCACCCTTTTCAATGGTGCCGCAGGTTCGACCGCACCCACCGTGGGATCCATCGGTGCCATTCCCTTGGTGAATTTCGATGGGATCGATGATAGGCTATCCCTGCCCACTGAAATCGGAAGTGACAACTTCACGATCTTCTCAGTGGTGGCAAGCACATCGACGACCACCAGTTCGGTGGCTGGCACTTCCTACCAGTACCGTGCCGCTGGTGCTTCGGGGCAGCGCTACTTATTCGGCGGCCCACTTCCGACTGGCGTTAGCCCGTGGCCGACTGTTCCGCAGAAACCTTCCAAACGCCGCATTTCCCAGTGGACCAACATGTTGTACTACGAGGACCCATTTGGGAGACTTTATGAACCGCTGCAAGGAAACGAAAACGTGTATCCTGTTGCAGCACAATATCTTCCAGTCGATAAGCGCTACGATGTGACTGGAAACGTCTATTGGGATGGATCAACGTTTGTTAGGAACCCCCAAGGCGGCTGGAGCGCTGACAAGTGTGTGGCCGATTATCTCAGTAAAACGAGAGTCTTCAACGGCTGGGCAACCAGCAGGACAACTGTCGGAACTGTCAGGTACATGGATGGAGGTCTGGAACTGTGGAAGGAGACATTTTACGACATTACCCCGACCACGTGGAGTGGACTCACGAATTCCACTCAGCCGAATCAATCTGTCCTCGCACACGTTTCTGCTGGACTCTCCACCGGCTCCGATGGGGTGGCTGCTTTTGAAATGCGCAGTGACTATAGTCCAGCGACCGCAGTTAGCCGACGCACGGCGGATCAGGCATTGCGGGTCATTACCCTCAAATACGAGGGGAAACGACCCCGGCTCTATGACAACGGGCTGTTGAAGGCCTCCGGACCCGTTTCCCTCGCAGGATCGGTTCGTGGGCCACAATACATCGGGTCAGCTGGGATCAGTGGAAGTTATTTCAAAGGCGGCGTCGCCGAAATCCTGATCTTCAACCGGGCGCTGTCCGAGATGGAACGTGAGGCGGTGGAGAACTACCTTGCCGAACGCTTCAAGATTGCCGGAGTGGATCGGGATGGAGACCAGCTCCCGGATTGGTTTGAATACCACTGGTTTGGCGACCTTGATGAGACCGGTGCCGGCGATACGGACGGAGACGGTCTCACCAACATAAAAGAGCATGCACTTGGTCTCAATCCCGCAAATGTTGATACAGATCAAGATGGTTTGTGGGATGGGTATGAGATCCTTTACGAAAACAACAAAACGAATCCAGCAATGGCCGACACTGATGGGGATGGATACCCGGACGGCTATGAGAAGGCACAAGGTTGGAACCCTTTGAACAGTAGCAATGGACTGAGGGATGCCAATGGGGACGGCGTCCATGACGGGTGGGCTTTTTTGCTCAACTACAATGCTGCGACTGCGGATTCCGACGGGGACGGACTGCGCGATCTCGATGAGATTCGCATCGGTTCGGATCCTTATCGATCTGCCGACAGCAATGGCGACGGGATTAGCGATCGAGTTGCTTGGTTGTCTGGGGTGAATGCCTTTCAGATGGACCATGATGGCGACGGTGTATCGAACAGCGAGGAGGTTATTCGCGGGACTGATCCCTTCCGGGCGGATTCGGATGGCGACGGGGTCAATGATTTGTTGGATGCATTCCCAATTGACCCAGCCCGCAATTCGATGGGGGCAGCCAACCCCAACGACAAGCTGCCTCCGAACATCGTCGTGGTTCGCCCTCCCGATGCTCAGCGGATTCGTTAATCACGCAACCAGAGTGTTCAGCGCCATTTGAGCGGTGCGACCAATCCACAGTTTAATTTGTTATGCATGTATTTAGATATTCCTTGATTCACAGGATCACAGCTTCACTTCTTCTTCCGTTCTATGCCTCGCTGGCTGTGCCGAGCACGATCTCCGCCCAGTCAGCGGAGCAAAAAACAAGGAGGCCTCTCAAGGATTCTTATGTCGAGCCTTGGGTTCCTCCTGCGCCGGTTCTTACCAGCCCAAGTATCGTGATGAATCGAGCCGCATCGGCGCTTGGGATTGAAGAGCCGGTTGGCAAAGCGGATCTCTCTGCGGTGCCCGATTTGACAGAAATTGCGGCCGCTCGGATTCTCCGGGCACCCACTCCGGCCGATCCGGCCAGTACCATTGGAGCCAGCGAGCAGCCGGCCCTTTCCAAAGCGCTGGCCTCTTACGCTCGTGAAGGTGGCCAGTTCAATCCGCAAAATCTCACACTCCTCGACCAGCACCTCAACAGTTTCAGTGATTCACCTTTGCGCGCAACCCTGCTGCTTGAGAAGGCAGAACTGTGCAAACGGAATGGCCACTTCGTAAAGGCCTTGGACGCGTTCGAGCTCGTCTGGAATGAGAACAAAAATCTGACCAACAATGATGGGATCCGCATGGCGGAACGGGCACTCAAGGAGGTGCTTTTCCTCGCCAGTCATCTCGGGCAGAAGCAAACACTCACCCGGCTCATTTCTGAAGTGAAGGAGCGGGATCTGGGCGGAGATGCCACAGAGGCGGTCTTCAAGGCGCATGAGGCGCTCTGGTTTCTCAACAATCGAGCTGAACGGAATATTTTCTGTGGATTTACCGCAACCAACTTGGTCTGCGTGCCTCAGGGCGATCCACCGATCTTTCCCGATGTTCACAATGAGAGCGAAAAGAAAGCATTTATCCGCGACGGACTGTCTCTGTTTGAATTGCGTGCCCATAGCCTAGAAGAGGGCGGAAGTCTGCGGATCTTCAAACGGTCCAAAGGCAGTCCACTGGTGGTTCCCAGCGTCATTCACTGGGTTTTCAACCACTATTCCGCCGTTACCGAGCAGATGGGCGACCTGTACCGAATTCAGGATCCGCATCTACGCTTTGATGGCTGGATCACCAGGGAGTTTCTCGAGGAGCAAACCAGCGGATACCTCTTGGTCTCCGGAAAAACCCAGATTCCGAAAAGCTACGCCAAAGTGTCTGACAAGGAGGCGAAGGGAGTCTTCGGCCGCCACTGCGTGCACGCTCGCGACGACGAGGGAGACGACTGCACCAAGGGGGGGAACTGCTCGAGTTGTGCGATGGCCACTTATAGCTTCCGCATGTTGAACCCGGGTTTGGTTGTGACGGATACGCCCATTACGCACCAACCGGCTTACGGACCGGCAGTCAACATTCGAGTGGTTTATGATCAACGCAGCACAGTGGTCGCCGATAGGAGTGCAGATTATGCAAACTTTGGCCCCCAGTGGACCCATGGGCTGAACGCCTACGTGGTGAAGGTAGGCACCGGACCTGTGACCTCCCCCAATTCCTCTGTTCGGGCCGTGCGGGGTGACGGTGTCTATTACCAGTATTCAAACCTAACCAACAGCAACAACTACTCCAATCCGAAGTTCGCGGATCGCCCGCAACTTGTATTTGTGCCCGGGACCGCCGGGATCCGGGGCTATAAATTGTTATATCCGGATGGATCTGAGGAACTTTACACCAAGGCTGACGGGATCTCGGAGACTCGTTACTTTCTCACTAAAGTTACCGATGCGTTCGGAAAGGCACTGTCCATCCAGTATGACACCAGCCTGCGGATCACCTCGGTGGTCGATGCTCTGAATGGAGTCACCACCTTTTCCTACACACCTGCTGCGGGTGATGGAGTTCCCACAGACACATTCAAAATCCGCTCCATCACTGACCCGTTCAACCGAAAAGCTCAGTTCGCCTATGATGCCTCTGGTCGACTGCGCAAAATTGTCGACCCGATGGGTATTACCTCGGAATTCCGGTACGGGAAGAATGACTTCATCGAACAAGTCATCACTCCCTATGGGGTGGCCATTTTCCAGACGGGAGATCTGCCCGGGATCAATGAGGAGCCAGGGCGCTTCATTGAGGCGGTGGATCCTTACGGCAATCGAGAGCGGATGGAGGCAAATGACTTTGCTTTTGGCAACAAATACGGAATCAGCGAGCTGGCGATGGTGAATGAGGAAACTGGGAACCGTCCCCCGCCCACCTCCGTGCGAGTGGGCACCCAGGATGTGCCGTTTTTGCCAAAGGTCGCCAACCTACATTACCGAAACACGTTTTACTGGGACAAGAAACAGATGGCGTATCACGCGGGCGATTACTCCATGGCTACCATCTACAATTGGTTGACTGTCACAGATGACAAGATCACCTCGGTCCTCGCCAGCGTGAAGAAACCGTTGGAGGGCCGGGTCTGGTTCAATTATCCGGGGCAGACCTCCGAGCACTCCATCGGCAAGACCTCCATGCCCTCGAAGGTCGTGCGCGCCGTGGAGCAGGCGGATGGTTCTCTGGTCTACACCATGGAGCAACTTCTTTTCGAACAGTCCGGCAGCCCCGGTGTGATGGCCAATGGGTATGGGTTCCCGGTTGGCAAGGTCGATGCCGAGGGACGGCGTGTGCGGTATCAGTTTGCCTCCAATCAGTTGGATCTCACTGCGGTCGAGGTCGATGAAAATGGCGCGTGGCGTACCCTCTACTCCTTTTCCAACTACCTTAATCGGTTGCCCCAAACGGTGTCCGATGCCTCCGGCTTGGCCCGCAACTACACCTATAATCCGGCTGGCCAGGTCACCCAAATCGTCACCAGCAAAGGCACGGCCAGCGAGATCACCCGGTTCTTTTACAAGCGTATTCCAGGGGTGGATGTCTTTCTGAGTGGATCGGGCGATGGGGACGGCTATCTCATGCGGGTGGAACAGTCCGTGGCCGGAGGCACCTTTGTTCCGATTGCTGAGTTCACTTATGATGCGGCCCTCAGAGTGCGTCAGGCCAGGGATGTCGATAAATACACGCTCAAATACGATTACGATAATTTCGACCGGGTTACCCTCATCACCCACCCAGACTCCACCACCGAGCAGTTTGTGTACGACAAGCTCGATCTTCACGCTGAAAAGGATCGGGGAGGGCTCTGGACACGGACCTTCTACAATTCGCTCCGCCAACCTGTCGTAACTCAAGATCCAAAAGGACGATTCACCACCCTGGAGTGGTGCCGTTGTGGGTCCCTGAGCAAAGTAATCGATCCCATGGGCAAGACCACTTGGTGGAAACGGGATTCTCAAGGCAGAGTCACAGAAAAGCTCATGCCGGATGGAGTCACGGCGACTCGTTATCAGTACCAGCCAAAAAGTGGGCGACTGGCTTCTGTGACCATGCCCAACAACGCAGGGCAGGCTAATACCGTCGCCTATGCCTACAGCCTGGGAGGACAGCTCCTCAAGGAGGACTACGCCGACCCGGCGACCCCGGATGTGAGCTACCGCTATGATGATTTCATGGCCCGGTTGACCTCTCATGCTGACGGTCTGGGCACCACCAATTACGCCTACCATCCTCTCATCGGAGCCGTCCCGGGAGCCGGCATGCTCCAATCAATCAATGGTCCCCGGACCGATGACACCCTTCGCTACGGCTACGACTGGCACAGCCGACTCAGCCGTCGGGAGTTAGTGACGGATTCCGGCTCAATCCTGCGGAGTGAGGAGGTCCTCTTTGATTCACTGGGTCGGGCGGACTTGGTCACCAATCAGTTGGGCGCGTTTGATCTGGTTTATAATGCTGGCAACAATGGTCCGCGAGTGGACGCGGTCGTGGCACCAAATGGCCTTCGCACCGACTTCACCTACCATCCCCTGTCCGCTACTGGGGGCAAGGCGCTGCTTCTTTCGGGCATCAGCCACTCCAGAAATGGGAGCGCGCTGGCTTCCTTCACTTACGATTACGACCCCTCCGGGCGCATCACCACTTGGGGCCGCAATTTGGGCGGGGTGGCCGGCACTTGGGCTTTTGAATACTCACGCGCCTCGGAGTTGACCGGCGCTACCCTTAAG
>CAIURC010000033.1 GCA_903901425.1 uncultured Spartobacteria bacterium | reverse complement strand
GGGGGACTGGGCGTTCGGACGTCAGCCGCCACCGGGTTGAATCAGACGCCTGCGTTCCATCATGCGGTGGCCGAGGACGGCGGACTGAATCCGTTTGCGCGCACTGAAAAGGAAAGTGTCCACGGGATCTCTTGGACGAATTTGTTGCCTCAAAAATGAATGACACCGACGGAAGTCATGGACTGGGAAGTCGTTGACTCATAAGTCATGACACCGTGGTTTTAGACGATCATGCTTCAGCGGGCGTGGAACGCAAGGAGCCCGTAGGGCGACTGGAGTGGAGCGCCCGCTGGAGCACGCGCGCCAGTGCCCGCTCGAGTTTTTGGTGCAGTAGGAACGGATCCAGCGACGCCCGCTCTCTGCGGAGCTCTTTTTTCCGCGCTGCCGGGATTTCCCCACACTCCAAAAGCCGGTCGCAAGGCGTCCGGGGGATGTCGTGGCATCGCTGGATCTTCGCTCCGTGCCGATTCTTGGACACAAGTTTGGCCGAGGGCATGAAGAAGTTTTGCAGAGGATCCCAGATCTCTCGGTATATTTCATTGATTGCAGGCAGAAGGCTTGGGTCTTCCAGCCGCCCATACCCAAGGAGTTGCCTCACCCGGGTCCAGTTCTTCTGTTCCACATGGCCGTTATCGTCTTTGTGGTACGGCCGCGAGCGTGTGAAGCCCACAGGGCGCTGCCGCTCCTGGAAGTAGCAGACGAGGTGCCAGTTGAGGAACTCGCTTCCATTGTCGCAATCAAACCCGAGCACATCAAAAGGAAGCGTTGCCTCCACCTCCCTCGTTGATTCCACAATCCCGGCAGCTCCCTTGTTCCAGACGGCCCGGTTAGCCGTCCAGCCGCTCAGGATGTCTGTGTAGGTAATGCTCCAGACAAAATCCCCTTCCAAGCTCGCACCGCAATGGGCCACGGAGTCCGCTTCAAGATAACCCGGACGCGTGATGTCCCAGTTGTCAGTCCGGATCGGTATCTGCGTTTTGAGAAGTCCGCCCGGTTTGGTTCCGCATCGCCCCTTGGTGATCGACTTGGCTTTCTTTGGGGCAAGAAGCCTGTCGATCTGGGCTGGACTGATTTTGAGCACGGCTTTGCGCACATCGGTGCTCAGCTTGCCGTGGTGGCGCTCGTAGTACGGCAACCAAAGCCCTCGTAAGACGGCCAACCGCTTGCCACAGGGTTGCTCAGCTACTTTCCAGATCGTCCATAACACATCCACAGCCTCCGCCTTGTAGATGGTCGGGCGGCCCTTGCTGGCTACCGGGTCTCCCCCCCAACCTACCTTGGCGCCGAGCAGCTTTATCTTATGTTCTCGGCTGTATCCAAACTGCTCGACCACTGCATCCAGAAGCCGACTTTTTCCCTCACGCCCACGGCTCAGGTATCGCTGCCTTAGGCGTGGAAGCAGCTCCATTCTCACTTTTTGACTCATCGACATCCCCTTGGGTTGCCGGTGTCATCCTTTTTGAGTCAACAGGCTCGCCCGTAGTCCGTGCTCGCCTTCTTCTTTTAGCTGCTTTATCATACCCGCTGTATGACTGTGATCGAATCGATCGTGCGAGACCTGCGAGAACTGCCGCCGCCCAAGCTGGTGGAAGTCGCCCGCTACGTCCACGGCCTCAATCCCAAGAGCCACGAACGCCGCCGTGCCGCGTTGCTGGCCACGGCGGGCTGCATGGCGGGCGAGGAAGGCGAGGACTTCGAGCGGGCTGTGAAGGCCGAAGCAGATCGGGTTGATGGCGACTCCTGGTAACGGAGTTTTGTTGGATACCAGCGTTGTCGTGCGCCACTTCCGCGACGGCAACGCATTGGCCGGGAAACTCGACGCCTGCGAGGAACTTTACCTGCCCCAAGCGGCCTTGGCCGAACTTTATGCGGGCGCGTTCCGCTCCGCCCGTCCCGAAAAGAACCTCCAGCAGATCACCCGCTTCCTCGAAGCCGTGGACGTGCTGGTCCCCGATGAGTCCGCCCCGGAAGTTTATGGACGCATCTCCGCTCAACTCGCCCAAGCAGGAGCGCCCATCCCGCAAAACGACATCTGGATCGCCGCCATCGCGCTGCAATCCGGCCTTCCGTTGGCGACTGCCGACCACCACTTTCAGCATGTCAGCGGGCTGACCGTGCTGTTGTGGTAGCCGCTTCCCGGCTTAACCACGGCGGCAAAATCGTTACTCTTGGCCGCTGAGGACTGCGGCTAAAAAACAAAGCTCCCTCCTGCCCGGACTTGCCGCCTCGGCGAAAAGTGATCGAGACGAAGCGCGGCGAACGTGAGTCAGCAGTGGCGAAGATTGGATCGAGCGAAAGCGATGGGCTGGGTTCCGGAAAGGATTTGGAGCTTTCTGGCGGACATCAGGACCGCTCAAGTGTCAACCTGTCAAGAGTTCCACCCTGACCCCAACAATCCCCGTTCGGAGGCCGTTCATCCCGGAAACCGCTGCGTTTACGGGCGGATCGGATCCTTGGGTGCAGACGGCTTTTTTGCGGCCATTTGGGAGACGGAGACTATCTGCTTTGCTGCCACCAGGCGTTCGAGAAGAGCGGCGTAAGGGACGTCTTGAACCGCGGTGTTCCGGTCCAGCGCAAGACCTGCGGCGATTGCGGCGCTCTGGGAAAGCGTCATGAACACGGGCTCCATCCGCATGGAGCCGTGGGCCACATGCGACGCTGAAAAGCAGATGGGCGAAAACAGGTTCTCGCAGTCGCCTCGGCGCGGAATGATGGAGCGGTAGGAGACGCCGTAGGGTTTGGGCGGGACCCGCCAGATGACCCCGTCGCTGTTGGCTTTTCCATCCTCAGTGACGAAGTGTTGAACCACATGGGAGTCCATTCCGAAGGAGGCGAGTCCCACCGGATCGGACGCGGACCGTTTGCCTTCACAATCCAACTGGGTCATGACGTAATCGCCCACCATCCGTCGGGCTTCGCGGATGTAGATCATGAACGGCCATCCGCCGTTCTCCTGAAACTCATCTCTGGGCAGCCCGAACTTGGAGGTGTAGGTGCGGATGGATTCAGGCACCCGAGGGTGGTGCATCAGCGTCCAGAGAAAGCCCCGGATGTAGGTTTCATGCTCCCTCTCAATCTCCAGCCTGCGCGCATAGCTGGCTTCGGGATACTCCCAGTTTCCGCCCGGATGATCCGAGCCGACCGCGTGCATGTTGTTCCAGTCGACCTTTTTTCCTCCGCCCTCCAACGGTTCAATCAGGGCCGGAATCCGGCCGTCACCGGACTCAAAGTTTCTGAGCAGCAGTTCGTGGTCGAGTTCGCGGTAGCCCTCTGGTTTTTCGAGCGGGATGCGACGGGCAGGATCGCTCGTGAGGCAGACCCGGTAATTGTAGGCTTGGATTTTTTTGTCGCCCTGCCCGTTTTTGAGGTCCTCAATTTTTGAAATCCGAGGAAGCAGGCCGCTGCTGGGGTCCCCCGGCTTTACGTAGGCATCCACTTTCCGGATGAAATGATCTTTGTCTCCCTGGGTGTAATGGGGGCGCTCCTTGGAATCCCCGCGACGCACCCCAGCCAAGCTTTCTCCGTACTGCTGTTCCGGTTCGCGGCCCACCGTGTACTGGACTCCCGCCGCAGCCATCAGGTCCCCCACATACGAGGCATCAATGAACATTTTTGCCCGGTAGGTCTTGCCGCTGAGCGTCCGGAGCGCTTTGAGCTGGCGGCCCTCCATGGTGACACCTTTTCCAGAGTCTCTGTCCAGTTGTTCGCCGTACACCACCGGCACGCCCGAGTCCGCGAGGAGCTTTTCAAAAACCTGCTGGCCCACGTGCGGCTCAAAGCTGCGGACATCCGTTTTCCCATAGGCGGCAGCGATTCCGTCGTAGAATTCCGAGGCGATTCCCCCAAAAGTCCGGCGGTAACCCATGAAATCGGTGGCTCCAAGTCCGCTGGCACTCATGCCTCCGGGAAATTTTGTCGTGTTGAGCAGGAGAACAGCTCGGCCCTCGCGGTGTGCCGAAATCGCCGCCACCACGGCACCGGAGGAGTCGCCGTACACCAGCACATCATAAACCCGGTCTGCCGATTCTCCCCGGACAGAGGGAGGAACCGCGAGCAGGGAGAGGCTGAGGACGGCGGCAACACCGTTCAGGACGGCGGAAACAAGGGGCATGCGTGGTTTCATGAAAAGATGGGGTTCGATTTGCACAGGCCCCCACCGCGTAGACAATGAGGGCCGTTTACCTCTCTGAAGTCCGGGACCCGGATTTTTGGACACAGATTTCCCATTTTTTTGGGGAAGTACGCTCGATCCGCTGTCGGGAGCGGGGGATGCTGTGAAGTGGGGGAGGGTTTGGAACGGCGGCCGAATTCGGGAAAAGGAAAGTCGAGCTGCGTTGGGGGCATCACAGCGGCAATGGATGCGAGGCGGGTGGGTTGCGCAATTCCGGATGGAAGCCGTTTGGCGAAACTCGCGCTTTCTGAATGCCATCTAGGCTGACGCGCAGGATTCCGCCCACTCTCCGCTGGCCTGGCGTCAACGCCTCTAAACAGCGCCGTTTCACGGTCTGCCGATGATGCATGGGCAGAAATCCAGAAAGATTTGGAAGGTCCTGCTGAGACACCGAGATCCGCTGAGGAAGTCAGTACGGGGGCCCGGCGGGGCAGGGTGCAAATCTTGAAATAATGCGGTGGGCCCCGAGAATTACGGGATGGCTGCGGAGCACTTGGATGGAATTTCCGGGTGCACATTACCAGATTTGCACCTCGACCTGGGCGTGCTCCCTATTCTCCAGACCCCAGATGGGTGGCCAAAAAATTGACCTCAGAATCACCTCCGTCTCACAGACCGCCCTTTTCTAAATCCCCAATTTTGAAGCAAGTCGCTTGGGCGAGCAAGATGCGGGAACCCGTCCGATTTGACAGCGGGGAAAAATGGCTACAAATTGGTGCTACGATGAAGATTGCGACTGTGCGAGATTTGAGGAATCGTTACACGAGCGTGCTCCGCTGGGTCAGCGCTGGAGAAGATGTGCTCATCACGCAGCGCGGTAAAGTCATCGCCAGATTGAGCCCGGAAACGGATCAGACGGCTCAAGAGGTGGACTGGGCGTCGAGTCCGGAGGTTTTGCGGGATCGAAGCGGGGATCGCGTTTTGAGTGCTGAGCAATCTGCTAAAATCCTCGCGGAGGCGGGCGGAAAATGGTGATCGCCTGTGATACCAGCTTCCTCTTTTCACTCTATGGAAGCGACGCACACAGCCCCAAGGCTGTGGAGTGGTCTGCACAAAACAAGAGGGTGCTGTATATCAACAGCCTGACTCATTTCGAGTTTGGAAATGCAGTCCGGTTTGCGGAATATGGGAAGTTGCTGCCTTTGGGGGCAGCATCTCGTTATTTGGCTGGGTTTGAGGCTGCCATCGCTCAGGGGCGATTGATTGTTGCCATCTCCAACCTAGCCGATGTGGTCGATGAGGCCAGGCGACTCTCTGCCGCCCGCACGGTGTCAGAAGGGCACCGAGGGTTTGATATCCTCCATGTGGCAAGTGCCCTGAAAATGAAGGCGACCCATTTTCTTACCTTTGACAGGAATCAGAAAAAGCTCGCTGAATCCGAAGGATTGAAAGTGCCGTTGTGATGACGTTCGCGCGCCTCCGGCACGGATGGATGCTGCTGTGCGAAAAAGCCCGGGGGGCGCATCTTGATCAGTGGCGCTGTGTTCTACGAAGGGATGCGAACGGCGTGCCCGCTGTTTCTGGATTGGGATAAGGGATGCCGGCTCATTCCCTGACATGGTAGTTTTCGGAGTACCCGTAGTAGTAGCCGTATTCGGCTGCGGAGGCCTTGACGTCGTTGCAGACGACGCCGAGGAGGCGAACCCTGCGGGTCCGGAGGGCGTCGAGTGCGCGCCGGCATTGGCGGACGGAGGACTGGGAGAATCGGACGACGAAAAGGAGGCCGTCGCATTTTGGGGCGAGGCTGAGGGCGTCGTCGCCGACGAGGACGGGTGCGCTGTCGATGACGACATAATCGTATTCGGCGCTGGTTTCGGAGAGGAGGCGGTCGGTGGTGGGGCCGAGGAGGTATTCGGAGGGATGCGCGAGTGGCCGGCCTCGGGCGAGGAGGTGGAGGTTTTCGACGTCGGTTGGGACGACGGAGGAGCGCCACGGGACCTGTTGGGTCAGGGTTTCTGAGAGGCCTTGAAGCCTTTGGGACTCGGAACGGAAGAGGGCCTGGATGCGGCCGCGTCGGAGGTCCGCGTCCACGAGGAGGACGCGGTTTCCGGCTCTGGCGAGGGTGATGGCGAAGTTTGCGGAGACGGTGGTCTTGCCCTCGCTTGGGGCGGCGCTGGTGACCATGAGGATGCGCGGTTTGGGGCCATCCGAGGGCAGGAATGCGAGGGAGGATCGGAGGGTGGAGAAGGATTCGAGCAGGGCATGGCGCGGATCGTCCCGTTGGAGGAGGGAACTGGTTTCGGAGATTTCGCCGTGTGGGATTTCGGAGAGGACATTTTCTGGGAAATGGCCTCTGAATTCGACGAAGGAGCTGACGCGGTCGTCGAGTTTGTCGATGAGGAAGAGGATGCCGACGCTGAGGGCGATGCCGAGGAGGAGGCCCTTGAGGAGGACGATATGGAGTTGGGGGAGGGTGGAGACGGCCGTCGAGGCGCGTTCGAGGATGGAAATCATCTCCTGGTCGAGGTTTTTGGTGACATCGAGGCTCCGGAGGTTGCTGAGGAGGCGGTCGTACTGGCCTTTGAGCCGGTCAGCGCCGGCCTTGAGGCGTTCGTACTCGGCGATACGGCGGCTGAGGTCGATGGCTTTGGCGTCCCATTCGCGGATCACGTTCTCGAGGTTCTGCATCTGGAGCCGGATGGATTCCTGGCGGGACTGGAGGGCCTCGATGCTCTGGTTGCGGAACGATTCGAGGATCCGTTCGGTGCGGGAGATGGAGTCATCGAGGGCCACCATCGTGGGGTGCTTGGGTTTGAGGTAGCGGGAAAAGTCCTCGCGTTCGGCCTTGTAAATCTCGAGTTGCTGCTTGGCCTTCTGGTATTCGTTCAGGGGGCCGAAGCTGTTGAGGGGAGAATCCTTGCGCAATCCCTCCACCCCTGGCTGGTTCGGGTCCCGGTTGAGGGTTTGGTCGACGTTGAGCAGTTTGAGCAAGTCGTGCTCGGTTTTGAGGTCTGCGAGTTGGCGGTTGAGTTGGGTGAGGTAGAGGCCGGCGCTGTTGCCTTCCTCCCGGAGGAACCCGAGATTGTTCCTTTTCTGGAACTCGTGGATCTCGTCGTCCTTGAGGTTCATCTCCTTTTCGATCCGGACCAGTTCATCCTGGATGGCCGCGGTGGTGGTCTCCGACTTCTGGGAGCGCATTTCGCGTTTGGTGGAAATGTACTCATCCATGCAGGCGTCGAGGTAGGCCTGGGAATAGGCGGCGCTGGGGCCGGTCACGCGGATGAGGAAAATGGATGTTCTTGGCAACTGGCCGACCTCGAGCTTGACCCGTTCGGGTTTGAGTTCCGGCCGCAGGGCCAGCGTGCGTGCCTCCGCCCGTTTCCGGATTTCGCCGCTCTGCATGAGCTCGAGCTGGGTCCCGAAAAAGTTCACAAACTCCTCGTTGTAGGCGGTGGCCTCGTTGAGCCGGATCTGGCCTGCGACCATCATCCGGCCGCTGGAGACAAAGGAGGGTGGCAGCTGGGAGATGTAATAGGCTGCTCCGCAGAGGCAGAGGCTGAGGACAAGCACGACGATCCACCAGCGTTTCTTGAGCTGGTTCCCGTACCGGATGGCCTGGATCCGCCACTGCTCCCAGAGCACCCAGAACGACTGGCTGTTTTCTGAACCGGATCCGGGCTGTGTGTTTGGGGCGTGCATGACGGGAGATTCAGGGGCGGAGAAAAAAAGGGGGGGGCAGCTAGAAGTTGATGAGGCGTTCGGGCACAATAATCAGGTCGTCCGGTTCCACCACGGGATCCTTTTCGATCTGCCCCTTGTCGAGGACCAGTGTCAGATCCACCACGGTTGTTTCCGTCCGGTTGTCTGCGGTGCGGTGGATCAACCGCACCTTTTTTCGGTTTGCGAAATCTGCGAGGCCGCCGGCCCTGAGGATGACCTTGCTGACGGTCAGGGTTTCGTCTGCGGGGATGTCGAGGGCGCCCTGGGCCTTCACCTGGCCCATGAGATAGACCTTGCCCCGGGAGCGCGTGCTGAGCATGTCGAGGCCGATGATCACCGTTGCCCTTTTGAAATACTCCTTCTCGAGGAGGGGTTTGACGGCGTGCGCGAGTTCCTTGCAGGTGAGGCCCTGGGCCGGCACCCGTCCGATGTAGGGGATTTCGACCTCGCCGGTGTCTGTGACCAGGAGTGGGATGGGTTCCCGGCGTTCCTCCACGACGCGGAAACTGAGGCGATCTCCGGCCCCGAGCTTGGCTTTGTCGTTGAGAGCGGACATGGAATTGGTGAGTCCCACGGTGGCGGAGGAGGAGGGTTGTGGAACGGCCGGTGTCCGGAGCGGTTCCTGTGCTCCTGAATCCGACGCCAGCCGGCCCAGAGCGGTGAGCAGGCCCACCAGGAGGATCCGGGCGGCAGTGCGAGAGGGGCGGGGGCGCATCAGGGCATCCATCCCATGATCCGGAGCAGGTTTCCTGCTTGAAGCGTTAGAAATCATAGAGAAACGAAAGGCCGATGCGGTTCTGTGTGTAGTCCTGATTGGGGATTTCAGCGGTTTTTTCGGTGAACTGGTAGGTGGCAGTGGCTTGGAGATGGCGCGTGAACCGGTACGAAGTCCCGAGCACAGTGCCCCACCGCTCGTAGGTTTCCGATCCGGCCTGACTGCTGAGTTCCACGGCCTCATAAAAAAACTGGCTGTTCAGGGAAAGAAAAGGCGTGAGTTGGAGGATGCCAGTGAGACGGACAAAATCGGTCCGAGTTTCCTGGGCAAGGAGGCCGAGCTGGTTTTCGCGGCCCACGGAAATGCTGTCGCTGAAATACCGGTTCAACCGGTGGGTGATGTTGAGCGAGCCGTAGAAAGACTGGCGGTCGTTTGGGATGGCGCCCGGGTTTTGCGGGGCGGCAGCGACTGAGTTTTTGTAGGAACTCTGCATCAGGCCTGCGCTGGCGTAGAGTTTGGTGTAAGGGGTGATTTGGAGGTTCAGGAACGGACCCGCCGTGAGGCGTGCAAAATCGTTTTCCGGGCTTTCCGCGTAGGTGGAGAGTGCGGCGGTGCCCTCGATTCCGCAGCTCAAGGCATCTGAGAGCAGGAGAGTGGCCTGTCCTCCCACCTGGTCCGTTGCCCGGCTCAGACGGCTGTTGGGATCATCGGGGCCCGTGCCGATTACCTGGAGGTTGACCCGGTCATAACTGAGTCGAAGCAGCACGTCATTGAGGTCCCAGAGGAGGGTCAGTCCGGCGTCGTTGGTGAAGCGGCCGAACCTTGCGGTGGCGCTGAGGTTGCCCGCCCCAATCGGATCCTGCTGGTAGGAAAACTGGTCCCGGAAGGTGAGTTTGAAGTCCCCAAACCGGATATCGAAGCTCAACTCGGAGTCGGGCGACAGCAGAAGCGCGTTGGTGTCCAACTCGGGGTGGTCGAGATACTTCGCGTAGCTCGCCGTGGACCTGAACCGGAACGCGTTGAGCTTTGTGAACTGCCACCGGATGTCCACGCCGAGGCTGGGTGTGAGGATCAAGTCCGACTCTTTTTTGGCCGCGATCCCG
This sequence comes from uncultured Spartobacteria bacterium, assembly GCA_903901425.1. Taxonomy (GTDB): domain Bacteria; phylum Verrucomicrobiota; class Verrucomicrobiia; order Chthoniobacterales; family Chthoniobacteraceae; genus CAIURC01. The sequence goes on along the minus strand of CAIURC010000033.1, from coordinate 70,681 downwards.
TCCGTGAGCCGGACATTGTCCACGGACTCCACGCCGAATCCGGCTGAGAAATTGAAAAGCACGGGGCCGGCTTTCAGGTTGTAGTCGCCGGCCACGGAGGGCTGGGCCTCCTTCTGCCGGGCAACGGAGGGCCTTGGGGATTCCTGGGCCCGCAGGCTGCCGGGGACGAGGGGAAGGATTCCCAGGAGCCAAGGAATCCAGCGGCGGAACCCGAGGGGGGATGAGGGGAGTGATGAGGGGAAAGACACGGCGTCCATGGATGGGGGATCCGGTCCCGGCGTCGACCTGAGCCCTTGCCGGGCAGGCAGGGATGGCGTCCCCGGCGGGAATCGAACCCACATTTAAAGTTTAGGAAACTTCCGTTCTATCCATTGAACTACGGGGACCTCGCGTCCTGAGTCTTCGTCTGCGTGGACCCAAGAACCTTTGCAGGATCAGCCTACCAACGCACTCCATCGCCGCAAGCCGAATCCCTGCACATTCCCATGGCTTTCCACTTGTTGCGGGGATAACCGAGGAGGCAGCAACTATGTCCCAGTCACGCCACCGCCCCGACATTGACGGTCTGAGGGCGGTTGCCGTGGTGGCGGTCCTTGTTTTCCATGCTTTTCCGGCCCTCCTGCCCGGCGGGTTTGCGGGGGTGGACGTTTTTTTTGTGATCTCAGGCTACCTGATTTCCGGGATCCTCTACCGTCAACTGGAGGCGGGGCAGTACAGCCTGACTGGCTTTTATCTCCGGCGGGTCCGCCGGATTTTCCCGGCCTTGCTGGCCATGCTCTGCATGGTGCTGCTCTGGGGCCGGTGGGGGCTCTTCCAGGACGAGTTCGAGCAGTTGGGAAAGCACGTGGCGGCTTCCGCTGCCTTTCTCCAAAACCATGTCTTCCGCGCGGAGGCCGGGTATTTTGACCGGGCAGCTTTTTCCAAGCCGTTGTTGCACCTGTGGTCTCTGGCGGTGGAGGAGCAGTTTTACCTGGGGTGTCCGTTGCTGCTGGCATGGGCGTGGGGGATTCCTGCGCGGATCCGGTTTCTTGGGTGGGGGGGGCTGGGTCTCTCGTTTGGATGGAGCCTCGCGGCTGCGGCCGGATGGGTGAATCCGGAGTTTTTTCTGCTGCCGCAGCGGGCATGGGAGCTCGGGGCTGGAGCGGTGCTGGCTTGGACAGAATGGAAACGCCCAGGCAGCATCCCAGGAGCGCTGAGGCAGTGGGGAGGATGGCTGGGCGTAGTCTTGCTGCTGGGTTCCTTTTTTGGGCTCCGCGAGAACTGGATTTATCCGGGGGGCTGGGCGCTTCTGCCGGTTGCCGGAACCCTGCTCCTGATCGTGGCGGGGGAACAAGCCTGGCTGAACCGGCGCATTCTGGGCTCAATGCCGGCAGAATGGCTGGGGCGCATCAGTTACCCGCTGTACCTGTTCCATTGGCCTGCCCTGGTCTGGGTGCATCTGGTCACCGAGGGCGCCCCGGAGACCGGGCATCTCTGGGCCGCTCTGGGAGCGGCTACCCTCCTGGCTCTGGTCACATACCGGTTCCTCGAACGCCCGTTCCGGCGCACGGAGTCCTGGCGGGTCGTGGGCGGACTTGCGGGGGGGCTGGCTCTGCTCGGAGTTTGCGGACTCGCCATCTGGTGCGAAGTCGGTGTCCAAGCCGCAGCTCATGCCGGTTCCGGAAACGAGTCTCTGCTCAGACTCGAACGCGCCATCCGGGACAACAAAATGCTCGAGGGGCTCCAGAAAGTCCGGGGCAAGTCCCATGTCACCCGTTTTCCCGGCGCCGGCGCCCAGACCCTTTTCTACGGGGACAGCCATGTGGAGCAATGGGCGCCCCGGATTGTATCGGTTCTCGGCGCGGCCAATCCGGATTCAAGGGGGGCCGTATTTGTCACGGAGGGGGGGTGTCCAACCATTCCCGGCGTAGTTCACCGGACCAACCCGAGGACAGTGGAGTTGGCGCAGGAGTTCGAGCAGGTGATCGCGTCCGAGCCGAGGATTGACCGGGTGGTTTTGGGGGCCCGATGGGGGCTTTATTTTCTGGCTTCGGCCGGGGATTATTCGATCAACGGTCATCCGCTGAGCGGCAAACGCGGCCGGGAGGCGGCATTTGAGGCATTTTCAGATTTTGTGGGGCGCCTGTCTGGCAAATATCAGGTGTTCCTGCTTCTCGACTCTCCGACCGGGACCCGGCTGGATCCCAGAAACCTGCGGTTTGTCCGCGGTTTTTGGGGGATCCGAGACGGGGTGAAACGGAAATTTGGTGTCCATCAGCATCTGTTGCAGGAGGGGTGGATCCGGGAGCGGCTTCAGAAGATCGCCTTGGAGCATGGGGCCACGGTGATTGATCCGCTGCCTTTTCTGACCGAGGGCGACAACTGCCTTGCCGAGGACGAGAACGGGCCGATCCGGTACGACGGTTCGCATCTGCGGCCTTCCTTTGTGCGGACCCGGGCCACGTGGATGGATCCGACGGTTGGGCCGGCGCGCCCGTGAGTGGTGGACTGAGGAAGGGGTTGGAGAGGGAGCGGCGAGGGAGGTGCGGCGAGTCAGGCCCCTGCCGCACGGTGGTGCGGACTTTTAGATTGGGAGCACCCGGCGGTGGACCCAGACGCTGTTCACCAAGCCGAGGGCGAACATCACCATCAGAACAAACGTGCCTCCGTAGCTGATCAGGGGGAGCGGCAGGCCAGTGATGGGCATCAGCGCGATCGTCATCCCGATGTTCTGGTAAACGTGGAAAAAGATCTGTGCGGAAAATCCGACGGTGATGAGAAGCCCGAACTGGTCCGGGGCATGAAATGCGGTGAACAGGCAACTGAGCAGCAGGAGGGCGAATAAACCGATCAGGAGGCACGCCCCGAGGAACCCCCACTGTTCCCCGACGGCGGAAAAAATGTAGTCCGTGTGCACGGTGGTGCCTGGCAGGAACCCCTGTTCCACCTGGGTGTTGGGCGCTTTGAACCCTTTTCCTGCGAATCCTCCGGAGCCGATGGCGATCATGGACTGGTTGATTGCCCAGCCGGACCCTTTCGGATCGATCTCCGGGTCGAAGAACGTGACGATCCGTTTGCGTTGGTAGTCCTTGAGCCCGAAGTTCATGGCCAGCGGCAGCGCGATTCCCAGCCCGAAAATCAGGAGAGCCAGCAGATAGCGTTTGGGGATGCCGCCGAGGAAGACCATGGCCAGAATCACGGGCACCCAGACCATCGTCATGCCGAAGTCGGGTTGCTTGAGGATGAGGACCATGGGGCCCCCCACGATCGCCCCGATGAGCGACAGTTTCAGGGCGGGATGGAGTTTTCGGAAATGGCTGAGGAACAATGCCACGACGCCGACGCCGCTGATCACGCAGAGTTGGGAGGGTTGGAAGGTCCCGATCCCGGGCAGGCGCAGCCAGCACTTGGCGCCGCCGTGCTCTTCCCCGAGGCTGGTGTAGGTCAGGACGACAAGGACCACGCTGACCAGATACAGGGGAAGACTCGCCCACTTGATCCAACGGTAGTCCACGAGGCTGGTACAAATAAACACGCCGACCCCCAAGGCCACCCATGCCGCCTGCTTGTGCCAGTAGTCGTCGGTTTTGAAGTACGTCGCACTGTACACCGCAACCACCCCGAACACCGCCAGCAACAGCATGGACGCCAGCAGGATCCAGTTCATTCCCAGCAGTTTCCTCAGCAGCGGCGTCATGGGTTCCCCCTGTTCATCTCAATCTGTTCCGTGGTTGACCCGGGGCAAAATCAGCCCAGCCGCGGCACGGCCTCCAGCAACCTCCGCGTGTAGGGGTGCTGCGGGTTCTGGTAAATCTCCTCGGCTCCGGCGGATTCCACAATTCGGCCATGGTGCATCACCAAGACATGGTCGCTGATGTGTTCCACCACCGCGAGGTCGTGCGCGATGAACAGGTAGGTCAGCCCGAGTTCCTCCTGCAAATCCTGCAGCAGGTTCACAATCTGCGCCTGCACGCTCACGTCCAGAGCGCTCACCGCCTCGTCGCACACGATGAACCGCGGACGCACCGCCAGCGCACGCGCAATCCCGATCCGTTGCCGCTGTCCGCCGCTGAACTCGTGCGGGTAGCGCCGCATCATTTCCGGTTGCAATCCCACCTGCCTCAGCAACTCCGCAACCCGGTCCGTCCGTTCCGAACGCGTGAGGGTTGGGAAATGGATCTCCAACGCCTCCCCCACAATCTCCAGCACCGAATGCCTCGGATTCAGAGACCCGAACGGGTCTTGGAAAATCATCTGGAGTTCCCGGCGCAACGGCCGGAACTCAGATTCCCCCATGGGCAGGATGTCCCGCCCACCGTACCGGACTGACCCGCCCGTGGCCGGAATCAGTTTCAAAAGCGTCTTCCCAATGGTGCTTTTGCCGCTGCCGCTTTCGCCCACCAAACCGACCGTGGTCCCTTCCTCGATGCTGAAGCTGACGTCGTCCACCGCACGGATGTCGCCGGTGTGCCGCCGGAAAAAACCGGTCCGCACCGGGAAATACGTTTTCAGATTCTGCACTTCAATCAGCGCCATGGCCTTGGATTTATGCCTTCAAAACCCCGTCGAGAAAGCCGGTCAACGGACTACTGGGCTCCGCATCCTTCCGCTGAGCTCCCAGGCCGGACTCGTACGCATGCCGTCCGGCCTCCACCGCCATCCGGAACGCGGCTCCCATCCGGCGCGGATCGCCCGCCACCGCAATGGCCGTGTTCACAAGAACCGCGTCTGCGCCGAGTTCCATCGCTTCTGCCGCATGGCTGGGGGCGCCGATTCCCGCATCCACGATCACGGGCACGCGCGCCTGTTCCACGATGAGTTCAATTTGTGCCCGGGTCTCCAAGCCACGGTTGGTACCGATGGGCGCCCCGAGCGGCATCACCGTGGCCGTGCCCACCTCTTCAAGACGCTTTGCAAGCACCGGATCCGCGTTGATGTACGGAAGGACTGTAAACCCCTCCCGGACAAGGATTTCCGCCGCTTTCAGAGTCTCAATGGGGTCCGGCAACAGGTGGCGCGGGTCCGGGTGAATCTCCAGCTTGACCCAGTCGGATATGCCGGCTGCGCGGGCGATCCGCGCCAGACGCACCGCTTCCTCGGCATTCATCGCACCGCTTGTGTTGGGCAGCAGGAGGTAGCGGGCGGGGTCAATGAACTCGAGGATGTTCGCGAAGGGGTCGCCTTTCCCCGTCAGGTCGGCGCGCCGGAGCGCCACGGTCACAATCTGGGTTCCGCTCGATTCTAGGGCCGACGCCATCACCTCGGGCGCGGCAAACTTGCCGGTGCCGAGGAGAAGCCGCGATTCGAAACTGCGGCCGGCGATCAGGAGCGGAGCATTGGAGGCCATCGGAATTGCCGCACAAACTAGAGCGGGTTCCGCCGCGTTGCAAGGCGCAGTCACCCCCCTGGCAGGATGCGGTCGCGGGTGTCCGGAGCGGCCGGCATGACCTTGGTCGCGTTTAACTCCGCACTGGGCCGGTGGTGGGAATCTTCGGGAATTAGGGGGCGGCAACGAGGTCCCGGAACCAGCGGCGCAACTCGAGGGTGGACGGCCGTTGATCGAGGAACATGGCGCAGGCATGGGCACCGAGGCCCGAGGAACGCCAGACGGCTTCGACGCCCATGGCCTCCATCAAAGGCTGGAATTTCTGGGCGGGGTTGTCGGTTTGAAACACCGCGCGCCCTTTGAACCTGCGGGCGCGTTCGAGCGCGTCGGGCATGAGGGCGCCGTTCCACCCGTCGCCGTCGTAGTGCTGGCAGGCATGGAACCCTTTCCAGAGGGCGGCAATCCGGTCGTTGCGGAGGCCGATGAAACCGCAGGCGATTGCGCCCCGCGAAAACCCGGTGAGGACGGTCCGGGCGGGGTCGCCGCCGAACTGCTTGAAAACGGTGGCGAGAAATTCGAGGGCGAAGCTCGCAGTGGCATCGGGATCGCCCCAGCCGTTTTCTGCGATCCGGTTGGAGGCCGGCTCGACGAACGGGAGTGCGACCCAGATCGCGCCGCGGCCTTCGCTCATTCCGTATCCCATGACGCAATGGTCGGGCAGGCCGGTGGAATAACAGCCGGGAACAAAAAAGATGTTGCCCGGGTACTCGGCGATGACTGGATAAAAGCCGCCGGGTTTCCAGTCTGGAGGGAGATAGAGTGCCGCGGTGAGGCCGCCGGGGCCGGGGTGACGGACGCGTTTTCCTGGAGCGGGAAGGCCGTCGGTGGTGGGAGGGACCTCAAGGCGTTGAGCAGGGCGGGCCCAGGGTTTTGCGGGGGTTCCTGAGGCTTGGACATTCCGGATTTGAACTGCGGCATCTTTCCTTGGGTTGACCAGGATGATCTGGAACCCTGTGACGCGTGTGGGATCCAGTTTTGGGGTGCCGTCTGGAAAAGTGTCGCGGAGGTTGCAGGAGAGGATTTGGGATTCGCCGGGCTGCAGTTTGGCGGCGGAGCAGACGGCATCCCAACCGGAGCTGGCGAGAGCCCAGAGTTGGACGTCGGCGGGATGTTGCCCGGTGTTTTTCAGCTCGGCTTGGAGGGTGGCTTTGCCGCTCAAGTCCCAGCCGGTGCCCGGAGCCGGTGCAGTGGTCCATGCATAGCGGACATTGTCGGAGCCGGGGTTGGCCGTGAGTTGAAGAGCGTCGGGCGTGGGCCAGGAGACGGAGCCGTTGCGGGTGAGGGCAGGATCTGGGGTGCGTGGAAACGCCTGGATGTGGGGCTGGACCGCGGGGGCTTGAGCCGGAGCCTGCGCGTGAGCTGCCAGAGGCAGGAACGCCAGCCAGAGGCATGCGGGGAGGAGTTTCGGAGTCATGGGGGGAACTGGAATCTATGCGACGTCTGCGGGGAGAACAATCCACGCGGATGTTCCGGGATGCATTTCCCAAACGACCGGCGGTTTGCCCGGAAATTCGGAGTGCAATTTCGGAGTGCAATTTGTGGTCTGCAGGCGCGGGCTTGTGAAATGGCTGCGGATACGGGTATCCATGGGGAATGCCAGCGCCACGGTTTGAACGGTATTTCGGAGTGGATTATTCAGGGGCGCAAACTGCGGACCAGAGCCTGCCCGGGCTGCGGATTTATGAGGGGACGCCCGGCTCGGAGCCGGTGGAGGTTCTGCCGCCGCCCAGTCCCCGCAAATATTTCACCCGGCGCGAGGTGGCGGAATGGTTGGTGGCGCAGCTGCGGGACGGGCCTCCGACCTTGGTGGGGATTGACCACGGGTTTTCATTTCCGCTCCGGTATTTTGAGGTGCACCGGATTGAGCCGGACTGGGACACGTTTCTGGACGATTTCAAGAAGCACTGGCCAACGGATCTTCCGAGTGTCTACGTCCAGTTTATCCGGGATGGTTTGGTGGGGGAGGGCGCTCTGCGGATGGGAAGCCCGCGGTGGCGGCGCGCGACCGAGGAGCGGTGCCGGGGGAAATCGGTGTTTCACTTTGATGTCCAGGGAAGCGTCGCCAAGTCGACGCACGCGGGGTTGCCGTGGTTGCGGTATATCCGCCAGCGTGTGGACGCCCATTTCTGGCCGTTTGACGGATGGAGCCCGGCTGCGGGCAGGTCCGTAATTGCCGAGGTCTACCCGAGTCTCTGGAAAAAGCTGTATCCGGTGGAAAACCGGACTCCGGACCAGCAGGACGCCTACAGCATCGTCCGCTGGTTTCAGGAGCACGATGCACTGGGCGATCTCGCGTGGTATTTCAATCCTGACCTGACCGGGACGTCACCCCTGGTGGCCGCGCTGGAGGGCTGGATCCTCGGGGTTCTCTGAGGCGGCTCATGGATCCGTTGCAATCCCGCCTAGTCCAGCCCGAACTTCTCGATACCCTCCCGTCTGTGGATCCGGCTGCGGTCCGGAGTCGGCAGGAACTGCGGCTGATCAACGGGATCATGGGGAACCACCGGTGGTTGTTGGGAAACCTTGCCGCGGTTTCTGTCGGGAGCGCATCTCCCCGGATTCTGGAGCTGGGAGCCGGCGACGGTGGGGCTCTGGAAGCGGCCCTGCGTGCTGGAACGGTGCATGCGAGCCAGTGGACGGCGGTGGATCTTGCGCCTGCCCCTGAGGGCTGGCCGGCGGAATCGACCTGGATCCAGGGGGATTTGTTCGGGTTGAGGTCCCTGCCCGAGGCAGAAGTACTGGTGGCCAACCTTTTCCTGCACCACTTTGAAATCCCGGCTCTTGCCCGGATCGGCCAACAGATTCCGGCGTCCTGCCGGTTGTTTCTGGCCTGTGAACCGGCCCGATACCGGCTCCACGGGGTACAGGGCCGCGTGTTGTCCTGGCTCGCCGCTTTCGGGCCCGTGACGCGGCACGACATGGACCTGAGCATCCGGGCTGGGTTCCGGGGAAACGAGCTGCCGGACTGGCTCGGGTTGCAAGGCTGGCAGGTGCGGGGCACCCGCACGGTCCTGGGCGCTTACCGGATGCGCGCATGGCGTTGAAAACCGTCACAATTGCGGGAGGCGGCCTGGCCGGTCTGGCCCTGGGGATCGGGTTGCGCCGGCACGGGGTTCCAGTCACGCTCCTGGAGGCCGGCAGTTATCCCCGGCACCGGGTCTGCGGCGAGTTTGTTTCCGGCATCCAGCCTGAGGAACTCGAGGCGCTCGGAATCCGCGATCTGTTCGCGGCGGCGTTGCGTCCCCGGGAGACCGCGTGGTTTGACGGGGAGCGCCTGTTTTTCCGGGGAACGCTTCCGGAGTCTGGCTACGGGGTGAGCCGGCACTGGCTGGACCAGGCGCTGGCGGAGCGGTTTGTGGATTTGGGGGGCGAGTTGCGGACGGGGCAGCGCTGGGAGGGGGGTGGGCTGGAGGCGGGAACGGTTCTCGCGTCGGGCCGTGTGGTGACGGAGCGGCGGGAGGAGGGAGCGGGTTGGTTTGGGATCAAGGCGCATTATGGGGAGCTGGAGTGTGTGGCCGACTTGGAGGTCCATCTTGGGGAGGGAGCGTATGTGGGCGTGACGCCTGTGGGGGAGGGCTGGGTGAACGTGACGGGTTTGTTCCGGGAGGGGGTTGGTGGGGGCAAGGAATTGATGGAACGGGCGGTGGCCAGGGCAGGGCTCGGGGGGCTGGCGGCGCGGTTGGCCGGGGCGCGTCAGAGGCCCGGTTCGTTGAAAGGGGTGAACCGGTTCCGGCTGGGCTGGCAGCCGGGATACGGCCGCGGGATTCGTGTCGGTGACGCGGCAGCCATGATTGCCCCGGTGACGGGGAACGGGATGACGATGGCGCTGCAGGGGGCGTGTCTGGTTTTGGAGCCGTTGCTGGGCTGGAGCCGTGGGGAATTGGAGTGGGCGGCGGCGGAACGCGGGGTGTGTTTGGGGCAGAGGCGGCGGTTTGGGGCGCGGTTGTTCTGGGCGGAAGCGTTGCAGCGGGTCCTGATGACGGGGTGGAGCCGTCGGGTTTGCGGCTTTGTTTTGGGTAGGGACTGGGTTTCGTTTGATACCCTGTATCGAATGGTGCGATAGGGAGGGCATGTATTACCGGAGCCTTGCCACTGCCGTGCCGACCCAGAGTTGGACGCAGGCCGAGTGCTGGGAGGCGTTGCGGGAAACGGAATCTGTCCGCCGGCTTCCAGGGCGTGCGGCGGGGCTGCTGGAGAAGGTGTTGCTGGGGGAGAACGGAATTGAGCGCCGGCATTTTGCGTTGTCGCCGAGTGCCGGGCTGACTGAATTGGGGGCGCAGGAGCTAAACGAGGCCTACGAACGGGAGGCGGCGGAGCTGGGGGGGGCGGCGCTGGTGCGGGCGCTGGAGCGCGGCGGTGTTTCTGGGGTGGACGCGTTGTTTGTGTGCAGTTGTACCGGCTCGCTTTGTCCCGGGCTGGGCAGCCATGTGGCCGAGCGGGTGGGGCTGGGGGCGTCGACGCATCTGGCGGACCTGACCGGTGCAGGCTGCGGCGGGGCGATTCCGGCGTTGCATCTGGCTGCGGGGTACTTGGCGTTGCACCCGGGCCACCGGGCGGCGGTGCTGGCCGTGGAGGTCTGTTCGGCGGCGTTTTATTTGAGCGCAGACCCGGGGGTGCTGATCAGCCTGTGCCTGTTTGGGGATGGCGCGGCGGCGATGGTTCTGGATGGCGCCAACGTGCAGGAAAGCGGCCGCGGGTTTTCCCGGTTCAGCGGACTCCACTGGCCGCAGCACCGGGAGAAGGTGCGGTTTGTGAATCGGCTGGGAAAACTATGCAACCAGCTGGACCGGTCTGTGCCGGAGGTTGCGGCGCGGGCGGTGGGCGAGTTGTACCGTCAGGGGGAGTATGCGGGGCACCGTGTGGTGTGTCATGCCGGTGGTCGGGATGTGTTGGACGCAGTGGAACAGGAGCTTGGGCGGGGAGCGCTGCAGGAAGCCCGGGAGGTTTTGCGGAGGCACGGCAACATGAGCAGCCCCTCGGTTTTGTTCGCGCTTGAACAGGCGCTTCGTGCGGAAACGGACCCGGCCCGGTATTGGTTGTGCACGTTCGGGGCGGGATTCGCCGCCCATTCCTGCGCGCTGGAACCTGTGGCTGCCGGAGCGACGCACTGAGTTTCGGGGCGGGTGCCTGTTCCCCCCCGGGGCCAGAGTTTCTGCCGCTTCCCTGCCGGTTCTGGTGGGGGACCGGTGGACAGGGGTTCACCCTCCCCGCATTTTGGCGGTGCCGGTTTGAAAAGCGTGTATGGTTGCCCCCATGGTGCGCCGATTTCTGACGATTTTACCCGTCCTGACGCTGAGTTTTGTTTCTGCAACGGCAGCGGACGATCCAAGGCAGCAGGTGGAGCAGTACACGGCGGACAGCCGGCTTCTGGGGCGGCATTTGCAGGCCTCGCCGGGATCAGAAAAATCCCGGGTGCGCCGGCAGCAGCTTCTTCTGGACTGGAAAAAGCGGGTGCACGGTGAGTCGTTTGCCGGGCTTCCCGTGGAAGGGCAGTTGGACTTGATCCTGTTGCGGAACCTGCTGGAAGCCGAACTGCTGGGGTTGGAGGTTGAATCTGGGGTGAGCGGGGAACTTGCGCCATGGCTGCCGTTTAGGGCCGGGATCGAGCAGTTGACAGATGGCCGGGTTTTGGGTGCGCCGGTGGAACCGGAGGCAGCTGCGGAGGGACTTGCAGGGGTGGCCGACTCGATTTCAAAGGCACTTGGGTCAATTCGAGCGGCCCACAAAAAGACTGGTTCCGGGCCTGGATCGGAGGCGGGAGTGTCTGGCGGATCGGGTGCGAAACCTGCGGGTGGGGAGAGTGCCGGGGTCGCGCTGCCAACGGCGTATCAGGCATGGCGGGTGTCGCAGGCGGTGGCTGGCCTAGAGACGTCTTTGAAGCGGTGGTTTGAGAATTCGGGCGAGTTTCGGCCGGATTTTTCGTGGTGGGTGAAAACTCCGCACACGGCGGTGGCCAAGGGGTTGGCGGAGTATTCCAAGTTTTTCAGGGAAGAGCTGGCCGGGTTTCCACCAGAGCCTGCGGCAGGGAAGGAGGCTGCGGAGGTGTCAGAGCCCGCGGAGGAGCCGCTGTTGGGGCGTCCGGTTGGCCGGGAGATGTTGTGCAGGCTTTTGGAGCGCGAGTTTGTCCCGTATTCGCCGGAAGAGCTGATCGGGATTGCGGAACGGGAATTTGAATGGTGCGAGGGCCAGTTCCGGAAGGCGGCAGGGGAGATGGGTTTGGGTGCGGACTGGAAGGCGGCGCTTGGGCGGGTGAAGGAAGCGCATGTCCGGCCCGGGGAACAGGAGGCGTTTGTGCGGGGGGAAGCGCGGCGGGCGGCGGCGTTTGTGCGGGAGCGCGAACTGGTGTCGGTTCCTGCGGAGTGCGAGGAATGGTGGGGAACCCAGATGCTTTCGGTGGCGGAGCAGCGGCACATGCCCTACGCGGCGTATTCCGGGCACGACATTCTTGTGGCCTACGCGGGTGCGTCAATGCGGCACGGGGACAAGCGGATGTCGATGCGGGGAAACAACCGGCATTTCACCCGGAACGTAGTGCCGCACGAGTTCATTCCCGGGCATCATCTCCAGCAGTACATGGCGGAACGTCACCGGGCCTATCGGGAGATCTTCAGCACGCCGTTTTTTGTGGAAGGCTGGGCGCTGTACTGGGAAATGCGGCTGCTGGATCTCGGGTACGCCTCGACTCCGGAGGACCGCATCGGTGCGTTGTTCTGGCGGATCCACCGGTGTGCCCGGATTCTGGTGTCACTACGGTTTCATCTCGGCCAGATGGGGCCCGGTGAGATGGTCGACTTCCTCATGGAAAGGGTGGGGCACGAGCGGTTTGGCGCCCGGAGCGAGGTGCGGCGTTTCATTTCGCCGCAGACCCCGCCGTTGTACCAGTGCGGATACATGCTGGGCGGCCTTCAGATCCTTGCGCTGCACCGGGAACTGGTGGTGTCGGGCCGGATGAGCGAACGGGAGTTCCATGATGCCCTGCTTCGGTGCGGGCCGATCCCGGTGGCGCTCGCCCGGGTGTCGCTTCTGAAAACCGCGTTGCCCGAAGGTGCGTATCCCGAGCTGCCTCCATGGCGGTTTGATTCGGCCAGGCGGTGAGATGGGGTCATCGGGGCTCGGTCCGAGGTGTTGAACTGGCAACGGATGCCGTTCCAAGAATCAGGATCTGCAGTCAGGTTCGGGCGTTTCACCCCGAAAACCACAGGGCAGTTTTCAAGATGTGCCCGCCGAACCGTGCATTCACCCTCCTGAAAAACTCAGTCTTCGTAGTGAAATCTGCACTGCAGAATCAGAAGGCTATCGCCCTCGACACGGTAAATGAGTCGATGCTCCTGTGTAATCCGTCTGGACCACCACCCTTCCAAATTTTTCTTGAGCGGCTCTGGCTTGCCGATTCCAGAGAACCGGTTCCTCAAAGCATCTCTGATGACATCGTTGACCCTTTGGAGGATTTTGCGGTCCTTTTCCTGCCAGTACAGGTAGTCTTTCCAGCCGTTGGGGAGCCAGCTTAGTCGCACAACTCGCCGGATTGGATTTTGCCTGCCGCGTAGTCAGCCAGACTTTGCTGGATCTGGACGGAGTTCGCTCTCGTGGAGTACAGGTGCAGAGTCGTTTCCATGGCCTCGTACTCCTCTATCGCTAGCAGCACCACGACCCCGGTCCCGTTCCGAGTAATGGTGATGGGCTCACGGTCGCGGGATGCCATCTCCATGAGGCCAGCCAGTTGATTTCGCGCTTCCGTGTAATTGATGGTCTGCACGGGACTCTATTCCCACATGGACAGAATTCTGTCAATTCGGGGTGTGGTCCAAGTCAGCGCCCTGACACCGGCGGAAGCAGGCGCCGCGATCCACGGCATGCCTTTCAGTGTAGAGCGGTGACGCACCGTGCGCGCAGTCGGTTCCCCGAATCCCTCAGATCTTTTCCCCAGCTTTGTTTGCCATCTGCCGAAGGCCTGTCGTTCCGCATGCTGCGCATCCCAGCCGGTTTAACGGAAATAAAATGCCTTCAGGCCACGGCGAACAGCCCGGCTTTTTCCGGGGCGCCGACCAGGAACCGGTCGACGCTGCGGAGGACGTTTCGAGGAAACGGGGATTCGGTGGTGAACCCGGACGCCATGCCAGCCATGGTGGCGTTCATGATTTTTTCGAGGATATGGAGGGGAAGCCTCGGATACCGGTTCTGCATTTCTTTTCCGGTCTGGTGCATCTCAAAGATCCGGCCCGAATAAAAGTAGGCGATCAACTCCATCCATGCCCTGAGCATCCGCGTCATTTTTGTGGAGTACCGGTCGAGCTGGTCTCTGCGGCTGCCGGCGCCCGCGAGTTCCTCTGCGAGGAGTGTGGCTGACTGGAGTGCGACCATCATTCCCGGGGACAGCATGGGGTCGACGAACCCAAATGCGTCGCCAATTGCCGCCCAGTTTGCGCCCACGCCTTTCCGGGAGATGAGCTGGTAGTTTGCGTAGGTCTGCACCGCTGAAACACGCTGGGGTTCAGCAAGGCCGTCCCCGAGTTGCGGGTTGTTTTGGAGGGTGCGTAGCAGCCGTTCCTCCGGGGAACTGCCAAGATGGGTGGCCGCCTGCTGGGGGAGAACAATGCCGAATGAGACGGTATCACGGAGCGGGATCCGCCATGCCCATCCGTGTTCCAGGTAATCGATGGCCACCTGGCCCTCGGGCGACTCGCGCTGGACTCCATGGAAATGGGCAAAGTGGGAGACATCACGGCGGGGGCCAAGATCCGCGGGAATTTCAAGGACCCGTGCGCTGAGTCTCCGCCGGCCGGTGGCGTCGATCACCAGGTCGGGCTGTTTGCCACGCCAGTGTTCGATGCGTGCGAGGGTGTCGTCGGAGAGCAGGAGGCGATCGTGTTCTGCACGGACTTCGGCGCGGGTTTTCAGGTGGCGCACCCCAGATTCGAGGGCCCGCTGCTGGAGGATTTGATCAAAACCGGGCCTGGGCACGTTGTAAGCGTATTGCGGGTGGTGCGCCGGCAGTGTTTGAAAGCTGAAAGCCACCCGGACCTCGGGACGCGGGTGGAAGGTGACTCCAGGTTTGCGGACCCCGATCTGAGCAACCCGGTCCTCGACGCCCAGATTTCGGAGGACGGGGATCATTCCTGGCACCAGAGACTCGCCGACCAGAAGGGCCGGTCGTTCGTCCTCGTCCAGAACAACAACGTCGCAGCCCGTCCGGGCCAGGAGCGCGCCGGCCACACTGCCGGAAGGGCCAAAACCGAGGATTGCGATTTTCATTGCAGGAATCTGCGCGGGAGAATCCGGCGGGAGGGCTGAAAAAAGCGAGTGGAACTTTGGGGATTCCAAGGTGGGCAGACAGCCGTTTAAAAGGGGGTACATGTCCCTTCCAAAGCCCACGACCCGGATTGAGCCCGACTGGAGACTGCCTCTGGCCGGGTGCGACTGTTACCTTGCGGCGTTGGAGGACCTCATGAAACGGTGCGGCCAGGGGCGGCACATGGCGGTCAGCGTGCTGGAGGTGGGGGGCGGGTTTGATGTGGACCGGTTCCGTGTGGCGTTGAGAGCCTTTGCCGCGGCGTATCCGATCCTGTTTGCGGAAATCCACCGGGGCGCTCCGTGGGCGATTCCGGAGTGGCGGCCTGGAGCGCCTGGCGAGTTGGAGTGTGTGGTGCACGACGGGGACGCCCAGTTTGAAGAGATCGCGCTGCGCAGGATGTGCGGCGACTGTGCCGGGCACCTGTGTTTTGACGTGCTGGCCCGGCCGGGTGGCGCAACGGTTTTGATGACATGGAACCACCTCCTCTGGGATGGGCGGGGAGCCGAGTTGACCCTGGCGGAGATTGCCCGGTTTGCCGAGGCGCCGGACCGGCCCGGGATGCCGCTTGAACGCTGGGGGGTGCCCCGGGCTGTGGACCGGCCGGTTCTTGAAAAACTCAAGGCGGTGCGGCCGTTTACGATCCGACATGCGGAACTCCGCGCGCAACGGGTGGTGTCGATTGGCGGGAGTCAACCCGTGGCGAGCCAGCCCCGGTTTGAGATCGTCCGGTTCAGCCCGGAACAGACCGCGCAAATCCGTGCCCGGGCTGAGCGGGTGACCGGCGGGATTTTTTCGCTGCCGTACTTTCTGGCGGTGACGATGCGTGCGCATGCAGCGGTGCTCCGTAGGCGCGGGATCGTGGAGGGCGCGCTGGAGTGCGCGGTGTCCACCCAGATGCGCAAACGGGGGACGGCCGGGGCGCTGTTTCAGAACCAGGTGTCGCAGATGTTTTTCAGCCTTGGGCTCGAGGGAACGGAGAGTTTGGCGGGGGCGACCCAGGCGCTTCACCAGCAGTTTGAGCGCGCCAACCGGGAGGGCATGATTCCCGGGTTCCTGATCATGGTGAACTGGATGCGCCGGTTGCCGCGGCCTCTGTATCAACTCTTCCTGAAACGGGAGGCTTCCGGCCGGATCACCTCCTTTTACTACGCCCACACCGGGGCGTTCATGCCCGGGATTGAGCGGTTTTGCGGAGCCCAGATTGCCGACGGCTGGCACATTCCCACCGTGTTTCAACCGCCTGGAACGGGCCTGTTTTTCAGCGAACGCGGGGGCCGTCTGACCGCGTCGCTCTGCTGGCGTTCAGGGGTTCTTGAAGACGCTGAGGTGGGCGTGATGCTGGGCCAGGTCCGTGCGGATCTGCTTGAAGAATCCCAGCCCTGAAACCGGATTTTGACTGCCAGAGACGGGCGGGACTCCGTCCCCAAAGACGGGCGGAGAATGCGGAAAACGGTTGGCGTTGAGGGAGTCACCGGTCCAGAGTGTAGGCCAGAATGAGGAGCAAGAGGAGTATCCGGTGGACAAACTGGTTCTGGGTGGCAGCCGCGGTTTGGATGGGCGCGCCGCGGGGTGCGCATGCGGAGGAGCCGCCCAACGTGGTGCTGATCCTTGCGGACGACCTCGGGTTTGGCGACCTGGGCTGTTTTGGGGCAACGGACATCGGAACGCCGAACCTTGACCGGATGGCTGCGGGCGGGTTGCGGTTGAGCAGTTTTTACGTCGCTCAGGCCGTGTGCACGGCGTCACGCGCGGCATTGCTGTCTGGATGTTACCCGAACCGGATCGGGATGAGCGGCGCGCTCAACCATCTGAGCACCAGCGGAATTCATCCCCGCGAAAAGATCCTTAGCGAGTGGTTGAAGGCTGCGGGATACACCAACGGGGCATTCGGGAAGTGGCATCTCGGGCTACAGCCCATGTTCTGGCCGACCCGGCGCGGGTTCCAGGAGTTCGCGGGGCTTCCGTATTCCAACGACAACGGGCCGCTGCATCCGGTGCAGAAGGGAATTCCCGGCCTTCCATGGTACGAGGGCGAGGACGTGTCGGAGCTGGACCCGGATCAGTCGCAGTTTACGCGTCGGATCACGGAACGGGCCGTGCGTTTCATTGAAGCCAACCATCGGGGCCGGTTTTTTCTGTATGTGCCGCATGTGATGCCGCACGTGCCGATTGCGGCGTCCAAAGGGTTTCGTGGATACAGCGGCCGCGGTCTTTACGGGGACGCGGTTCAGGAGCTGGACTGGTCGGTGGGCGAGATTTTGTCGGCGCTGAGGCGGGTGGGGGTGGAGCGGAACACGCTGGTGGTGTTCACCTCGGACAACGGTCCGTTTTTGTCCTATGGCGAGCACGCAGGCAGTTCTGGGCCGTTCCGGGAAGGAAAACTGACCGCGTTTGAAGGCGGGGTGCGCATGCCGTTCATCGCTCGTTGGCCCGGCCGTGTGCCGGAGGCGGTGGTCAGTGACGAGGTGGTGACTTCCATGGACCTCTGCGTGACCTTGGCCAAACTCTGCGGCGCCGCGCTTCCCGACACCCGGCTCGATGGAAAGGATCTCGCGCCGGTTCTTTTTGGAGAACCCGAAGCCAAGGGCCGCGACGTGTTTTGGTTTTATTCTGGAGAGGAGTTGCATGCGGTCCGCGAGGGGGACTGGAAGCTGCACCTGCCCCACGAGTACCTGACGGTTGCGGCCGAGCCCGGGCGGGGTGGGAAGCCTTCGAATTACGGCAAGATCCAGCCGCGTTCGATGGAGGAATCCGGGGTCCGCGGGATCGCGAGCCGGCACGGGTACCGTGTGGAGAACCTGCCTTTGTCGTTGTTCAACCTGCGGACCGATCCCGGTGAACGGGAGAACGTGGCGCATCTGCATCCCGGGGTGGTGGACAGGCTGAGGAAACTGGCGATGGAAGCGCGCTCTGAACTGGGGGATGCGGTGACTGGCCAGAAGGGGGCCGGGGTGCGTTCTGCGGGAGATGCACGGCCGCGGCTCGAGGAAGGGGTCCGGCGGTTGACCAATCTCGAGTACAGTTATCCTGTGGGCGGGGCGTTGCGGCTGGACCTGTACCTGCCCGAAAAACCGGTGGAAGGCGGTGCGCCGGTCGTGCTGTGGATTCACGGAGGCGGCTGGAGCCGGGGCGCGAAGGAGGACTGCCCGTTTGGCTGGCTTCCCCGGGAAGGCGTGGCGGTGGCCAGTCTGGACTACCGGCTCACCTCCCGGGCCAAATGGCCAGCCCAGATTGAGGATTGCTGGGCTGCGTTGCGCTGGCTCCGCGCCCATGCGGACGAGCATCAGCTGGATCCCGAGCGCATCTTTGCCGCCGGTGCCTCGGCCGGAGGTCATCTCGCCGCGCTTCTGGGCACCACCAGCGACAGGAGGCGCGAACCCGTGGCCGGAGTCATCGATTTCTTCGGACCCACGGATCTTCTCAGCATGCCGGGCAACGTGCCCGGTCCCGATCAGCCCCCGGAAAAACTCGCGCAAACCCGGGGCGCCCGTCTCTTGGGCGGGATTGTTTCGGAACGCGAGATTCTCGCCCGTCAGGCAAGTCCGCTGTTTCAAGTGTCCGCCGGGGACGCCCCGTTCCTTATTTTACACGGAGACGCCGATCCGGAGGTGCCGGTGGAACAGAGTGAGCGGCTTGAGATTGCGTTGAGGGAGGCCGGGGTGGAGTGCAAGTTGCTGTTGTTTACCGGTGCCGGGCATGGCGGGGCGGTGTTTGATTCCGGAGCCGCCCGGCAGGAGGTTCTGGCGTTTCTGCGGCGCACCGGCTCGGGAACGCAGCAGTGAAAGCGGGGACGCCATTTTTCCGGGGCGGCAGGGTTTGGTTCTGGCTGGCCGGCGCGACTCTTGCGGGAATTCTGGTTCCGTTTCTGCTCTGGGGCGACCGGTTTGATGCGGTGTTCAGCCTGGAGGGCGCCCGGAGATGGATGGAAGGTTTTGGGGCTTGGGCCGGCCTTGCCGGTGTTCTGTTGCTGGTGGCCGACTTGGTGCTTCCGGTGCCGAGCACGGTGGTGATGTCCGCCATGGGCTTGGTGTTTGGCCCTTTCTGGGGTGGTCTTCTTGCGGGCCTGGGGTCGGCTTTGTCCGGGGCGCTCGGATACGGGTTGAGCCGGTGGCTGGGGCGGCCTGTGGCAGAACGGATTGCAGGTGCGGAGAATCTGCGCCGGGGGGAGGTGTTGATCCGGGAGCGTGGCGTCTGGTTGGTGTTGGGGTCCCGGTGGATGCCGGTCCTGCCGGAGGCCGTGGCCTGTCTGGCGGGTTTGGCTCGGATGGAGCCGGGGCGGTTTTTTGGGGCGCTGATCTGCGGCAGTCTGCCGACGGGATTTGTGTTTGCGTGGGTGGGGGCGGTGGGGGTGTCGTGGCCGGGGTGGAGCGCAGGATTGTCGGTGGGGTTGCCCTGTGTGCTGTGGGTGGGCGCCCGGGGCTGGATGCGCCGCCGGGGGTGTTGATTATTTTCCAACACTGGTTCGATTTGCGCAGATCAGTCCAGATTGGGGATGGGGTGGGGAACGTCTGGAGGCAGGGACGCGAGTTTTTTTACGGGGCGGCCGCTCGGAAAAACCGGATTCTGGGGGAGGGGCTTAAAATTTTCTGGGGGGTTGGCCTGACGTGTGCTATTCGGCGGGGCAACAAGTGCCCCTCGGCGGTTGTTTGAAACACCTGAAAAATCAAAACGAAGAAAACATCATGATGAAGAACCTGACATCTGCGATTACGAAGGCGGTTTTGGCGCTGAGCGCTTGTGCCGCGTTGAATGCAAACGCTGGAACGGCAGTGGCGGCGAAGACCGTTGCCGAAGACAAAGACGAGAGCCTGTTCGCGCTGGCCGGCATCGACATGACCGGCACGATGGAAGTGGGCTGGGATTCCCGCTACTACTTCCGCGGCCTCTGGTTCGCTGACCACACGGCATGGGGCGGGTTCTCCGCGAGCGTGCCGCTGAAGGGGATCAGCGACAAGCTGACCTTCAACTTTGGCGCTCTGTACACGAGCAACGTGGAAACGAAGGTGAACTCGGGTTTGTTTGACGAGAAACTCGAGTACTCCGAGCTCGATTTGATCGGTTCGCTGACGTACGACTTCGATTTCCTGAAGGCGACTCTGGTGTACACCAGTTACCAGTTCTTCGACGGGTTCAGCGGGACCACGGCAACCACCGGGAGCTTCGGGGCTGGCGAATTCAACATCGCCCACACCAACGAACTCGGTTTCGTGCTCACCTCCACGCTCGGCCCGGTGAACGTCTCCACGGGGTACTACTACGACTTCAACATCGGCGGTTCCTACTTTGAAGTGGGTGCCGATTACCCGATCAAGGTCGCGTCCTTCCTCACCCTGATTCCTGCGGTGAAGGCTGGGTACGGTCTGGATTACTACTCGGACATCAGCGCGCGTGCGAACGGCGGCATTCCTGGAGGCGTCACCAGCGGCATCACCCATGCGATTGCCAGCCTTGCCGCTCCTGTGAACCTGACCAAGAGCGTCACCCTGACTCCGTATGTGGCCTACAACTTCTCCGGCCGGGCCCGTGAATCGATCAACACCACGGACAACGAAGTCTTCGGCGGTGTGAAGCTCGGCGTGAGCTTCTAAGTTTGGATTAAGGATTCGGGTGCCACAGGCACCTTGCTTGACTGGGCCGGCTCCTTCGGGAGCCGGCCCTTTGTATTTGGGGGAATTCAAGGCGCCCGGTTTTCCGGGGCTCAGATCGATTCCGGATCCACGGTGCACCGGTCCAGATAGTGTTGCGCCGCCACATCGGAAGGATCCGTGGCGAGGCACCGCTGGAAACCAAGGGCGGCAGCGGGCATGTCACCGGTTTCAAACGCGGCGAGCGCCTCCGAGAACATCTGGGCCGAGGAGATTCGCAGTGCCCCAACGGAGGGCGGTAGCGCATCCAGGGACTCGAAGATATTCACTTTTTCCGCCCGGCCCTTGATCCGGATCCGGCCGAGTCGCCGGTATTTGAAGGAGGCGTTTTCTGGAAGGCGTTCTTCAAACTGGCCGGTGAACAGGACTTCTGCGCCGAATGTTTTGGTGAGGCCCTCCACGCGGTAGGCGGTGTTCACGGTGTCGGAGATGACGGAGCAGTCCCAGCGGCCGCTCTCGCCCACGATGCCCATTTCAATGCGTCCAAAGTGGAGCCCGATTCCGAGCGTGAACTGGAAATCTGCCGGGAGCCCCGAGGTCCTCAGGTCTCCGGCAACCGCTTTCCGGATTGCAGCCTGCATTTCCGCGGCAGCCTGTAACGCGTTCCCCGGGTGGCCTTGGAACAGGGCGAGAATTCCGTCCCCCAAGTAGTGGACGACAAAGCCATCGTTATTCCGGATGCAGGGTGCGACATTTTCCAGATAGCGGTTGATGAACGCAAAGATGTCCCGTGTCTCCATGCGTTCGCTGATGCTGGTGAAGTTTCTGAGGTCGGCGAACAGTACGGCGGTCTGTGTGGTGGCCCGGGTGCCGAGGGT
Organism: uncultured Spartobacteria bacterium; assembly: GCA_903901425.1. Taxonomy (GTDB): domain Bacteria; phylum Verrucomicrobiota; class Verrucomicrobiia; order Chthoniobacterales; family Chthoniobacteraceae; genus CAIURC01. Next base: position 49,561 of record CAIURC010000033.1, on the reverse strand, counting down.
GGCATCGAGCGGGGATTTGATCCCGAGTGCTTCCAGAAACTGGCGGGGCACAAACCGCCCGAAAGCTGCGTTCACCTCCGAGAGCGAGCGGTTGACCTTTTCGAGCCGGTGCAACGCCGCCTGTGATTCTTCAAGAGAGACATGGGCGGCTTCGGCGGCAATCAAGGCGTCCCCGAGTCCGGAGTGGAGGGGAAGGTCGCTGAGTTTGAGGCCTGCGTGTTCGAGGTCCGCGACGCGGCCCATGGGCGGCAGAGCGCAGAGGAGCCATCGGCCGTCGGGCAACACGATGATCTCACCCCGCAGGGGGCGGGAGGGGGCGGATTGGCAGCTCAGTGTGAGCACCATGCCAGTGAGTTCCCCGAACCATGCCGCGTTCAGTTTCGCGGAGAACGGGCGTTCCAATCGGATCACGGGCATCTCGTCTTCTCGCAGGCCCCACAGACGCCGGACGGAGGCTGAGACGCTTTCAAGTGTCCCGCCGGCGCTCCAGATCAGGTGGAACGGAAGGATGTGTGAAAAAACCTCGTGCCCGAGCTGCGGGTCACGCGGCGGCAACATGGCGGACGAGCATTCGCTTGCAGGGGAGTTGGTGGGCGGAGTCCGCAAGGTGTTCAAACGTGACGGTTTCGGAGAAGTGTCTGCCGAGTCCGGTGAAGAGACCTTCCACGAATGGCAGGAGTCCGGGCCGGTGCGAGTAGTAGTCGACCTGGAGGGTTGTGGTATCCAAGGGCTTCACCCGGAACGAAGGCGGTTGGTAATTCGGGAAGGTGACTCGGATCCGCTGATGCATGTGGTCGAGGTTGGCGAGGAAATCGGCAAAGTCCCGGCCCGTGCTGTTCATGAGCGTCCCGTAGTGTTTGGTGGCGATCTCCAAGACCCAGTACTCGCCAAAGGCGTGGAGGATCGATTCCGCCGGCAGTCCCAGCACTTCCACCGCCTTGCCCACCAGATTGTAGGTCACTGAATCCTCGTACGGTTGCATCGCGGAGAAGTTCTCGGGAGCCCCGGCCTCGGAATGGATCCGGGTCCATGTCTGGATCCCAAACCTGTCCACCACCAGACCCCGCACTGCTTGATTGACCATTCCGTACATAGAGAAAACTCTTCTGACTTCACGAACTCCGCGGGGATGGAAAGCCAAGTGTTTCACTGGCTCGTTCGTCATCAAAGTTTAAGGACGGTGGATCCGGTTCGTCGAGGGAAATACGCCTGCGCATTCTGATCCACGCACCCCCGCGGGAGCCCCATTTTCCGAGTGACGACATGCGGGTTGGCATCGAAGTCTTGCGGAGTGGCCTCCGGCGGTTTGGGATGAGGGGAATGAACATCCTGTCATGCGGCCTGGTGTGTCCCGGAGGCACCGGCGTGGAAAGCCTAGACCGGCCTTGGCCTACCAGCCCGGTTCCGAACGCGGCGGGCACCCGGGAGATTCTTTCCGCCCAGACCCGGATTCCGGAAACAGTGCTGCAGAAATGGCAGCTCAAGCCCCGGCTGCGGCGGGCGAGCCCCATCAGCCTTCTCCTGATTGAGGCGGTGAGCCAGGCCCTCGAAGGACAGTCTCCGGAGGACCTGAGTCAGACCGGGGTCGTTGCCTGTTTTTTTCTCGGCTGCCTGAATCATTCGGTCCGGTTTTATAAGGAAATCACCAAGGATGGCCGCCGGTTTGCCAGTCCCGTTCTTTTTCCGGAGACGGTTTTCAACAGCCCGATCAGCCATGTGGTTTCCACGCTTGGGATTGGAGGGCCCGTGTATTCCCAGATCGGTGACAAATCGGGCTGGGTCGCCGGGCTTCGGACGGCCGAATGCTGGCTCCGCACCGGGTCGGCCAAGCAGGTGGTGGTAGTGGGCGCGGAAGAGTTTGATCCGCACGCCCTCAGCGCTTTCGAAGCTGTCGGTTGGACACGGTCGCCCCGTTTCATCCCGGGCAGCGGGGCTGGAGCTGTGCTCCTCGGAGCCGCATCCGATTCAGCGGGGGTTGCAGTGCGCAAAGTGACCGAAGGACACGGATTCGCCAGCAAGGCGCAGGCGCTTGCGGCGGCCCGAAATGGGTTGGATGAGCTGGGTAGTTCCTGTCCGGTTTTGGAGACGGCCACAGGGTGGGCAACGGCGGTTGAACAGAAGGCTCTGGCAGGGCGTGCCACGTATCAGAATCCGAATCCGGGCGTCGAATGTTTCGCAGCCTCCGCCGCATGGGACACCATCCGCGCCGCAAATCTCATTCAAACCGGGGCTGCCGCGGAAATTGTGGTTCCGATCTGGGGACTCACCCAGCAGTTTGCCGCAATCCAACTCGGACGCGGCTCACAGAATTCCCAAGAAACTCACAGTCCCGGGCAACTCTCCTGACCTCATGTCCCCCAGAATCTCCAGACGCCAATTCTCCCGGCTCCTGTCGGGGCTCCTGTTTTTCTCGGGTGCGGCATCGGCGGTGGGCGGAGAAGCGTTGAGTCCGGGCAAGGCGGGCGAATTGCGCAAGCGCTTCGAGGCGTTCCAGAAGGGGACCCGGTTCTGGAGTGCCCGGTTCTCGCAATCTCTGACGGTGCCCGGACTGAAGACACCGATCCTCAGCGAGGGGCGGATTCGGTTCCGGGCGCCGGACGGGCTGAGGATCGACTTTGAGAATCCCGCAGGGGAATGGATGCTGGCGAATGGGGAAACGCTGCTGGTGCAGAAGCCGGGCAGGAAGCTGGTGGAGAAATCGCTTTTGAACGATCCGGCTGGCAAACCGTTGCAGGGGTTGATTTCGCTGTTGCGAGGCGGGGAGGCGGAGGAGGCTGCCTGGTTTTCGGCGGAGGTGTCTCGGGAGGGAGATTTGTTCCGGATCGAGCTGGTCCGCAGGGAGGGCGCCCCGTCGCATTTCCCGAAGTCGATCGTGAACCTGCTCAAGGCGGAGTCTCTGGAGGTGAGGGAGGTGAGCATCCTCTTACCGAACGGTGCCCGGCTCAGTTACATGTTTGAGGCCGTGGAACGGAACCGGCCGATTGCCCCTTCATTTTTCGACGCATCGATTCCGCGTTGAGGGGTGGATCAAAACCGTTGCCACCACCTCTGTTTTCTGGCGCTATTCCGGGGCGTGCCGGTGGTTTTCTGACGGGCGGGGAGGGACGGAGTGTCCGTCCCGGTTCGTTGTGGCTGTTCCGGTTTGCGCACCTTTACGGACATCCAGAAAACCTGCACCGCCGCGTGGACACCCAGCAAATTGCCAGCCGTCTTTTGGAACGCATTCAATCCGACCTTCTGGAGCCTGAGGGTGAGTTGACCGCCGGGGCCGACCTGTTTGCCGCCGGGCTCGATTCGATGGCCATCATGCAGCTCACGCTCATCGTGGAGCAGGAATTCGGTGTCCGCCTTCCCGAGTCCCTGATTTCGCGGAACACGTTTGAGACGGCTCTGAAACTGGCGGGCGTGGTGGCGGAACTCAAGCGGGCCTGAATCCGCACCACTTTGCCCGGGTGAAACAGTCCTTATTGGCTTGCATACGACCTCCAAGCTCCCACCACAATCTGCAGCCCACCCCGATCAGGAGAAGCGCGGGCTGTCGTCCCACAGCGCGTTACTACCGCGCTCTTGGAACCCGTTTTCCGCATGACTCCGGCCGACTCCAGATTTGATGTCGTGGTACTTGGCGGCGGTTCCGCAGGAATCGCAGCGGCGGTCAGTGCTGCGCGTGCCGGTGCACGGACCCTGCTTCTGGAGCGGCACGGTTTTCTGGGCGGCATGGCAACGGCCTCGCTGGTGCACTCGATTTGCGGCCTTTACCTGCTCCGGGACGAACCGGGGGCCGTGCCTGCCCATCCCGGGTTTCCCACGGAACTGGCCAGCCGCCTCATGGAGGCGGGCGCGGCGCCCGGTCCGGTCCGGATGGGCCGCATGGACGTGCTGCCGATCTCCCCGCCGGGAATGGCGTGGGTCTGTGACGCGATCACGGCCGAGTGCAGTCGGCTGGACGTGTTCCTGCACACCGAGTTGGTTTCGGTTTCTGTGGAGGCCGGAATGTTGTCCCGGATCGAGGTGGTCAGTCGCGGGACGGCCCGGACGATCCGGGCCAACACCTGGGTGGATGCGAGTGGAGACGCGGTGCTCTGTGCCGGGGCGGGCGTGCCGTGCGACCAGGCGCCTTCCGAGAGGCTGCAGCGGCCTGCTTTTGTATTTGGGATGCACACCGCGGATCCCGCAGCGCTCGATTCCGAGGGCCGGGTGCGACTGGCCCACCAGATTGCCCGGGCCGTTTCCGAAGGGCGCCTTTCTCCGGGCTGTCTCGGTGCGCAGTTCCGGCCCACTGGCCGGGGAACCGAGCTCTACGTGACCGTGGATTTGGCCGCCGGCGCAGACTTTGATCCGCACGATCCCGCCCAACTTGGACAACTCGAGCGTTCTGGCCGCGCCGTGGCGCATGAAATCCACGGGTTTCTCCGGCTCCGTCACCCGGCCTTCCAGAACGCTCATCTGGGCGTTTTCCCGGCGCGTGTGGGGCTCCGGGAAAGCCGGCGGATGCGGGGGCGCCAGACCGTTTCTGCAGACGCCGTGTTGTCGGGTTCCGATTGCGAGGAAGAGGTGGCTCTTGGCACATGGCCGATGGAACTCCGGGAGGTGCACACCGGGCCGCGCTGGCGGTTTCCAAAAAACAACCTGCCCACCCGGATCCCGCTGGGCGCGCTGCGCGCGGTCCACCTGCAAAACGTGTGGGCGGCAGGCCGCTGCATTTCCTGCGACCATGAGGCGCAGGCTGCGCTGCGGGTGATGGGTACCTGCATGGCCACCGGACAGGCCGCTGGCGTTGCAGCCGCCCTCCAATCTGCAGGCGACCCTGATCCGGCTGCTGAATCCGTCCGGCGCTGGATTCAAACCCGCGCGGAAGTGGAGCCATGAACGTTGCGGAACTCCTCTTTGACCGGGCCCGCGAGTACCCCGGGCAGACCGCCCTTTTGGACGGCGAAACCGTCCTCAGCTATGCCCAGCTTGAACAGCTTTCCCGCACGGTCTCGGAGGAACTCGCCCGGATTCTTCCCGGATGCGTCCCTGCCGGTGCGCAGGCGCGGATTGGTTTGTTCTGGCCGAACGCATGGGAGTACGTGGTGCTTGCGCTTGGCATCCTCCGGGCCGGTGCCTGTCTGATTCCCGTGGCCGAGGAGTTGACGCCGGCCGAGCGCGAATCCCAGACCCGGTTGACCGCCGTGCATCTGCTCATCTCTCCCGCCTCCAGCCAGGGGGGATCCGAGCGTGGAGCCCAGGGGCGGGTGGAGGGAGCCATCCGGTGGCAGTGGACCGTTCTCCAGTCCCAGTCCGAGTTTCCCGAGGAGCGTTTTCTGGCAGTGAACCCCGCGTTCATCCGGTTTTCCTCGGGTACCACCGGGGACAGCAAGGGGGTGGTGCTTGGGCACGCGGCGCTGCTGGAGCGGGTCCGGTCGGCGAACCGGCGGCTGGGGATAGGGCGGGAAGACCGCGTCCTGTGGACGCTGCCGATGGCCCATCATTTCGCCGTTTCCATCGTTCTGTATCTTCTGGAGGGGGCGACCACGGTCCTTGAAAATGCGCATTTGGCGGCCGAAATTCTTGAGACGGCCCGGCGGACCGGTGCGACGGTGATTTACGGCTCGCCGTTTCACCATTCCCTGCTCGCGGCTGAACCTTCCGGTCTGCCGTGGCCCACGCTCCGGTTGGCGGTTTCCACCGCCTCCAGTCTCCGCGAAGAAACCGCCCGCGCATTTCACGCGCGGTTTGGTGTTCCGCTGTGCCAGGGGCTGGGAATCATTGAGGCCGGGCTTCCGCTGCTCAACGATGCGCCGCTGGAAAAGCCGCTCAGCGTCGGTAAACCGGACGATTTTCAAATCTGCGTGGTCCGGGAGGACGGGACCCTGTGTGGGCCGGGTGAAGCCGGGGAGTTGCAGGTGCGTGGGCCGGGTCTTTTTGACGCCTACCTGTTGCCGTGGACGGAGCGGGCGGAACTGGACGGCTGGTTTTCCACGGGAGACTTGGTGGAGCAGGACAGTGCCGGATACATTTTCATCCGGGGCCGGCGCAAGTCCGTGATCAACTTTGGCGGGATGAAGTTTTTCCCTGAGGAAGTCGAGGCAGTGCTGTGCAGGCATCCGCAGGTGGCTGAGTGCCGGGTGAGTGGGGAACCGCACGAACAGTGGAACCAGATCCCGGTGGCGGAGGTGGTGCCAGCCGATCCTCTGTCAAAACCAGGAGCGGCGGCGCTTTCCAAGCATTGCCGCGCATGGATCGCGTCCTACAAAGTGCCGGTCCGGTTCCGGTTTGTGGATGAGTTGCCGCGGACGGCCAGCGGCAAGATCAAGAGGTGATGGCATCTTCTTCCAGCGGATGTCCGGAGGGGGGAGTGCGCGGTGCCGATGGCGCCCCGGTTTCGGCCCTGCGCCGGGCCTATTTGGTGGGTGTCTACTGGATCTCGTGGGCCGGGTTTCTGGGCGTGGGCGCCTGTTTCGGGCTGGGGGTGTGTCTGCCGCTTCTGGTTTTTTCCAAGGCCACGGGTGTCCGGCGTTTTGCGCGCCGCGCCATTGCCTTTCTGATGAACGTCTGGATCCGCTGGCTTCACTGCACTGGAGTTGCCCGGGTCCATTTCGAGGGGTTTGAGCCTGCGCCGTTGCCCGGCACGGTTTATGTGGCCAATCATCCGTCCCTGCTCGACGCCACGTTTCTGTTGGCCCGGATCCCGCACGCCATCTGCATCTTCAAGCCGGCCCTGCTCCGCAACCCGGTGACAGGTCCGTCCGCAGTCCTTGCCGGGCACCTGTCCGCCGCCGACGGGCTGGACCTGTTCAAGGACGTCCAGGACCGTCTTGGGGAGGGCTGCAGCGTGTTGATCTTTCCCGAGGGCCGCCGGACACAGACGGGCGCCGTCCTCAACCCGATCCGGCCCGGGTTCGCTGTGATTGCCTGCCGCGCCCGGGCTCCGGTGCAGGCCGTGGTGATCCGCACCTCGCGCGGCCTCGGACGACGTGGCGGCGTCTGGTGGCGGCCGCCTGCGGAGTTGCCGGCACGGATTGTTCTGAGGCTGGACCGGCGTTGGGAGTATTGCCCCGAAACGCCGCCGTCAGCGCTTGCGTCGGAGGTCGAAGCCCATTTCCAGAGGCGGCTTTCCGACTTCCCCGTGTAGGGCCGCGGAATTTCCAAGGGCTGGAATCACAGTCCTGTACCCGGCCGAATCCAGGCCGGCAAGGATTCGAGCGAGTGTCCGGGCCCGGGTGCCTGGTTTCATCCCGAGCACGGGGCCTTCATGGAGCAGAAGGATGGCCCCGGGCCGGATCCCGGCCAGCACCCTGTGCACCACGGCATCGGGGCTGTGCGGAACGCCGTCAAATCCGGCCACGCTCCAGCCCACCATCTGCAGTCCGAGTTGGGAGACCCGTGCGTGCACGAACGGATTCGACAAGCCTGCCGGGGACCGGAACTGGGTGGGCTGGATGCCGGTTGATTCCCGGATCACGCGGATGCCGTCCCCCAGTTCCCGCCGGACGCGCGTTGGGCCGGCAGCCCAGAAAGATGCCGAGGGGTGTGAATAGGTGTGGGACTGCATCGGATGCCCCGCGCGGGTCACGGCTGCGGCCAGATCGGGATGTTCCTCGACCCGGCGTCCAATCGCAAAAAATGTGGCTGTCGCCTGGTGTTTGCCGAGCACCTCCAAGATTTCCGGGGTGTCTGCCGGGTCCGGCCCGTCGTCGATGGTCAGCCAGACCTCCCGGGCCTGAGTTTTAAATGTGCGGGTGACCGGCCCGTTCCACGGGCAGTTTCTGAAAAGCGTGGGGAGAAGGAACGCGCTCCAAGCTGCCACACCCATGGGAAAGGATTCGGCAAAGGAACCCTCCACCAGGCCCCTCCGGACGGATTCGAGTGCCAGGAGACCGGTGGCAGCCAGAGTGATTCCGCGACGGAACCGTGGCGGAACCGGGGTCATGGAAAAATCAGGGGGGGGCGGCGGCGCATCCGTAAAAGCCGGGGCAGTCGGAGGAGCGCCTGCAGGACCAGGAGCGTGTGAACCAGAGTCAGCAGCACATTGTCCCGGACATACCGGAAATGGCTGACGCCGCCGGTCTCCCGGGACCTGTAGGTGACTGGAGTCGGCAGGTTCAACGGCTGGAACCCCATCCAGTACAGGCGGACTGCCAGTTGCGTGTCGAAATCGAACCTGCGCCCCCCGCGGATCTTGGAAAGGATTTCGAGGGAGGCGTTCACGGGGTACACCCGGAAACCGTACAACGAATCTTCGATCCCGCCCCAGAGCGTTTCGAGGTGGGTCCACCAGTTGCCCACGCGCCGGCCAAGGACCCGGAGGGAAGGGGCGTCCTGTCCGAACACCGGGACGCCGAGGATCATGGCCTGCGGATACCGGCGGGACGCTTCGAGAAACTTCGGGATGTCCGCAACGGCGTGTTGCCCGTCGGAATCAAAGACCGCGGCATGGGTCCATCCCTGTTTTTCGACATGCTGGAACGCTGCAAGGACTGCGGCGCCTTTGCCACCGTTCTGCGGAAGATTGATCACATGGAGTCCCTCCCTGCCCGGGAACGCTGAAGCGAGTTGTTCCGCACTTCCATCGGTGCAGCCGTCCAGAACCACCACCACTGGGGTCCAGACCTCCAGAACCGCCCGGACGGTTTCAAGGAGGAGCGGGCCGGAGTTGTAGCTGGGGATGACCACCCCGTGCGTGGGAGGCTGCCGCGTGGGTTCCATAAAAATGCCCACCCAAGGCGATCACCGCCGGGAAATCAAGTCGCGGTCCGCTCATGGCAGCAGAAATGGGACCGGCAGTGCCTGACTCCGCTCCAGACGGCGCGGGTTACTCCGCGGATTTTTTTGCGCCGGTTTCGCCCTTCGGCCTCGCGCCACTGGGGTTGAGGCGTTTGAACCAGTCCGGGCCTTCCGCTTCCACCGCCGTGATGTGCGAGAGCAGCAGGGCTTTGAAACTCTGGAAATCAGCGGGCCGTTGTGTCTGCAGATCCGTGGTTTCCTTCGGGTCGCTCTCCAGATCATAGAACTCAAACTGGGACCGGCTTTCGTCGGTCAGGATTTTCAGGTTTCCCACCCGGAGCGCCACCTTGGCGTTCGGGGCCATGTCGAGCCGCCAGAACAGCGGCTGGATCCTGGGCACGGCCACGGAGGTTCCGTTGAGGAGCGGGAGCACATCGGTGCCGTCGATCGTGCGCGTCCCGAGAGGTTTTTTGTCGACGCCGGTGAGCGCAAGGACGGTGGGGAGTAGGTCGCTGCCAATCACCGGGGCATGGACGGTGGTGCCGGCCGGGATCTTGCCGGGCCAGCGGACCATGCCCGGGACGCGGATCCCGCCCTCGTGGAGGTCGCGTTTTCTGCCGCGCAACCCGCCGGAGGAACCGCGGCCCGGCCCCTTGTTGCCATCGCCCTCAGGGCCGTTGTCAGAGGTGAAGAACACGAAGGTGTTTTCCGAGAGCTTGAGTTCATCCAGGACGCGGAGCAGTTCGCCGAATGCGGCGTCCATCTGCGTGACATTCGCGTGGTGTTCGCGCTGGAGGTCGTCTTGGAGATCCGGATAGCGGGCCTTGAATGCCGGGTCAGACTTGATCGGGTAATGGGGTTCGTGGGTCCAGACCGAGAGGAAGAAGGGTTTGGCGGGGTCGCGTTTTTCCCGGAGCCACTGGCTGGCTTCCTGGACCACGAGCGGCGCGGAATAGCCCTCGAGTTTCCCAGCCGGGACCCCGTTGCGGACAAAGTTTTCCGGGTTTTGGTGGGACGGCGCGGCGTTGTTCTGCGTGGCCATCCACCAGTCGTAGCCATGGTCGCCGGGTTGGGGCTGGGCCGGGTTGTTGAAGAGGCCGTTCAGGTGCCATTTGCCGGCATGACAGGTGGCGTAACCGGCCGAGCGCAGCAGGCTCGGAAGCGTGATTTCCGACTGCCGGAGATGGGCTTCGGAGCCTTCTGCCAGCCAGGTGAACACGCCGTTCCGGTACGGGGTGCGTCCGGTGAGGAGGGCGGAGCGGGACGGGCTGCAGACGGCGCTGGCGGCGTAGCACTGGGTCAGGCGTGCTCCCTGTTTGGCAAAGGCGTCTAGGTTTGGGGTCTGAATGATCGGATGTCCGAAGCAGCCGAGGTCGCCGTAGCCGAGGTCGTCTGCGAGGAACAGGACGATGTTGGGCGGGGCGGCATTCAGGGATGCGAGGCTGGTCAGTGCGAAAAGGGCAGGGAGGGCGCGGTGCATGGGAGAGAGGCTACAGAGAGAAAAACCGGGTTGAGTGGCAAAAGTTGCGGAGTCAGCGGATTTAGGACACTTAAAGATCTTTATTTGCCAAGATTGGGCCATTAATGCTCCGGAGATGAAGTGTTTATGGCGGTTTTTTTGGGTTTTGGTTGGGTTGTGGGGGATGGCTCTGCTTGGAGGAGGCGACGTGCTTCATGCAGAGGCGGCGCCAGAAGACGGCCGGGTGTCAGAATGGTTGTCGGATCTGGAGAAGCGTTTCGAGCAGGTGTACCGGGATCGGGTGGTGGAGCAGCACCGGAAAGGGGTGGTTGAGGCGCGGGAGATGTACCTCGAGCAGGTTCAGTACGGTCTTTCAGATGCGGAACGGGTGGGAGACCAGCGGGATGCGTCGGTGTTCCGCCAGGAGTTGGAGGCATTGAAAAGCGAGGATTGGCAAATGCCCAGCACGGATGAGGACACAACGCTCGAGTATTTGCGGAGGGCGCGTCGGAATTACCGGGAGATGATGGTTCAGTTGAATCGGGACTGGGAGATGGCGGCTCGGCAGGTGCGGGTGGAATTTGATGCGGCGTTGGTGCAGGGGGTGCGGCAGTTGAGCGCGCGCAACCTGGCGCATGAGGTGAGCAGAGTTCAGGCTGCCAGAAGGGATCTGATGTCTGTATGGATGCCCCGGATGCTCAGCCTACGCCCGCCGGCATTGGATGCGGCAAAGATCGGGGGGGGCGATCCGGGGGAGGGCCGGGAGCGCGCTGGCAATCGGCGGGCCCTGGTCGCGGCGGTAAAATGGGTCTTGGAGGGGAGCGGCGAGGTGACCATTTTTCACAGGGGAAAAACGGTGACTTTGGAGAGGGAAACCGCTCTGCCCCAGGGGCGTGTGGATTTTTTGGCGGTCACTCTGGACCGGGCAAAGTTTGGGAGGCCTCTGTTTCCAGGGGAACTCCAGCATCTGGCCCGCTTCCGTTCGGTCCGGCATTTGGGATTGGTGGGTTTTGATAGCGCCCCGGAGGAGTTCTCGTTCCTGAGTGAGTTGCGACAGTTGCGGAGGTTTGTGTTGCGGGGAGGCAGGGTGAACGCGCGGGTTGGGTCGTGGTTGTCCCAGTGTTCACTGCTCTGCCACCTGGAGATCACAGGGTGTCAGGGTCTGACGGCCGAGTTTTTCCGGGAACTTGGTGCCGGGCTCTCCCATCTTCGTTCTCTGGACCTAAAGAATTCGGCTCTGGAGGATTCTGTGGCTCAGGAGATAGCGGTTCACAGCACACTCACGGAGTTGCACCTGAACCACACGGGGCTCAGCTGCAAAAGTTTTCCCGCGTTGAGCGGGCTGCGGAGCCTGAGGGAACTGACATTGTTTGAAGGGCCGTGGGAGGGATTGGAGCATTTGAAAGGGCTGCCGCTGAAAAGCCTTGGTGGGCTCAGCACCGAGTGGGTGAATTTCGATCGCAAGGTGGCAGAAATCGGCCGGTGTTTTCCAAAGCTCCGAGCGCTGGGAATGGCGGGAAAAGGACTGACGGCCGACCAGGTGAGGTCTTTGGCCCGGCATTTCAAAAAGTGTGTGAAGGTGGACTTTTCCGGCATCTTGCCCGATCCGGAGGCGCTCAAGGTTCTGTCGGATTTGAGTCATCTGGAGGAGGTTTGTTTCCGGTCGTCCAGACTCGGAGATGATCTGCTTGCCGAAATGATGCAGATTCGGAACCTGAAAAGTTTGGATCTGGCGCACACGGGGGTTACGGATTCGGGGCTCCAAGGAATCGCCGACGGGAGAATGCGGGAGCTGATTTGGTTGAACCTCAGACAGACACGCGTTTCATCGGAGTTCGGAATGGCTTTGAGGAACCGGTTTCCGAGACTGACGGTTCTCCTCGATTAGGCGCGGGGGAAACCGGGCTGGTGTCCGGCCGGCAGAGCGACGAGCCAGCGTTGCATTTGTGCATTGAAAACCGTACTGATCGGAGGGTGGCGGCGCGATTCCTCCCGTTCTTCTGCTCTGTTTTTCTGACGCTGTTACCCAGCCCATGCGGTGCTCAGGAGGCGCCTATAAAGCCCGTGGGCGCTTCCGTGACGGGCTGGATGGCGGAATTGAAGGCGGGCTTTGAAAAGGCGTACCGGGAGCGGGTGTTGGATGTGTATGCAGCGGGGTTGGAGGTGGCCAGACGGGAGTATGCGGAGCAACTTCAGTTGGCGCTCAAGGAGGCCGAACGCGCCGGAGACAAGCAGACGGCAGTGGTGTTCCGTCAGGAATCCGAGCGGGTGGCGGAGGAATCCTGGCGAATGCCGCCAGACGACCAAGATACGAGTATGGCGGTTGTGCGGAGGGCTCGGCAGATCTACCGCGAGCAAGTGTCTGAACTCAACCGGGCTTGGGACGAGGCGTCGCGGAAACTGGTTTCAGAATTTGAATCGACGCTTGTACAGGGGGCGCGACAGTTGACTGCGAAAAATTTGGAGAGGGAAGTGCGCCGGGTGTTGGAATGCCGGCGGGAGTTGGTGGCGGTCTGGTTGCCGCGGATGTGGGAAGTCCACCGGGGCGAACGGCTGTCAGTGGCAGATGGAAGCGTCAAATCCGAAGGAGGCACCGGTTCAGATCCGGCAGGAAAAAGTGCGGGGGGTGAGCCGGAAAGAATTGGAGGAGGCCGTGAAGTGGGTGCTTGAAAACAGGGGGGGCATCTACGTCCGGCGCTTCGGCAGACTCCAGAGATTAGGCAAGGTGGGTAACCTGCCCGGGGGCGCCGTGGAGTTCTGGTCCGTCTCCCTGACCAGGGCTGGGTTCGATCGCCCACCGCTCCCAGGGGAGTTGCGCCGCTTGGGCGCGTTTCGGAGTTTGCAGCGGCTTTACCTAGGTGGGTTCACCGTGGCCCCCGAAGACTGGTCCTATTTTTCCGGGCTGCGTCAGTTGGAGATTTTGCATTTCAAGGGGATTCCTCTGAGCGCGGGGGCAGCAACGTGGATTGCGCGGTGCAAGGAGTTGAAAACTCTGGAGTTGGTGGGTTGTGAGGGGCTGACGCCGGAATTTTTGCGTACGGTTGCCTCGGGTGCCTCCGGGGTGCGGCAGTTGTCTCTTTCAGGTTCTGCGTTGGGAGAGGAGGCGGGTGTCGAGTTGGGAAGGTTTGAGCGGCTCGAAAGCCTGATCTTGGACGGCACCGGGCTGAGTCCGGGGGTGTTTCCTGCGTGGGCAGGGATTCATTCCCTTCGCTCCTTGATTCTTCCTGGAGGAGACTGGACTCGGGAGGCTCTGGAGGCTTTGAGTCGCCATCCCATTGAAAAGTTTGGATTTTTGGACACGGACAACGCGGCGTTGCCGGCGCAGTTGGCCCTGGTGGGGGAATTGTTTCCCAAGCTCCTGGGGTTGGAGCTGAATGGAAAAGCCTTGAGTGCAAACCATGCCGAGGTCCTCGTGGAGAAGTTCAAAAACTTGAAGGTGCTCAACCTCGGATGTGTGCAGCCGAGTCTGGCGGCGGCCAAAACTCTGGCCAAGTTGCCCCATCTCCGAGTGCTGGCCTGCCGTGCGGCAGAAGTCGAAGACACCCTGTTCCGAGAGTTTTTGGCGATCCGGAGTTTGGAAGAACTGGATGTCGAGGGGACGCAGGTCTCAGATCATTCGGTGGAAGCCATTCAGCGTGCCGGGTCAAACGGACTGCGATTCTTGAACGCAACCGGAACGCGGATTTCAAAGCAGGCGGTGGAGTCCCTGGAGCGCCGGGTGAAGGGGTTGTCGGTGCGCATCGTTCCTTTAGAAGGGATTCAGTAGACGCGAGAAGAGCCCTCCCGAGCATCCTGGCCAGGATGCTTTTCCTCGGGGGATCAATAAACCCGATGCCAGAGAGAGCTGCAGCCGCCCTTGAGAAGGAGCTTGGTCTCGGAGGGGTTGGAGCGCTATGGTTAAAAACCTGAGATGCAAGTCCGGGTCCTCCAGTTGTTTGTGGCGCTTTGTGCGGCTTGGTTTTCGGGCCTGTGCAGTGCGGAGGATGCGAACATCAATCCCTCGGGAGCTTCCGTTGCCGGATGGTTGTCGGATTTGAAGGCGGGCTTTGAAAAGTCCTACCGGGAGCGGGTGGTGGATGTTCACAAAGCAGGGTTGGAAGAGGCCAGAAAGGAGTATGCAGAACAACTCCAACAGGCGCTGAACGAGGCCGGACGCGCCGGAGATAAACAGGCGGCTGCGGTGTTCCTTCAGGAATCCGAGCGGGTGGCGGAGGAGTCCTGGCACATGCCGCCGGATGATCAGGACACCAGCATGGAGGCTGTGCGGAGGGCGCGCAGGATTTACCGGGACCGGGCTTCGGAACTGAACCGGGGATGGGACGAAGCCTCTCGGAAACTGGTGGCAAAGTTTGAGTCAGCCCTCCTGCAGGGGGCGCGACAGTTGACTGCGAGAAACCTGGACGGTGAGGTGCGCCGGGTTCTTGAAAGTCGGCGGGAACTGGTGTCGGTGTGGCTGCCGCGGATGTGGGAAGTTCACCGGGGAGAACGGTCGCCCGTGCCTAGCGGAGGCGGTGGAGGAGGCAAAGGCCCCAGTTCAGATTCTGGAGGAAGCGACGGAGCGGCGAGCCGGAAGGAGGTGGAGGAAGCCGTGAAATGGGTGCTCCAGGGAAATGGGAGGATCCAAGTGGTGCGAAAGGGGAAAATCCAGAAATTGGAAAAAGTCGGTGACCTGCCCGGCGGCAGGGTGGATTTCTGGTCTGTTGAGCTCCATCGAAAATATTTTGGCCGCGGACTTCTGCCCGGGGAGTTGCAGCGGCTCGGCCGGTTCCAGACATTGAAGCATTTGCGGGTGTGGGGATTCTCGGTGGCTCCGGAAAACTGGGAATTTCTGGAGGGTTTGCATCAGTTGCAGTGGGTTTACATCAGTAACACGATTTTTGATACCCGCTCGGGCCGCTGGCTTGGCCAGTCACCCCAGCTGAGTGCCTTGGAACTGACGAGCTGTCAGGGGCTTTCTGCCGAGTTTTTCCGGGGGCTGGCTGCCGGGGTGCCAGGGTTACAGGCGCTGCGGATTTCTGGATCCAAGATTCAAGACGCGGATGGGTGTGAACTGGCGCGGTTTGAACGGCTGGAGTCGCTGGCTGTGGATTCCACCGGATTGACCTCTGCCGTCCTTCCATCGTGGGCCGGATTCCGGCACTTGAAGACACTGCAGCTTTTCGACGGGCCATGGCCTAGGGAGGGGTTGGAGGCTCTGAGTCGGAGTCCGATTGAAAGTTTCGGTTTGTTGAATGTGGATGATCCAGAGTTCTTGGCGCAGATGGCCTTGGTGGGTGAGCTTTTTCCGAAGCTGAAAGCCCTTAAGTTCAAAGGAAAAGAGTTCGGGGCGAATCAGGCGCAGGCGGTGTTGGAGGCCTGCAAAAATCTGGAAGAACTTGATGTCCAGTCGGCTCTGCCCAGTTTGGAGGCGGCTAAAATTCTTGCCCGTATGCCCCATCTCCAGTCTCTCACCTGCCGCGCTCCGGGCATGGGGGATCCCGTGTTCCAAGAACTCTTGGCGAGCCGGACTTTGCAGGAACTGGACGTGGTAGGCACGCAAGTTTCGGATCAGTCCGCTGAGGCCATTCGCCGTGCTGGGATGAATGGATTGCGGAAGTTGACTGTGGTCGGGACCCGGATTTCAAAAGGGACCGCAGCCAGTCTCGAGCGCCGGACTAAGGGGTTGGCGGTGCATGTGTTGCCGACTGTGCAAGAGCCGGAACGGTAGCGCGCGTAGGGAAGCTTTCTTCCAGAAGGAGCTTGGGCTTGCGAATCTCGGCATGCTAGAGTCACCGGACCGAGATGCAGACCCGGGTCCTCCAGTTGTTCGTGGTGCTTTGCGCGGGTTGGTTTTCAGGCCTAAGCGGTGCGCAGGAGGCAAATACCAAGCCCTCGGATACTTCGGTGACCGCCTGGTTGTTGGAGATGAAGGCGGGATTCGAAAAAGCCTACCGGGAACGCGTGGTGGATGTTCACAAAGCGGGGTTGGAAGAGGCCAGAAAGGAATATGCAGAACAGATCCAGCTGGCGCTCAAGGATGCCGAACGCGCCGGGGACAGGCAGGCGGCGGTGGTTTTCAAACAGGAATCCGAGCGGGTGGTGGCGGAGGACTGGCGGATGCCGCTGGACGACCAAGACACCAGCCTCGAGACCCTGCGCAGAGCACGCCGGATCTACCGGGAACGGGTGCCCGAGCTCAACCGGGCTTGGGACGAGGCCTCGCGGAAACTGGTGGCAGAGTTTGAAGCGGCGCTAGTACAGGGCGCGCAACGGTTGACGGCGAGGCATCTGGACAGCGAGGTCCGCCGGGTGTTGGCGTGCCGGCGCGAACTGGTGGCAGTGTGGCTGCCGCAGATGTGGGAGCGCCACCGGGGAACGCAGGTGCCGGTGGCTGATGGAGTCGCCCGCCGAAGGGAAGGCGGTGGGGGAGTCCCCTCCGCAAACGGAGTGAGCGTGAGTCGGAAGGAATTGGAGGAGACTGTGAAATGGGTTCTAGAGGGCAAAGGCACAATCCAAATCCGACGCAACAACCAGGTTCAGTTCCTGGAAAAAGTGGGTGATCTGCCCGGAGGCAAGGTGGAATTCTGGTCGGTGCATCTGAATCGGCATACTTTTGGCCGCGCCCTTCAGCCCGGGGAGTTGCAGCAGCTTGGCCGGTTCCAAAATTTGATGCATTTGGGGGTCTGGGCATTCTCAGTGCCCACGGAGGACTGGGGTTTTCTGGCCGGCTTGCATCGTTTGCAGACAGTCTACATCAGTGGTGCGAGTTTGGATGCCCGGTTGGGTCGCTGGCTGAGCCAGTGTTCGGCTCTGAGCCATTTGGAATTGACGGGCTGCGAGGGGCTTTCCCCGGAGTTTTTCAGTGCGCTGGCTGCCGCTGTTCCAGGTCTGCTGGACCTGCGGATGACGGGTTCCAGAGTCCAAGACACGGCCGGGATCGAACTGGCTCGGTTTGGACGGCTGGAGGCGCTGGCGGTCGATTCCACCGGGCTGTCCCCCGCCGTCCTGCCCTCCTGGGCCGGGTTCCGGCACCTGAAGAAGCTGTGGCTCTTTGACGGGCCATGGCCGAGAGAGGGACTGGAGGCTCTGAGCCGGAGTCCGATTGAAAGGTTGGGCTTTCTGGATGCGGACGACCCGGAGCTCCCGGCTCAGCTTGCGCTGTTGGGAAAACAGTTTCCAAAGCTGAAGCAGCTCGACCTCAGAGGAAAAGAGTTCCAAGCAAATCAGGCGCAGGCGTTGCTGGAGCATTGTAACGCTTTGGAAGTCTTGAACCTGCAGTGGGCGCTGCCCAGCCTGGAGGCAGTCAAAATTCTGGCCAAGCTGCCCCGTCTCCGGGTCCTTTGCTGCCGGGCTTCGGGCGTCGGGGACGAGTTGTTTCAGGAGTTTTTGGCGATCCGCACATTGCGGGAGTTGGACGTGGCTTACACGGGGGTGTCCGACCAGTCCGCTGAGGCCATTCTCCATGCCGGGATGAACGGATTGCGGGTGTTGGACGTCACCGGGACGCAGATTTCGAGTGGAGCCCGTTCCAGTCTACAGCGCCGGGCCAAGGGGGTGTCCCTGCGTGGATTGTCCGCTGAGGTTCGTTTGGAGCGGTAGACCGCGAGGGGTGGGGGCTCCAGAAGGAGCTTGGTGTTGCCCTGTCAAAGACGCTAGGCTCTTTGATCACATGAGGCGGTTTGTGCTCCAGATGTTCTTGGTGCTGCGCATGGCGTCGCTCCCAAGCCTGTGCGCCGCGCAGGTGGCGTCTTTAGCGCCCGTGGACGCTCCCGTGGACGCGTCTGTGACCGCCTGGTTGTCAGAATTGAAGGCGGGATTCGAAAAGGCCTACCGGGAGCGCGTGGTGGATGCGTACGCGGCGGGTTTGGCGGAGGCAAAACAGGACTATCTGGACCAAATCCAGTTGGCGCTCAAGGAGGCCGAACGCGCCGGAGACAAGCAGGCGGCGGTGGTTTTCCGCCAGGAATCCGAGCGGGCAGCGGAGGAAGCTTGGCGGATGCCCCCGGACGACCAGGACACCAGCCTTGAAACTCTGCGCCGGGCACGCCGGGTCTACCGGGAAAAGGTGCCTGAACTCAACCGGGCCTGGGACGAGGCTTCTCGGAAACTCACCTCGGAATTCGAATCCGCGCTGGTGCAGGGAGCGCAGCGGTTGGCTGGGAAGAATCTGGAGGGCGAGGTCCGCCGGGTCTTGGCGTGCCGGCAGGAGTTGGTTTCGGTCTGGCTGCCCCAGATGTGGGAGATCCACCGCGGAGACCGACTCTCGGCACCCGATGGAATCGGTGAAAAGGGGGCGGGTTCCATGGACGGATACCCGGAAACGGGCGCGCCAGTGAGCCGAAAGGATCTTGAGGAGACTGTGAAATGGGTGCTTTCCGGTAACGGCAGGATCCATGTCCGGCAAAATGGCAGGGTGCAGTTGCTGCAAAAAGTGGGCGACTTGCCCAAGGGCAAATTTGAGTTCTTTTCCGTCTCCCTCAACCGGGAAAGGTTCGATCGGGTATTAAAACCTGGGGAGATCCGTCGGTTGGGACAGTTCCGGAGTCTTCAACAGCTGTATCTTGGAGGATTCAATCTTGCCGCCGAGGATTGGCCCTTTCTTGCCGGGCTCCGTCAGTTGGAGATTTTGCATTTGAGCCAAATGCGTTTGGATACCTGGGCGGCGGGGTGGATGGCGCAGTGCAAGAAATTACGGGCTCTGGAATTGGGGGATTGTGAAGGCCTGACGCCCGAGTTTTTCAGGCAGATCGCTGCGGGTGTTCCCGGGTTAAAGGATCTCAAACTCACCCGCTCCCGGGTGCCGGATGAAGCCGGGATGGAGTTGGGCGGGTTGGAGCGGCTCGAGGTTTTAACTGTGGATGGGACTGGGTTAACCCCGGCAGTCCTTCCCGTCTGGACTGGGCTCCGCGCCCTGCATTCGCTGGTCTGGTCTGACGGGGATTGGTCACGGGAGGTGCTCGAGGCGTTGAAACGTCATCCGATTGAAAAGATGGGTTTTTTGGATGCGAATCATCCCGAGTTTCCGGTGCAGGTGGCTTTGATGGGGGAGCTGTTTCCCAAGCTGAAGGCCCTTGAACTCAAAGGCAAAAAATTGAGCGTGCCTCATGCACTGGCTATTGTGGAGAACCTCAGAAACTTGGAGGGACTGAACCTGCAATGGGTCGAGTTGAATGTGGAGGCGGCAAAAGCGGTCGCAAGGCTGCCGCATCTCCGGATCCTGATCTGTCGTGCTCCGGGTTTGGGGGACGACGTGTTCAAGGAGCTTCTTACGATCCGCAGCCTGAGGGAACTGGATGTCGCGGGCACACTTGTCTCGGACCAATCCACCGAGGCGATCCACCGGGCCGGGCTCAATGGGCTCTCTCTGCGTACGGTTCCAACCCAGATCGGCTGGATCCCATAGGCCGGGATGGGACTATTGCGGCAGGCGAGGGGCATGGATCCGGCAGGTGCTGAATCCATCCGCTGCCTGGAATCAGAATCCTCTTCTGAGAAGGAGCTTGGCCTCGCCATCGCAGCGGCGCTAAGATTCCCGGACCCTGATGAGGTCGCGCACGCTCCAGATGTTCGTGATGGTCTGTGCGACAGCGTTTTGCGCAATGGTCCGCGCCGAGGAATCTCCCGCAAACACCGCGGACGCCTCCGTAACCGGCTGGATGACGGAATTGAAGGCGGGATTTGAAAAGGCCTATCGGGAGCGCGTGGTGGACGCATACGCGGCGGGAGTTGCAGAGGCCAAGCTGGCGTACGCGGAACAAGTCCAGTTGGCGCTCAAGGATGCCGAACGCGCCGGAGACAAGCAGGCGGCAGCGGTTTTCCGGCAGGAATCCGAGCGGGTACCCGCGGAATCTTGGCGGATGCCGACGGACGATCAGGATACCAGCCTCGAGATTCTGCGCCGGGCCCGCCGGATTTACCGGGAACGCTTGCCTGAGCTCAACCGGGCCTGGGACGAGGCTTCTCGGAAACTGGTGTTGGAATTTGAATCGGCGCTTGTGCAGGGGGCAAAGCAGTTGACTGAGAGGAATCTGGAGGGAGAGGTGCGCCGGGTGTTGGCGGGCCGGCAGGAACTGGTGTCGGTCTGGCTGCCCCGGATGTGGGAAATCCACCGGGGAGACCGGGTTTCGGCTCCCGAGGCGGCCCGCGAAAGGGGGACGAGCCCTGGAGGTGCATACCCGGAAACGGGGGCGCCGGTGACGCGCAAAGAATTGGAGGAGGCCGTGAAATGGGTGTTGGACGGAAATGGCACAATTGAGGTCCGGCGAAAAGGTAGGACGCAGTTTTTGGAAAAAGTGGGTGACCTGCCCGGGGGCAAGGTTGATTTCTGGTGTGTGAAGCTGACCCGGCCAGGTTTTGGGCGCGGGCTTCTCCCCGGGGAACTCCGCCAGCTCAGCCGTTTCCAAGGTTTGATCCACCTGCGGGTATGGGGCTTCGAGGTGGTGCCTGAGGACTGGTCTTTCCTTGCTGGCCTGCGCCAGTTGCAGACGCTCTACATCTCCGACACAACTCTGGACGCCCAGGTGGGCGGTTGGATCGGGCGTTGTTCCGATCTGCGGACGTTGGAACTGACAACCTGCGGGGGACTTTCAGCCGAGTTTTTTCAAGGGGTGGCAGCCGGGGTGCCAAATTTGCAGCATTTGCGCCTCGCCCGTTCCCAAATGGACGACGCAGCCGGGCGTGAAATGGCCAGATTCGAACGGCTGGAATCTCTGGCGGTCGATGCCACCGCCTTGACTCCGGCCGTCCTGCCATCCTGGGGCGGGTTTCGGCATCTGAAGAAATTGTACCTGTTTGAAGGACCATGGCCGCGGGAGGGCCTGGCGGGCTTAAGCCGGAACCCCGTGGAAGGGTTTGGAATTCTGATTTCGGACAGCCCGGAATTCGCTGCCCAAGCAGCGTTGACAGCCGAGCTCTTTCCCAAGCTCAAGCATTTGTCGATCCATGGAAAAGTTTTTGCGCCCCACGATGCGGAAGTTCTGGCGGAGCAGTTCAGAGGGCTGGAACAGCTTTCCTTGCAGGTGACCGAGACCAGCGTGGAGATGGCACGCGCCATCGCCAAGATGCACCGGCTCAGGAAGCTCGATTGCCGTTCGCCCGGTCTGCGCGATGAAGTCTTCCAAGAGCTTCTGGCCATCCGTGGATTGAGGGATCTGGATGTGGCGGGTGCACCCGTCTCAGATCGGTCGGTGGACGCCATTCAGCGCGCTGCGGCGAACAATTTGCGTGCACTGAATATCGCAGACACCCAGATTTCCAAGGAGACCGTGGCGGGTTTGGAGCGCCGCTGGAAAAATCTTCACATTCACATCCGCGATTTGGATCCCTGAAGAGATGTGGCTGCGCTTTTCGTTGGACCTCTGGGAGAACTCTGGGGCGGAGCGCAATCCGAATCTTGCTGCGTTCAGGGCGTCGCCGGTCCTCCGTAAAGGGAATGCACTAGCCGCTGGCAACGCGGGTTCGGCAGGACTCCGGGTGCCATCTGGTTCATCACGTAGGCGAATCCCAGCCCCGCGTCCGGGTCCGCGAACCCGAGCGAACCACCCGCGCCGGGATGCCCAAAAGCCCGGGGCGAAGGGCCAAACGTGTGCCGGGTCTTGTGGCCCGCAGAGTCCACAGGGTCCTGCATGAACCCTGCGGAAAACGCTGTGGGCATCAAAAGCACCGCATCGTCCCCCGAGACAATCGGCCTGCGCATCAGCTCCAGCGTCTGGGTTTTGAAATAGGTGCGTCCTTGAAAGGAACCGTCCTGCGCCAGCATCAGGTAAAACTTCGCCAGGGCTGAGGCCGTGCCGATCCCCCCAAAACCTGGGTAGGCAGCGGTTCTCGCTTCCCGGGTGTTCATACTCGCAGCGTTGTGCAGCCCCTTCGGTGAGGCAAACGCGCGCGCTGTCAACGAGCCTGGAGTCAGAAACGCAGTGTAAAATGGATCGTTCTTCGGCGGCCCAGACCGGGCCGGAAAAACCGGGGCAACGGAATCCGCAAGGTCCGGATCGATCCCAATCCAGAGGTCGAGTTGAAGCGGCTCGGCGAACGTCTGACGCCAGTAAGCGGCCAGGGGAAGCCCCGTGACGCGCCGGACCACTTCGTCGAGCAGGAAACCGAACGTGCGCGGATGGTAGCCGTGCCGGGAGCCGGGCGCCCAGTTCGGGGGTTCCGCAGCCAATGCATCCGCAACCTGTTCATGGTCCTGAACAGGCACGTTCCGGCTCAGGGCGGCAAGGCCCGCCTGGTGGGACATCAACTGGGACAGCGTCACATCCTGTTTTCCGTCGGCGGCAAATGCAGGCCAGAGTGACGACACTTTGCGCTCGAGCCGGATCGACTCGCACTGGAGCGCGTGCAGGGTGGTCGCCGCAGCCAGCCCCTTCGTGGCAGACCAGAAAAGAATCCGGGTTTCCGGTCCCCACGGATGCGCCTGTTCCGGATCCTGAAAACCACCGGCAAGGCCGAGAATCTCGCGGTCTTCTTTCCAGACGCTGACCGAAGCGCCAAGTTCGCCGAGCGCCGCAAAATTGTCGGCGAAGAGTGAACGGAGATCCTCTGGGTTCATTTTTCCGGAGCGTTCCGGAGCGCCTGGAGATCGGGATCAGTCTTGGCGAGTTGCCGGAACGTTTTGTCGAGCTGGATGCTGCGCTGGAGGTGGGCCCGTGCGAGGTCAAGGTTGCCCAGCTGGCACTCGTAACAGGCGAGGTTGTAGTGGAACGTCGGGAGCCGGTGGAGCCCAGGAGGGCCGGAAAGGAGCATATCCCTCGCATCGGCCGTGCGGCCAAGTTCATGGAGACAGAAGGCTGCGTGGATGAACGAATGCGACCGGTCGGGGTCGGCTTTGCACAGTTTGTAACTCGCCTCAAGGGCAGCTTCCCAGCGCTTGGCGTGCATGAGCACAATCACCCGGGTCTCGAGCACTGCCAGGAGCGCCTGCGATTTTTTGGGAAGCGAATCCAGTTCCGCCAAGGCTTCGTCGTGCATTCCAAGCTCCGAGTAGCCTTGAGCCGCGAGCACGATTTTTTCGGTGGGATCAAACGTCATGAAAGCAAAGCCTCCAGTTCCTCCACCCGGCGCGCGAAAAGCTGGAGGGCAGCAGCCACCGGGGCAGGACTGGACATGTCGACACCGGCGGCGGCGAGCGTGGGGAGCGGGAGCTGGGAACCGCCGCTCTTGAGAAAGCCGAGATACCGGCTGGCGTCGCCCGACTGCAGCACCTGCTGGGAAAGTGCGATCGCGGCACTCAGCCCGGTGGCGTATTTGTACACGTAGAAGGCGTTGTAAAAATGCGGGATCCGGAGGCACTCCAGATCGAGTTCGGGATCGAGGGCGAACTCGGGCCCGAAGTAGATCTCCAGCAGGTTGTGGTAGGATTTGGTGAGGGTCTCGAGGGTGAGCGGTTCGCCGGCTTCCTCAATCGCATGGGCGACCTTTTCAAACTCGGCGAACATCGTCTGGCGGTAGATGGTGCCGCGGATGTCGTCGATCTGCCGGTTCAGGATGTAGGCGCGCAGCTGCCGGTCCTGAGTCTGCTCAAGAAGGGCGTGCGTCAGAAGCTCCTCGTTGAAGGTGGAGGCAACCTCGGCGAGGAATATCGGGTAATGGTAGTCTTGGAACGACTGGGAACGCTGGGCGTACCACGTGTGCATGGAGTGCCCGGCTTCGTGCGCCAAGGTGTAGATGTCCGCAAACACGTCCTCCTTGTAGTTCATCAAGATGTACGGCGGATTGCCGTAGGACGACGAGCTGAATGCTCCGCTGCGTTTCCCGCGCGATTCATACCGGTCACACCACCGGCCCCGGGCAAGGCCAGCGCGCAGCACGGTGCAGTATTCCTCCCCGAGCGGGGTCAGGGAAGAAACCACCTTCTCAATCGCCTCATCGAACGAAACCCGGGTCTCAACCCGGTCCACAATCGGGACGTAGGTGTCGTACTGGTGGATTTCGGGAAGGTTCAACAGCCGTTTCCGGAGTTTGTAGTACTTGAACAGCGGCGGAAGATGGGCGTGGACCGTGGAGATCAGGTTGTCGTAGACGGACACCGGAACGTCGTCGTGGAACAGCGCGGCTTCCCGGGCACTCGGATAGTTCCGGGCGCGGGCCGAAAAAACGTCGGCCTTGACGGAGTTCGTGTAGCTCGAGGCCAGTGTAAACTTGTGCGCCCCGAACTCGGCGTAAAACTGGTGGAACGCCGCTTTCCGGACGGCGGAATCGCGCTGGACCAAGAAGGAGGAGTAGCTGCTTTGCGTGAGCGCACGTTCCTTGCCGGCGGAATCCGTGAGCTGCCCGAACTGCATGTCCACGTTGGTGAGCTGGGAGAACGTCTCGGAATGGCCCCGGAGCGGGCTGTAGCTCAAGGCCAGCAGGCGTTCCTCGCGTTCGGAGAGAGTGTGCGGCTTGTAACGGCGGTGTTTGCGGAGGCTGGTCCGCCATGGCGCCAGCGCGGGAGCCGCCAGCAGTTGCTCAAAGTCCGCGTCGCTGACCGCCATGATTTCCGGGGCGATGAAAGCCGTCGACTCGTTGATCCGGGTCTGGAGATTGTCCAGTTGCGATTCCCGGGCGAGGTTGCCGGAGTCAGAGCTGTCCTCGCTGGAACGCAGCCCGGCGTAGTGGCCGAGCCGCTCGGATTGAAGGGAGATGTTCTTCTCAAGTTCAAGACACTCCAGAAGGGTTTCGGCCGACTCCGCCACACGCCCTTTGAACCGTTCCAAAGCGGGGAACTCCTGCTGGAGTTTTTGGAACCCGGCCAGCCATGCCTCCTCAGACGGGAAAAGGTGCGAAAGATCCCAGGTGTCTTCAGGCCGGAGGTCTTTCCGAGCGGGCACGGTTTCGGTGCCGGCAGCCGGCATTTTGTCTGCGTCAAAAAACTTCGCCTTCATTGGGGGCACCCTCGCGCGGGGTGTGCGGACGGGCAAGCGAATATTGGGGACGGTACGGGCCGTCTCGCGCCTCCGCATTTACTAACTGACTGCGGGCGGGGGGAGCTTACTCGAGATCGATGGAACGCACCCGCTTGGATTCCCGGCAGATTTCAATGTGTTTGCGGAGCAGGTCTGGAATCCCGGCGGATTTCGGCATGCAGTCGAGAATCAGTTCCGGGGTGGAGGCGTCCGTGGTGATCAGCTGGATGTTTTCGAGACCGGCCAGCCTCAGGAGAAACGGTTGCCGGGTCTGGAGATCCCGCACCCGGTAGAGTTCGAGGGATTCGCTGGCCTTGTTAAAGACGCCGCTGGTAATCAGCAGCCGTTCGGAGGTGAGTTGGTAGACCCGGCAGTGCACCTTGAGGTAACGCCAGATGGCCCACGGAATCGGGATCACCAGAATGCACAGGGCGAATGCCCAGAAGTTTTTCCACTGGGACGACGAGCCAGTCCAGAGAGGGGTTTCCGACATGGCTTCCTCCTATAGCGGGCTTTGGCTCGAGGCAGAAGCGGAATCCTCGGGTGCGAGTTGGGGATTGAAGCGGAGAGCTTCCACAAGCAAACTCGGAGCCATGGTCGTCACGTTCCTGCTCATTTTGGCTGCCGCTTTCTACCGGGTCGCACTCGCTCTCCACGGCAGTGCAGATGGGAACGCGTGGCTGAACTTTGCGCCCATGGGGGCTCTGGCCCTCTGCGGCGCCCGGTTTTTGCCGGGGCGCACCGGTTTTTGGATGCCTCTGGCAGCCATGGGGCTCAGCGACGCAGTCCTGAACACGTGGGTGTACCATGTTCCCGTCCTCAGCTGGGAGTTGGTGCCGCGCTATGGTGCGCTGCTCCTCGTCGCGCTCCTCGGAAGAATGCTTGCCAAAACCGAGACCCATTCATTTCCACGGCTCATGGGCGCTGCGGTCGCTGGATCCCTGATTTTTTATGCTGTCACCAACACCGCCTCATGGCTGCTGGACGCCGGTTACGCCAAAACATTCGCCGGATGGGCGCAGGCGCTGACCACCGGTCTGCCCGGGTATCCGTCCACCCTCTGGTTTTACCGGAACACGCTCCTGAGCGATCTGGCGTTCACGCTCCTGTTTGGCGTCCTGATGCGGTTTCCAACTGTTTTGAGCAGTGCGCCGGCCTTTCCCCATGGCGCCTCCAGGACCGAGGGCGGGATCGCGTAGAAAGAAGGCTGCCTGCTTGGGGACCGCTTTTTTGAGCGGAGTCCCAGAAGACCGTGTGAGATCGGTTTGGTGGTGGTGTGGGCAGGGTTGATATGAGGGCATGGCGATCCTGACTCAGGTCTCATTCCGGCCCGTGCCGAGCAGAGTGGATGGGTCACATCTTGGAAAATGACCGTGCGGGACCTGTGGAAAACTCCTTTTCTAGGCTTGAGGCATTGCTTTTGGGGGGAGAACAAATCCGCATTGAAAAACGCGGCCGACCGATTGGGATTCTGAGCGCATGGCGTGCTGACGCAGCCGCCTCCGCAGCGACGAAGCCAGACTTTGCCGCACGGCGGCGGGCGATTTGGGGCGGGCGGGTCTTTACGGAGGCGGAAGTGGCAGCCATCCGGTCAGAGGAACTTGAGGGGAAGGAAGGATGAGCAGTTTTCCCGACACTCCATTCCTTTGTAGGCTCTGTCGGACTCAGTTCAACTCTGCGCGTGCCGATCAGTTTATGGCGGGATTGAGCGAGCGCAGAGCTGGCGAGCAGGGCGTCTAGGGTCTCTGGGACTGGACGGAATGCAGGTCGCCCGGGGAGCATTCGACCAGAACCGAGATGGGGCGGCAGCAGACGGTGCAGTCTTCAATGAGTTCGTGGTCGCCTTGGGATGTGTCAATCTGGGTGGGGTAACACTCGCCGCACCATGGACAATCGATGAATGCTTCTTGGAGATACATGAGGGTTGGGGGCGCTGTGAGGGGCTGGAAGGCTGAGCCGGACTTCCAGAGTGTGTCTTCCCGGGGGTGGATTCTCCAGCACGGAAGGAAGCTCATTTTCCTCTGACCGAAACCATAGCAAGGTGGCTTGTTTCTCTGGAGCGTGGGTTGCTTTCCTGACCACTCCTGAGATGCGCAGCTGAGGCCGAATCGCAGACGCTTCGGAGTTGGGCTCAAACACACCTCGCCCTACAATGGCGGAAAGGTAAATCGCTCACCACCTCCGAGGGGATTCGACGGTCACGCTGTGGGAGCTTGCCCCAAAAACGGGTTGATCACGCGGACAAAGTCGTAGTTTTGTTCATCATTGAGGTCCTCGGAAAGGAGTGTGGTGCACCCCGCAGACGCGGCGGCTGCAAGAATGGCGGCATCCCAATAGGACGTCTGGTAGCGTTTTTTGATGTCGAGGGCGTGTTGCATCACCTGCACGGTGAGCGGGACAATACGGTGGCGAAGCCAGTATTGGATCAGTGCGGTGGCCTCTTGGTGTGAGAGTGGGTCAGTGCGGGTGGGGCGTGTGGCTTGGACGTAGAACTCCTGAAGCACTTGGACCGAGAGCGTGAGGTTTGGGGCGCTCAGGATCCGTTTGGCCTTTTGACTTTTTCCCGCCTCCTCCGCGTGGGTGGAAATCGCGTAGAGGAGGACGTTCGTATCGACAAAGGTCATTCAGCCGCGACCTTCATAAAGGGCCTCTCGGGACAGGTTTTCACGGCAGGCGAAGTTCGGGTGACGACTGGCAATTTCGCCCAACAGAGTTTCCAACTCGTGGGAAGTTTTTTCAGGCGCTGCTTCCGTTGCCGCAAGGGTCTGAAGGTATTGTTTGACTAGGGAGGAAACGGAAGTATCCCGCCGGGCGGCAGCAATGCGCGCCATGCGGTAGGTGTCCTCATCCAGCGCGAGCGTGATGTTTCTCACAGGTGTCTGTGTACCACATTTTCACATTTTTACAAGAATCAGGTTCTGGGGTGGGCCGCAGAGCTCTTCGTTGGCATGAAGGAGCCTTCCCAAGGTGTTGTCGCGCGGCTCAATCGCTCGGTCCGGAGACATCGAAATTTCCCTGGACGCCGCGGATCGCGAGATTGTCCAAAAAGCGGCACCTGCCCGTGCCTTCGGCCAGTCGCTTTCAATCGGTGCACCCGTGGAGCCCGCTCGGACCCGAAATGGCGGGTTTTAGAGCTGATGGCTCAGGATCAGACGCCAGTTCCGTCGGACATAGCCCAGACCCGAGTAGAGGGTGATGAGGAGAACCGCTGCCGTGAGAAAGGGGCCCACCGTCTGCCATGCGACGGAGTGGAACCTGGCGGTGTTCACCCAGCCTACGGCCTCGCATTCTTGCAGGGCCAGGAGGATCAGAAAGTACAAGACCATGGCGATCTGCCATGCCGTTTTGTGTTTGCCCAAGTTATCTGCCTGGAGCACCACTCCCTTGCTGGCAGCCAGCGACCGCAATCCCGTGATCAGAAATTCGCGGCTGATGATCAGGATCGCCGCCCAGGCGGGGAGCGCGCCCTTGGGCACCAGCATGATCAGGGCCGCTGCCATCATCACCTTGTCCGCCAGCGGATCCATGAGTTTGCCAAAATCGGTGACCAGATTCCGTTTCCGGGCAATTGCGCCGTCGAGGTAATCGGTGACGCTTGCCGCCACAAAAAGGCCCAATGCGGCGCAGTTCCCAAACTTTGAGCCTGAGGAAAGAGCCCAGACGAAGAGGAAGGAGAGGATCATCCTGCCGACGGTGAGTTGGTTGGGCAGGTTCATGGACGGCGGAAGGGCATGGCGGACCGGGTTCCTTCGGGAACCGGTGTGCGGAGTGGGGCGGAAATCCCGTTTGCCATGGGGGGCAGTTTGCCGATAGCCTTGCAACTCTCTCAAACCTAAAAATTCGAAAACCACCTCTGCATGAACGCAACCTGTGACATTGGCCTGATTGGACTCGCCGTGATGGGCGAGAACCTCGTTTTGAACATGGAAAGCAAGGGGTTCCATGTCGCAGTGTACAACCGCACCACTTCCGTCACGGAGAAGTTCGCGGAGGGACGCGGCAAGGGCAAAAACTTTGTGGCAGCTAAGACGCTCGAGGAGTTCGTCGGGGCGCTGAAGCGGCCGCGCCGGGCGCAGATCATGGTGAAGGCTGGGGCCCCGGTGGATGCCGTGATTGAACAGCTCATCCCGCTTCTGGAGCCGGGCGACGTGATCATTGACGGAGGCAACTCCCTCTGGACCGACACCCAGCGCCGGGAGAAGTATTTGAAGGAGAAGGGCCTGCATTTCTTTGGCGTGGGCGTCTCGGGCGGTGAAGAAGGCGCACTCAAGGGGCCGTCGATCATGCCGGGCGGTTCCAAGGAAGGCTGGGAATCGATTGCCCCGATCTACACCCGCATCGCGGCGGTGGCCGAGGGCGAACCCTGCTGCCGGCACATGGGGCCGGACGGTGCCGGGCACTACGTGAAGATGGTCCACAACGGGATCGAGTACGGCGACATGCAGCTCATCTGCGAGGCCTACGCCATCCTGAAGTCGACGCTCAATCCGTCTGCGGAGGAGTTTGCTTCAATCTTCGGGGAATGGAACCGGGGCGACCTGAACTCGTTCCTGATCGAAATCACGGCGAACATTTTCGGCAAAAAAGACGCAGCCACTGGCCAGCCCGTCGTGGATGTGATTCTGGACAAGGCCGGCCAGAAAGGGACCGGTAAATGGACCGTCGGACACGCCGTGGAAATGGGCGTCCCGCTCAGCGTGATCGGCAGTGCCGTGGAGGCCCGGATTCTCTCCTCCTTGAAAGACGAGCGCGTGGCCGCCAGCCCCGAGTTCCCGCTGCCAGCAGCTCCGGCATTCACCGGGGACCGCAAGCAGTTCATTGAAGCGGTCCGGGACGCCCTGTACGCCAGCAAGATCATCAGCTACGCGCAGGGATTTGTGCAGCTCGGTGCGGCCGCCAAGCAGTACGGCTGGGAACTGAACTTCGGCGACATCGCCAGCATCTGGCGCGGCGGGTGCATCATCCGGGCCGGGTTCCTGAACCGGATCACCGAGGCGTACCGGCGCAATGCGGGGCTCAAGAACCTCATTCTGGATCCCTTCTTCCGCGACATCCTGGTCCGGACTCAGGCCAACTGGCGGACCGCCGTTCAGACGGCCATCGCGCACGGGGTGGCGGTGCCGGCCTTCAGCGCGGCGCTCGCGTACTTTGACAGCTACCGCCAGTCCCGGTTGCCGGCCAACCTCCTGCAGGCGCAGCGGGATTACTTCGGCGCCCACACGTTTGAACGCGTGGACCGGCCCGCCGGAGAGTTCTTCCATTTCGACTGGTTGAACTGATTCCGCCGAGGAACCTGAACCTTTGAAAAAGCGCATCCGGGCGACCGGGTGCGCTTTTTTGTGTCATGAAGAAACTCTTCAATGACTTCGGGGCCGGGTTAGGATAGAGAAACCGCCCCGGCTGATGAAGAGTCCGGGAAGCTGAGTTGCGACAAACACGAGAAAACGTATGAGCCAAGAAACTGAAAAGACGAAGCCGTTGGTGGCCAATGAGGGGATCAAACTGGCGTCGAAACATCTGCGCGGCGAACTGGCCAAAGACGTGTCGGATACGACCACCGGCAATATTTCCGATGAAAGCAACCAGCTGGCGAAGTTCCACGGGCTGTACATGCAGGACGACCGTGACCAGCGCAAAGTCCTGAACCAGGCCGGCAAAGAAAAGGCGTTTGCCTTCATGCTCCGGGTCCGGCTCCCCGGGGGACGCGCCACCCCGACCCAGTGGTTGGTGCTGGACAAACTTGCTGACGAAATGGCCTCCCCGGCGCTCCGGCTGACCACCCGGCAGACCTTTCAGTTTCACGGGATCCTCAAGCGGAACACCAAGTCGCTCATTCAGGGCATGCACAAGGTCCTGCTGGACTCGATCGCGGCCTGCGGCGACGTGAACCGCAACGTGATGGCGCCGCCCAATCCGGAGCGGAGCGAGGTGCTCCAGAGGGTGTACGAGGACGCCCGGGGCTGGAGCGAATTCGCGCTGCCCAAGACCCGCGCCTACCATGAGATCTGGCTGGATGAGGAGTTGGTGGCTGGTGGTGAGCCGGAACGGGAGCCGATGTACGGCGACACCTATCTGCCCCGGAAATTCAAAACCGGGTTCGCGCTGCCGCCGTCCAACGACGTGGACATCTTTTCGCAGGACCTCGGTTACATCGCGATTGTCGAAAACGGCCAGCTCGTAGGCTACAACGTGACTGTTGGCGGCGGGCTCGGAATGAGCCATGGCAACGCCGAGACGTATCCGCGCCTCGCGGACGTCCTCGGGTTCATCGCACCAGACAAGGTCAACGCTGTCGGCGAAGCCGTCCTCACCACCCAGCGCGATTTCGGTGACCGGACCAACCGCAAACATGCCCGCCTGAAATACACCATCGAAGACCGCGGCATCGACTGGTTCCGGTCCGAGGTTGAGAAACGCTCCGGAGTCACGTTTGAACCCGCGCGCGCCTACAACTTTACCACCATCGAGGATCCGCTCGGCTGGCAGGAATGCGCCGATGGCACTTGGTTCTACGGGCTGCACATCCTCAGCGGCCGGATCAAGGACATCGACGGGTGGCCCATGAAAACCGCGTTGCGCGAGATTGCTGAGGTGCACACCGGCGATTTCCGGCTCACGCCGTCCCAGAACCTCACCATTTCCGGAGTCACCGCGGCACAGAAGCCAGTCATCGACGGGATCTTGGCCAAGCACGGATTGGCCGGTGAAAACGATCGGAGCGGTCTCCGGAAGAACGCGCTGTCCTGCGTGGCGCTTCCGACCTGCGGCTTGGCACTCGCCGAAAGCGAGCGGGCACTGCCCGATCTGGTGGGCAAACTGGAGGGGGTTCTCTCCGGCGCCGGTCTCCGGGACGATGCCATCAGCATCCGCATCACGGGCTGCCCGAACGGGTGTGCACGGCCGTACCTTTCCGAGATTGGTTTGGTCGGGCGCGCCCCAAACAAATACGCGCTCTACGTCGGAGCCGCCTACAACGGCACCCGTTTGAACCGGCTCATGGCTCCCAGCGTCAGCATCGACGGGGCCGTGGAGATGCTCACGCCCGTCATCCAGCGGTATGCTGCGGAGCGGAATGCCGGCGAAACTTTCGGCGACTTCTGTCACCGGGCGGTTTTGCCTGCAGACGCCACTTTCCACAGCGTCGGAACAGTTGCCAAATAAGCGGTATCGGGCGGCGGTGAATGTGCCGCGGAGTCCTAAGGCGGAGGTTGTGAACCCGGAACTATCCTGAAATGCGGTTGAGTGTTCAGGACACCGTGCTTATTACCGGGGCCTCTTCGGGTCTGGGCCGGGAACTGGCGCGCCAACTGGGACCCCGGGTCGGCCGTCTGATTTTGGTGGCCCGGCGGCGTTTGCTGCTGGAAGAGTTGGCGGCGGAACTGCGCCGGCCCGGCCTCGTCGTGGACTGTTTTGAGGCGGACCTTGCCGCGGACGAGTCGCTCCGTGCGCTTCTGGAGGCGGTCCGCGGGGAAAAGGTGACGGTTCTGGTGAACAACGCGGGCCTTGGAGACCACGGGGTGTTTGAGGAGAGTGACAGGGAGCGCATTGAGGCGATGCTCGCGGTGAACATCGGGGCAATGGTTTGGCTCACCCGGGAACTGCTGCCCGGGATGCTCCGAGAAAAACGCGGAACCGTTCTGAATGTGAGTTCCATCGCCGGGGACCTGCCAGTTCCCGGCATGGCAGTTTACGCGGCGACCAAGGCGTTTGTGACCAGCTTCAGCGAGGCGCTCCGCGCGGAACTGCGGGGTGCCGGAGTGAATGTGCTGACCCTCTGTCCCGGCCCTGTGGACACCGGTTTCCGCGCCGTTGCGAGGCGCGGCGATGGCCCGGAGTTGCTCAAGGGGCCTGGTTTTTTCAAGGTCGATGTGGAGCAGGTGGCGCGGGAAGGGATCGCTGCAATGGAACAGGGGGGGGCACGCCGGACACCGGGTCTTCTGGTGCGGACGGTGATGGGACTCGCAGGGGCGTTGCCAATGGCCATCGTCCGCCCGTTTTTTCCCAAGCAAAAACGGCCTTGAACCGGCGGGTGGGTGAAGCCAGGTGGCTGAGAAATCAGGGGTGCCGCCTCGACAACCGGCACGGCGCGTCTTAAGGGAGCGGGATGCAGATCTATTTCTATCTCTTCGGGGCAATCACTCTGGCGGGCGCGGTGCAGGGTTTTCTCGCGGGCAGCAAGGCATCGCTGATCGCTGGCGGCGTTCTTGCAGCGCTGGTTTTGGTGGGGAGCTATCTTTCCGCCACGCAGCCCGTGCTGGGCAATGTGCTGGTGCTGCTCGGATCCTTGGGGGTTGCCGGGAAGTTTGTTCCGGCTTTCTTCAAAAAAGGCTACGCAGTGTGGCCTGCTGGGACGCTGGGTTTGCTGGGGGTTGTTGCCCTCGTGCTCGCCGTGCTGGGGTTGGTCCGGAAATAACCGGCGGACGCAGGTGAACACCGGGTGGCGCCTCTTCGGGACGGTTCTTTTTGCGCTGGCTGCGTGCCTCTCCGGCTGCCGCCGGGCGCCGGTTCCCGAGCCGCCCGTACCTACCCCCACACCCGCGCCGACTCCGACGCCTCCTCCGTACGTCCCCAACAAGCGGCTCGAGACCGGCCGCATCTTCAATGGGATGCAGTACCGCGTCACTCTGGAGACGGAGTACGGAACCACTGCCTCCGTTGACCGCGAGGATCCTGCCAGTTACCGGGCGGAACTGCTGGTCAAAGTCCGGGTGCCGAAGCCGCACCGGAGTTTGGAGGAAATCAGCCGGTTGAACGACCGGCTGCCCGCCGTGTTGCCCGATCTCGGTCGCCTCCTGACCGGGGCACGGATCTCGCCGTTCTTCGATGAACTTTACAGGCTCAAGGTTTCGAATCTGCGTTCCAATCTGAGCCGGTTGGATGCGCTTCTGACCCGGCACAATTTCTACGACACAGAGACGGTGCTCGAGTTGCAGCATCCAGAAACCCACCGGCGCGCGGTTTTTATCCAGTCGGACATGGATGTGGACGAGGACGGCTCTGACCCGGAACGCGTGCCGGAGGTGGACGGGTCTTCGGTGACGTTCCAGCCCTTCACCTCCTACCGCTGGGAGCGCAAGACCACCGCCGCCAACAGTTTCCTGACCCCGCGCACGGCCAAGCTCCGCCAGTACGAAAAGGAACTGGCTGGTTCCGGCCTCCCGCCGGTGCGGGCCACGGAACTCAGGGAAGCGGTGGCCCGGGTGAAGTCCGAGATCGGGGATTTGAAAAAGTACAGTTTCCTGGTCGCCAAAACCGACCCGTACGTGGTGGTGCCAGGATCCATGGCGGGGAAATCGCGGGGCGCTTTTGGGGTGGAGGTGGGCGACTACTGCGTGGTCATCCACGGTGGCGTCCTGTATCCGGCCATCGTGGGGGACGTCGGGCCGTCGTACAAATCGGGTGAGGGATCGCTGCGCCTCTGCCAGCAGATCAACGCAAAGGCCAACACCAACAACCGCGCCGTCAGCGATCTCAAGGTCAGTTACCTGGTTTTTCCGGGGTCCGGCGAAAAACCGTGGCGCGCCCCGGATCTGAGCCGGTGGCGGGACCGGTGCGCGGGGCTGCTCACGGAAATGGGGGGACACCGGGGTGAACTGCATGTCTGGGAGAACCTGATCAAACCCCCGCCTCCGCCGCCTGCTCCGGTTCAGTCGCCTGCCTCTGCATCTCCAGTGCAGCCTCCCATCCCAGGGCCTCTGGAGACGGCGGTGCCAGGCCAGAATCCAAAGCCCCAAGCCACACCGCAACCGGCGCCGCAGCCTCCGCCGCCCACCACGGTGCCGGTTCCGGGCACGCCAAACCCTAAGCCCCAGCCGGTACCTGTGCTGCCGCCCGTCTCGGTTCCGGCGGCACCGGCCCTCTGAGTGGCCAACCGCTCGGGAATCGAGGGTCAGACAGCGTCCCGGGTCAGTGTGCCGTTCACGGTGCGCAGGATTCCGAGCGGGTTTGTGTTTTGCAGCGTGTCCGGAAGGAACTCCTGTGGAAACCCTTGGAAGCAGACCGGCCGCGCCCAGCGCTGGATGGCTGCCGTGCCAACGCTGGTGAACCGCGAGTCGGTGCTGGCCGGGTAGGGGCCGCCTTGTTGCATTGCCGGACAGACTTCGACCCCGGTGGGGAACCCGTTGAGTACCAAACGCCCGGCTTTTTCCTGGAGCAGGGACAACAACGGGGCGGCTTCGGCGAGATCCGCGGGTGTGGCGTGCAGGGTGGCCGTGAGCTGGCCGTGCAGAGATCGAGCCAGAGTCAGCAGTTCCGCCGCGTCACGGGCCTCGACTAGGAGCGTGTAGGGGCCAAAGACTTCAGCCTGAAGCTCAGGAGTTGCCAGATAGGTTGCCGCGCGGGTCGCAAATGCAGCAGGCTGCCCTTGGGTCTTTCCCGGTTCGGCTGCCACAGCGGATTCCGCAAGCAGGTCAAGTTTCCCGGAGCGGGCAAGCGATTCCACGGATTTCCGGTAGGAATCGCAGATCCCCCCATGCAGCATGGTTCCTGGAACCGCTTTCTGCATCTGGGCGGAAAAGGCGCGCTTAAAAGCGTCCCATTCGGTTCCCGAGACGCCAAAAACAACGCCGGGTTTTGTGCAGAACTGTCCAACGCCCAGCGTTACCGAATTGCGCAGGCCCTCGGCAATGGGTTCGGTTCGCGAGGAAAGCGCCTGCGGCAGGAGAAATACAGGGTTTAGGCTGCCCATTTCGGCGAACACCGGGATCGGTTCCGGGCGGTTCGCTGCGGCATCAAAAAGGGCGCGGCCGGCTTTTTCTGAGCCGGTGAATCCCACGGCTTTGATGAATGGGTTCCGGACCAGTGCAAGGCCTTGGGCAGGCGTGTTGCCGTGGATCAGGGAGAAGATGCCGGCCGGAAGGCCGCAGTGAGTCAGGGCGCGCGCAACGGCCAGCGCAGCCAGTTCGCTGGTTCCAGGGTGCGCCGGATGGGCTTTGACAACCACGGGGCATCCTGCCGCAAGCGCGCTGGCCGTGTCTCCGCCTGCCACGGAGAATGCAAGCGGGAAATTGCTCGCACCAAAGACGGCGACCGGACCCAAGGAGGTCAAAGTGCGACGCAAGTCCGGCCGTGGAATCGGCTGCCGGTCGGGCAGAGCGGTGTCGATGCGGGCGTCGCACCACGATCCCTCCCGGAGCAGGGAGGCAAACAGGCGGAGTTGTCCCATAGTCCGGCCGCGCTCCCCTGTAAGGCGGTCCTTCGGGAGGCCGGTTTCAGCGTGTACGCAGGCAATGAGCACGTCGTCGAGCGCAAGAAGTTCCTCCGCAATCTTTTCGAGGAGCGCGGCCCTCTCAGCAAAGGAGGTGCGCGCGAAGGCAGGCGCCGCTTCTGAGGCGAGCCGTGCAGCCTGTTGAATCTGCTCATCTGAGGCGGCAAAAAAGGCGGGTGCCAGTTCCGAGCCGTCGAGGGGGGACTGCGCGTGGAAAGGGGCGCCGTGGGCGGGAACAAACTGGCCTGCGAGGAGGCTGGTGCCTTGGAGATTCATGGTGGGTTTTAAGCGATCGTGTTGGTGAGGGTCCCCAGTTCGTCAATCGAGATCCGGACTTCGTCCCCGGGGGCCAGCGAGAAGGTGTCGGGCGGCACCAGGCCGGTTCCGGTCAGCAGGAAACAGCCCTGCGGGAACGTGTTGTCGCGCCAGAGCCACTGGGCGAGTTCGGGCAAAGTCCGTTTCATCTGGGAAAGCGAGGTGGCACCTTGGAACACCGGGAAGCCTCTGCGAAGAATGCGCAGTTCAATCCGGGTTTCGGCCGGAAGCGGGTCCCGGACGACGACACCCGGGCCGAGGGCGCAGCACTGGCTCCAGACCTTGGCCTGCGGAAGATAAAGGGGGTTTTCGCCTTCAATATCCCGCGAACTCAGGTCGTTGGCCACGGCGTAGCCGAAGATCGTGCCGGCACTGTTGATCGCGAGCGCCAGTTCGGGTTCCGGCACGTTCCAGCGGGAATCGGACCGGAGCCGCATTGATTTGCCTGGAGCGACCACGCGGTGCGGCGTGGCCTTGAAAAAGATCTCCGGCCGATCGGCAGCATACACCCGGTCGTAAAACGTGCCGCCGCCGGCGTCCTTGGATTCCTCCATGCGCGCATCGCGGGACCGGAGATACGTGACGCCTGCGGCCCAGACTTCCTGGGAACCGATGGGGGCCAGAAAAGCCGTGGGCGCCGGGATGGGCTTGGCCGAGGCGATCTGAGTGGCAAGCCACTCGGCCGGGTTTTGGGCCGTAAAAAGGGCGTCCCAAGTGGCGGAATTGAGGGCAAAGAAGTCTTCGGCTTTTTGGGCCACAAGTCCTTCTGGAGTGGAATAGACGGAGACGTTCTGGGCGGACATGGGCGCACTATGGGGGGAGTCTGAGCACGAGACAAGAGCGGGGCGTGCTGGCCAGCGGGAGGGGAGTCCCCAGCCGGGGAGGAGCGAAAAAAATCTGGGTGCGGGCAAAATTTTTCTAAGAGCGGATCAACGAACGGGTAAGGAATCTATACATATGGAAACGTTTCCACCCATGGAACAGCAAGCTCCCCCCTCTCTTTCCCCCGTCGATTCGCCGGCACCCGCGTTGAGCCGCGGCCTGGCGTTGGTTGAAGCTCTGGATGCCGAGCCCGAGGGTTTGACTCTGACCGAACTCAGTGAAGCGATTGATTCCCCCAAGAACTCGACTCTCCGTTTGATTCAGGTGTTGGTGGATCAGGGGTGGGCGGTGAGGGATCCTGCTACCCTGCGGGTTCGATTGACTTCGAAGGTTTTGCGGTTGGGTCAGCCGCGGGTGAATGAACTGAGTTTCGCGGAATCTGCCCTGCCTGCGATGCGACGGTTGCGGGATGAGTCGGGTGAGACGGTCCAATTGGGAGTTTTGAGCGGGGAAGAGGCGGTCGTCATTGAGAAGCAGGAAAGCCGCCTTCCCGTCCGGATTGGGGTGGATGTGGGGCTCCGGCTTCCGTTGCATGACAATGCCTGTGGTAAAGTGATGCTCGCATTCCTGCCCGATGCGGAGCGGGAACGGCTTCTCGCGAGAATTCCGCTTCCTGCGACAACCCCGAATACAATTATAGACCGGGCTGCCCTCCGGTTGCATTGTGAACAGGTGCGCAAACAGGGGTATGCGTTGGATGTGGACGAGATCTATGAGGGCATCCGGTGTGTGGGGGTTCCGATCTTTGACCATGCAGGGAATCTGATGGCTGCACTCTGGATCTCAGGGCCGGCCAAGAGGTTGCCGGAGAGCAGTTTGCATCGGTTTGCGGTTTTGGTGAAAGCTGCGGCAACGGAAATTGAACATCGGATTTGTTTATGAACGTGCATCCCCCCGCTGCCGTTCATCGTCCCGTATTTTTCTCGGCAGCAGCCGTGCTGCTGTCCGCTGCCCTCCAGAGTGCGACTGGCGCAGCGGAGCCTGATCCGGTGGAGTTTTTTGAGAGAAAAATCCGGCCGGTTCTGGTTGCGGAATGCGTGGACTGCCACAATGGGGAGAAACAGAAAGGCGGATTGCGGCTGGATCATCGGGAGGCATGGAAGAAAGGCGGGGACTCCGGTACTGCAATCGTGCCGGGCGATCCGAAGGAATCCTTGCTGCTGCGCACGATCCGGCATGAGGAGGAAGACCTCAAGATGCCGAGCAAAGCGCCCAAGCTGGATGCGGCAGTGATTGCGGACTTTGAAGCCTGGGTCAAAATGGGGGCCCCCGATCCCCGCGAGGCTCCCACGGGTGTGGGAAAATCCGGCTCGAAATGGGAGGAGCTTTTGGCGATGCGCCGGACATGGTGGTCTTTGCAACCGGTGCAACCGGTGGAGGTTCCGGGGCAGCAAGGAACTGCGGCGCATCCTGTGGACCGGTTTTTGCGGGTCAAGCAGAAGGAGCAAGGCCTGTGGCCTTCCGGAGCTGCGCCGGCTTCGGCCGTTCTGCGTCGGGTGAGTTTCACGCTCACGGGGTTGCCGCCCCGGCCAGAGCAAGCAACCGCGTTTGAAAAGGCTTATGCCGCCGATCCGGCTCGGGCCGTGGAGGAAGCCGTGGACGGGTTTCTTGCTTCTGAACGGTTTGGCGAACACTGGGCGCGTCATTGGATGGATCTGATGCGGTATAGCGAGACGCATGGGAGCGAGACCGATCAACCCCTACCCATGGCATGGCAGTACCGGGATTATCTGGTCCGCGCATTCAACCAAGACGTTCCCTTGGACGCCTTGATTCGGGAGCATCTGGCGGGTGACCTGCTGGAAACGCCGCGTGTCAGCGGGGATGGACTCAACGAGTCGAGTGTTGGACCGGCCCATTTCCGGATGGTTGAGCACGGCGAAAATGCGGTGGACACGCGCGAGGATCAGATTCGGGTTTTGGACAATCAGATTGATGTGGTGGGCAAAGCGTTTCAGGGAATGACGATTGCCTGTGCCCGCTGCCATGACCACAAGTTCGATGCGATCAGCCAGCGGGACTACTACGCGCTTCAAGGCGTGTTCGCCAGCGCGCACATGGGGCAGCGGGTGATTGACACCCCTGAACACCTCAACCGGGTCAACGGAGCCCTTGAGGAGGCTCTGGAAGCTGTGCGGCAGGGACTGGCTCGGGAATGGCGAGGTGCCTCGGACCGGATTGCGAACGAAATTCCCGAGGCGCTCGAACAGGAGGACGGTTGGAAACAGGCGTTCTGGGAGGCCACCAAGGATGCGGCCCATCCCTTGCGGGCCTGGAGCCAGTTGGGTCAGGAAAATATCGGCAGGCAGTGGGAAGAGCTGCGTCAGACCGTGGAAAAAGAACGCACGGATTTGAAAGACGCCAACGTACGGAATTTTAAAAAGGTCTGGGATTTCCGGGAAGGCAATGCAGAGGGCTGGATGAGGTCCGGGGCGGGTTTGGAGGCAAAACCGGAGCCAGGCCGTTTCAGCATTTTCGGCTCTGGAGACCTTCTGTTGGAAGGGCTCTGCCCGCCCGCCTTGATGACCCACCGCTTTTCAATGAGGCAGCACGGCATTTTTGTGTCCCCGGCCTTCACGATTGAGACGGGGCGGATCAGTGTCCGGGCCTTTGGGTTCGATGGTCTCGTGCGTTTGGTGCCGGACAATTATGCCGTGGCCCGTCGGTTTCATTCGAAAACCGTGTTGATGGGAAACAAGGACGGATGGCACATGCTTGGGGGAACCGACCTGCCTGATCCGGACCGACGGAAGGGGCAGCGGGCGCGTCTGGAGTTTGTGACGCGCGAGGACTCCTCGATTCCAGTCGAGTCCGCCAAGACCCCGGACCGCTTGTTGAAATCGGTCCCCAAAAATGCCCAGCCTCGGGACTCGTTTTTTGGAGTGGCGGAGATTGTCTTTCATCACAGGAAAACAAACGAGGTTCCGAAGCTGGAGGCGTCTGGCCTGCACTTGCTCCTCCAGAAAAGAGCGCCGGAAACGCGGGATGGGTTGAAGCGGGTGTATGCCGAAGTCCTCCGGGAGGCGGTGGATGCATGGGCCAGCCACAGGGCGACGGAGGATCAGGTGGCGTTTTTGAATGCGTTTGTCGCTCCGGGCCTTCTTCCCGTGTATCTGTCGGAAATGCCGTTGATGCGTCCCCTGGTCGAACGCTACCGAGCTTTAAACCGGGAGGTCCCGAAGCCCCGTCGTGCGCCGGGCCTTCAGGAAGTGGAGTCCTCGGATGCCCCGCTTCTGACACGGGGCGATCACAAGAGCCCTGCCGAGACGGTTCCGCGCGGGTACTTGGAGGTGCTGGGCGGTGGGGCGTACAAGACATCCCAAAGCGGCCGTTTGGAGTTGGCCCGTCAGATTGCGTCCCGGGAGAATCCGTTGACGGCGCGGGTCATGGCGAATCGGATCTGGCACTGGGTGTACGGGGTGGGGATCGTGCCGACGGTGGACAACTTCGGGCGTATGGGCGAGAAGCCCACGCACCCTGAACTTCTGGAGTATCTCGCAGGGCGTCTGGTGGAAAAGGGGTGGTCCTTGAAAGAGGGACTCCGTTTTTTGCTGTCCACAGAAACGTTCCGGAGCAGTTCGCTCCCGTCCCTTGAAGCGCAGAAAACCGATCCGGCCAACCAATGGCTTTCCCACATGCGCGTCCGCCGTCTGGAAGCTGAATCGATTCGTGACAGCCTCCTCCAATTGTCTGGGTACTTGGAAACAAATCTGGGGGAGCCTTCGGAGATTTACGTGGATGGGAACATGAAGAAACGCAGTCTGTATCTGGCGGTCCGCCGGACGCATCTCAGCCAGTTCCTCGGCGTGTTTGACGCGCCACAGCCATTCACGACATTTGGGCGCCGGGACGTCACCACGGTGCCCGCGCAGTCGCTGACTCTTCTGAACGGCCCGCTTGCCGCGCGCTGCGCAGACTTGTGGGAAAAACAAATCGCAGTTCACAAGAAAAACCCGCAGGAGCGATTGGAGTGGATGTTCACGAGCGCGTTCGCTCGGAAACCCACGGAATCTGAATCGCGGGTTCTTTTGGATTTTCTCGGACGGTCGCGGGAGGAACTTAGCGGTCCGGCCTCTTCTGCGGTCCAGGTGGAAAGTCAGGCATGGAGCCATCTGGCACATGCGCTCATCAATCTGAAGGAGTTCATTTACATCCCCTAAAACCATGCCTTTTCCAATCACAGGTTCGTCGTCGGTCCTCCTATCCCGGAGGGAAATGCTGCGCCGTTGCTCGGTGGGATTTGGATCCGTGGCATTAGCCGGGCTCTTTGGACGGAACGCCCAGGCGGGGCCGGCCCTCGCAGCGCCGCATTTCCCGGCCAAGGTCAAGAACGTGATTTTCTGTTTCATGCCGGGTGGCGTTTCGCATGTGGACTCTTTTGACCCGAAGCCCGCCCTCGCGCGGTTGGCGGGGAAACCCATGCCTGTGCCCGTGGAAAAGACGCAGTTCGATAACAACGGGAATCTTTTGCCGAGCCTGTGGGAATTTAAAAACCGCGGAAAAAGCGGACTCCCGGTGAGCGATTTGTTCCCACATATTGCCGAGTGCGCGGATGATCTGACAGTGATCCGGTCGGTGGTTTCACCTTCCAACGAGCACACCCAGGCGAGTTATGCGGTTCACACGTGCTTTCCGTTTGCCGGGCATCCGAGCGCCGGGGCATGGGTTCATTACGGGCTGGGGTCGTCCAACCGGGATCTGCCAGGCTTTGTGGTGGTCCATCCTAAAGGGGGCGGAATGCCGAATGGAGGTGTCGGGCTATACAGCAACGGATTTTTGCCCGGTGAGAATCAGGCATCCATTTTCCGCACCGGCGAACCGGAGCCCATTCCGGCCATCCGGTCGCGCGATGCTGCCGGAATCCAGAGGCTCAAGCTCGAAACGATTGCCGGGTTGGATGCTGGGTTCCTTCGACAGGCTCCGGATCCTGCGGTGGAGGCGGCGATCCGATCCTACGAGACAGCAGCGAGGATGCAAACGGCCGTGCCCGGGGTTTGTGATTTGCGGGGGGAATCAGAGGCCACGCGGAGGATGTACGGAATGGACTCCTCCAACTCCTCCACGGCCGCCTACGCGGAGCAGTGTTTGGTGGCCCGCCGTCTCGTGGAAAGCGGAGTGCGGTTTGTGGAAGTTCCCAGTTGTTTCGGTCCGGATAACCGACCTGGAGTACAGCCATGGGACCAGCACGGACAGATGAAATCTGATCATCCCAAGATGGCTCTCCAAGTGGACCAACCCATCGCTGCACTGATTCGGGATTTGAAGGCGCGCGGACTTTTTGAGGAAACCTTGATTCTATTTGCGGGTGAGTTTGGAAGAACCCCTTTTTCTCAGGGAAGCGGACGCGATCACAATCCGCTGGGATTCTCCGTGTGGATGGCCGGGGGCGGACTAAAGCACGGCATCAGTTACGGAGCGACCGACGAGTTCGGATACCGGGCCGTGGAAAACCCGTGCACACTTTTTGACCTCTGGGCAACCGTCCTGCACCTCCTCGGAGTGGATCATGAAAAACTCACCTACCGGTTCGGTGGGCGGGACTACCGCCTCACCGATGTCCACGGCACCGTGATGAAAGACATTCTCTCATAAAACCCAAAATCCTATGCGTATCCTCAAAACCCTGATTCCCCTTGTCCTGCTCGGACTCTCCACCATGGCCACTCTCCCGGCTGCCGAATCGGTCCGGCACCGGTTTCTGTGCTGCGATTATTCCGGGGGACAGGTCTGCATTGTCAGCGCGGACGGAAAACTCGAATGGCGAATCGAGGCCCGGCAACCGCAGGACTGCTGGATGATGCCCAACGGCAACATCCTGTTTGCGTACCGGAACGGTGCCAAAGAGGTGACTCTGGGCAAGGAGGTGGTCTGGGAGTACGTCGCTCCGGAAACCGTGGAGGTGCATTCCTGCCAGCCGCTCCCGGACGGGAACGTGCTGGTGGTGGAGTGCGGCACCAAGCGGCTCATCGAGGTGGACCGGGCCGGCAAGATCGTCCGGGAAGTCCCGCTGGTGCCCGGACCCAAAGTCGGAACACATGGCCAGTTCCGAGGTGCCCGCAAACTGGCAAACGGAAACTACGTGGTGACCTACATGACCGACCGCAAGGTGGCCGAGGTCGACCCGACCGGACGCGTGGTCCGGGAACAGACGGTGCCCGGGAATCCCCACGAAATCGTGCCGTTGAAGACCGGCCACTGGCTGGTGACCTGCGGGGACGGCCATCAGGTGGTCGAACTCGACGCCAAGGGCGAGGTGATCTGGAGCGTCCAAGAGAACGAGCTCCCTGACAACCCGCTCCGTCTCATGGCCGGGATCCAGCGCTTGCCCAACGGCAACACCCTCCTCTGCAACTGGCTCGGACACGGGCACATTGGAAAAAACCCGCATTTGTACGAGGTCACACCCGGCAAGCAGTTGGTGTGGTCGTATGCGGACCACCAACTCTTCAAGACGATTAACCAGGTCCATGTGCTGGATGACGCAGCACCCGCCAAACCGTGGGAACTGGAGCGGTGAACATTTTGATGCACAGGGATTTGCACAGCGAAAGAAGTATCCAAATGGC
The DNA here is from genome assembly GCA_903901425.1 of uncultured Spartobacteria bacterium. Lineage (GTDB taxonomy): Bacteria > Verrucomicrobiota > Verrucomicrobiia > Chthoniobacterales > Chthoniobacteraceae > CAIURC01. The sequence continues at coordinate 5,560 of CAIURC010000033.1, read as the reverse complement.
TCATCGGTTGTTTGATCTTCAAGGGCGTACGGCTCTGGTCACGGGATCCTCGCGCGGACTGGGTTTTTCAATTGCGGAGGGTCTGGCTGAAGCCGGTGCCCGCGTGATTCTCAACGGGGTGGATCCGGGCCGCCTCGCTTCGGGGGCCGAAGCGTTGAAGGCCAGAGGGCATCAGGTCCTTTCGGCGGCATTTGATGTTTCTGAGGAAAGTGCGGTGGTTCAGGCGTTTGAACGGTGGGACCAGGAGGGGATCGAGGTGGACATTTTGGTGAACAACGCCGGGATCCAGTTCCGGAAACCGATTGTGGAGCTCGAGTTGAAGGACTGGGAACGTGTGCTCCGAGGAAACCTCACCAGCGCTTTTCTGGTGGCACGGGAGGCGGCACGACGGATGATCAAGCGGGGTCGGGGCGGAAAGGTGATCAACATTGGTTCGGTGACCTGCGAGGCTGCGAGGGCAACCATCTCTCCGTACGTGACGTCGAAGGGCGGCATCCGGATGCTGACCCGGGCCATGGCTGCAGAATGGGCGAGTCACAACATCCAGGTGAACGCCATCGGGCCGGGTTACATGGCCACTGAGATGAACACTGCCCTCCTTGAGAACCCGGAATTCGATGCATGGGTCAAAGGCCGTACGCCAGCCCGGCGTTGGGGCCAGCCCGGGGAGTTGTCGGGCACGGCGATCTATCTGGCCTCTGCAGCCTCGAATTTTATGAGCGGCCAAATCCTCTATGTGGACGGCGGAATGCTGGCGGTGTTGTGAACCGAGTGCCGGTGCCGCGCCAGGCGCGGTTTTCCAGTGAGCCGGAGGTCTTTGTGGAGAAGCGCTTGGTCATGAAACAGATCGCAGGGTGTGGTGGGAGTTTGGCAGGGTAGGGGGATGCACTCCGAACTGTTCCCCACCGAAGAGAGCCTGTATGCTGTCCGGACCTGCGCAGACGGGCCCTCGGGTTCGTTGCCGCTGACCGATGTACTGCTCCGTGAAAGTCCCAGCGGGGATATTTTCGGCCTGAGCCAGAATGTCGGCATGGGCTGGGATCCCGCGGGCGCAAACGGCCAGCAGGTCCTGATCCTCAGCACCCAGGGCGGACTCCGGGATCCGGACGGCAAACCCGTGGCGCTCGGATACCACACGGGCCACTGGGAGATCGGGCTTTTGGTGCGCGAGGCGGCGGTAGAGCTCAAACGCCTCGGTCGTGTGCCTTTTGCCGCGGCCTGTTCCGATCCGTGCGACGGCCGGACTCAGGGCACCACAGGGATGTTCGACAGCCTGCCCTACCGCAACGACGCTGCCCAGGTCTTTGGCCGCCTCATCCGGTCCCTGCCGCGCCGGGCCGGCGTGCTGGGGGTTGCCACCTGCGACAAGGGGTTGCCCGCCATGATGATGGCACTCGCGGGGCTGGGACGTCTGCCTGGGGTGCTGGTGCCAGGCGGTGTTACGCTGCCGCCCGCCCGGGGCGAGGATGCGGGCGCGGTGCAGACCATCGGTGCCCGGTATTCGCGCGGGCTCCTGACGCTGTCCGAGGCGGCGGATCTCGGGTGCCGTGCCTGCGCGTCGCCGGGCGGGGGCTGCCAGTTTTTGGGAACGGCAGCCACTTCGCAGGTAGTGGCAGAGGCGTTGGGAATGGCGGTGCCGCATTCGGCTCTGGCGCCGTCCGGAGAAGCCGTCTGGCTGGAGTTGGGTCGGCGATCGGCCTCTGCGCTTCTGGGCTTGATTGAGTCGGGCCGGGGGATGCGCGACGTGCTGACGCCGGGCGCGATCCGGAACGCTATGGTCGTGCACGCGGCGTTTGGCGGGTCCACAAACCTGTTGCTGCATGTGCCCGCGATTGCGCACAGCGCCGGTCTGGATCGGCCGCGGGTAGAGGACTGGACCGCAGTGAACCGGAGCGTGCCGCGGTTGGTGGAGGTGCTGCCCAACGGCAAGCATCCCACGGTGCGGGCTTTTCTTGCGGGTGGCGTGCCGGAGGTGATGCTGCACCTGCGCGGGTTGGGGTTGCTGGACTTGGAAGCGTTTACCGTGACCGGCAGGACGTTGGGCGAAAATCTTGCGGCTTGGGAGCGTTCCGAGCGCCGGAAACGGTTCAAGGACGTCCTGTTTGAAAAGGACGGTGTGGATCCTGGGGAACTGATTTTTTCGGCGGACCGCGCGCGGGAAATGGGGGTGACTGGGACGGTGGTTTTTCCGGTGGGCAACCTCGCGCCGGAAGGGAGCGTGATCAAGGCAACGGCCATTGATCCGTCGGTGGTGGACGCCGACGGTGTGTATCGGAAGGAGGGGCCGGTGCGGATGTTCACATCGGAATCAGCGGCGATTGCGGCGATCCGGGAGGGACGGATCCAGGCGGGGGATGTGATGGTCTTGGCGGGAGTGGGACCGATGGGGACGGGGATGGAGGAAACCTACCAGGTGACGTCTGCCCTGAAGCATTTGCCGTTTGGGAAGCATGTGGCGTTGATCACCGATGCGCGTTTTTCGGGGGTATCGACCGGGGCCTGCATCGGGCACGTGGGTCCGGAGGCGTTGGCGGGTGGGCCGATTGGACGGTTGCGGGAGGGGGATCTGGTTTCGATCGAGGTGGACCGCCAGGCGATGACCGGCCGGTTGGATTATGTGGGGCAGGCCGGACGCCGCGTCACTCCGGAGGAAGGGGCTACGGAATTGCGGGGCCGGGAACCGCATCCCGGGCTTGCTCCGCACCCGGAGTTGCCGGAGGCGACGCGGCTTTGGGCGGCGCTGCAGCAGGCAGGCGGGGGCACCTGGGGGGGATGCGTTTACGATGTGGAAGCGATTCTGGCCCGGCTTGGAAGGGCGGGTTGATCGGGGTGCGGCGGAAAGAACAGGGCACGGAGGCGTGTGGCCCTTTTTGCGGTTGATTTCCTGCGATGGATTCCGGAGTTTCCTCCCCCCCGGTCAACCTTTTGAAACTAGCCATGTCCCAACTGCTCCATCGGCGCGCCGAAGCCTTGATCGAAGCCCTTCCGTACATCCAGAAGTTCCGAGGCGAACTGTTTGTGATCAAGTACGGAGGAAGCGCCATGGAGGACGAGGAGGTGGTGGAACGCTTTTTGAGGGACGTGGTGTTTCTGGAGGCCGTGGGAATCAACCCGGTGGTGATTCATGGGGGCGGCAAATCCATCACCTCCAGAATGCGGGAGTTGGGGTTGAAAGCCCGGTTTGTGAACGGGCTCCGGGTGACGGACGCGCAGTCCATTGCAATCGTGGAGGACGAGCTGGACAACAAGATCAACCCGGGGATTGTGAAGACCCTGAAGGCGCACGGGGGCAAGGCGGTGGGCATCCATGGGAAGACATTTTTGAAGGGCAAAAAACTGCCGCCGCAGACCGAGGGCAAGAACACCGGGATCGATCTCGGGTTCGTGGGCGAGGTCGTCGACATGGATCTGGAGCCGATCCAGAAAGCGATCGCCGCGGAACTCGTCCCGGTCATTTCGCCGCTGGCCAAGGACGAACAGGGGACGGTTTTGAACGTGAACGCCGATATCGCTGCCGGCACCATTGCCGGGTGTTTGAAGGCCTCCAAGTTCATCTATTTGAGCGATGTCCCCGGTCTGATGCGGGATCCCATGGACAAACAGTCCCTGATCCCCTCGGTGAACCGGCAAAAAATTGACCAGTTGATGGAGGAGGAAATCATCACGGGTGGCATGATTCCCAAGGTGGAGTCCGCGCTGCACGCGTTGAACAGCGGGGTGAAGAAGGTGCATTTCATCGATGGCCGCCAGCCCCATGCGTTGTTGCTCGAGATCTTCACCAATTCCGGGATCGGCACGGAAATCGTGCCCTGAGGCGTTCCGGATCTGCTGGAATCCCGGTCGGCTCTTTTCAGCGGCGCGTCGGACCATGCGAAACGCGATTCCGTTTCTGGTTTTGTTTGGATGGTGGACGACGTCTTTTCTGGGCGCTGCGGAGCCCAGTCGGTTCGTGTTTGAGAAAGCCGAGATGGGCGTGCCTTTCCGGATCACGCTGTATGCCGACGATGAAAAAAAGGCGCGTCTTGCGGCGGATGCGGCTTTTGAACGGGTGGAGCAACTCAACCGGGTCTACAGCGACTACGACCCGGACAGCGAACTGAGCCGGCTCTGTCACAGGGAAACCTCTGGAGAAACCGTGCCAGTGAGCCGGGACTTGTGGCGGGTGCTGGTGTTGTCCCGTGAACTTTCTGTCCGGAGCGGCGGCGCGTTTGATGTCACGATCGGGCCGGTGGTGAACCTTTGGCGCCGGGCCCGGCGTCGTGGGGAACTGCCTTCGGAGGAACTGCTGCGGGAGGCCATGGGCCGGGTGGGTTGGCAGTGGATGCAACTCACGGAGGACAAGCAGGCGGTGCGGCTGGAGGTGCCTGAGATGCGTCTGGACCTCGGTGGCATCGCAAAGGGTGTGGCGGTGGATGCGGCGCTGGAGGTGCTCAAGAAGCACGGGATTGAGTCCGCACTCGTGGCGGCCAGTGGCGATATCGGAGCCAGCGGTGCGCCTCCCGGACGCCCCGGGTGGCGCGTGGAAGTGATGGCATTGGATGCGCCAGAGGCGCCGGCACCACGTGAGGTCTGGCTCCGGCATTCCGCAGTTTCAACCGCAGGCGACACGTTTCAGCGTCTGGAGCTGGGCGGGGTCCGACACTCGCACATCGTGGATCCGCGCACTGGCCGGGCTGTGACCGACCACAGCCTGAACACGGTGCTGGGGCCCGACTGCACGACCACCGACGGCCTTGAGACAACGCTGGCGGTGCTTGGGCCTGACCGCGCACTGGAGCTGATCGCCGCCACGCCCGGGACTGCCGCTTACATTGTCCGGAAGCCCGGAGATCGTGTGGAGAGCCGCGAATCGCCGCGTTGGAAAGAGCTTGCGGGTCCGGGCGCGCGGTGACAGAGGCGTGGAATTGGAGAGTGGGTATTCCAACCCGTTTTTTGGGGACGGCAGACCGGAATTTGCGCCCATCCTTTCGGACACGCTGGATGCTGCGTTGCAGCCGCTTCGATCCCTGCCGGGATCGTGCGTGATTTTGCGAAGCGATCCGGTGGTGGCGCGCAGCGCGCCACCGACTGGCTAACGGCTGTGTTCCCTCCGGGAACATGAGGGCTGTCTTGGGCGCATTTAGGCTGTCTGGAGCGCATATTCCGGGAACGCCGCCGTTCCTGAAGGGAACGAAGCGGGTAGCCGGGGCGTGGCGCGTGGCGACACCCCCGGACACGGGCCCAAAAAGGGCCCTCACCCTGAAGGGGTGACAGAGGCATGGAAGTCGAGAGCGGGTATTCCAACCCTTTTTTTTGGGACGGCAGACCGGAATGTGCGCCCATCGTTTCGGACACGCTGGATGCTGCGTTGCAGCCGCTTCGATCCCTGCCGGGATCGCGCGTTATTTTGCGAAGCGATCCGGTGGTGGCGCGAAGCGCGCCACCGACCGGCTAACGGCTGTGTTTCCTCCGGGAACATGAAGGCTGTCTGTGATGTTTCGGCCGTGAATGGCCGGAACGCCGCCGTTCCTGAAGGGAACGAAGCGGGTAGCCGGGGCGTGGCGCGTAGCGCCACCCCCGG
>CAIURC010000032.1 GCA_903901425.1 uncultured Spartobacteria bacterium | reverse complement strand
CTAAACCTCATTTTCTATTCCGTGCTCTCCGTGTCCTTTAACTCGCTCGCTCCCGCTCGACTCACCCTTTGGGCCAACCTTCGGTTGCTCTACCTCCCGCCTGCCCCGGCGCTCGGTTGTGGTTAAATTCTTCCTCTTCCTCCTGTTCCCCGCCCTCGCGATGGCCTCGCCGCGAGTTTACGAAATCTGGGAGCCGCAGCCCGCGCCGAACAACGGGAGCAACTGGGAGAGCACGAAAGCCGATAAAAGACGAAATTCCTACGACAAGGATTGGGAGCAGTGGTCCTACCCCATCGGCAATGGTTATGTCGGCGCCTCCGTCTTTGGGCGCACGGACTCCGAGCGCATCCAGATCACCGACAAGACGCTTCACAATAAAGGTGTTTACGGTAGTGGCGGCTTGACCAATTTTGCGGAGGTGTCTCTCGATTTTAGCCACAAAGCCGCCCAGGACTACCGCCGTTCACTGAACCTCAATGAAGCCATTGCGCTCGTTTCCTACAAGCAGGATGGGGTCACTTACAAACGCGAGTATTTTGCCTCCTACCCGAACAATGTGATCGCTGTGCGGCTCACCGCCGATCAAAAGGGCGCGCTCTCGTTTGCCGTGCGCGCCGAGATTCCCTACCTCGATGCGAAAGATCGCACCGGCACGGTCACGGCGGAGGGGGATCTGCTGACCCTCAAGGGAACGATTCCATTTTTCAACTGCAACTACGAGGGGCAGATCAAAGTGCTCAACGAAGGCGGGTCCGTAACTGCCGACCCGAAAAATGCCAGCATCAAGGTCGAGAAGGCCGATGCCGTCACGCTGCTGATCGCAACGGGAACGAACTACCGTCTCAGTCCCGAGCTATTCAAAAATCCCGCCGAAAAAAAACTCGATCCCAACCAATTCCCGCACGACGAGGTGACATCGAGGATCGATGCGGCGCAGTCCGCGGGTTACGCCGCGCTGAAGGAAAGGCACCTCAAGGATTATCAGAACCTCTTCGGCCGCGTGTCGGTGAATCTCAACTCCACCCCCTCGACCGATCCGACCCATGTTCTCCTCGAGAAATACAAAAAGGGCGAGTCGAACACTTGGCTGGAGGAGTTGATGTTCCAGTATGGCCGCTACCTGCTCATTGCCAGCTCGCGCGAAAAGAGCCTGCCCGCCAATTTGCAAGGGGCCTGGAGCGCCTACCACAACACGCCTTGGTCGGGTGGCTTCTGGCACAATATCAATGTGCAAATGAATTACTGGGGAGCGATGAGCACCAACTTGCCCGAGTGTTTCGAAGCCTACAACGCCTACTTCAAAGCCTACCTCCCAGTGGCGCAAAACTACGCCGCCGATTATGTGCGCAAACACCATAAGGAGAAACTGTCCGAGGATGGCGACAACGGCTGGATCATCGGAACCGGAGCGAATGCCTACTACATTCCCGGTGCTTCGGGCGGACATTCCGGACCGGGCACGGGCGGCTTCACCGCCAAGTTGCTGGTGGATTATTACCTGTTCACACAGGACCGGAAATACCTCGAGGAAGTCG
>CAIURC010000031.1 GCA_903901425.1 uncultured Spartobacteria bacterium | reverse complement strand
CGCGCCTCCCGGCGAGCCGTCCGGCATCGTGCTCGAGTGCACTGCCACCACAAATTTCACCCGCCCAAACTCAAACCGGTGCGCGCCCCCGAGGTTCATCGGATGAATCCTCGGCGCCCCCCGGCTCCGGATCCATTCCACCACCTCGTACCCGCCCACCACCAACGCCCCGGTCCGCCTTGCAATCCTCGCCGCATCGTCCACATGGTCAAAATGCCCGTGCGACACCAGGATGTAATCCGCAGACACGGAATCCACCGAGACCGCGTGCGCCTTTTCGTTCTGAGTGATAAACGGATCAAACAGGAGATGCGTCCCTGCCAGCTCCACTCCAAAACACGAATGCCCAAAGTAGGTAAGTTTCATCCACCACCACCTTCCTTTGAAAACCACAGACTGCCACCCCGAGGCCACCGGCGCGGTGCCCCGGCCGTTGCCTCGGTTCTTCCCATGGTTGGGAGTGCTCCTCGCCGTATGGAGCCTTCTGGCCGTGTTCCCCGCACCCCATGTCTTTCTCTGGCTGCTCGCCATCGGTGCCACCGAGTTCGGCCACTGGCTCGCCCCGGCTTGCCTCTGCGTGGCTCTGCTTCTGGCCAGACACCCCAACGCCAGAGCATGGTGCATCCCAGCCGGCTGCGCCGCCCTGCTCTTTTTCTCTCCCTCCCTCCGCGCATGGGCCTGTGCCAGGGATTTCTCACGCGCTCACCCGGAACTCGCAACCCCGTCGTCCCCCCCCTTCAGCTTCCGCAAACTCTGGATTCCACACACCGGCTCCAGTCCAGCCCCGGAAAAATTGGCGGTGAATTCGAGCCCGCATCCGCCGCTGGAACTGGTTTTCACCCGGAGCGCCTCCCGGACTCCGGCCCCATGCCTGCTCATCCTGCACACGGGCGGCTGGAACAGCGGGTCTGCGGACGAATTTCGCCCCCTTTCCCGGCACCTCTCCGGCCTCGGCTACGCTTCCGCGGCGTTGGAATACCGCCTGGCACCGGCTGCCCGCTGGCCTGCCCAGCGGGACGACGTGGTTGCCGCACTCCAGCACCTTGAGTCCCACGCCTCAGAACTCGGGATTGATCCCAGCCAGTTCGTCCTTCTGGGCCGGTCCGCCGGGGGACAGATTGCCGAGGCCTGCGCCTATGGCCTGAACCACCCTGCCATCCGCGGGGTCATCGCGTTCTACGCGCCTGCCGACCTGATTTTTGCGCGGCAGTTTGCCCGGAGCGACGATGTGCTCAACTCCCTCAAACTCCTCAGGGACTTTCTTGGCGGGGATCCAGAAGAAGTGCCCGATGCGTACCGATCCTCGTCGGCCATTGCCCTGGCCAACCCGCAGAGCCCTCCCACGCTACTCCTGCACGGCAGCCGGGATGAACTGGTCTGGGTCCTCCAGAGCCGCCGCCTCCATGCGCACCTCCAAAAAATCGGGGCCCAAAGCCATTTTTTGGAACTCCCCTGGGCCACGCATGCCTTCGACTTCAATCCCCACGGGCCCGGAGGCCAGATCAGCACCTGGGCGGTCGAAGGTTTCCTCCGCAGGATCCTTCCCACTCCGCCAAACCGTGAGGTGCCTCGGTAAACGGAGCCCGGTGAGGGCGGTTGCAATCCCCGAGTGCGATCCACACGTTCACATCGAGGAGGTAAATCATGAGTTTTCCGCGAGACCGGAGAGGATCCTTCCGTCTTCATGCGCATATTGTTGATCGATAAGACGCTGAACCTGATCCGCAGTCAGCCTGTCGGCGCGCTTTTTTAGACTCAGGATGCCAAACGGCCCCAGCTCGTAGGGGCTGTCAGGTGCGAGCTCTTCGCTCGGAGCGATTTCCCGACGCAAGGAATGTTCTACCATCGCTTTGAGGGTCGTCTTCCGCTGGGCAGCCAGTGCCTTGGCTGCGATCAGCAAGCTGTCCTCCAGATCCAGCGTGGTTTTCATGATATGGGTCATTACATGGGAATGTGGGTTTTTGTAAATTTTGGGTTCGCTCCCATTGCTCTCTCACCCACTTGGAATCTGATGCCTCCATGAATCCCGGCCCCAAAACGGTTCTAAAATCGGTTTTGCCAAGTCCGACTCACTGCTAGGCTCGGCTCCCATGCAGGAGGAAGATTTCATGCGCCTGGCGCTCGATCAGGCCCGACAGGGACGGACTTCACCCAACCCGCGCGTCGGAGCCGTGATTGTGCAGGAGGGCACCCTCCTCTCCGCCGGGTACCACCGCGGTGCGGGCCTGCCCCATGCCGAAATCGAAGCCCTCCGGGCCCTGCCCGACCCTGCGCTGGCCAGAGGCGCCACCCTCTACGTCACTCTCGAGCCCTGTTCCACCCAGGGCCGCACCCCCCCATGCGTGGATGCCATTCTCAAAGCCGGGCTGCGCCGCGTGGTTGTGGGTACCATCGACCCCAATCCCGCCCATGCCGGGCGCGGGCTCGAACTGCTTCGCGCGGCCGGCGTGGAAGTGTCCTGCGGCGTTCTTGAACCGGAATGCCGCGCGCTCAACCCGGAATTCAACCACTGGATTGTCCACCGCACCCCGTGGGTCCTCGCCAAGGCAGGCCTTTCCCTGGACGGCCGGATTACGCGTCCCCCGGGCGAAGGCCAGTGGCTGACCTCTGAGGCCTCCCGCACCGACGCCATGCAACTCCGGGACCGGGTGGACGCCATTCTCATCGGCGCCAACACCCTCCGGGCCGACAACCCACGGCTCACCCTCCGGAACCCGGACGGATCCCCGTCAAACCGCCAGCCATGGCGGGTGGTTCTGGCCGGTTCACAGCCGCTTCCGCCGGATGCCCACCTGTTCACCGACGCGTTTCGGGATAAGACTCTGGTCTTCACACAGCGTGCGCTGCCCGAGGTCCTGCGCCAACTCGGTGAACGCCAGATCACCTCCGTCCTGATCGAAGGCGGTTCCCGGGTCCTGGGCGAGGCGTTCGACCAGCGCCTGGTCCACGAAGTGTGCTTTTACCTCGCGCCGTTGCTCTGCGGCGGACCTGATCCCGCAGTGGGCGGCTTGGGCGTTGCATCCACTCCCTCGGCCCCCATCCTCCGCAACCCGGATTACCGCCGCATCGGCGACGACCTCCGTTGCAGTGGGACCGTGGAATACCCGGCCGAATCCTTTGCGGCCCCAAGCGGACCCGCTTCATGACCCCCCCCCCCTCCAGACCGGGCGGGCCGGAACGAACTGGCCGAACTGGCGCTGCTCTTTTTCTGCCATGCAGCAGCCATCGGGGCATGGTTTGTCCCCATGAGCGGGATTTTGGATCATGCGGGGCTGGGCAGCATCAAACCGCTGGCATTCGCCTCTTCCGGCCTGGCCTGCTTTGTGTCCCCCCTTCTCTTCGGCGCTCTCGCAGACCGCCGGTTTGCGCCGGTCCTGGTGCTCCGCTGGCTGGCTGCGGCAACCGCCTGCGCCGTCTGGGGGGCGGCATGGACCATCGACCGGGGAGCACCACCGTGGCTGGTTCTGGCTGCGATTCAGATCCAAACGCTGTTTTCCAGCCCGACCTGGGGCCTCACCAGTTCGATCGTGTTCAGCCGGTTGGCCGATTCCAAAACTCAGTTCGGACCGCTGCGCGCTCTGGGTTCGCTGGGGTGGATGGCCGGGTGCTGGCTGGCCAGCGCGCTCGGAGCCGATACCTCCACCCGCTCCTGGCACCTCTCCATCCTGCTCTGGGGCGGGGTGTTTGCGCTCACCTTCTGGATGCCGAAGATCGCGCCGCCCCCCGATGCCGCGCCGCTCCGGCTCTCCCAGCGGCTCGGGTGGGACGCCTTGGGACTGCTCCGAAACCCCTCGCACCGCGTGGTGTTTCTGACCACCGCACTCCTGAACATCCCGCTTGCTGCGTTCTACCCCTACACACCCACGCACCTGCGCAGCCTCGGACTGGATCACTCCGCAGCTTGGATGACCCTCGCCCAGACCACGGAGGTGGCTTCCATGCTTCTTCTGGCACGGCTCTCAGGATGGATGAGCTTCCGGAAAATGCTCGCCGCTGGAATTGCCGTGAGCATGGTCCGGTTCGCCCTCTGCGCCTCCGACACAACCTCTTGGGTGCTGCTCGGCCTCTCCCTGCATGGGCTCTCCTTTACCCTCGTGTTCATCACAGCCCAAATTTACCTCGAACACGAAATTGAGCCCGCATGGCGCGTCCGGGCGCAGTCCCTCCTCAGCTTCCTGATGGGTGGCCCCGCCAACCTCCTTGGCTACCTTGCCACAGGCGCCTGGTTCTCATTCACCGCGCTCCCCAAATCCTCCTCTCTCCAGCCGACATTGGAACACAACTGGCCCCTGTTCTGGACAGGAATCGCAGGCACCGTGGCCCTGATTCTGGCCGGGTTCTTATTGAGCTCGCGCAAAACACACCCGCAGACTCAGGAAGGCAAACACTAAACCGACACACTCACTCTTTGCCGGAAGCACGCTTTGCAGCGCGCTTGGAACCCCGCTTTGGGCCCCGCTTCGCCACACGCTTTTTGCGGGAACCTACCACCTTCTCCGCTTCCACCGCCTTCCGCGCACCCCGGGATTTCTTGGGGACCCCAGCCGCCTTTTTACGGGCAGTCGCCGTGGGAGTCCCCTCCAGCAACTGAGCGAGCTCAGCCTCGAGCTTTTCGATCTTCTCAACAATAATTTGGGCCCTTTTCAGGGTGGCGGTCGAAAAACTTGGCGTCATGGTGCTCCCCGATACGCCCCGCTCCCCACAACGTCAACCCCTAAAACCCACGCCGGGTCCGGGTTCGATTTCAGCCTTGCCCTGCGCACCCCTGTTCCGACAACCAAAACCCGTGCGCATCGCCCTCGTCCACTACTCCTACTCCCCCGTGGTCGGCGGCGTGGAAACCGTCCTCCAAAACCACGCCAGAATTTTTGCCGCCGCCGGCCATCGGGTCACCGTCTACTGCAGGGAGGGATCTGCAAGCGAACCCGGAATCGAGGTCCAAACCATTCCCACGGGTTCCCGGGGAGCGGATCTGCTCAGGCAAACTCTCCCTGAGCAGGATGCCGTGTTTGTCCACAACGTGCTCACCATGCCATTCGAACCGGACTGGACCGAGGCCCTTCTGAATCTCGCCCCCCAGCACCCCAACACCCTCTGGTTCTCCTGGGTCCATGACCTGGCCGCCACCAACCCGCACTACACCGTCCCCCAAGACAGCGCGCTCCGCAAATCCCCGACAGGATTCCGATCCATCGCAATTTCCGAACACCGGGCCGGGGAGTTCCTGGGCCTGACTGGCACCCCCTGCGCTGTGATCCCCAACGGCATCGACCCCGGCGGCACGCTCCAACTCACCCCGGCCGTGGCGGATCTGGCACGCAACCTTGGCTGGTTCAAGCGCGACTGGATCCTCCTCCATCCCGCACGAATGTTGCCCCGAAAAAACATCGAATTCAGTCTCAGGACGCTCCGCGCCCTGCGCTCCATGGGCCTCGACTGCGTTCTTCTGGTCACCGGCGCGCCCGACGCCCAAAACCCGTCCCACCGCGAGTACGCCGCGGCCCTCGAACGCCTCCGCGCAGAGTTGGAGCTCCAGCAGCACGCATTTTTCCTCCACGCCTTCTTTGAAGTGTCCGATGCCGATCTTTCCTCGCTCTACGCGCTTTCGGATGCCGTTCTTTTCCCCAGCCTTCAAGAGGGGTTCGGCCTGCCCGTGCTCGAGGCCGCACTCCACCGGGTGCCGCTGGTTTGCCCGGACATCCCGCCCCTCTCAGAACTGCTGCCCGAGGGGGGGCTCAGGTATCCCCCGGGGTGCGCGCCGGGGGATCTCGCGTGTTCGCTGGTTGCGCTTTTGGCGCAAAAGCCCCAAAACCTAACCCGCAAGCGCGTTCTCCAAACCTATGCTTGGGAGACCGTCGCCGAACGCTTTTTGCTGCCATTGCTGGAGTCCAAGCACCCTTTCGCATGACCACATCCCAATCCCACCTCGATTTCCCCGAAGGCGACCGCCATGCCCTGCTTCAGGCCAACCACGGCGACCCTTTTGCTGTGCTCGGTCAGCACCTGACGTCCGGCGCCGCACTGGTCCGGGTTTTCCGGCCGGACGCCGCCTCCGTCACCGTGGAAAACCTCGAGGACGGCTCCCTGCACCCCGCCGAACGGGTGCATCCGGACGGTTTTTTTGTGGCGCGGATTGAGGATTGCACGGAGCACTTTGCCTATAGGCTCAAACACACGGCGCATGGCGGACAGTCTTGGACTGCGCACGACCCGTATAGTTTTGGGGTGCTCATGGGGGAAATGGACCTGCATCTTTTCAACGAAGGCACCCATTTCCGCCTCTACGAACAGCTGGGCGCGCATCTGGTCGAGGTGGGCGGCGTGCAGGGCACCCGGTTCCGGGTTTGGGCGCCCAACGCCCGCCGGGTGAGCGTGGTCGGCGACTTCAACCAATGGGACGGCCGGATCCACCCCATGCGCCGGTTGTTGCCGTGCGGCATCTGGGAACTTTTCCTGCCCGGAGTCCGGGAGGGCGCCCACTACAAATTCGAAGTCCTTCAGAGCCATGGGGCAGTGGTGCTCAAGTCAGATCCGTTCGCCTTTTTCAGCCAGCACAGCACCTCCACGGCCTCTCTGGTTTTCGACCCGCACCGGTACCGCTGGAACGACCAGGAGTGGATGCAGCGCAGGGCCGAGCAGGTCGCACACAAGTCCCCGGTGAGTATCTACGAGGTGCATCTGGGGTCTTGGCAGCGGAAAGTCGAGGAAGGCAACCGCTACCTGAGCTACTTGGAACTCTCCGAAACCCTGCTCCCCTATGTGGTGGAAATGGGGTACACCCACATCGAGTTGCTGCCCGTCTCCGAACACCCCTTTGACGGCTCCTGGGGTTATCAGGTCACCGGCTTCTACGCCCCCACCAGCCGGTTCGGATCCCCGGACGAATTCCGCCAGTTTGTGGACCGCTGCCACCAGGCCGGCATCGGCGTCATTCTGGACTGGGTGCCAGGCCATTTCCCGAAGGATCTCCACGGACTCGCCCAGTTTGACGGCACACACCTCTACGAACACGCTGACCCCCGCCAGGGCGAACACCGGGAATGGGGCACCCTCGTGTTCAATTACGGCAGAAACGAGGTCCGCAATTTCCTCGTCGCAAACGCCCTGTTCTGGCTCGACTACTACCACATCGACGGCCTCAGGGTCGATGCCGTCGCCTCCATGCTTTACCTGGATTACTCCCGGCCAGACGGCGGCTGGGTGCCAAACATCCACGGCGGCCGCGAAAACTTGGAGGCCATCCATTTCCTCAAGTCCTTCAACGAAGCCTGTTACGCCCATTTCCCGGGCATCATGACCATCGCCGAGGAATCCACCGCATGGCCGGGCGTCTCCCGCCCCACCTACCTCGGCGGCCTCGGCTTCGGCCTCAAATGGAACATGGGCTGGATGCACGATTTCCTGAGCTACATGCAGAAGGATCCCGTCTACCGCCGGTTCCATCAGGGCGACATCACCTTCTCCCTCATCTACGCATTCCATGAGCACTTTGTGCTGGTGCTCAGCCATGACGAAGTGGTCCACGGCAAGGGCTCGCTCCTCTCCAAAATGCCCGGAGACCGCTGGCAGAAGTTCGCAAACTTGCGGATGTTCTACGCATGGATGTACGCGCATCCGGGCAAAAAACTGCTCTTCATGGGCAGCGAATTCGGCCAGTGGCGCGAATGGAACCACAACCAGTCCCTCGACTGGCACCTCACTCAGGAACCCGCCCACGACGGCCTCCGCCGACTCATCCAACACCTCAATCACCTCTACCGCTCCGAACCCGCGTTCTCCGATCAGGACGACTCCTACGCCGGCTTCGAATGGATCGATTTCCACGACAGCGACAACTCCGTGGTCACATTCAAACGCAAGTCCGCCAATGGGCAGGTTCTGGTTTTCGTCATCAACGCCACACCCGTGGTCCGCGAATCCTACCGGGTCGGGGTTTCCTGCCACGGCTGGTATGAGGAGATCATCAACACCGATGCCGCCACCTACGGCGGGTCCAACATCGGCAACTTCGGCGGCGTTCACTCCGAACCCATCCACTGGCAGGGCCGCCCCCATTCCCTCACCCTCCGACTCCCGCCACTCGCCCTGGTCGGACTCAAACTCCATGCCCCGGCTCCCGAGGGCGGCCTGAAATAAATTCCGTTTTTTTCAGACAACCCGGCGGTCGACTGACGTCCCATCTCGGGAGCACCGGAAAAAATCCGGCTTTTCCCGTCCAAAAGCTCGACTTCCAACCAACTTGCACGAAAAATCTTAGGAAGAATCTCCACCCCCTCTATGAAACGCCCCCTCCGCCTCTCATTCGATTCCGCGTTCACCCTCGTGGAACTGCTGGTCGTCATCTCCATCATCGCCATCTTGGCAGGTTTCGCCATGCCCGCCTTTACCAAGGCCATGGAACAGGCTGACCGCACCAAGGTCCTCAATGACGGCAAACAAATTGCCCTCTCGATGAAAAACTACGCAGGCGATTTCGGTGGCGAATTCCCCTTCTACACCGACCCGATCCGGAAACAGGGTCAACCCCAGAGCGCCAACGATATTCTCGCCACGCTCATCCCGGACTACATCCCCAACGAGCAGGTGTTCACCATCAAGAAATCGGGCTACTGCCGCCCCGGCGCCGATGGCAACATCGCCGCCGGACGTATTCTGGAGCGCGGGGAAAACGGCTGGGCTTATGTGCTGGGCCTCACCGACACCTCCAACGGCCGCTGGCCTCTTCTGGCCCCGGGCTTCAAAAACGGCGGCGTCACCTACATCACCAACGACGAGTCCGCTCCCGGCGGCCTCTGGCGCGGCGAATACTCCGTGGTCATCCGGGCCGACCTCAGCGGCCAGCCTGAAAGGTGCATGAAACAGAAGACTGGCGGAACTGAGGCTTGGGTCCGGCGGGACGGCAACGATCCCAACAAAAACGCGTTCCAGCAGGATCAAAGCGGTGACCAACCTTGGCTCACCGGCCGGGACATCCGGGTTCTCAACCCGCAGCCCCGCTGACGCCTAGGGGGCACGCCCCCCAGCTTCATCCCAAACTTCCCAAAACGCCCGGTGCCCCCAAGCGCCGGGCGTTTTGCTTGGCCACGACACGCAACCCTCCGCCAAAACAGGCCTCACTCTGACACGACCGAATCCAGTGTCCCGTCCCCCAGACGAGTCTGGATCTTCTCCCCAGGACGCACTTCACCGGCACTCCGCAAGACCCGGCCATCCCCGTCCGTGGTAATGCTGTAGCCTCGTTCCAACACCCGTTGCGGATCCAGCAACCGCAGCTTCCCGGAAACTTCCGCCAACCGCTGGCGGCACGCCGCCAACCCAGGCTGAACCGTCTTTCCAAACAAAACTCCCTGCCGATCCAACGCCCCCTTCAAAAGCCCAAGCCCCCCACGCATCGACCGCTCCATACGCTGCCGGATCGTCTCCACGGTCTGGTGCCGCACCGCAAGTTCCCGGTCCGGCCGATGCCTTAACACCGTTGCCTCCAAAAGCCCCACCCGCTGACGAACAGCCAACACCGCGCTCCGGACCGCTGCACGCAACGCCTCCGCCGCCCAGTCCAACTCCTGCATCCCCTGCTGCAACCGGCGCCGCGGTTCGCCAAACAACCCGGCTGCCCCGAGATAATCCAGACGCCCCTTCCACGCCGTCAACTGCTGCCGGATGCTCCGATCCAAACGCCCCTGCCGCACCCCAAGATCCCTCAAAACCCCCTCGGTGTCCGGCACCAGCAACTCCGCCGCCGCACTCGGCGTCGGCGCCCGGAGGTCCGCCACAAAATCCGCGATGGTGAAATCCACCTCGTGCCCCACCGCCGACACCACCGGCAAGCGGGACGCCGCAATCGCCCGCGCCAACTTTTCGTCGTTGAACTCCCAGAGGTCCTCAATACTGCCCCCGCCCCTGGCCAGCACCACCACCTCGGGCTCCGGCAACCCGTTTTCCCGTGCCGCGTTCAACTCCTCCAAGGCCCCCTGGATCTCCCGGGCCGCACCCTGGCCCTGGACCCGGACCGGACTGATCAGAACCCGCACCCACGGGGCACGACGCCCGAGGATGTTGAGCATGTCCCGAACCACTGCCCCGGTCGGGGACGTGATCAGTGCCACGCACCCCGGGTACTTCGGCAAGACCCGCCGCCGTTCCGGCGCAAACAAGCCCTCCGCCTCCAACTTCCGTTTAAGCGCCTCAAACCGGGCCAGTAGATCCCCGGTCCCGGCCGCCTCCACCTGCTGCACCTTCAACTGGTACTGGCCGCGCGGCTCGTACACCGTCATCCGCCCTTGAAGCCGGACCTGCATCCCGTCCCGCAACACCTGGTTCTTCCTGCCATATCCGGCAAACCACACGCAGGACAACTGGCTGCCCGCGTCTTTGAGAGTAAAATACTGGTGCCCGCTGGCCTGCTGCTTGCAGTTGCTCAATTCCCCTTCCACCCAGACCTCGCCGATGCCGCCCTCCAAAAGTTTCAGGACCACCCGGGTCAGTTCGCTCACCGTGTACACGCTCCCGCGTTTCCCCGAACGGCCCGCGGCACGCGACTCGCCCCCCCCAAAGGCTTCTGCACCCGAAAACAAATCAACTTCCATGCCCCATCCTCGCGTTCCGCCCATGAAAACTCAACCCAACCGAACACCCTTCCTCCTCGGACCCGGTCGTCACCAGCCCTCGACCGGAATTGAGTGCTTCATGAACTCGTCGAAAAGCGGGAATATTGACGACTGTCTCAGGTGAGCTTAAAATTTGTATCAAATGGAACGCCGCTCACCCAGCCCAAAATCGGGCCCTAGATCCACGAGTGCCAGAAAGCTGGCTGTGCGGAAATCTCCGCCCACAGCAGCTCCGCGGAAAACGTCTGAAGGCATTGTGGATGCCTGCATGCGCGTTCCAAACGGGAAGAATGCCTTCCAATTGCTCTCACCCGCACATTTGATTCCGCTTCTGAAGGCTGGACTGCCCGTCCAGGAGTTAAACGCACTGCGCGCTCATCTCGACATGCCTCTGGACAAACTGGTGCCGATGCTCGGCATCTCGAAAGCAACGCTGCACCGCCGAAAAAGTTCCGGTCGGCTCGATGTCGCAGAGTCGGACCGCGTGGTGCGTTATGCGCGGCTGCTCGGTCGTGCCGCTGTGGTGATGGAGTCGCTGGAAAATGGCCGCCGCTGGCTTACCTCGCCCCAGGTGGGACTCGGCGGTGAGGTGCCGTTGAGCTTTGCTCAAACCGAAGTGGGTGCCCGCGAAGTCGAGGACTTGCTCGGTCGCATCGAGTACGGCGTTTACTCATGAAACGATCTGCCTGGCGCATCGTGAAGGCCAAGCACGCCGACACGGCCTTTGATGGCGAGGGAGCATGGCTTTTCGGAGGGCGGTGGAATTCTCGCGGCACCCGCATGATCTACACCAGCGCCACGCTGTCCTTGGCCGCGCTCGAAAACCTCGTTCACCTCACCCCGCCGGTCTTCTTCAAATATGCGGCCATCCCGGTCGAGTTTGACGAGGCGCTAATCGAAACACTCCCCGCATCCGCTCTGCCCGTTGATTGGACCGCCGAGCCGCCTTCACCATCGACTCAGCTCATCGGCGACCACTGGGTGAAGGAAGCCCGCTCTGCCGTCCTCAAAGTTCCCAGCGCGATCATCCATGCAGAGCCCAACTACCTGCTCAACCCCGCGCATCGAACCTTCAAAAAGATTCGTCTCGGGAAAGCCATGCCGTTTGCGTTTGATCCGCGGCTGCTGTGAGCGGACATTCCCCCTGGACCTCGAGGCCGTGGCGGAGCTGATTGTGAGGGGGACGGCGATCCGCGGCACATCCTAAGCTGCACCGGAAGCCGCAAGGGGTTTCTAGGAGCCCTGCAATCTCCGAAAAAGCGTCTCCGGGCTGGATCGAGGATGCGGCTGACACCCGGTCCGCTTGCGATGCTGACCGACAGGATCGATCTGCGCGGGGCAACCCTGCCGCCATGGTATGGGCGGGCGTGAAAACAAACCCTGGGTTGATGATCGGCGAGACATACGTGCCCGCTGCACGCATGACATCCCCGAAGGTCGGGTCGGCATGGCAAATTCCAGTCAGGGAAAGGCACACACCGGCACCCATCATCCATTTCATGGCGGTTCTTTTCATTGTG
>CAIURC010000030.1 GCA_903901425.1 uncultured Spartobacteria bacterium | reverse complement strand
GGCGCTGGCTGAGTTCTTCCGGGGTCAGAAACTGGAGTTCGGTAATCAGCGACTCGCCTTTCTGCACCGCATCGATCTCCTGCAATGAATCGGCTTTTTTCCTGAAAACCGGGGCCACCCTCCAGAATTGAACGTGAATACCAAACCAGCGTATTTCTGAGCGGAAAGCCGCCGGGATCGGATCTCCACGAGGCAGATCCACGGGATGAAACGCAGGAGTCGGTTGCACGGTGGTATCGTTGTGATACTATCACTGGGTTGCCTCGCAAAATCCGACAGCTCATCGCAGATCTCGAAAAGGCCGGGTTCGTCCAGCGCGGCGGCAAGGGAAGCCATCGCAACTTTGAACATCCCCGGGGATTGCGCGTCACGTTGTCAGGCCGGCCGGGCGATGACGCCCACCACTACCAAGAGCGGGAAGTGAAACGGAAAATTCAGGACAGCAAGAAATGAAAAAGATCAAAGCCAGCGATTACATCAAAGTCGTCGAGTGGAGTGACGAGGACTGCTGTTTCATCGGCAGCGCGCCCCCGTTGATCGGTCCGTGCTGCCATGGAAAAAAGGAAGCAGAAGTTTACCGGCAGTTGTGCCGGATCGTCGGGGAATGGGTGGAGCTTTACAACAAGGAGGGCAAGGCGCTGCCGGAACCGAGCGCGGGCAAGAAATACAGCGGCAAGTTCATTCTGCGCATCGGGTCCGAACTCCACCGGTTGCTGGCGGTTCGGGCCATGCAGGAAGGCGACAGTCTCAACAATTACTGCGCGAAATTGCTGAAGAGTTCGGCCGTTTGAAATTTTCTCCAGTCTTCAGGCGGGGGAGAATGTCAGTACTCGGCAACCTCCACCTGCAGCCGCTCAGGAGAGGAGCCGGGGGAGGGCGTCTAGGCAGATCTGGGACCAGTTTTCCAGCCGGTCCCGGCGCTGGCCGAGTTCTTCCGGGGTCAGAAACTGGAGTTCGGTGATCATCGCCTCGCCTTTTTGCACCGCGTCGGTTTCCAACTCAAAGACATGGACCACGCCCAGATGGACTCGGCCAACCTCGTTGGAGTCGTCGTTGAGAAGGGCCACGATCCGGTTGGTGAACGGGGATTGGATCCGGAGTTCCTCGTGGATCTCGCGTTGAACGGCGGCGTTGTAGGCATCGGCATCTAGGGCAAAGAGGCCTTCATCCTGATCGTTCATGTGGCCGCCGATCCCGATGGAACCCTTGGACACCAGGCGCTGTTCGCCGGCCTTTTTGCCCCGGACGTAATGGAGTACCCGGCCTTTGTGGACGAGCAGCACGTAGGGGATGAGTTGCTTAAGGGATTCGTCGGTTTCAGCTGGGGGGCGCGGCGTGAAGAAATTGTTTTTCCGGTCGAGGAATGCGGGCAGGTAGCGGTCGACCTCAAAATTGAGTCCTTGGAAAGCGCCGAGGGAATCGAACAGGGACCGGCGAACCACGAGGATCATTTCATCTTTCATGGGCGGGAGTGTGGCGGGGCGGCGTGTGGGAAGTCGAGGTTGTGCGGAAGGTTTTGAATCTATACTTGCGTGGTGGACTTAAAATTTGTCAGATATTCTCGGTCATGGCTTTCACGGGTCCAGTTTTCAGGCAGCGGGTTTTGGTTTCCCCAGATTCTCGGGGGGCCCTCTTTTTTCGTTCTCCGAGCGTCCAGAACCGGCCCCGTTTTCGTTCTCCCATCAGGAGGGGGACGATTTCTTCCCGCTGCACCTTTTTCGGGACCCGTACTGGCTGGTATTTCACCGCGCAATCCGCACTGAACATGGCAAACGTTGAAGGGGAGGGAGGGGCGGCATGGGAGAGGGTATAAACGGCTTAAACGGCATGGTCGGTGGGATGGTCGGTGGGATGGTCGGTGGGATGGGATCAGGCATGAGTGCGGTGACGGAAGAGTTGGGGGCTCCGGCCAAGCTTTTGATTGATGGGGTGAGCAAATGGTTCCGGAGCGGCGTGGTGGAGACGCATGCCTTGGACCGGGTGAGTTTGAGTGTGGAGGAGGGCTCGTTTGTGTGTCTGGTGGGGCCGAGTGGCTGTGGCAAATCGACCCTTTTGAACATGATTGCGGGCTTGGAGTTTCCGGATTCCGGATCGGTGCAGACTGAGGGACGGAGGGTGACTGAGCCTGGACGGGACCGGATGATGATGTTCCAGGAATCGGCGTTGTTCCCGTGGTTGACGGTGCTGGGCAACGTGTTGTTCGGGCTCCGGCTCAAGCCTGGGCTGACCCGGCGGGAGCAGAAGGACGTGGCGATGTACTACATCCGGTTGGTGGGGCTGGAGCGGTTTGCGAATGCGAACATCCACGAGTTGTCGGGGGGGATGCGTCAGCGGGTGGCGCTGGCGCGGAGTCTGGCACCGAACCCGCGGGTGTTGCTCATGGACGAGCCGTTTGCGGCGTTGGACGCGATGACCCGGGAACAGCTGTACGGGGATCTGCAGGAGATCTGGGCTGCCCGCCGGAAAACGATTGTTTTTGTGACGCACAATGTGCGGGAGGCGGTGTGTCTGGGGGACCGGGTGATTCTGTTTTCGCCCAACCCGGGGCGGATTCTGGAGGAGTTCAAAATTGATCTGCCGCGGCCGCGGGACATCAACAGTCCGGACCTGGCCAAGCACGCTTCGGCAATCACGGCGGCGTTGAAGAACCGTCCGGGCGGGGGTGGGGAGGCGGCGGTGCCAGCCGGGGAGCGGTTGCTGGGTTTGGAGCGTGCGTTGCTGGAGGGTGAGGCATGAGGTTTGCCAAGGCGCTGTTGTTCTTTGCGGTGCTGGTGTTGGTCTGGCACGGCGTGGCCCTGAGTGAACGCTGGTCGCCTCTGGTGGTGCCGTCTCCGGTGGAGACCCTGCGTTTTTTGACGGGGGCGGTCCGGGACGGCAGTCTGTGGGAGGCGTTTTCGGTGACGATGGGGCGGCTGGGGACGGGGTATTTTGTGGGGATTTTGATTGGGATGCCGCTGGGTTTCCTGACGGCGCGCTTCGACTGGGCGCGGGACACGGTAGGTGTGGCGGGTCTTGGTTTGCAGGGGTTGCCGAGCGTGTGCTGGGTGCCGTTGTCGCTGATCTGGTTTGGGCAGAACGAGTCGGCGATGTTGTTTGTGGTGGTGATGGGGACGGTGTGGTCGGTGGCGCTGGCCACGGACAACGGGGTGCGGAGCGTGCCGCCGATTTACCTGCGGGCGGCCCGGACGATGGGGTCCCGGGGGTTGCACGCGTGGGTGAAGGTGATTCTTCCGGCCTCGCTGCCGTACATTGTGAGTGGGGTCAAACAAGGCTGGGCGTTCGCATGGCGTTCCCTGATGGCTGCCGAGATTTATGTGGCGATTCCGAAGGGGTACGGATTGGGCCAGTGGCTCCACCACAGCCGGGAGTTGTTGCGGATGCAGGATGTGATTGGAATCATGCTGGTGATCGTCGGGACGGGTTTGCTGGCGGACAAACTGCTCTTTTCGCCTTGGGAACGGTTTCTCCACAAACGCTGGGGACTCTCGAAGTAAACGGGCGCATCAGTGGCGTGGGGAGGGCTCTGACGGGGGGGGCGGGGGAGGCATCGGAGTGTGTTTCCTGTGGCGGATCCGGGGCGCCTCGGTTTCAGGGGACGGCACAGAAAGGAGGGCGGGAGGCGGGTCCGTCTTGCCAATCCGGTGGGAGTGGGGTGTGCTGGGAACCCCTATCATGACAAACCTGTTTGATCTCTCGGATGAAGTGGCCGTGGTCATTGGTGCCACGGGTGTTCTCGGTGGAGCGTTGGCGGAGGGCCTCGCCAGTGCCGGTGCAAAGATTGCGGTGCTTGGCCGGAACGAAACCCGGGGCAGGGAACGGGTGGAGGCCATTGTGGCCAAGGGCGGCAGGGCAGCGTTTTTTTCCGCGGATGCGATGGACCCAGCCAGTTTGAAAGCGGCGCATGCGGCGGTCACCTCGGAACTCGGAGCCCCCACCATTCTGGTAAATGCGGCAGGTGGCAATGACCCGAAGGTGACGGTGACGGCGGAGCGGCCGTTCGAGTCGATTGCGAGTGAAGACTGGCGGGCAAATTTCGACATGAACCTTGTCGGGGGTGCGCTCTTGCCCTGTCAGGAGTTTGGTCCGGCGATGTGCGCCCGTGGGAAGGGGAGCATCATCAATATTGCGAGTGTTTCGGCCCATCTGCCTCTTTCCCGGGTGGTGAGTTATTCCGCCTCGAAGGCGGCGGTGTTGAGTCTGACGCAGTTCCTTGCTCGGGAATGGGCGACAAAAGGGGTGCGGGTGAACTCGTTGACGCCGGGCTTTTTTCCCGCGGAACAAAACCGCAAACTGCTCTTCAACGAGGACGGTTCGCCGACGGCGCGGACCCAGGCGATCTGGGGGCACACACCGATGGCGCGTTTTGGGCACTCGGAGGAACTGGTGGGCGCGGTGGTTTTCCTAGCCAGCCAAAAGGCAGCGAGCTTTGTGACTGGGATTGATGTCCGGGTGGACGGCGGTTTCCTGAGCCAGACGATTTAACTGGGAACGTTTCCATGAAATTTCCAACGTTGAGTTGCCGGGCAGAATCGGGCGCATCGGTCACCCGGGAACAGGTGGCGGATCTGGTGGGCCAGACGTGTCCGCTCGATGGGTACCGGGGCAAACGGGTGCTGATGATTGTGCCGGACGGAACGCGGACGGCGCCGGTGGGGGTGATGTTCCAGGAGATCCATGCGCGGCTGTCCGGCGTGGTATCTGGGTTGGACGTGATGATCGCGTTGGGGACGCATCAGCCGATGAGTGAGGAGGCGATTTGCGAGCGGTTGGAGATTTCGTTGGAGGAGAGGCGGAGCCGATATGGCACGGTGCAGTTTCTCAACCATGAATGGGACAACCCGGCTGCCCTGCGGGATCTGGGGACGATTCCCGCCCATGAGATCCGGGAACTGAGCGGGGGACTGTTTGAAATGGACGTGCCGGTCCGTGTGAATGCACGGCTGTTCGAGTACGACCAACTGATGATTGTCGGCCCGGTTTTTCCGCATGAGGTTGTCGGGTTTTCCGGGGGCAACAAGTACCTGTTTCCTGGGGTGAGCGGTCCTGAGGTGTTGAATTTCTTCCACTGGCTGGGGGCCGTGGTGACCAACCCGATGATCATTGGCAACAAGTGGACACCGGTCCGGAAGGTGGTGGACCGCGCGGCTGCGATGGTGGAGGTGCCGAAGCTGTGTTTTGCTCTCGTGGTCGACAAAACGCATTTTGCGGGTCTGTTTTCCGGGACACCCCGGGATGCTTGGGACCAAGCCTCCGAGTTGTCCCGGGAGTTGCACATCACGTACAAGGACAAGCCCTTTCACACGGTTCTCTCCTGTGCTCCGAAGATGTACGACGAGCTCTGGGTGGGGGGCAAATGCATGTACAAACTCGAACCCGTTGTGGCGGATGGCGGCGAGCTGATCATCTACGCGCCGCACATCCACGAGATCTCGTTGACGCACGGGGAGTTGATCCGCCAGGTCGGGTACCATTGCCGGGATTATTTCCTCAAACAATGGGACACATTTAAGGACATTGCCTGGGGAACACTGGCGCATTCCACGCATGTGCGCGGGATTGGCACCTACGAGGACGGGGTGGAACGCTGCAGGATCCAGGTCACCTTGGCGACGGGGATTCCGCCTGAAGTCTGTGCCCAGATCAACCTCGGGTACCGGGACCCGGCCACGATCCGGCCTGAGGACTACGCGAACCGGGAAGACGAAGGCGTTTTGCTGGTTCCGAAGGCGGGTGAAATGCTCTACCACCTCCGGCAGCGGCCTGACTGGGCCCGCGAAATGTGAGTGCCATGGAATATCCGCTGATTCTGGCGCTAGACATTGGGACCTCTTCGACGCGCACCGCCCTTTTTGATTCAGGGGCAAGGCGGTTGGAGGGAACCACGCGTCAGCTTTCGTGCCGACTTCACACCACGCCCGAGGGCGGGGCGGAACTGGAACCGCAGGAGCTTCTGGATTCGGTCAAGACCTGCCTGGAAGGGACGCTCCAGGCCCGGCGCAGCCAGTCTCAGCTGAGGGACCGGCCCCTGATTGGGGTGAGCATGTCCTGTTTCTGGCACAGTCTGATTGGATGCGACGCGAACGGCCGGCCTCTGACCCGGGTGCTGACCTGGGCGGATTCCCGGTGCCGCGAGGATGCTGCGGATTTGAGAACCCGGTACTCGGAGCGCGAGGTCCATGCGGCAACGGGATGCATGCTCCGGTCCTCTTTCTGGCCGGCCAAGCTGGCTTGGTTGCGCAGGACGCAGGGCCGGCTTTTTGGACGGGTCAAACGCTGGATGTCGCCAGCGGAATGGCTGCAACTCCAGATTGCCGGGGACGCTCACTGCGCCCTCGGGATGGCAACCGGCACCGGTCTGTTTGATCCGGTCCGACTGGACTGGCACCAAGGCCTTTTGGAGGAGTCCCGGTTGGAGCCGGCCCAGTTGCCTCCTTTGACTGATGCGCCGCTGGAGATTGGGAACACCCGGTTTTCCGAGTTGCGGGGAGTACCCTGGTATCCTGGGATTGGGGACGGAGCGGCGAGCAATCTGGGATCGGGAGCAACGCGACCCGGGTATGCCGCGATCAACGTGGGGACGAGTGCGGCGTTGCGGGTGATGCGTGAGGGGCGCGATGCGCGTGCTCCGTTTGGGTTGTTCTGTTACCGGGTGGACGCGGAACGGTATTTGGTGGGGGGCGCACTGAGCAACGCAGGGAACCTGAGGGCGTGGTGCTTGAAGAACCTGCAGTTGGGCGACCCGGAGGCGTTGGAGGAGGCGATGGCGGCCCGGCCCGGGCCGGTGGAAGGATTAAACGTGCTGCCGTTCTGGTCTGCGGAAAGGGCTCCGTACTGGCAGGAGGACGAGCGGGGCGTTGTCCAGGGCATCAGCCTCCACACCAGCGCGCTGGATTTATTGCAGGCCATCACGGAGGCAACCTACCAGCGGCTGGCTTTGATTGCAGAAATGGTGCTTCAGACCGAGAAAGACAAAAACCCGCCACGGTTCATTGTCTCGGGCGGAATCCAGAGATCGGCCAGTGCCCTGCAGCGGTTGGCAGACGCGTTGGGGCACCCTGTCTATCCGAACGACGACCCGGAGGCTTCCATTCGGGGAGCAGCCATTTTCGCGCTCGAAAAACTGGGGCTTCCAGTCGAGCCGTTGCCGCTGCCGAAAGCCGTGAAAAACCGGGCCCGGTGGTCCAAGGCATACGCCGACGCGCGGGTGCGCCAGACGGAGCTTGAGCGCCGGTTACGGGTGGAGTAGCCCCTACGGCACTTCCGGTTGGGGGGAAGGCTCCTTCTTTTTTTGGTCACGCCAAGAGCGGGTGCAGGACATGGCCGTGGACATCAGTCAGGCGGCGGTCGATGCCGTTATGCCGGAAGGTGAGTCGAGTATGGTCGATGCCGAGGAGGTGGAGAAGGGTGGCGTGCACGTCGTAGACCTCGGTGGGGTTTTTGCGGTCCAGCGGTTTGTACCCCCATGGGTCACTTTCTCCATGGGTGATTCCGCCTTTGATTCCCCCGCCACAGAGCCAGTTGGTGAAGACATAGGGGTTGTGGTCGCGTCCTTTGAGCCCGTTTTGGGAGGAGGGCATTCGACCGAATTCCGTGGTCCAGAGAATGAGGGTATCCTCGAGGAGACCGCGTTGTTTGAGGTCTTGGATGAGGGCGGCTGCACCGCGCGCCATGCCCATGGCGAGAGGTCCATGGTCACGTTGGATGTCTTCATGGGAATCCCAGTTCCGTCTGGGAAAACCATTGTCGTTCCCGCTCCAGATTTGGACAAAACGCACACCGCGTTCCAGGAGACGGCGTGCAGCGAGGCATTTCTGAGAGAAGTGGAAGGTTTCTTCCGCCTCGTTGATGGTGGCGGGCCATGACTGGGGTCCTTTTTCCAGGCCATACAGGCGGAGGACATGTTCGGGTTCGGCCTTGAGGTTGAGGGCGTCTGGGGCGCTCAGTTGCATTTTAGCAGCCATTTCGTAGCTCCGAATGCGTCCCTCGAGCCGGGGATCCTCGGGACGCTGGGACGCATGGGAGCGGTTGAGTTGGCTGAGGAGCGCCTGAGTGGCAGTTTCACTCGCGGGGGTGATGTAGTGGGCGGAGCGGTGTGGGAAAAGATCGGTGATGGGCGAGTCAGTTCCCGGGTAGATTGGAGTGCCGCTGTGGTGGGCAGGCAGAAACGAGGACTCCCAGTTTTTGACCCCGTTGGAAGCCATCCCGCGGTGGTCGGGGAGCACCACAAAACTGGGTAGGTTTTCGTTCAGCGACCCCAGTCCGTAGCTGATCCAGCAGCCGGCCCCGGGGAATCCCGGGAGCTGGAATCCTGTGGACTGGAGCAGGGTGGCGGCGGAATGGACCCCGGACTTTCCGA
Source organism: uncultured Spartobacteria bacterium (assembly GCA_903901425.1). GTDB lineage: Bacteria > Verrucomicrobiota > Verrucomicrobiia > Chthoniobacterales > Chthoniobacteraceae > CAIURC01. The sequence goes on along the minus strand of CAIURC010000030.1, from coordinate 52,299 downwards.
CCATGTTGTGGATGAAGGCGATTTCATCCATGACAGCGCCGAGCGGGGACACTGCCTCACTGAGGAGTTTCCCGCACTGTCCGTGGGGATGGAAATCCCAGACGGGGCGCAACCATGGGCCCAGACCGTTTTGAAAGGCTTCAACGGGTTCGCCGAAGTCGCTGGGCTGACCATGGCGTTTGACCAGTTCGGGTTTGTAGTCAAAGAGGTCCAGGTGACTGGCTGCACCGGCCATGAAGAATTGGACCACGCGTTTGGCCTTGGCCGGATGATGAGTGCCGATGGCAGCAGGGGCGGATGGCGTGCTCTGAGCGTGAAGAGTTTCGCGTTGAAAGAGCGAGGCCAGTGCGATGCCGCCGAGGCCGCCACCGGCGTTCCAGAGGAAATCACGCCGGGACAGTGGGGATCTGGGCTGGGCCTGGTGGAAGGGAGAAGGGTGTTTCATGGGAAAAAAGCAGGGGGATGGGCTAGTCGACAAAAGCGAACTCGTTCAGGTTGAGGAGGAGACGGCAGAGGTTGGGGAGCCCGTGTTCGAGGGCAAATGCGGTCAATGCGGGCAGTTTTGCGGGGTCTGGGGCGCGTCCTAGAGCCAGATGATGGGCGTGGCGGATTTTGACCTCGAGCGGGTTTCCGGTGGTTTCGGTCTCGACGCGTTGAGCGAAGTGGCGGGCCTGAGTGACCATGAACCCGTTGTTGAGGAGGGCGAGTGCCTGCGGGGCCGAAAGGCTTTCGTTGCGTTTGTCCACCCGGGTGGACGGATCGGCGCAGTCCAGAGCGCTCATCCAAGGTTGGGTTTGGGAGCGGACAAGGAAGCGGTAGACGGAACGTCTCCAGGTCTTGGGATCCTCGGGATCGGCGAGGTGGTATTGGTAATGCGGGGAATGCTGGGGCTGTTCGATGACGAAGTCCTGCCAGCCGGGCCCACCCATGGTGAGATCCAGTTTGCCGCTGACACTCAGAACGGCGTCCCGGAGGGCTTCAGCCTCAAGTTTCCGGCGGTTTTGTCTCCAGAGAAGGGTGTTTTGGGCGTCAATGGCCTCGGCCTGCGGGTTGGGGTGCGACACCTGTTGGTAGGTGGCGCTGGTGAGGAGTAGCCGGTGAAACGCTTTGATTGAGCCACCGGTATCCCGGAACTGGAGGGCGAGCCAGTCGAGCAATTCCGGGTGTGAGGGCAGGCTTCCGTTCCTTCCGAAGTCGCTGGTGGTCTCGGCAAGGCCCCTTCCGAAATGATATTGCCAGAGTCGGTTGACGATGCTGCGCCAGGTCAGGGGATTCTCCGGATGGGTGATCCAGCGGGCCAGCGCGGCACGGCGTTCGCCCTCGGGTGCATCTTTTGCAAGGGCAAACCGGCCACTTTGGAAAGGCAGCACGGCGAGGGCACCGGGAAACATCTCGTCTTTGGGTTGGGTAACCTGTCCCCGGGCCAGCAGAAAAATGGGACGCGGTTGGCCTCCGGTATGGCCGGTGCCCCGGAACGCGCCGGTGCCGTGATGCACCGTGGCGGCGTAAACCACATCGGGTTTTGGGAATGCAGCTGCCTCTGCGGAGGCTTTTTTCAGGGACTCTGCGATGGAACGGAGTTCGGTCTGTTGTGCCGGAGTCCCCGTGTTGGCGAGCAGGTGCGTGCGTTGGGCTCGCAGTTGGGTGAGGACGCTCTTGGGGTCGTTGGGGGCGGTGCCGTCCACGAGGTTGTTCACGCTCCAGCGGGGCTTGGATTCGATGGAGTCCAGGGCTGTGACGGGCCGTTGGTGTGCGGCATTGGCACCTGTGGAATCCAGGACGCGAAGTTCGCCCAGAGCAAAGATGTAATCGTTCTTTCGGGGGGCGAGCCGGACCGCTGTGACGCGGACGTACCGGGCGTTCACGCCGTTGGTAGGGAATTCCTGAGGGCTGATTTTCGGGTTGGGAGCATCAGCCCGGGTCCGGTCTGCGATCAGTACCACGCCCGTTTTGAAATCGGGATCGTCGCTGGCTTCGATTTTGTAGCGGAGTGGAAATCCGAATCCCTCGCCGATCTGGTTGAACGTGTCAAAGCAGGGGTGAAGGACGATCCGATCGACGACCGTGTTGGCTCCGAGATCGACCTGAACCCATTTTGGGACGTTTTGCGTGGCAGCGATGGCGCTGTGGTACCCGAACTCCGCCCCGGGGTTGGACCCGGTGGCTTGGCTGAGCGCGGCGATTTTCTCGTCGAGAGATTTCAGGGGGGTTCCGGCAGCAGACTCGAGTTGTTTTTCCAGGGCCTTCTTTTTCTCGGTCCACTGGTGGATCTCGCCTTCGAGGGCGGCATACCGGGTGTTGAGGGCGGGATCAGCGAAGTACTTTTTGTCAGCGCGATCGAGAGCCGCGAACACGGATTGAAGGCTGTAGTAGTCCGCCTGAGTGATGGGATCGAATTTGTGGTTGTGGCACTGGGCGCAGTGGATGGTGGTGCTGCAGAATGTGCCGAGCGTGTTGGCCACCATATCGTCGCGGTCGAGGTGCCGGGCGATTTTGCCGTCCACCTTGGTTTCGGGAACCTCTGAGTGGCCGATGAGGTCCCAGGGGCCGGCAGCGAGGAACCCGAGGGCTTGGATGCCGTCCCGGGTGTGGGAAAAGAGGACATCGCCTGCGATTTGCTCCTGCACAAAGCGGGCATAGGGTTTGTCTTCGTTCAGGGCGCGAATCACGTAATCGCGATAGGGCCATGCGTTGGGTCGGGGCTTGTCCTTGTCGTAGCCGTGGGTGTCTCCGTAGTGAACAATGTCCAGCCAATGGCGCGCCCAGCGTTCACCGTAGCGGGGAGATGCGAGGAGACGTTCAACCGCCTTCTCGTAGGAATCGGAGGCCGGATCAGTCAGGAATTCCGAGAGTTCCTCGGGAGACGGCGGCAGGCCAGTCAGGTCGAAGGAGACGCGCCTGAGGAGGGTGGCTTTGTCTGCACGCGGGGAGGGAGCGAGTCCTTTTTCCCGAAGCCGGGCGAGAACAAAGGCGTCCACGGGGTTGATCTGGGGATTGGAAGCTGTTGCGGGGATCGCCGGTGAACTCAGAGGGCGGAGAGACCACCAGTCCAGAGGATCGCGGCGGGCCGTTTTTTTGTCTTCGGGCCAGGGTGCGCCCTGGGCGATCCAAGACCGCAGGGTTTCAATCTGGGCGGGGGAGAGCGCTTTTTGGGTGCTCTTTTTGGGAGGCATGAGCATGTCGCTGTCCTCCCCAGAGACAAAGTGGAGCAGGGGGCTGCGTTCGGGGGCGCCTGGAACGATGGCAACCTGACCGGACTCGCCGCCTTTGAGGGCGTCTTCCCGGTGGTCGAGCCGGTAGCCGCTCTTCTGTTTCTCGGAACCGTGGCAGGCCGTACAGTGGTTTTCCAGAATGGGGAGAATGTCCCGGGAGAAATCCACCGGTGCGGACTGTGCGGGGAAGAAGGGGGCCAAAACGCAGGCCAGAACAATCGGACGATGGGCGGGGAGGAAGACGGACATGGAAGAAGAGTGCCGGAGAACAGTTCCGGCGGGTAGCTACGCAAATGCGTAGTGGAGGATATGGGTGAAGGGTGTACGATCCGGGGTGAAGCGCAACGCGTGAAAAAACGCTCAAACATCCCCTTGGTTTTCCTGGCGTGCGCTGCATTTTGTGTGCCGGACAGGGATGCTTGCGCCTCCGAAGTAGGGCGGCTTCTCAGGGAGCAGGCGGCATTGCAGGAACGGCAACGGGCGCTGGCGGAGATCCCGACCCCAGAACAGGAGAACGCCGTGGGTTTGTATTTGGGATGCAAGTTTTCGCCCGAGACATCTCGCTGGATCCAGGTGGATTTGGGCGAGGTGCGGGATCTGGATTCGGTGGCGTTGGTTCCGGCTTATGTGGCTTCGAAGTGGGGCTACGGGTTTCCGCCCCAGTACCGGGTGGAGGCTTCTTTGAAGGAGGATTTTGCGGAATCCCAAATGCTCTTGGAACGAAGCGGCTTCGATCATCCCATTCCGAAGGGCCCCGTTTTTGCACGGACCGGAGGAATCCGTTGCCGTTATTTGCGGGTGACAGCAACGCGGCTGGCAGTGCATCCCCAAGATTCTCGGCGGGCCCTATTTTGTCTGGGCGAGATCCAGGCTTTTTCCGGAGGACGCAACGTGGCGTTGCGGTGTCGGGTGGAGGCTCCCGGGTCGGCGGAATCCCTGCCGACCTGGTCGCCGGGCCATGTGGTGGATGGATCCACGGCCTTTGGGGTGCCAATGCGTCCAGATACGACGAAGGGTATCAATGGTTGGCATAGCGGGATTCGGGCGAATGCCGAGGAGGTCCAATGGGTGCAGGTTGACTTGGGGGAGTCTCGAAAGATTGACGAGGTGCGGTTGGTGCCGGCCCGGCCAAGTGATTTTCTGGAGCGCGCCGGGTTTGGGTTTCCGGTCCGGTTTCGAGTGGAGTTGAGTGGAGACTCTGCGTTTGAGCAGCCGGTCACCGTGTTTGATTCTGGGGAGAAAGATTTCATTCATCCCGGGGGGAACGCGGTCTCTTTTCCCGGGATGCAAAAAGCGGGGCGATACGTGCGGATAACGGCGACACGGTTATGGCAGCGGCATCAGGATTTCGTGTTTGCGTTGGCGGAGTTGGAGGTGTTTTCCGGGGGGCGAAATGTGGCGCTGGGCAGTCCGGTGGTGGCGCTGGAGGAAACACAGACTTCGTCCTGGAAGGCCGAGCATCTGGTAGATGGTAGGGGTAGCGTGGGGATGTTGGTAAATGAGGAAAAGGGGATGGCGGAATGGGCGGAGCGTGCGGCGGTGGAGGAGGCTCTGGTGCGGGTGGAGAAAGCGCTGGGCCGGGCGCAGGGAGAAGCGACGGCATTACGGAGGAGGGGTTGGGGCGTCGGGGCTGGAGCGGTCGGTGTTCTGGCGTGCGGTTGGATCTGGCGGGAGCGCAGAATCCGGCGCAGGGAGGAACGCATGTTACGCGAGCAGATTGCGCGGGATTTGCATGATGAAATTGGATCGACGCTCGGAAGCATTGCTTTGATGAGCGAACGCGCGGCGCGCAAAGGAGACCGGGATGCGATGGTGGAAATCGGGCAACTGGCCGTGGATGCATCGGCGTCGATGCGCGGGATACTGTGGATGGTGCGTGGATCCGGTGCGCTGACGCTGGGGGAGTTGCGGGAGGCGCTTCGGCGGACGGCGTCACTTCTGTTGGAGGGCCGGGAATGGGTATGGGAGGGAACGGTGGAAGAGGGGGATGCGCGGCGGACACTCCCGTTTCACCGCGACGTGTTCCTATTTTTTAAAGAAGCACTCCACAACGTGGTGAGGCATTCAAAAGCGACGCGGGTGGAGTTGGATTACCGGGTGGAGTGCGGGGCCCTGAAGGTGGAGATTCGGGACAACGGCTGCGGGTTTGATTCCTCAGTGGACTACGCCGGGAGTGGACTGGTGAATATGCAGCATCGGGCCACTCAGTTGGGGGGCGTGTTTCGGGTGGAGTCTGGATCCGGGAGGGGGACACGGGTTCAATTGGAGGTGCGATTATCGTGAAAACGGTCTGGATTCTGGAGGATCACGCAGCCTTTCGGCGGAGCTTGGAGCAGGTATTTGAGGACGATGCCGAGGTGAATTGCGGGGCAAGTTTTGGAAACGCAGATGCGATGTTGAAGGCCTTGAAGCGGGCGAATCCGGCTCCTGATGCGCTTCTCATGGATCTGGGGTTGCCCGGGAAAAGCGGGCTGGACGCCATCGGCGAGGTTCGCCGGATTTCTCCAGGAACCCTGGTGGTGGTCCTCACCGTCTTCGAGGACGACGACAAGGTATTTAAAGCAGTGTGCGAGGGCGCCTCCGGGTATTTGCTGAAAACTTCCGGCTCGGGAGAATGGATCCGTGCCGTCAAGGAGGCGCTTTCCGGCGGGGCATTGATGAGTCCGAAGATTGCGCGCCGGGTGTTGGAAATGTTTTCCCAGTTCGCTCCGAAGGTTCCCGATTCAGGACTTACGGAGCGGGAACGAGAGATTTTGAGGATGCTGGTGGCGGGGCTGACTAACAAGGAGTTGGCCGTGAATCTCGCGATCAGCATTCACACGGTAGATTTTCATCTGAGACAGATCTACGGCAAGTTGGAGGTGCACAACCGATCGGGTGCCGTTGCGCGGGCTCTGAGAGACCGATTGACCTAGCGCTGGGTTTCCCTGAACGGAGGTTTGCCCAGCGGTTTGGAGGAACTGGGATGTGATCAGGCAACGCCCGAGGGAGTCGCGGTGCCACGATTTTGCGAATGCCTCGATCTTGCAAACCGGAGGTGGCGCTGGGTGCGCCACCCCCGGTGGTGTTCCGTCTGGAGACCTCAGACCGTGGTTCCCCTGAGGGAATTGGTTTGGAGGGATGGGCTAGAAGCCCAGCCCGGGCGGAAGTCCCATCCCTGCCGTGAGCCTGCCCATCTCGGATTGTGCCATGTTTTTGCCTTCCTCGATGGCTTTGCGGACGCCCGTGAGCACCAGTTCCTCGAGCAGTTCGACATCGGCGGGATCGACGACATCCTTGCTGATCTTAATGGCCAAGATGTCGCCCGTGCCATTTGCGGTGACGGTGACTTTCCCGCCCCCGGCGGTGGCCGTGACGGTTTTCTGGCTGAGTTCGGACTGGGTTTGGGCCATCTGCTCTTGGAGCTTCGTGGCCTGTTGCATCATTTTTTTGAGGTTCATAGGAATGAAGGGGTTGAAAAACTGGGCTGGCGGCAGGAGGGCAGAATCCGGCCGGACTCCGTTGAGCGGTTTCTCGACTCAGACCGGCTCGATCTCGGCCTTGAACAGTTCAAGCGCTTTTTTGATCAGGGGATCATTTTTGAACTCGGCCATGGGATCCTTTGGCGGAGGAGGGGGCGGGGGCGGCGCCACCTGAATTCCCTCTTTGGAAACGAACTTGAACGACAGCGGGACTCCGGAGACGTGTTTGGCCGTTTCCTCGATGAATTTTCGGTTTGCAGGCTGTTCGCAGTAATCCACGGCCAGCGCGTGTTCCGGAGCGAAGCCGATGGTGGCGGAGGTGCCGCTTACGCCGAGGAACGAGCCCGACTCGATCCACATCGACATGAGTGGACGCTGCCGCTTGAGTTCGGCGCACAATGCCGGCCAGAACTGCTCAGTTTCAGGGGCGGTCTTCGGCTTTTCCTCCGGCACAGCCTCTTGGACCGGTTTTTCTGCAACTTTGTTGGGCTCCGGTGGGGTGGGTTTTTCGTCAACCGGAGCGGCAGGCGGTGGGACGGGTTTGGCGACGGTGGGCGCTGAAGGCGCGGCGACAGATTCAGGAACCGGGAGCGTGGGGGGAACTTCTGCGGGAGCAGGGGCAGCAGGCGGTTGAACTGGCGTGACCGAAGCCTCGGGCAGCGGTTTTTTGGAGGGCGTCTGTGGAACTTCTGCGGCGGTAGGCGCACTCCGGGGTTTGGCAGTCCGCGGTTCAGGGGGTGCGCCGGTGGCACGGGCGGCGGCGGTCTTGGTTGCAGGTGCGGGCGTTGGGGGGAGAGGCGTGCCTTGAGCGAATGCGCCGAGGGTGTCGAGCACCTCGGAGAGGCTCGCTTGCTGGAGAGTTTGCGCAGCGCGGATCACCGCGATTTCGAGGTGCAGTTTTTTGTCGGAAGCGCGTTTGAGTTGTTGCTCGGCCTTGGCGAGTTCTTCGACCAGTTCGAGGAGTTTCGGGAGTGAGACCGCGGAGCCGAGAGCCTCCATCGCTACGAGGGTTTCCGGGGAGAACTCGCCGGTCAATCCAGAGGAGTCGGCTTTGGCAATGAGGACGGAATGGAGGTATTGGATGAGGTCGCCGAGGAAGCGGCCGAGGTCTTTGCCTTCGGCGGCCTGGTGTTGGACCAGATGGAGGGCCTCAGAAAGGCGGCCTTCGACCAGGTGGCTGCAGAGGGTGGAGATGGTTTCAAGGGCGGTGAATCCAAAGATGCGCAGGACATCGGCTTCCTCGATGGTGTTTCCACAGAATGCGACCAACTGGTCGAGCATGGACTCGGCGTCGCGCATCCCGCCATCGGCACCACGTGCGAGGGCTTCGGAGGCTTGTGGGGAGAGTTGAAGGTTTTCCTTCTGGGCAATGAGTTGGAGATGTTCAGCGATCAGGGCGGTGGGGATCCGTTTCAGATCAAACCGCTGGCACCGGCTGAGGATGGTGGTGGGGACCTTCTGGGGGTCGGTCGTTGCGAACACGAATTTGACGTGCGCGGGAGGTTCCTCGAGGGTTTTGAGGAGGGCGTTGAACGAGGAATTCGAGAGCATGTGGACCTCGTCCACGATGTAGACCTTGTACTGCCCACGGGAGGGCGCGTACTTGACGTTTTCGATGATGATTTCGCGGATTTTGTCGACGCCGGTGTTGGATGCGGCGTCAAACTCGAGGACATCGAGCGAGGTGCCCGCAGCGATTTCGCGGCAGATGTCGCATGTGCCGCAGGGCGTTGTGGTGGGGCCTTGGACGCAGTTCAGCGCTTTGGCCAGGATGCGGGCCGTGGAAGTCTTCCCGGTGCCGCGCGGTCCGACAAACATGTAAGCGTGGGCGAGGCGCTTCTGTTCGATGGCGTTCCGGAGGGTGGTGGTGATGTGATCCTGACCCACCACGTCTGCGAAAGTCTGAGGTCGATATTTCCGGGCAAAAACCGTGTAACTCACCCGGACAACCTAGAGGGCAGCGTCTTCCGGGCCAACAAAATCTCGGTGTCTTTCTTTTGACAGCCCGGTCTTTGCGGCCGGACCTCGGGAGGATCGGGGGACAGGCCGGGAGGCGGCTTGGAAATTTGGGGTGTTCCCGGGTTTTTGAGCCGCTTTTTCTGGACGCTTCCGGATGAGAGACGCAGAAGGAAGGGCGTGATCGGAAACATCATCGGCCCTGAGATCCGGGAACTCATTGAGGCGCGCAATTTCAGCGCCCTCAAGGAGGTGCTGGTGGATTTTTCGCCAGCGGACGTGGCGGAATTGATCACGGACCTGGCGGACGAGGATCAGGCGGTGGTTTTCCGGCTTCTACCCCGGGAACATTCCACGGAGGTGGTCGAATACCTGTCGCCAGACGCGCAGCAGGTGGTGCTTCGGGCGATGGGTCGGGAGGATGCGGCGCGGATTTTGAACGAGATGTCGGCGGACGACCGAACGGCTCTTTTGGAGGAGTTGCCTGGGACGGTGGTGGCGCAGATGCTGACGCTGCTTTCGCCCGAGGAACGGGCGGTGGCGCAGAGCCTGCTCAACTATCCGGAGGGGAGCGTGGGGCGCTTGATGACGCCCGAGTTTGTGAGTGTCCGCTCGGACTGGGATGTCCGGCAGGTTCTGGACCACATCCGGCAGCATGGACAGGACTCGGAGACGCTGAACGTGATTTACGTGACGGACGAACAGGGCCGGTTGATCGACGATGTCCGGATCCGGGAGATTCTGCTGTGTCCGGTGGATACCCGGGTGAGCGAGATCCACGACAGTTCGTTCATCGCGTTGCGAGCGACGGACGAGGCGGCCGTGGCGCTTGAGAAGTTCAAGAAATACGACCGGAACACGCTGCCGGTGATTGATTCGCAGGACAAACTGCTCGGGATTGTCACGGTGGACGACATGTTGGACGTCCAGGAGGAAAAGACGACCGAGGAGATTCAGAAGATGGGGGCCGTGGAGGTGTTGGACGAACCGTACCTGGACGCGCCGGTGCACGAGATGGTGCGCAAACGGGCCACCTGGCTGGTGGTGCTGTTCATTGGAGAGATGTTCACCGCCAGCGCGATGGGCGGATTCCAGAAACAAATTGAGAAGGCGTCGGTGCTGGCGCTGTTCGTTCCGCTGATCATGTCCAGCGGGGGAAACAGCGGTTCCCAGGCGTCCACCCTGATCATCCGGGCTCTGGCGGTGGGCGAGTTGCGGTTGCGAGACTGGTGGCGCGTGATGCGCAAGGAGGTTGCCTCCGGGCTCTGCCTAGGCGGGATTCTCGGGCTTCTGGGGTTTTTACGGATTGAAGTCTGGTCCCATCTGTCTCCGGGGTCGTACGGGGATTTCCACTTCTTTCTGGCCGCAGCGGTGGGGCTTTCGATCATGGGCGTGGTCATCTGGGGGACTCTGAGCGGATCGATGCTGCCGTTGCTGTTGCGCAGGATCGGGTTGGACCCGGCCAGTTCTTCGGCGCCGTTTGTGGCCACCATGGTGGATGTGACGGGCCTGCTGCTCTACTTTTTCTTCTGCTCCTGGTTTTTGAAGGGATCTGTACTCTGAAGATTTTTTCGGGAAGACTGCTGGGGTGAACCCTGATCCCGCTCTGTCGAATTCCGAGACCAGTTCTGGCTCGTCCAATGCCGCCCTCCGTCAGGAGCCCGGGAATGCGCATCTTGCCTCGCGCAATGTTTTCCGGGGGGTGCTCGGAGTGGTGTTTGGGGCTGCTGGGGCGTTTGCGCTGCTGGTCCTGGACGGCCCCCGCGGTTTGGTGCCCGTGGCTTTTGCACTCGGCATCTTGTTTGTGCTCGGGGTGGTGGAACGCCTTGGGGTTCTCCGCCAGCCCAATGGCGCCTTCTGTGCCGTCGGGGTGGTTTCTGTGTTCGCGGCTCTTGCCGGGTTGTCAGACTCTGCCTATCAGCGGTACGGGACCCGGCTCAAAACCATGGCCGTTCAGGAACCGGTTGCCCGTGCTGCAGACCCGGTGGAGGTGACGCCTGTCTCCAAGCCGGGACCGGATGCGGCGGTTTCCGGGGTTGGGTCGGCGGCATTGCCCGTTCCGGCTCCGGTGTTGGGCCAAGATCCGAGGATAGCCGCCATCGAAGAGGCGCGCCGGCGTTTTCCTGCAATTTGGGTGCTGGGTTCGCCGGAGAACCAGGCGTTCCGGGAGGCTGCAGAGCAGTTGAAACGGTCGGGGCCAGACTTGTTGAAGGAACCAGACTGGGTGTTGCGTCTGGCCGAATCGCTGGCGCGCGAGGAGGGCTGGGGAAAGCAGGCTGCGGGAGCACCCGTTCTGCCTAGTGAACCTCAAGGGGGGGCGCAGTCCCCGGCGCCTGCCGAAGGCGCCCCGAGGTAGATCGAGGGCCCGGTGAGAATCCAGCCTCCGGGCTTTTCACCAGCCCGGTTGACCGGGTCAAGCCCGATACATTTCTAGGGTGACGTCCCTTTCCTTGGAATGTTCCACGATGGGGGCAGGGTATCCTCTGGCCACTGAAAGTCCGGGTGCGGGTGGTTGCGAGAATTTGCTCGGGTGGACTCCAGCCAGTTCCGGGACCCATTTTTGGATGTACGTGCCTTCGGGATCGAATTTCGCTGTCTGGCTCCATGGGTTTTGGATCCGGAAATACGGGGCGGCATCGGTGCCGGTTCCGGCGCTCCACTGCCAGCCGCCGTTGTTGCTTGCGATTTCGCCGTCGAGCAACTGGCGCATGAACCACTGCTCGCCCTCTTTCCAGGAGAGGTGCAGGTCTTTGACAAGGAACATGGCCGTGATCATCCGGACGCGGTTGTGCATGAATCCGGTGGCGGCCAACTCCCGCATTCCCGCATCCACGATCGGAAACCCGGTTTGCCCGCGGCACCACCGGTCAAATGCCGCCTCAGACCGGTGCCATTTGAGGGCCCGGAATTTTTCCTGAAACTCCTGTTGGAGGACTTCTGGCCAGTGCCAGAGGACCTGGAAATAGAATTCGCGCCAGATCAGTTCGTTGATGTAGGTGCCGACGCCGCGCCGCTGCTCAGGGTCGGCGTGGAGGGTTCGTTTTTCGCATTCCTGGTAGAGTTCGCGGATGGAGAGCAATCCGTGGCGCAGGTCTTGGGAAAGTCGGGAGGTTCCATGGACTCCCGGGATATCCCTCCACTGCCCATAGTGGAAAACCGGGCCTGCGAGGAATTTGTCCATCCGTTTTCTGGCAGCGGCTTCGCCTGGCTCCAAGCCGGGTTGGCGTGGCTCCCAACCCCAATGTGCAAGGGTCGGAAGGGCATCACTGGAGATCCCGGCGGGTACCCGGATCTGGCCGGGCCGAGGGCCAGGCGCCCGTTTGGGAAGTTTGAGCCATGCCCGGGAGTAGGGGGTGAAAACCCGAAAAGGCGTGCCGGACCCGGTCATGACCTCGGTCCGTTCATGGAGGGCATGATCCTGATGAGCGTGCACGGCCACGCCGAGCCGCTTTGCGACCGCCGCCACTCGGGCTTCCATCTCCCGCCCAAACGGGTCCGGGTCGCGGTTGAAATGAAGCGACTGGGCTTTGGACTCGATCAGGAGCTTTTCGATGGCTTGATCGGCGGGGCCTTGTCGTACCACAAGGCTGCCGCCCCGGGCGCGGAGATCGGAGTCGAGGGATTGCAGGCAGCCGCACAGGAAATCCTGGCGGGCGGGCCCGGTCCAGCGGTGCTGGTTTTTCCATGTGGAGACCACGTAGAGAGGAAGAACGGCATCGCCGCTGGCGATGGCGGCATTCAGCGCGGTGTTGTCGGTGAGCCGGAGGTCCCGGCGGAACCAGTGGAGTGCGATTCGCATAATTGAAAACGGGGAGTGCTAGGCCCGGGTGCGTCCGGAGAGGGCGCGGTGGAGGGTGAGTTCGTCGGCGTGTTCGAGGCCGCCTCCCGCGGGGAGGCCCTGAGCCAGTCGCGTGACCGGCACCGGTTCAGCGCGGAGCATATCAACGATGTAAGCGCTGGTGGCTTCTCCTTCGACGTCGGCGCTGAGGGCAAGGATGACCTCTTGGGGAGGGCTGTTCCGGACACGTTCGAGGAGAGATTCAATCCGGAGGGCATCCGGACCCACGTGATCTAGGGGGGAGATCCGGCCGCCCAGACTATGGTAAAGGCCCCGGAATGCGCCGGAACGTTCCAAGGGGAGGATGTCGGTGGGCTGTTCGACCACGCAGAGCAGCCGGGAATCGCGTTCCGGATCGCGGCAGACGGCGCACAGGGGTTCACAGGCAAAAAAGCCGCAGCGGGAACAGGGCACAACGGTGCGTGTGGCCTCGAGGATGGCAGAGGACAGCAGGGCGGGGCGGGCGTCTTTGGATTGCATCATCCAGAGCGCGATGCGTTCAGCGCTTCGGCTGCCGACGCCTGGCAGCCGCTTGAGTTCCTGGATCAGGCTGCAGACTGGGGCGGGGTAATCAATGCGCTTCATGGCGTGTGCGGGGCACCCTATCGGCCGATCCGCGACTTTCCAAGGGGAACTCAGGTCTCGCGGAAGCCTCGAGTCAAAGCGCGCCGGGCGTGGTTGCCAGGGGCATCATTTTCTGGATCGGGCACCAGCTTTGGCGAATGCACTCCGGGCAAAATCCAGGACGGTCTGGTTGAATCGTGTGGATTCGTCGAGGAACAGGGCATGGCCGGCTTTCGGAAAAAGCACGGTGCTGGCCAAGGCCGGGCGTGCGGCTTGAAGTTCACGTCCTTGGATCTCGTACTGGGGTCTGACGGCGTAGAGGACGGGAACTTTCTGCTTGAGGAGAGCGCTCCGCCAGTACTGGCGTTCATACGGTTTCTGCACCAGTTCGCGTGCAACTTGTTCCGGCATCCGGACTGCGGACTGGTAAATGGCTTCAAAGAGGGCGGCGGGAAGCGTTTTTTTGGTCAGGCTGCGAGCAAACCCGCGGAGCCGACTGGCGCGTTCGTCTGGTGAGCGAGAGGACGCTGGGGTGGAACGCGAGGCGGGCGGGGGGCCGAACCCGATGGAGTTGTCGATCAGGACGATGCCCGCGAGGTTTTCCGGGCTGGATCTGGCAAGGAAATCGAGCACTTCAAGGACTCCGAGCGACCAGCCGGCAAGGAGGAAAGGGCCGGGATTCACGGCATGAAGAAGTTCGCGCAGGTCCCGGTTGCGGATCGGGGGGGCATGGCTGCCTGTGGAGACGGTGGAAAGTCCGTGGGAACGCGGATCAAACGCGATCACCCTGTACTGTTTGGAAAGCCCTGTCAGTTGGCGGGTAAAGACCTCGGCCGGCATCATCCAGCCGGGTACAAACACCAAGGTTTCCGGTCCGGTACCCGCTTCGAGGTAGTGCAGACGAACGCCGTCCGAGGTTTTGAAATAGCGGTGCTGGGGAGCGCCGGCCAAGGCGGGCTGCGCAGAGAAACAGCCGAGGAGAGCGATCAGAAGCAAAACGGGAAAACGCAGCCGGTTTTTATTCCGTTTGAAACAAGCCAGAAGGAAAAGTGGCATCAGGAGTCTGAATGAGGCTGTGCGGGGGAGCCCGGGGCGAGTTGGGAGCGGATTTCCGACATCCGTTTCTGGGAGAGCGGGTAACGGAGGATCAGGAGCGCCCCGAGAGCGAATCCGAGCAGTGGAAATGCAATCAGGGCGAGGCGCATGGCTTGGAGCGTGGAGGGCGAGGGGGTTCCAGCGCTGTACCCGCATCCGGCGGCGACCAAGCCTGCAAGCGAAAAGCCCGCCGTGACGCCGAGTTTTTCCACCAGCGCGTAGCCGGCTCCGTAGAGGCCTTCCCGGCGGGTCCCGGTCCGGAGCTCATCTTCGTCGCAGACATCGGCAGCCATGGACTGGCACATGAGCCAGACGCCTTGGATGCCGACGCCGAACAGAAACGCGGAAAAAAGCACGCGGTAGGGGTGCGCCTGGTGAAACGTGAACCACTGGGAGGCGGTTCCAACGGCCGCAGTTGCAACGCAGATCAGAAAAGCGGCCCGTTTGCCAATTTTGGATGAGACAAAGGTGTGGACAGGCACCCCGAGGGCTGCCCCCAGAAACGAAATGTTGCCGGCCAATCCTTGCAGGGTGGAGGCACGGTCCTGGTCTCCGCCGAACAAATAATGGATCAGCAGGGGCGTGTAGATGGTGGTGGTCGAAAACGTGGCAGCCAGAACAAATGTCCGTGACAAAAGCATGATCCGAAATGGCCGGTTGCGCAGGGTCTCCATCACGGCGTTTCGGAGCGATAACGGGTTTTGCGAGCGGGCGGATTCCCTGCAGAAAAAAGCGGGTGCGGAGCAGCACACAAAGATGAGAAGCGCTGCCCAGGCTCCCACCTGCCGCGCCCCATCGAGAACCATCGGAGCGGTGTCCGGACCAGAGCTTGCGGACACGTTTCCAAAGAACAGGCAGAGTTTGTAAAGCCAGGGAATACCCAGCCCACCGATTAGGCCAAACAGCATGCCCAAACCCTGTACACGGGTTCTCTCATTGTAATCCGCAGAGAGTTCCAAGCCGAGGGCCCGGTACGGGACCACGAACACCGCATATGCCAGGTAGTACCCGAGCGTGATGAATCCGAGATACAGTGCGAGCCGGGTCTGGGACCACTCCGGGGCGGGCAGCCACAGGAAAAAACCCAGGACCGCCAGGGGCAGCGCACCCGCAAGGATAAAGGGGCGGCGGCGGCCCCATCGGGACTGGGTGCGGTCGGAGAGGAAACCGACGGCGGGCTCGGCAAATGAGTCAAGGAACCGCGGGATTGCGAGAGCCTGTGCCATGAGGGCCGCAGGCAGTCCGAGTGCGATGTTGTAGACGGGACTGACCAGTGCCGAGATCAACTGCGAGGCGTAGTTTTCTCCGAGGGAACCCAGGGCCCACGCAAGTTTTTGCCGGATCGGGACGGTGGAAGGCATGGGATGGAGGGAGGTGAAGGGGAAGAACCATGGCAGGTTCCTCGGGACGGGGGAAGTGGGGAAGCGGGCGATAAAGTTTTGCAACTTCGGGTTGTGCCCCGGTGCAAACCCGTATATGAAACCCTCCTTGTTCCCCTTTTTCCTATGAAAGTTCGTTTGAAGGATGTTGCCGCAAAAGCCGGTGTGGCGGTCAACACCGCATCCACCATTCTCAACAGGCGCCCCAACTCCTGGGCATCCAAGGAGACGGAGGCGCGCGTGTTTGCCGCTGCCGAGGAACTTGGTTACAAACCCAACCGGGCGGCAGTGGGCCTCAGATCGGGCCGTTTCAACACCCTTGGCCTGCTCGTGCCGGACCTGCACAACCCGTACTACACCACTTTTGCAGACCTGCTGGATCTTGAGGCCGAGAAAAGGGGGTTCGACCTGATCCTGGAAAACTGGCGCACCGACCTGAAACGGGAACGCCATTTTTTGGAGGATCTTTCCGACCGCCAAATTGATGGGATGGCGTCATTTCTGAGTGACAACACCGCGCACGCCGACTTTCTGCGAGACCAGTACCGGAGGGGGCGACCGTTTGTGGCTCTGACGGCGGCCGGCGGGGCTCCGATTGCGGGGGATGCAGTCATGGTGGACTTTTCGGCGGGCCTGCTTGGTGCCGTGGACGCTCTTTTGGAACTCGGGCACCGGTCTTTTGCATTTTTGAACGCGTTGTCGGAGGGACAGGATGACGGGCACCGCCGGGAGTTGCTGGGCCGTTTTCTCCATGAGCGCAGCGGGAGCAGTCTGCGCTGTCAGTTCATCCGGTGCGGGCACGGCTTGGACAGTGCATTTGGAGCGGCCCGCGAAGCGCTCAGAAAACCGGCTGCGGAACGGCCCACAGCGCTCATTGCGATGAACGACCTTGCGGCTGTTGCTTCGCTGCGTGCGGCGGTGGAACTCGGGATCCGGGTGCCCAAGGATCTTTCCGTGGTGGGTGTGGATGACATCCCGCTTGGGCGTTTCCTTGGGGTCACGCTTTCCACCATTGGCCAACCCATCGGCGAGATGGCCCGAAAAACGGCGTCGCTGCTGATTGAGCGGGTTGAAAAGACGCGGGTTCCGGAGCAGGTCGAACAGGTGGTGTTTCCGGCGCGGTTCATCGCCCGGGAGAGCGTAGGTCCGGCACCGGTCCAGCCGGTGTGAGTCGGGGTTTGCCGGGAGTCCGGCTGTGGCCGGGATTTTTTGGGTGCGGCCCGGGTAGCGCTTGATCTGCGCGGAAAACCGGAGAGATTGGGGGGCGCTATGGCCAAAATTTCTGTTCGGGACCTTTCAGTTCGAGGCAAAAAAGTGTTGGTGCGCGTGGATTTCAACGTGCCCACGGAGGAGAAGGACGGCGCGGTCCGGATCACGGACGACACCCGGATCCGGGAGAGTCTTCCCACGATCGAACTGCTGCGGGAGCGCGGAGCGCGTGTGGTGTTGATGGCCCATTTTGGGCGGCCCAAGGGCCAACCGAACCCCAAGTACACGCTGCGTCCGGTTGCGGAACACCTGAGCGGGTTGTTGAAGGCGCCGGTGGCATTCAGCCCCGAGGTGGTTGGAGCGTCGGCCCGGGCGGTGGTGGACTCGCTGCAGGACGGTGGCGTGGCTTTGCTTGAGAATGTCCGGTTCCATGCGGAGGAGGAGGCCAATGAGTCGGGCTTCGCCAAGGCACTGGCGGATTTGGGGGACCTCTTTGTCAATGACGCATTCGGAGCCGCACACCGGGCGCACGCGTCCACGGCAGGGATCGCTCAGCATTGCGCCCAGTCGGCCATGGGGCTTCTGATGGAGAAAGAACTCCAGTACCTCCAAGGCGAGCTTGAAAAGCCGCAGCGCCCGTTCCTCGTGATTTTGGGGGGATCCAAGGTTTCGGACAAGATCGGGGTGATCAAGGCGTTGATGGAGAAGGCGGACGTGTTTCTGATCGGTGGCGCCATGGCGTACACCTTTTACAAGGCGATTGGGATCGGCACGGGCAAGAGCCGGGTGGAAGCCGACAAGGTGGGACTGGCTGTGGAGTTGCTCGAGTTGGCCAAGCAGAAGGGAGTCAAGTTCCTCCTGCCCATCGACAACCTGGAGACCCAGGAGTTTAGCGCGACCGCGCAGCCCAGAGCCACCGGAATCCTCGAGGTCGGCGGCGGGATCACGGAGGGTTGGGAGGCCGTCGACATTGGGCCTGAGACCGTCAAAAAGTATGCGGCTGAGATTGCCCAGGCCAAGACTGTCCTGTGGAACGGGCCGGTTGGGGTTTTTGAGTTGCCCCCGTTTGCGCACGGCACACGCGGGCTTGCGGAAGCGGTGGCCAACGTGGGCCAGAGCGGCGCGGTCACGATCATCGGCGGCGGCGACTCTGTGACTGCGGTGAAGCAGTTTGGCCTCGCGGACAAGATGACTTTCATCTCCACCGGTGGCGGCGCCTCCTTGGAGTTGTTGGAGGGGCGCGTGTTGCCTGGCGTGGCCGCGTTGACCGAGAAGTGACGGCTGCGAATTTCAACCGCTGAGGAATCCGACTCCGGAACATAACTGAATTTAAAAGGGCGTATGCGCAAAAAAATCATTGCTGCAAACTGGAAGATGAACAAGACGGTCGGGGAATCGATGGCGTTCCTGGACACGTTTCTCTTGGAACTTGGGGATGAACGCCGGGTGGAGGTGGTAATCGCGCCGCCGTTTACTGCACTGGCCAAGGTTTCCGAGCGTCTTTCTGCCTCCGACCGGGTGAAACTGGCGGCCCAGAACATGCACTGGGAAAAGCCGGGGGCGTTCACCGGGGAGATCAGCGCGGAAATGTTGCGCGAATTGTTTGTGCGGTACGTGATCCTTGGACACAGCGAACGGCGCACGCTTTTCGGTGAAACCGACGAAACCGTGAACCGGAAAACCCGGGCGGCTCTGGCCGCGTCGCTGCGGCCGATTCTCTGTGTCGGGGAGACCTTGGAGGAGAGGGACGGCGGCAAGGTGGAGTCGGTTTTGGAGCGGCAGCTGCGTTTGGGGCTGCAGGGCGTATCCCCGGAAGACATGGCGGAACTGGTTGTGGCCTATGAACCGGTGTGGGCGATTGGCACGGGCAGGACGGCGAGTCCCGCTCAGGCCCAAGAGGCCCATGCATTTATCCGGAGCCAGTTGGCGAGCCTCGGTGGAAAAACGGTCGCGGACAAGGTCCGGATTCAGTACGGGGGAAGCGTCAAGCCGGGCAACGCGGCGGAGTTGATGAGCCAGCCCGACATCGACGGAGCGCTGGTCGGCGGTGCCAGCTTGGATGCCCGCGGCTTCGTGGAGATTGTCAAAAACTCGAATTGATTCGGGACGGTGCCGCAGCGATGCGGCGGATTTGACCAAATTGGGAGGCCTGTGCGTCCTGGCCTTCGGGACGACTGCGTTCCTGAAGGCCTCGTGGCCGGTTGCGCAGGCGTTTCCCGGTTTGACGGGGTCTGCAAGAGATCCCGGTCGTTCTGCAAGCCCATCTTCTGGTGGGGCCGGCCTCCTGAGGAGCGGCCTCCTTCACCTGCGGGCGACTGGGGTTGGAAAACCGCGTTTCAACACCACCAGCGCGTCGCCAAGGCGGAGAACAGTTTCCGGGGCGGGGCGCAGTTCGGTCCCGCCGTTTTGCCGGTGAATCGCGATGGGAAGGAGGTGGCCCGCCGTTTCTTTTTGGACATCCTCCAAGGTCTGGTTGGCCCAAGGGGATGTGGCGGCGATCTGGATTTCTTCGATGTCGAGTCCGAGTTCGGCGAGGTGATGTTCGAATTCGATTTTGGCCTGAGTCTGGCTGCCGAGCAGGTCGCGCGCATTCGGGTGGAGAATGAGGTGCGCGATGCGTTCGGCGCCGATGTGTGCGGGAAGAACCACCCGGTTGGCACCTGCCTGGATGAGTTTTTTCTCGGTGCTGGGCACCTCGCCACGGGCGATGATCTGGATCTCTGGGGCGATGTTCCGGGCGCTCAGGGTGATGAACACGTTGGCGGCATCGTTGGGAAGCACGGTGGCGAGGACGCGGGCGCGTTGGATTCCGGCGGTGTGAAGGACATCCTCGTCAGTGGCCTCGCCAGCCAGTGTGAGCCATCCGGCTTCCTGAGCCTCGGCGATCCGGGTCGGGTCATGGTCCACAATGAGGAACGGGATGCCGCCGGATTCAAGTTGGCTGGCGATCATCCGACCGATCCTGCCGAAGCCGCACACAATGGCGTGGTTTTTGAGTTTCGCGATTTCCTTTTCCATACGTTTGCCTCCGATGGCTTGGAGGATTTGTGCTTCTGTGAGGAGTTGGACCAGAGCGCCGGTGATGAAAATGATTCCACTGCAGCCGAGGACAATCAGGCCCATGGTCCAGACGCGGAGCCACGGATCCTTGACTGGGATGACTTCGCCAAATCCGACGCTGAAAGAGGTGATAAACACCATGTAGACAGAATCGAACCATGACCAACCCGCCATGCGGTACCCCACGGCGAAAACGGTCATTACGGCAAGGACGTACACGGTCGCATACGCCAGATTGGTTTGCGGCCTGGAAAGAGACTTGGCCATGAACCCTGAGGGTGTTCGATTCCACCCGCTCCTGTAAATGCCGGGTTCCCACAAATCCCATGGGCCGTCCGCTGGAACAAAGTCGTCCTCAAACGCTCAACCGCGTCTGAGGGCTGAAACAGGCCGAAGGCCACGGAAAGCCGTTGGGCCCAGAAGACCGGTTCCGAAAATCGCAGGAGCCGATGGGAGAGCTCCTTTTGGCTCTGTCAGGCGCCCAAGTTCGGGACTTGGAATCCGGGCCGGTCCTTTCGATGGAGCAGCGCGTTCGCGGGTTCGGATTTTAGAAAAACTTCGGTGGCGGGATCGATCTGGAGAAACTCACCAGTCGTGATGGAGGTGTTGGCTACGGGAAGCCCGTTCGCTTCCAGGTGGGCACACATGCGGCCAAAAGACTCTGCGGCTTCTGGTTGCGATCCGAGTTTTTCGCGGGCGGCATCCACGGCCATTGGTTTTCCAAGGCGGTAAGAAATATTGGCCACATGGCAGAGTGCGCTGGAGACGTGCCCCTCGCGGATGGGGCCGTTGAGGAGGGTTGCGTCGTTGGCGCGGACGGCGCGGAGAAAATTGGCGTAATGGTTCTGAAGATCGGCGTCCTCGGATTCGATGAGTTGCACAGAGGTGGCTGAATCCTTGGGAAGCGCCGTTTTCCCGAAGGCGATGATCTGGCGGCCTGAGGAGTCAAAAGCCGCTGCATCCGTGTAGTTGGGGCAGACAATCCTCCCTTTTTCGTAATGGGCCACCACGCCAACGGAGGAGCCGAAGTGCTGGTCCATTTCCTTGGAATCAGTTTTGGAGGGAAGTCCGCGGACCTCAAAGAGGAGAGGGCCTTTGGCGTAGTTGTGGAGAACCATGGCGGTGTTGGGGGTTTCGCCATCGTCGGAATAGCCAAAGCGCCCCCCCAGCATGAGCACGCTGGGAGGCAGGTCGGATTCACCAAGGAACCGGCGGGCGATGTCCATCTGGTGCACGCCTTGGTTGCCAAGGTCGCCGTTCCCGAAGTCCCAGAGCCAATGCCAGTCGTAATGAAATTTTTTCCGGCGCACTGCTGCTTTGGGAGCTGGACCACACCAGAGATCGTAGTCGAGTCCCTCAGGGACAGGTTGGGGCGCCCCGGCAGTGTCGATGCTCGGCCGGCGTTTGTAACAGAGGCCGGTGACATGCCGGATTTTGCCAAGGTGCCCCTCGGCTGCCCAGCGGAGTGCCGCCGCAATCCCGGCGCCGGACCGGCTCTGGATCCCCATCTGAACGATGCGGCGGTTCTGGGCTGCTGCATGGACAATCTGGCGGCCTTCCCAAACGGTGTGGGAGACGGGTTTTTCCACGTAAACATGTTTGCCAGCCTGGCAACTCCAGATCGCTCCGAGTGCGTGCCAATGGTTGGGGGTGGCGATGGAAACCGCGTCGATCTCTCCGGATTCTAGCAGTTTTCGAAGGTCGCTGTATCCAGAGGGATTGGCACCCTTGGACCGGAGTTGTGCGAGGCCCGCGGCGAGCACCGAGGGATCCACATCGCAGAGCGCAGCAATCCGGACACCCGGGAGTTTGAGGTAGTTGTTGATGTGATCCTTGCCGCGTCCATTAAACCCGACGACACCGATCCTCAGATCGGTATTAGCGCCCACGGAGGCGGCGTGGATCCGGGCAGGAAGCGATAAACCGGCAGCAGCCATCGCAGCTGTGCCGAGGAAACTGCGGCGGGATA
This sequence comes from uncultured Spartobacteria bacterium, assembly GCA_903901425.1. Taxonomy (GTDB): domain Bacteria; phylum Verrucomicrobiota; class Verrucomicrobiia; order Chthoniobacterales; family Chthoniobacteraceae; genus CAIURC01. The sequence continues at coordinate 30,556 of CAIURC010000030.1, read as the reverse complement.
TTTTTGAGTCCAAGCCAGTCTGGGGAGTGTGGGAGTGCGGCATGGTTCAGGAGGGGTGGGGGAGATTAGGGGATGGAACGGAAGGAATCGTACTCGGCTTGAATCCGGGCTGGTTGCGGGGCATCGGGATGAAGCAGAATCCGGTACCGGAAAGTGATGGACTGGCCCGGATCCAGCTTGAGGGTTCCGGAGTCTTTGGGTTGCGATTTGTCCATCTCATGTTCGCAGAACGGGTTGGCTGCGAAGAGACCGTAGGCCCGGGCATGCCACCGTGTCGGGTGGCGCGGATTTGCAGGGTGGGCAAGCATGGCGATCCCCACGGTTTTGCCCGCCACCGGTCCGTACATGTCCACCCAGTCGGCCCGGGAGCCCCAGACGTCTTCGTCTGTCTTTCCGTTTCCGGCCAGAACATGGCCCAGCCCTGGTTTTTTGCCCGGGGCGGACAACCGCATGGATTCCGCAATCCGGATGGCCATGGTGCCTTCCTTGGTGTCTCCAAGAGTGATGGCGGACTGGTTGGCTTTGAGTTGGATCTCCATGTCCAAAATCCGGGTCTCGTCTTTGGGCTGATGCACGGTGAGTTGCTGTTCGCTGGCGAGAAGGACGGTCCCGTCAGGAGCCACCCAATCGAGTCGGTCGCGGAGGATCGCGCGGTCTTTGCCGCTCTCTTTTCGGAGAAACTCGCGGTGCACGATTTTTCCCAGGGGCGGCGGGGTTTTCCCCCGGTGCGAGGCGGCCTCGCTCCAGAAATCGACGCCATTGACCATGCCATGAGCGAACCAGAGGGAGCGGTGGTGGGGATGATCGTGTTCTTCGTTGGGAGCCTCTTCCATGGGCCATGAGCGGGTCATGGGGGCGCCTCCAGGGCCGATCAGGGGGTAGAAATACACGTGGTCAGCGCCCTGGTAGCAGTATTCGGTGAGCAGTTGTCCGTCGATCTCGACCCGAACCTTGCCGGGAAGGTCTTTGAGGGTGACATCAGCGCTGGAAATGTTCGCAAGCAGCATCGCGCTCAGAACTGCGGAAGTGGTGGAGAGGAGGGGTTTCATGGGAGATCGGCTGTGGGGTGAATCGGACGGGGAGAGGGAACGCCGGGGGGCACGGGGACTTCTAGGATCTCAGCACACAGGCCGGAAGGAGGGAAGGGGGGAGGTTCATCGGAGCGAAGGTTTTGTGAAAACGGGGGTATGGGGGTGAAGACCGGGCATTCGAGGCCACGGCAGTTGTGTGTGTATACCCGATCCGGGCTGTTTCGTGGGGATGGTTTTCCGAACCCGCGTCAGTCTGGGGCAAACGCCGGGACAAGGGAATGGATGGAGGCCGGGTTTTTTGATTGTCCGGACCGGGAGTGGGTTCCAATCTCTGCGCCTTATGAGTTCCTCCCAGTTGAAAGATTCGGTGCGGCAGACGGCGGGCCCAGACACGCCATGGTGGCGCCTTCTGAATGGGTACCATTGGTTCGTGTTTCTTGTGGCGTCGGCCGCATGGTTTTTTGACTGTTTGGACCAGCGGCTGTTTTCTCTGGCGCGGATTCCTGCGCTGGCATCGCTGATGCACGAGTCGCCGTCTGCGCCTGCCGTCCAGGCTTTTGGCAAAGTGGTGACGGCATGGTTTCTGATCGGGTGGGGCGTTGGGGGGATGATTTTCGGGGCGTTGGGGGATCGCTATGGCCGGGCTCGGATGCTGACACTGACGATCCTGATCTACTCGGGGTTTACGGGATTAAGTTTTCTGAGCCGCACGGCGTGGGATTTCACCCTGTTCCGGTTTTTGACGGGTCTGGGTGTGGGAGGCGTGTTTGGATTGGCGGTGGCATTGATCGCGGAGACGGTGCCGAGTGGGGCGCGTGTTCAGGCGCTGGGCATGCTGCAGGTGTTGTCGACCGTTGGGAATGTGGCGGCCGGTTTTGCCAAGATGGGGATCGACAATCTGGAGGCATCCAAGGTGGTGACGCCGGGAGAGGGGTGGCGGTGGATGTTCCTGATTGGCTCCGTGCCGGCGTTGATGGTGTTGGTCACGCGGGGCCGTCTGCGCGAACCGGAATCTTGGCTGCGTTTGAAGGAGAGCGGTGGCCTGCCCAAGGGCGGCATTTTCGCCTCGTACGGGAGTTTGTTGGGGGATCCGCGCTGGCGGCGCAACTTGGTGGTGGGTGCGGTGATCGCTTCTACGGGGGTGGTGGGGCTTTGGGCGATTGGGGAGTATGCCCCGGACCTTCAGAAAACGGTGTTTGCCACGCATTACCAGAAGGCGGGGTTGGAGGGGGATGCGGTGAAGGCCGCGGTGAACCGTGCAATTACCAATGCGTACCTGCTGAACATGTTGGGAGCGGCGACCGGGATGTGGCTGTTTACGCGTCTGGCCAATGCCACCGGGCGGCGCCTGGCGTTTGCCGTGGGTTTTGTTGCCGCACTTGGGGTGACTTTTGGGGTGTATTGGAAAATGGATTCTCCGCAGGATGCTTACTGGATGATGCCATTGATGGGGGCTGCCCAACTGGGGGTGTTTGCTGGATTCGCCATCTATCTGCCCGAACTGTTCCCCAGCCGGCTTCGGAGCACGGGGACGTCATTCTGCTATAATCTGGGCCGGTTTGCGGCGGCTGGCGGGAGCTTCTTCTCGTCGATCCTGACCAAAGAAGTTTTTGTCAGTCACGCGTTGCCTCTGCCGTACCGGTATTCAGCGATGACGATGTGCGTGATTTTCCTCTTCGGATTGGCGGCGTTGATCTTTGCCCCCGAGACAAAGGGACAGCCGTTGCCGGAGGAGTAAAAAAATCGTCCCGAAACTGCTTGCCAAGAGGCACGGGTACTGGAAGGAATGTGCACCCGCAGTGGTGACGGCTAGATAGCTCAGTTGGTAGAGCAGAGGACTGAAAATCCTCGTGTCCCCGGTTCGATTCCGGGTCTAGCCACCACCCGCTGCTGCGTGGGGGATCTGCGGGCGGGTTCAGATGTTTTGGGGTTTCGAATGGGATGGAGTCGAGGAGCTGTCGTAGAAACCTTTTCTTTCAAACGTTCAGTTTGATTTTGCTCCAGGGCGGTTCCTACGTCATGGATTGGGCGGTGCGGGGTCAGTGCTCTGGCTCAACCGCTTTTTAACTGCCAACAAAAACTGAACATGGAAAACACCTCTGAAGTTACCGAGAAAAAAGGAATGGGCCCCTTGGGCTGGTTGGGGATTGGATGCGGCGGAATTCTTCTGGCGGTGGTCCTGGGCGTTGTCATTTTCTGGATGAAGTTCGGCGGCGAGTTCCGCCAGATGGCCGAGGAAGCCAAAAAGAACCCGGCCCGGGCTGGGGCTTTGGCGTTTGTGAAGATGGGTAAGGGCAGTTTCGAAATGCAGGCGGAGGATGAGGCCGGCAAACGCTACACGGTCCGTGAAATTGCGACCGGCAAGTTGACTACCTTTTACTGGAGCGCAAAATCGAACTCGATTGAGATCGTGGAGGGCGATTTTTCTGCGATCCCCTCTGATAACTCCGGGGCAAAACCAGAGATCAAACCGGAGATCAAACCGGAATCGACTCCGGTTCCCGCCCCAAAGGCGGAGTAGTCTGCGGATTCAGTGCAGGCCCGGCTTTTCTGGGCATTCGCTGGGGGGGCGGTTCAGGGATTCGTTCCGGGTTCCACCCGGATTCTGCCTGACTTCTCTGGCTCTTTCGAATTGAGGAAGTAGCCCTCAGCCCGGCCTTGGCTTTTGAGGAAAACGCCGCGGAAGGATTGGGTGACGGATGGAAGAGCGGAAGAGGGGCGGTATTTTCCCGTGAAAGTACCGGTTTTTGGATCCACGACGAACGAGATTCCAGAAGTGGGAACAGAGGTTTCGACCACTTTGTGGGAGGTGCTGAACTGGACGGTTGCAGATTTCAGAGTGTCGGGGCCTGAAAAAGTGAGCCGGGATTCACCGGAAAGTTCTTGAAGGATGGTTGAGCCTCTCGCGGGCGGTGTCCACCGGGATCCGGTGGCGTCAAGCGGAAGGTTGAACCCGGAGTCCCATGGAAGGATTTGAGCGGAGGAATCCGCCGGACGGTTCCATGAAACGGAACCGGAAATGGTTTCGGGGATGGTTGCGGAGAATGCGAGGACGCCTGAAAGCGTATCCCGGCGTTTTGCGATCCAGACCCCGACAGGGAGCGTGCGGTTAGCGGTGAGAGGGGCTGAGAAGAGGAGCGCGGAGCCGTCCGCGAGGGAGCCGGCGAGTCTGGCGGATCCCCCTGTTGAGACGGTGAGAACTGCGTGGGATGCGCCGAAAGGTTGGGTGAGGGAGCCTGGCGAGGCATCTGGCGGCAACAGCACGAGTGTGTGTTGACCGGCTATGGGGCAGGGATTGGCCTTGGAATAGACGGGCAGGGGTTGGCCCTGGAGGGTGACATCCAGACTGGGCGCCTGAAGGGTGCCCGAGAGGGTTCCACCGGCGGCAGGGTCCAAGTTTTGGCTGAGACGGAGAGTTCCGATGGGAAGGAGCACCGTGGCGATTCCCTGACTGTCGAGGGCACCCTTGAATTTTATGGTGCGTCCGTTGAGGGTGATTTGTGCGGAGAAGCTCCCAGTTTGGCTGAGGCTCAGAGACCACGTGCCAGCGCCGTTCTGGAGTCTGCCCGCGAAGGAGCCTTTGAAGAACGGCAGCGGGATGAAGTTTGCGGTGAGTTCGAGGGGTTCAATCAGAGTGACAGGGAGCGGGTTGAGTCGGGAAGGGATACTGCCGGTCCACCCGGTAAAGATCATTCCCGGGCGCGCCAGGGCAGTGATTTTGAGGGTCGTGCCTGGCTTGTGCTGGGTGGTGCCGCGCAGGGAAACGGGGACATCGCCCCGGGCGGGATCCGTGGAGAGGAGCGTCAGAGGGACCGTGCGAACATTGCCCAGCTGGATGGGAGCCGAGGCCCAATTGGCGGGGTCATTTCCATAACCGGACTCCGAGATGCGGATCAGGCACCGGGTGTTTGTGGTCCGAGGCCAGGGGAAATCATGGTCAAAGTCTACGGAATCCACCAGGTGGTACCGTGCGATCTCCGATCCGGAATCGGCGGGAGGCGTTGGTGGTGCGGGTGCCGGTGAGGCGTTCCCGAAAGCGGCTCCCGGGCGAACGGTTTCCAGAACCGAGGTCAGTCTGCCAACGATCTGATTCCGGCCCTCAGCGGCCCAACCGGCGTATCCAGCCGCGAGGCCGGGATCAACTGTTTGGAGGGCAGACTGGAGTGCGTTTGAAAGGTTCAGGGCGCGCTGGTTCCAATTGTAGGGTTGAATGCAGTCGCGGACGATCTGGCTGAGGTGCTGCCAATACTTGGACTGGTTGGCAGGCACGGACCACAGCGCAGCGCCGACTCTGGAGGTGGGGGGCCAGTTCAGGTCACTTCCCCCCCAAGTCTGATCCATGCCATGGAGGATAAAGTGGAACTTCCCGGTGGCTGGGTTTTCGTACATCCGGTAGTTGTTGATGTTGTGGGAGTACCCGTCCCAGTGGGAGAGGATGTTTTCCAGACAGAGGTAGCGAAGGTAGGCATCGACATCGACTGCAGCTTGGGTGCCTTGGACGCGGGCGGCTTCATCCGGGTTGTCGAGTGCGTTGCAGAGGGCAAGCAGGCGTTCCTGGTGGGCTGGGTCGCCCTTGTCCAGTTCCAGGGAGGGGTTGACGTCTGAGAGGAAGCCGCCGTCGTAGAGACGGCCGTTGGTCTGGGGAAAGAAGGGGGCGAGGAATTCCTTGGAGAACCCCTCCTTGAGGACGTAGATCCCCAGAAGCCGTTCGTTGTTGAGCTTGAGGATAGCGTGGGTGCAGCGGGAGGCCGGCACACCGGCTTTCCGGGCCAGTTCGCCGGCCAGCAGTTCGTGGAGCGCGGAAGCGTCTTGGGCGCAGTTATTGAGGTTAAACCGGTCCAGTCCATGGAACCGCTTTGCACCGGGATACTTGTCGGTGTTGATGGAAAATGCGGGCTTTTGATCGATGGTTTGAAAGCTGCCGACCGAGCCCTTGAGCTTCAGGCCAACATGCTCGTAAACGGCGCCGTTTTCCTCTTCAATGCTAACTTCCACGTAAGAGTTGACCGTGGTCCAGTCGGTTTCTGTGCGCAATTGCGCCATCGCGGCCGGGGGAATCCTGATGTTGAGGACAGGGATGATGCCGGCAAAGAGCGCAGCAGCTTCCTCTTCGTTGGTGGGTTTCACCGACACGTACAGCGGATTGGGCCTCAGCAGTTGCAGCGGTTTGTCTCCGTCCTTGAGGGAACCCGAGGTCCACTCGAGCACTGGGGTGCCCGCAGGTAGGGCAGTCGTAAAACTGGCGTGAAATGCCGCCGCGTTTTTTGCCAGAATCATCCTCTGACCTGCCTGCAGAGTCACTGGCGGATTCTCCGGGAAATCAAACTCCACGGCGCCGCGGACGCGCCAACCTTTCCCCGTGGCCGCGTCTTTGAGGGAGACTGGCCGGTTGGAAATATTGCGGAGTTCCACAAATTCGTCGATGTCACCCTGGGAATCGGATTTTGAACGGATGACTGAGAAAACCACGGGGCCCGTTTGGGGAGCCGAGTTCTTGGCACCCGGCGTGGGAGAGGTCTGGGGTACGAAGACCAGGGAGTCGCCATCGGACAGTTGATGTTGTCCCGCGCTCACACCGGCGGGGAGGGGGGGGACAGTGGCTTGGGACTCATAGCCGCTCCGGGTTTGTTCAAGAGTAGAGCTGAGGAAAAGTTCCTGTCCGTCCGGCGAGAGAGCAAATGGGTCCTTAGCACCTGGGTGGGAGGATCCGGGACCGAAATGGGTGTTTTGTCTGAGGAGAAGAAAAGCGCCCGCCCTGAGAACCGTGTTTGGGGGGAACTGGAACTTGCCCGGTTGTGTGGGGTCATTGCTTAGCCACCAGCCGCCCAGATTGATGCTGGAGCTGGAACGGTTGTGGAGTTCAATCCACCCGGAAGATCCGTGGGGATAGACCTCGTTGATGACCAGAGTGTTTCCCGGCGGATAGGGATAGTCGGTTGGGCGGTACTGGTACCGGGCTCCAATGTCTGCACGGGACCCGTCCGGGTCCGGCGCATGGGTAGGGGAGCCGGCATCCCGCGCGGGCGACTGGGGCTGGATTTCGTAGTTGAGAATCAGTGGCCGGACAAATCGGGGGTTGGCCACCAGATTCCCTGTTCCTGGCAAAAGCGTGGAGTCGCTGAGGCAATAATCCGTGGATATCAAGGAAAGCGCATCGGCAGAGACTGGGACGCATTCTGAGAAAAGCGTGTTTTGGATCTCGGCGGTGCCGCCGCCCACACCAAAGTTTTTCTCATACGCAGCGACCCCGGTGCCGCAGCGGATAAAACTGTTTTGGTCCAGCGTGCCCCGGGATCCTGAGTCTTTAATGCCGACTCCCAGGGCGCACCCAACCACCAGATTTCTTCGGAGCACGGCATCCGATCCTTGGCCGATGGAGATGCCCTTGTCGGAATTGAAATAGATCAGGTTCCCTTGAACCAGCAGCCCGGTGCAATGTTCGCCGATGTCGATGCCGTCGCTGTTCGGGCCGCGGAACCGGTAGATGCGGTTGTCTTCAATCAGGCCGCCCACGACTCCATCAAAGTCGATGGCATCGGTGTCGGGGGCGTTGTTCCCGTAGAAGACGCAGCGGAGCACCTGTCCTGCGCCTTGTTTGACGTTGATGCAGTCGCCGGAATGGGGGGTGTGAAGCTGGCTGTCGCGCAGGATCACACTGCCGCCCCTGCAGAAGACGGGGTTTTCGCAGTCGTTAATGTCCAGAAATTCAAGGAGCAACTGGGAGTTGAGCGCAGCGATTGCGGCCGGGTGCGCCACTGGATCCGCGCCTGAAGTGGCGCCCCGGATCCGCGCGTGGCTGAGAACGGATTGGCCGGCGGCATTTTCAAAACTGATGCCCCCCCATCGGGCACCCTGCCGTCCTTCAATCTGGACGGGCTGTGAGGCGTTGCCTTGGATGAGAAGACGGCCTTGGATCCTGAGGTTGCGGCCGGTCGGGATCTCGAGCCTGACGCCAGCAGGGATGGTCAATGTGGCCGAAGCCGCAACGGTCAAGTCGCTCTGGACAATGTAGGGGGAGAGTGTTTTTGAGAGGGTGGTGTCCGTGGACAGGGTGCCGCCGAGCGGAGTTTCAACCGAAGGGACAAAGCGCGCCTGAAGTGTCGTGTTCGTGGAGAATGAGGCGGTGGTCGAAGCGCCTCCAGTCACCCCGGTCCATCCCTCAAAGCGGTAACCCGGCGCAGGAACCGCCCGCAAACCGACCGCGATTCCCGGGAAGAGTTTAAAGGTGGAAGGCGGAACGGGAATTTCTTCAAACAGGACTTCGCCGTTTCCTGAAACCGTGAGAGTGACGGAGACCGGTGCCGGTACGCCGAGGGCGCCCACCAGTTCTGCAGCGAAATTTGCTGAGCGTGTTTGGGCGTAATCCTTGATTTCTTGGATGCCAGCGGCACGGGAACTGGCGGTCATTCCGCGGGTGTCGGGATCGCCCGTGTCCCAGCGTGCTGAGTGGCGTTCTATCTCTGCGGCGGGAATTTCGGTGTCCATCTGGCTGATGAGCGAGATGACGCGGGCCGGGGCGAAGGTGGAGGCCATGTGGAGGGCGAAGCGCTGGGCGAGTTGGCGCCTGAATCCGGAGTTGTTTTTGAGTCTCGAAAGCACGTCCTCCTCGGAAAGCATCTGGGCAAGGACGCCTGTGGTTGTCCAAGAGCTGAAAGTCCGGTCCATGTCGGTCAGGAACCATTGCCATTTGGCATTGGGCCGGCGTTCCCGCCAGAACTCGCGGTTGTGGAGCCAGCTGGTGTTGTTGGAGTAGGACTCGGCGATGACGAAATCCATGAAGCTGTTGAGGTCTACCCTGGCCTGCACCGTTGCCCACGCCGTGGACTGGGTAAGGTCCGCTTGGTTGAGAAAAGACATCAAACTGTTCCAGTCCTGAGCGTCTCCCTTTTCGACTCCGAGCGTGACTGAGGGCCCAGTTACGTGCCCGTACAGGAGGTGATCCACGCCGCCAGCCGGGATATGGTGTTTTTGAAAGAACCAAGTTTCATCCCAGCGCTCCCGGATGTCATGAAGCCCGTAGTACTCGCCGTTGATGTACACCACGCTGGGGCGGTAATCGGCGGTGTCGACTCTCAGGTGGCCATGCGCCAGTCGGGGGAAAAGACCGTCCCGGAGCATCTCGCGCTCCCAGTTGTCTCCGCCGTCGCGGAGCGTGAACGAGGAGTGGACAACGGCCGGAGACTCTGGAAATAGGGCGTAACGGAATTCTGACTCGCCGTACTTGGAGCTCAGCGCAAGGTTCAATGCCTTCTGGGGGTGGACCCAGTTGTTTTCACCACCAATCCGGATTCCACAGTTGGCATGAAAACCGCCGCCGCCCGGTGCAAAGAACTCCACATGACCCGGAGCGTCCTTTCCCTTGTATACGTCGCTCAGATTCCAGCCCGGGGACCTTGGTTCATGCTGGTTTCTGTAAATGCCAATTTCGTCCCCAAACAGCGTGTTTGGGGGGGCCACCACCGAAAACACAGGAAGCATGTGGTCGGGTTGGCCAATCAGGTAGGTGCGAGTCAGGATCGGCCCGGGGACTTCGGACCCGGCAAAGGTGCGCGCCCTTAAAACCGTGCTGCTGTTGAGCGGGATGGGTCCAGAAGCAATCGGGGAATCTGGGGTCGGCACGCTCCCATCGAGGGTGTAGCGGACCTGTCCCCTCGAACTTGTGAGGCTGACAGTTTGTGCGGATGAATACCGGCCGCCGGTCAGTGAGGCTTCCACCGGCGGGGCAGTGATGCGGGCATCAGTCACCAGAGGGCCGGAGTTGGGTTGGCCCGGGGTCGGGTGCGCAAAAAGAACCCATTGAGCAGGATCCAACGGGTTTAAGCCCATGGAGACATCGGCCACCTGAACACCGTATGAAACAGACTGGGTCGAATTCGAGGTGGAGACCAAGCCGTCCAGTGAAAGATCCAAGCCCAGATCCGAACTGCCCACGGCGCACTGGTGGACCTCGACGGCGAGAACGTTGTCACCAGACCGGAGAAGGCTGGAATCAACGCTGTAGGAAAAATAGGCGGTTTCGTCCGCATTTCCTACCGTAACCGTGGCGAGTGTGGATGGGCTCAGGTTTCCTTCGGGCAGATTTCGCCGGACCACCTCCACGCCATTCAAATAAACGACTGCACCATCGTCCACCCGCAGTTTCAGGGACAGCGATTGGAAGGCTGTCCCGGTGGGAACGTTAAACCGGTGCCTGAAGTACGTCGTAATCGGTTTCTGGCTCGGATCAGGTCCAAATCCAACCTGCGTTGCCATGGGATCTCCGTACCCAAGCGGCGCAGGCCCAGATTCCCATCCTGAATCCTCAAAACTGTTGAGGTTCCAGTCGTTGGGTGCCGTTGCCCCATCGTCCAAGTACCGCCACACCGTGGGGCCAGTGGCTGCCGCCCGCACAAGAGCGGTGCTTTGCAACGAGCCGGTTTGGGTAAAAAGCAGCGTTCCCCCGGCAGACGACAGTGAAAAGTTGGTGTGAACCCGCTCAGTCAGAAAAGTACGCCACGGCCAGTAGCCACGTGGAAAGGTCTGTCCGGCGCCGGCATTTTTTCCATCAGCCACCAACACCAAAAAACCCCGCGCGGGAACGATTGTGGCCGGGGGAAAAGCCCATTTGAGGGGCCTTCCCGGGTTGTCGCTCAGAAATGCGCCTGCAAGGTCTATGTCTGAGTCCCCGGTGTTTTCCAACTCGATCCAGTCCGGGTAGTCCTCAAAATCGGTGATATCCGGAAATGCCCGCGTGTTTTTCGCGCTGAACTCACTGATCCGGACTTCGGCTTGTGTTGCAAGGGGGCCGAGCAGCCAAAGCGTAAAGAGGAAGGTAAGAGGGATCCTGAACCGGGACATGATGAATCACACTACAATGGAAAATGATGGAAATGCGAATAGAAACCTTTATCACGCTCCGGTCTCTGAGTGCGCTTTCCGGAGGCGGGCCCGGCGCGATCTCCGATTTCTGCCGAAAAACACGAAAAATCCCTTGATGTTTTTGCGCGCACCGTGGATCGTCCTCCTCCGCCGTTTCTGACAGCGGATGCACCCGTAGCTCAATTGGATAGAGCATCTGACTACGGATCAGAAGGTTTGAGGTTCGAGTCCTCACGGGTGCGCTTCTATATTTGGCTATCCTAAGCCAAGTCGGCCACTGGCGGGGGCAACCGTCCCCGACGAACTGGCTTCCGTGGAAACCGGGTGGAGCGGGTGGCATTCAAGTGCGGGTGGGAAAGTTGGACTGTCCGGTATGTGATTTTTCACTTTGGTGTTTACAAGGCTTGGAGAATGGATTTTCCTCCCAACCCCCAAGCGCAAATTCAGAATCCGCCGTTGGTCCTTGGGCATCCTTTCGTTGGGAGGTTTGCCGTCTGCGCCAAGGGAAACCCGGTGGAAAAGAGGAATAAAGCCCATGCCAGTCCGTTTAGGTCGTTTCGAAATGCCGAAGTCGCTGTTCAAGGAAGACGCGACAGCCACCCCTACGTACGCGAAGTTTGTCGCGGAACCGTTCGAGGCCGGGTACGGCCACACAGTGGGCAACTCGCTGAGGCGGGTGCTCCTGAGTTCTCTCGAAGGGGCAGCCATCACGGCCGTCAAGATTGAAGGAGCCGAACACGAGTTCCAGACCCTCCCCAATGTCGTGGAGGACGTCACCGACATCGTGCTCAACCTGAAGAAGGTGAAGTTCAAGGCGCACGACCATGAAATACGGAACCTCAAGATTTCCGTGAACAAAGAAGGCGTCGTGACCGGGGGGGACATTCAGGACTCTGCCCAGTGTGAGGTCCTGAATAAGGATCAGGTGATCTGCACCTTGGATAAGAAACAGAAATTTGAGGCAGATCTCGAGGTGAAGGTCGGACGCGGGTTTGCCACGGGAGACGAGAACAAGCACCCTGACCAGCCCATTGGCATCATCGCCATTGATTCCATTTTCTCGCCGGTGACGCGCGTGAAGTACGCCGTTGGAAACACCCGGGTGGGTCAGCGGACGGACTACGACAAGCTTGAACTTGAGATCTGGACGGACGGACGTGTGACTCCAGAAGAGGCCTTGGTCCAAGCGTCCTCGATCCTCAAGCGCCATTTTGAACCGTTCTACGGTTACGATGAAAACGCGGTGGCGTTTGACGAAACCCCGCAGGTTCAGAACCAGGAGAACCTCAAGCTCAAGAAGTTGCTTTCGATGTCGGTCAACGAGATCGAACTTTCCGTCCGCGCCGCAAACTGCCTCAACAACGCGAACATCACGACGGTTGGGCAGCTTGCGCAGAAGTCCGAGAGCGAGATGCTCAAGTACCGGAACTTCGGCAAAAAGTCCCTGAACGAGATCAAAGAGAAGCTGACCCAGCTGGGCCTTTCGCTCGGGATGAAGTTTGAAAATGGCCTGACCGAGACCAGCCTCTAACCGACATACAACCATGCGTCATCAAAGAAAGACCGTTAAACTTCAGCGGAGTCAGTCCCACCGGGATGCTCTGCTGGCGAACCAGGTGGTGAGCCTGATCGAACACCAGAGGATCACCACCACCCTGGCCAAGGCCAAGGCTGTGCGTCCGGTGGCAGAAAAGCTCGTCACGCTCGGGAAAAAGCAAACCTTGCATGCGCGCCGGACGGCTCTGGCGCAGCTCGCGCACAATGAGAAGGCTGTGAAACGCCTTTTTGAACAGATTGCTCCGCGCGCTGCTTCCCGGAACGGGGGCTACACCCGGATCATCAAGCTCGGACAGCGGCGCAGTGATGCCGCGCCGATGGCGTTGATCGAGTGGGTGGATTCCGCAGAATCTGCGGAGTCTGCGCCGGCGGTCCAAGCCGAGGCGCCGAAGGCCGAGTAGGGGTTAACCCCAACCGGGGGATTTCCCCGGGAAATTGAGTGGATTTGAACCGGGCGGGTGTTGTCACCCGCCCGGTTTTTTTGTCCACGCGGTGAACATGATGTCGGGTCGCTTGTGGGGCGTGGGTTTCCTGTGCGCTCAGGAGGGATTTCGACAGGCGGCCCTGAGCCAATCGCAGGCTATCTGAAGCTCGGGCTGGGAGCTGAAATTCCCGGGTTCTACCTGCCCGGAACCTTTTCAAAGAGTGCCCCGGTGAGGTACTCGGTTTCGGGAATGGAGGTGAGAATGGGATGGTCGAGGCGCTGGGAGAAGGTGCGGAGCAGGCGGAGCGTGGCCTTTGCGTCCACGGCCGCGTCTTGAATCATCTCCCGGAAAATCGGGGCGGACACGTGGTGCGAGCAGCAAAACGTGGCGAGCAGCCCTTCAGGGTTGAGGAGCCGCAGAGCCCGGAGATGAATTTCTTTGTAGCCCCGGAGCGCATCATGAATCCGGCCCTTGGATTTGGTAAAGGAGGGGGGATCCAGAACAATGAGGTCGAAGGAGCGCTGGGTTCGTTCGAGTTCTTTCAGGGCGTCAAAAACGTTGGCTTCAAGGACATCCACCGGGAGTTGGTTGATGGCAGCGTTGGTGCGGATTTGGGAAGCGCACTCTTTGCTGATCTCGATGGCAAGGACGGACGCGGCGCTGGCCTTTGCGCAGGACAAGGCGAACGCGCCTTGGTTGGAGAAGCAATCTAGAACACTCCGGCCGGCGGCAAACTCTGCTACGGAAGGATAAGCGTCGAGCTGGTCCAAGTAAAAACCGGTCTTCTGTCCGGTGAGCAAGTCCACCTCGAACTCGAGTCCGTTGACGGGGATCCGAAACGGGGCGGGTTCGGTTCCGGCAAGAACGGCGTTGATGCTGGGGAGTCCCTCCGCCTTACGCATCGGTGAATCATTCCGTTCCAGAATTGACGCCGGATGCAGGAGCTCGGAAAGGGCCTGGACGATGAGAGGTTTTCGCAGGTCCATGCCGAGGGTCAGCGTCTGGATCACCAGATGATCGCCATACCGGTCCACAATGAGGCCGGGAAGACCGTCGCTTTCGCTCCAGACCAGGCGGCTTGGGTTGGGGGGAATGCCGCGGCGGTTCCGGTATTCAACCGCCATCCGGAGTCGGCGCTGGAAAAAATCCAGATCCAGCTCCTGCCGCTGGCGGCAGAAACGGCGGGCCACGATCTGGGACTTGGAGTTGTAAATGGCGCTGCCCAGAAAACGGTCGGCGCTGTCTTTCAGGGAGATGACCTGGCCGTCCTCGGGGTTGCCGAAACTTTTCAGGACCTCGCTGGAGTAGACCCATTCGTGGCCATGAAAGATTCTGGAGCGTGGTTTGAGTACAAGTCCGGCCATAAATTGGAGACCAGACCCTAGGTGTCTGGATTTGGAAGTCAAACGGATGAAGCCTCCAGCGGATTTCGGGTTGAACCTCTTGCGGGAAGTGTTTGTGTGGCGGGGTGTTCAGAGTTCCAAAATTCCTCCCTCCTGGTTTGTCTGCCCTGCTTGGGTTGATGGTGCCCACGATGCACAAACCCGTGGTCCACGCCGCACCGGTGTCCATGCCGGCTCGCGGCACCGAAGGCAACCGGGTGGAGGCTCGCAATCTTTTGCGGCTGCTGGATGCAGGTTTTACAGCGATGTTTGAGGAGGTGGCGCCTGCCGTGGTGGTCATCGAAGCGGTCCGAAAGGGAGGAACCGCTGAGGGAACTGGGGAGCGGACCGGGGAAGGGCGTGAGGTTCAGGAACCCCTCCCGGACATGAAGCTGGACCGGAAGAGCGAGGGAAGCGGTTTTGTCTTCCGCGAGGATGGCTTTTTGCTGACGAACCTGCATGTGGTGGATGGGGCTCAGCGGTTGGATGTCCGGTTCCGGGATGGGCGGCGCATGGAGGGCCGGTTGCTGGCTGCAGACGAGAAGACGGATGTGGCGGTGGTGAAGGTGGAGGCATCTGGGCTGGTGGCGGCCAGGTTTGCGGACAGCGACGCGGTGCGGGTCGGGCAGTTGGTGGGCGCGATTGGCGCTCCTTACCATCAAGAGTACAGTTTCAGCTGCGGATGGGTCAGCGGCAAGGGCCGGACCAACTTGTTGGGGGCCGGAACCAACCTCCATGAGGACTATTTGCAGACAGATGCTTTCATCAACCCCGGGAACAGCGGGGGGCCTTTGTTTGACGTGGATGGGGCTGTGGTCGGCATGAACACGTTAGTCAACGGGATAGGACGGGGTCTGGCCTTCGCGGTTCCCTCCAACCTTCTTCGCGATGTGGCCGAACAACTCATCCGGTCAGGGCGAGTCGTCCGTCCATGGGTGGGGGTCCGGGTGGAGGGAGTGCGCGAGGATCGCGAACTCCAGCGGCGGCTCCAGATCCAGGGAGGTGTCTTGGTGAAGACAATTGAGGCCGGTTCCCCCGCATACGGGAGCGGTCTGCGAGTTTCCGACGTGATTCAAGACGTGGACGGTGTCCAGATGGACAGCGCTCAGGATCTGCAGCGAGAGGTTTTCCGGAGGGGAACTGGAAAACTACTCCAGTTGGGGGTTTGGCGTGCAGGCGCCCGGATGCAGATTCCAGTCACCACGGGAGAGCTTCCTGAGCCGGCCCGAAGCCTGCCGCCTGCGTCTGCGCGGGAAACTCTGGGGCTCATCGTTCGGGATTCCAGTGGGCGAGGGGCCAGGGTGGAGGGGGTTTCGCCCGAGGGACAGGCCGCAAAGGCGGGCCTTCAGGCCGATGACCTGATTGACGAGGTGGGCGGCAAGCGGGTGAGTGGCGTGGAAGATTTTCTCAGGGAATGTTCCTCCGGGTTGGACGGGAGAGCCGAGGAAACCGTCAAGCTCGGGGTTCTCCGGAAGGGGCGGCGGGTCTTTATTGCTTTAAAGGTCGAAAAACGCCGGTGAGAACTCGGCCCTCCGGTCAAGTTTGGGCGGCTTCCCGAAGTTTGAAGTAAACCGCCTCCAGTGCCTCCGGGAAAACGCGGGTATCGGCCAGGACGGGCATGAAGTTGTGGTCGCCCTCCCATCGGGGAACAATATGCAGATGCAGGTGTTCCACGACGCCTGCTCCGGCACAACGGCCCAAATTCAGGCCCACGTTGAACCCTTGGGCTCCAAGCGTTTTTGATAGGAGTCTCTGCGCCACTACAGCAAGATCCCAAAGTGCCAGTTTTTCATCGGCATTGAGTCCCTCCATGGCAGCAACCTGGCGGCAGGGCACAGCCATCATGTGGCCCACAGCGTAGGGGTAGCGATTCAGCATCAGGATCGCTTCCGGTCGCCGGATCACCACCCAGTGAGCGGCGTCCTCAGTGGACTGCGCGGCTTCGAGCAGAAAGCCGGGTGAGGGCTTTTGCTTGAAGTATTCCACTCTCCACGGAGCCCAAATCGCCTTGAGGTCCATCAACAGCGTCGCAATTGTCCGGCGTTCCTCTGGGATCTCAAGGTGGCAGCCCTCCCGACTACTGCCAGGAAATCACGTCATCCGAGAGTGTTTGCCCCGAGCGGTACAACCCCCGAGCCCCCTTGGCATCTCCCACGACTCCGTCCTTGCCGAGGGAGAAAGCCCCTACACCGGTCCGGGGCTTCGCATCCTCGGCGCTGAAATCGGAATAGGCCATATTCGTGTCGAGGACGGAATCGTAGTTCGTGTCCATCAAAACATAGTACTGGTTGCCCCACGGGTCATAAAAACTGCCCTGTGAACCTGTCCCGCCGACGCGGTCCAGAAACCCACCTTTCGGCGCGGAGGGATCGGCCACGGAACGCCCCTCAAAATACACGATGCGTCTTGGGTTCAGCACATGCTGGTCATTTGGGGATGAGGAAATCGCCCGGAGGGTATTGAACAAGGCCGAGTTCTCGCCCACCACGGGAAGACCGCCCGCACTCGACCCGACCAGAGTGTCCGGCTCGGTTCCGGAACTCGACCCGCTGCCAGCCGGGGCAGTCGACACCGAAGGATATTTGCCGTACTCGGTGAAGTAATTTTTTACCGCATTTGTAACCTGCAAGACGTCGTTTTTCGCCTGAGCCCGTCTCCCGTTGTTTTTCACGGCGTCCACGGCTGGAAACAGCATCCCCATCAGCACCAGAATGATGGCGATGACAGTCATCAACTCCACAAGTGTGAAGCCTGCCCTCGAGCGGGCAGCAATTGGAAGGAGTCCAGAGGCGGATTGGGGGGAACTTTTCATGGATAAAAGCTTTGCTGCAGAGTACCCCGGGGAAGAGCCATGACAACCGAAAAGGAGTTTTCCCGGGGGCAAACCGGGGGTGGCCCCGGTTCCAGATCCTTCCGTTTTGAAACCGAGGTCCGCGGAGCGGTCCTGCGCGGAATAGGAATCCACCCGGGGTGTGCAGTCCCGCGCGGGGATCTGCTCGTCCATCACGGGCACGGGGAACATTCGGGGAGGTACTCGCACCTGGCGGATTTTTTTTCCCGGAACGGCTGGCGGGTCTGGCTCTACGACATGCGGGGCCATGGACTTTCGACTGGGCGGCGCGGGGATGTGGAATGCTACGGGGATCTTTTGGGGGACATTGAAGCCGTTCTGGGGCAATGTCTGGGGCAGGATCGGCCGTTCTTTCTAATGGGACACAGCCTGGGGGGGCAGGTGGTTCTCAGTGCGGCCCGGCGTTGGGAGAATGCGGCCGATCAGGGCCGGAACGCGGGCGGAAGGTGCTTGGGCGTTGTGAGTGCCTCGCCGTACCTGAAGCTGGCGTTTTCTCCTGGAAAATTTCATCTGGCGATGGCGCATCTGGCTCGCCGGATTATTCCCGGTTGGACGAGCAGGAGTCCGGTCCATGCGTTGGATCTTTCCAGGGACCTCGATTGGCTGCAATCGATGGCCGGGGGAAGCTTGGTGCATGATCGGATCTCGGCGCGGATGTTTTTTGAGGTGGAAGAGGCGGCGCGGAGACTATTGGAGGAGGGGGGGCGGATTGGTCTGCCTCTTTTGCTGATGCACGGGGGAGACGACCGGGTGACCTCTGTGGATGCGACCCGCGTGTTCTGGAGCCGGACCGAGGCGGGGCCGGGGAGTGCGTTTCGGGTGTACGAAGGGTTTCGGCACGAGCTTTTTAACGAGCGTGGGCGGGAGCGGGTTTTCGGGGAGGTGCTGGAGTGGATGAATGCGAGGCTGCCGTCCCCCTGAATCCGGAGGCCGAAGCCATGGCCGCGCCTGATTGGTGGCTTTGGAAGGGCGGGTTAGGGTGGCGGGGCAGGTCAAACACACAAATTATGAGCACACAGAAAAGCGGTTGGGGAGGGGGCGCCTTCTGGCGCTGGGTCAGAGGTGGAGGGGCGCTCAGACCGGAGGGGGAGGGAGCCGGAGGAGCCGGAGGGGCCAGACGGGTCAGAGGGGCCAGAAGTTGGAGCATGGGCAACATGGGTAGCGGTTGTAGAGGGTTCGGGTTGCTGGTGGGTGCCTTCTGCGCGCTGATGGGAGTAAAGACGGCGCTGGCCGTCACGGAGTTGCCGGTGCTGATCCAAAATGGCCAGGTGTTGTCCCGGCTCTCGGGGGAAAGCTCCAGCGAGCGGGTCTACCGCTGCGTGGTTCCAGAAGGCGCCAAGAACCTTACGTTTGTGAGCGCCTCCGGGAGCGGGGATGTCAACGTGTACATTCGGCGCGGTGCGCATCCGACCCTCCAGCAGTTTGAATTCAGCAGCATTCTTCCGGGTAACACCGAAACGGTGCGCGTGGAGACTCCGGTGGCAGGGGTCTGGTATGCGATGCTCCACGGGTTTGGGGCCTATTCTGGGGTGCGTCTTCGGATGACCTATGAGTTGCCTGCCGGCCGCGTGGCTGATCCGGTGCTGAGTCCCGGTCCCGGGCGCTTGGCAGGGGGAGTCACGCTCTCCATGCGGGCTCCAACCCGGGGCTCGGTGATCTACTACACGCTGGACGGCAGCGAACCGACGCCGCTTTCCAATCGGTACCGGCTTCCTTTCCGCATGGAGACCTCTTCGCTGGTGAAGGCCAAGGCATTTCTTGCCGATGGCCGGGCCAGCGGGGTGCTGGATGCGATGTACGAGACTGCCCCAGCTTGGCCGGCATTGGAGTTGCAGAGCGGGGTGCCGCTGTACGAGCGCTCTGGAAACCGGGGGTCGGTGACCTACTTCAAAATCCCAGTTCCAGCGGGGCGGACTGCCCTCAAGGTGGACGTCTCGGGCGGACTTGGGGACACGGCCCTGTATGTGCGGCACAGTTATTTCCTGAGTGTGGCGCCGCGCTACGTGAACGGGCCCGGCAACCAGGCTTCGGTGGTGATTCCCAAGCCTACGGAGGGGGAATGGTACGTGGGGCTGCGGGGTTTGTCGGACTACTCCGGGGTGGCGATCACGGCCACGCTGGCCGAGGCAAAACCGGACCTGATTGTCTGGGCGGACGCCTGCAGGCCCTACATCACAACCGAGACGTTTGCCCCGGAGGATTGTGCCGTTGTGGAGGGGAATGTTGTGGCCGGGACGCGGCGCCTTCTGCGATTCACCACAGACACCCGGAACATTGGACTTGCGGACCTGATTCTAGGGGCGCCTGAGGGAGATTCGCGGTTTGAGTTTTTTGCCTGTCATGGGCACTACCACTTCAAGGAGTTTGCCAGCTACAGGCTTTTAAACCTGCAAGGGGAACTCGTGGGCACCGGCAACAAGGCAAGTTTCTGCCTCGAAGACGTGCGCCAATGGGATCCGAGGGCGCCGCGCCGTGAGAATCCGTTCAACTGTTACTACCAGGGATTGCACATGGGCTGGTCGGACATTTACGACAGCGGCCTGCCAGGCCAGTGGGTGGACATCACGGGTGTCCCTCCTGGAGATTACTTCCTCGAGGTCTCAGTCAATCCCGCAGGGATCATCCAGGAGGCCGACTACGCCAACAATACCAGCCGGGTCCGGGTCAGCATTCCGTGAGCTGCCCCGGCATGGGGCCTCTTGGATGCGAACCTGCTTAAAAAAAGGGGGGGAGGGCAGCGATGCCCTTCTCCCCGGATTCGCTGAAAACGCTGGGCCAAGAAGGGCCGCGTCTGGTGGAAATCCAAACGCGCGAAAAAGAATGGAACCGGGAGAACCGGAGCCGACAGAGGGATTGTTTGGTCTCTGTGCGGTGGCGAATCCTCCCCGCTACGCCGTCACGGCTTGGGCGGTTGGAAAACGATCCTGTGAGTCGCGAGGGCCCGGCTCGCCACGGGACCGGCATCTGCGCCACGGTGGTTGTTGACGTAATCCTCCAGAAGTTTCATGGCTTGAGGGGAGGTGATGACATCGGCGTAGTCAGCCAGTTCAAAGCGCTCAGTGTGGTTTTTGAAAACCACTTGGATTTTGCCACTGGTGAGCAGCTGGCAAACAACCCCTTTGATGTAGGCGCTTGAATACCCCATGTGGAGGAGCCACTTGTCCAAGAGATCGAGCAGGTTCGTCCTGGATTTTTCCTTGTGTCCGACAGCGAGGTCCGAGTCGTCGGTCTGGGTCACCACGAGCACATCGATCGACTGTGGGGGTTTCGGATAAGCCTTGTTCATGGGAGAAGGGCGGTACGTATTACAAACCACTTGGACGCGGTTTCAGAGGTGTGAAGTCGCACAGATTTTGAACTCGTGGACCTTCCCTGCAGAGCCGCTCTAACATCGGAAGAGTAGCCCGGAGATGATGGGCGATCAAGCGTTTGGGGAAGCGAAGCTTGCGAAACCGGGATGGGAGACCCGTGAGGGACCTCTGAACACAGAGATTCTGGAGAGGAGGGCGAGACGATTCACCGCAAGGGTGAGTCCTGTAGAGCTCAACGACGGCCCGGGATCTGGACAACGATACGCTGGGTGGTGGCGGACTGAGCGGGCCCCTCCTCGCCGGTCACCTGTTTCTGGGAGGCAACGTAATCCTCCAACAGGCTCATCGCCTGAGACGCGGAGATCACATCCCCATATTGAAGCAGTTCAAAACGGTCGGTGTTGTTCCGGAAAACGACCTGAACCTTCCCGCTGGTGAGGAGTTGGCTGACGACTCCTTTCACATGCACGCTGGAGTATCCCATCCGCATGAGCCAGCCGTCCAAGAGTTGAAGGAGGGTGGTCTCGTACTTGTCGGTCGAAGTCAGTGCGGTCACCGGGTCCTGTTTGGTGGTGGTTACGCAGACGCCGATGTCGGCCGGCATTTTGGGATAAAGATTAGGCATGAGAAAAGGAGGGGTGCGGTTGAGTGGAATTAAAACCGCCACAGGCTGCGGAAGTCAAGGTGCGTGCCGGGTGTTTGTGAGTTGTTGGAATGCGGCTGTGGCGCGGATGGAGGTCTCAGTTAGTGTCTAAGAAACTGGGTTTGGGATGCTTGACAAGCCAGATGCCTGCGGGTTTTCCCGCGGGGAATGCCGCCGGGAGGTCTTGCATAAATTTCTCATCGGCACCAGTCCACCAATTCCGCTTAGCCTGCGCTCAAGTCACCCCCCCCTCACAAATTATGAATTCCTCCCGCATTTCCCCCGTGCGTGCCTTTACCCGGCGTTCGTTCCTCACCACCGCCGGGACCGCGGCCTCTGTCTTTTTTCCTTTTGTGAGTCGGAGGGGTTTCGCGGAGTCGGCGGGGCGTCGCCTTGGAATTGCCTGCGTGGGTGTGGGTGGGAAGGGGTGGTCCGACATGGAGGGAGCCTCCCGGGGGAACGAAATTGTGGCCATTTGCGATGTGGATGCCAACAACTTGGCCAAGGCTGCTGCAAAGTATCCGCAGGCGAAGGCCTATCGGGATTTCCGGAAGATGCTGGACGAAGTCGGTTCAATTGAGGCGGTGACCATTTCCACTCCGGACCACGCACACTACCCCGCAGCCATGCACGCGATCGCCTTGGGTAAACATGTGTGTGTTCAGAAACCGTTGGTGAACACGTTGTGGGAGGCGAGGGAACTTCAGAAGGCAGCCAAAAAGAGAGGGGTGATCACTCAGATGGGCAACCAAGGGCACACGTTTGAGGAGACGCGTCTGGTGAAAGAATGGCTGCAGGCAGGTGTGGTTGGCAAAGTGCGCGAGATCCATGTTTGGACCAACCGCCCAATCTGGCCGCAGGGAGCGGAGGCCGTGATGAAGCCGGGAACCGCCCCTGAGCACCTTGACTGGCAACAGTGGCTTGCTGCGACTCCAGACCATCCCTATTCGCCAGATATCCACCCTTTCAAATGGCGGGGCTACCTAGAGTGGGGCGCCGGTGCATTGGGCGACATGGGGTGCCACAACCTGGATCCGCTTTTTTGGGGGTTGGACCTCGGGGTGCCGCAGCAGGTGGAGGCCCGCTCCCAAGGATTGACCGATGTGGCATGGCCTTCCTCGGCTCAAGTCGTGTACCGCTGGAAAAACGTGCCCGGCCACGGGCCTGTGACCCTCCATTGGTACGAGGGAAAACTTCCGGACGGTTCAGCCTCCATGCCGGAACCGATCCCCGAGTTGAAAGGTGCCGCATGGAGTAAAACCGGCTTCTACATCCGCGGCAGCGAGGGAGTTTTGTATAATCAGGGTGACCAAGCAAAAAATCTCACCGTTTTGCCCGAAAAACGCGCCTCAGATTTTCTCGCAAATCCACCGGCGAAAGTTTTGCCCCGGAGCGTGACACCGGGCCAACCCCAGGAGGAATGGACTCTGGCGATCAAAAACGGAGTTGCGTACCCGTGGATGTCGCAGTTCGACTATGCGGTGCCACTGACCGAGTTGTGTCTGCTCGGAGCGCTGGCCATGCGGGTCGGACGCCCGGTGGAATGGGATTCGGAAAAACTCGAAGCCGTCGGGATTCCGGAAGCCAAAAGATTCATTAAGAGAGCTGCCTACCGTCCGGGTTGGGAGTACTCCTCTGACCGTTTATAGGGAGGCGTCTGGCCGAAATTCCAGAGGAAGCTTTTTCGGTCTAGACAGTGTCTCTCCGGTCCCTAGTTTGTGGGCTGTGGCGATGTCTGAACTCAAAAAAACCCCGTTGCATGCCGAGCATGTGGCACTCGGCGCGAAACTGGTAGATTTCGGAGGCTGGGAAATGCCGGTTTCCTACACCGGGATTCTCGACGAACATCGTGCCGTTCGCACCGGGGTAGGGGTTTTTGACATCTCGCACATGGGCCAGATTTTGGTGAGCGGCCCATCCGCGCTGGCGTGGTTGAACCGTCTTCTTACGAACAATTTGGAGCGTCTCTCTGTGGGGGAATGCCAGTACACGTTCCTCCTGAACCCCGAGGGCGGTGTTCTGGACGATCTCATCGTGTATTGTCTGGCTCCGGAGCGCTACTTTCTGGTGGTCAATGCGGCTCGGGTTTCCGAGGACTACGAGTGGCTTGAAAAGCACCTGCATCCCGATGTGCTTCTGGTCAATCAGAGTGAAGCTTTTGCGGGCATGGCAGTGCAGGGGCCGAAGGCGGTTCAGGTGTTTGACGCCCTTTTCGAGGGACAGCACTCCCCCCCGGCGAGAAACGCCGTTTTGAGCCTTGAGATTGACGGACGCCCCTATTACGTGGCCCGCACAGGTTATACGGGTGAGGATGGGTTTGAGTTGTTTTGTCCCGCGGAGACCGCCGTGGAGGTCTGGCGGGAGATTCTGGAACGGGGTGCCGCGGCGGGAATCAAGCCCTGTGGTTTGGGCGCGCGCGACACGTTGCGACTGGAGGTCTGTTACCCGTTGAACGGATCGGACCTTTCGAGGGACACCACCCCTCTCGAGGCAGGCTTGTCGTTGTTTGTGGACCTGCAGAAACCCGAGTTCGTAGGTCGGGAAAAGCTGCTGACTCAGCGCACCTCCGGGGTTGCCCGTCGACTCGTGCCATTCAAGATGCTCTCCAAGTCACCCCCACCACGGGCGCACTACGGGGTATTCAAGGACGGTGTCCGGATCGCGGAAACCACCAGTGGCACCCTGAGCCCTTCGCTGAATGTGGGAATTGGCATGGCCTACATCCCCACAGAGTTTGCACGGATCGGAGAGCAGTTGGAGATTGAGATCCGCGGCATCCGTTTTCCTGCGGTTGTGGACAAAAAACCGTTGTTGCGTCCGGGGCGGGCGTGACAGGATTCAGATTTGAGGACGTAAATTCTTATGAACGTACCAGAAGAAAACCGGTATACGGCATCGCACGAGTGGGTGCGCCTGGAGGATGGCACAGCTACGGTGGGTGTCACTGATCACGCGCAGAATGAGTTGACCGACGTGGTCTACGTAGAATTGCCGGGAATCGGAAAAGCGGTGTCTGCCGGGGAACAAATCTGTGTGGTGGAATCGGTAAAGGCGGCCAGCGACATCTACGCGCCGGTGTCCGGGAGGGTTGTGGAAGTCAACGACGAACTTTCAGCGCATCCGGAGTGGATCAATTCGGATCCCTTTGGAAAAGGGTGGATTTTTAAACTTCAACCCTCCACCCCCGCAGAGGTGGAAGGGTTGAAAACGGCGGCACAGTACAGGGAGCAGATCTCCCATTCCTGACGGTTTCCTGCGCCAAAACCGGGGCCACTCTGAGAGTGTCGCTCTGGCACCAGTCGATTTTCCTGTCGACCGCGCCAGAAAAAGGGTTCCCGGTCTTCGACAGTCCTAGGCTGCGTTGCGAAGGAGGGGGGGCAGCGAAAGTGAGGTGAGAGAGCAGGTGGGCGCACTCAGGGCGAGAGCCGGGTCAAAGCCCAACCGGAGCTCTGTTTTTCGTACCGGAACCTGTCATGCAAGCGGCTGCGGCGCCCCTGCCAGAACTCGATGGACTTGGGGGCCAATCTGAAACCTCCCCAGTGGGGAGGCAGCGGGAGAGGGCCTTCCGGGAAACGTTCCTCAACTTCTTGGAACTGCCGTTCCAAGGTGGTGCGGTCGGGAACAATCTGGCTTTGCATGGAAGCCCAAGCACCGATCTGGCTTTTGATCGGGCGGGATTGGAAATACGTCTCGCTCTCGGAAACCGAGGTGCAGGTGACGGTCCCGGTAATATTGACCTGTCGTTCAAGCGGCCCCCACCAGAAAGTCAGAGCCGCCTTGGGATGGTTGGCCAGATGCGTGCCCTTCGAGCTCTGATAATTCGTGAAGAAAGTAAACCCGGAGGGATCACAGGCCTTGAGCAGAACTGTTCTGGACCATGGTTGCCCCTCTGGATCCACCGTGGAAAGCACCATCGCATTCGGTTCGATGACTTCTGCTTTCCTTGCCTGGTCCAGCCAAAGCAAAAACTGGGGGATGGGGTCAGGCAGAAGATCGGACCGCCGGAGCGGAGCGAGGGAGTAGTCCTGACGCAGTGCGGCGAGATGCTGAGGGTCCACTGACATGGGGCCTTACTCTCCGGCGTGCGGCAGTTCAACCACTTCAAACCAGTATTTTTCGAGAGTCTGGAGGACATCCACCAAGGCTTCAAAGGTCACGGGCTTGACGATGTAGCTGTTCACCCCCAAGTCGTAGCTGCGATACACGTCCTCGTCCGCTTTCGACGTGGTGAGCACCACGACGGGGATCTGTCGGAGTTCCGGATCCTGTTTGATTTCACCGAGCACCGCGCGGCCGTCTTTCCGGGGCATGTTCAGGTCGAGAAGGATCAAACCCGGGCGCGGCGCTTCGACGGGCGGCGCATAAGCGCCCTGCCTGCGCAGGTAGTCGATGAGTTCCTCCCCGTGATGGACGAAACGAATGGAGTTCGCCAGACGCCCCTCTTCGAGAGCCTCCTGAGTCAAACGCCGGTCGTCTTCGTCGTCGTCGGCCATGAGGATGGTGATGGGCATGGTTTTTCGGCTCATGATGAAAAGGTTTTTTCGGTTGAAGATTGTTTTATCGGAAGGTGGACGAGAAATCGAGTGCCAACGTTCAAGGCGCTTTCCGCACTGATGGTTCCCCCGTGACGATCTGTGATTTTCCTGCAAACAGCCAGCCCGATTCCGCTCCCCTCGTATTCTCCGCGGCCATGGAGCCTTTGAAACACGACAAAAATCTGCTCGGCAAACTTGGGTTCAAACCCAATCCCGTTGTCTTCAAACTCCAGCCGGCAGTGGCTGGGCTGCGCCGGATCTGGGAGGAGACAGCACCGGATGTGAATCCGCGGGGGAACCTCCGGGCGCCGGAATTTGAGGGCGTTGCCCAAAAGGTTCTGGAAAAGCTGCCGCATCTGGACGGGATCCGCCTCGATCACCGGCAGCGGCTCCACGGAGACAGAGGCGCCCGCTTTTTCGACGGCAATTTCGAGATCTCCAAGCACTTCAACGGCAATCTGGTTCAAGTCAACGGGTTCGAACGGCTGGGCGCGACTGGTCACGCGGGAAAGCTGGAGCAGATCCTGAATCAGGCCGCGCATCCGTTCGGCTGCTTTCTCCATGCGGGTGAGGTAGTCAAGGCCTGCGGATCCGAGTTGATCCGCGCATTTAATCCGGAGCCGATCGGCAAATGCCTGAATTTTGCGGAGCGGTTCCTGAAGGTCATGCGAGGCAACGGAGGCAAAACTCTGAAGCTCCGCGTTGCTCCGTTCGAGTTGCGCGGCAAAGGACTGTAGGCGCATCTCGGCCTGCTTGCGTGCCGTGATGTCGCTTCCGGCGCACACCAGACCGAGCGTGCGTCCAGAGGGGTCCACCAGTGGTGCTTTGTTGGAAAGCAGCCAGATTTCGCCCCCCGACCGGGGACGCACCCGTTCCTCGAGGTTTCTCACAGGCACCCCGGTATCCAAAACGTTTTGATCGGCCGCGGCATACTGGACCGCATCCTCATACGGGTAGATGTCAAAGACGGTTTTGCCCTCGATGGGATCTTCTTCTGAGAAGTGGTGAAACTTCCGGTGGGCGCGATTGCTCATGATGAAGCGTCCTTTGACGTCCTTGACAAAAATGTTGTCCGGGATGGTGTCCAGGATGCTGCTCAGAAGGTTGTGGTGATCGGCAAGCACCTCCTGCGAGCGCCGGTGCGCGGCAATGTCGCGGAGGATGATCCGGGCGGCCGCAATCAGGATCAGCAGGGTCAAACCGGTTCCGGATGTGATTACCAGAGTGGAGATCCGCCCAGCCTTGCGTCCTTTTTTTTCGGCACTGTCGAGTTGGTTCAGTTCGCCGGCACGGATCTCGTCCAAGAGCAGGGCAATCTGCTGTGCGGTGGTCTTGAGTGCTGCTGACTTGGTTTTCGCGGGGGGGACGCCTGGGCTGGGTTGCCAGAGGCCCATATGCTCGTTCAAGAGCGACTGCAGCCGAGTGGACCGGGAAAGTTGGACCGGGGAGTTCGCGGTCCCGGCCAGCAGGAGGTCGAGTTCCTTCTGGATCTGGGTGCTCAGCTCCTTGAGCGGACCCTTTTTCGGGTTGGCCTCCTGTGGACCCTGCCGCAGCAACTCGCGGTCCGCCTCAGCCAGAAGCCGCAGCACCGAGTCCACGGAGCGGATGATTCCGTAGGATGAGGACATCTGTCCGGACAGGAGGCGGTATCCTGCCGTGTTAATGAGAACGATGAACGGCAGCATGGCCAGCAGCGCAAGCACGAAGCCGAACCCCAACAAAACATTCCTCCGGATTGAATCACGGGAAATGGGGGAGGTGGTGGGCATGAAAACGCCGCTGCGTTCCTAAAGGCGGCTCCGCAGCACTCTAGTTTGAGAAAGCCCCTGCTAGGCAACGCGTTTCTGAGCAAACGGGGGAGAGATTTACTCCAGATAAATGAGCTCGTTGGTCATCAGAAGCACCTGGGTGTAGCGTTCCCAGGGCGTGAGGATTGGCGCAGATTCGGGTTTTCTGGGGCCATTCTTTCCTGATCTGGCCTCGACTGCAGGCACCTCCGCCTGAACTTCCGGGTTTGCCGTCTCCAGATCAATGAACCGGAGAGCGTCCTCCAGCTCCGCCGGTTGGGGACGGCGTTGGAGAATCAGTTCAAAGAGGAACCGCACCTTTTCCGGGGCGGCCCCATCCTTGGGGAAATCCGGCCGTTTGAGAATCCGGCGCACCTGTTCTCCCACAAACGGGCTGTTGAGCAAAAACAGCGCCTGCTGGGGGACCGTAGTCAGGACGCGTTCGCCGGTAGAGATGTCGGGGTTGGCAAAGTCAAACGTGTTGAACATTTCAGGCAGGCTGGCCCGGTCAATCATCGCATAAACCGTTCTGCGGTTGGAATTGTTGCGGGAACTCCAAGTGTCCTGGGTCGACCTCGATCTTTTTGAGCCGGGCTCCGAGCCCGAACCGGCGGAGGGGAGGAAGGGGGCTCCGCCTGCGTCGTACAGGTCCAGGTTGCCGCCGAAAGAGAGCAGGGTGTCCCGCAGTTGCTCAAAGTCCAGGCGCTGGATGTTGGCGCGCCACAGAGACTGGTTGGTGGGATCGAGCTTCAATCCGCGGTCGGTGGGGCGGCTGTCCTGCTGGTAGGTGCCGGAAGTCACCAGAAGCTTGTGGAGTTGTTTCAGGGACCAGCCGTGGTCCATGAACCAGGCCGCCATCCAGTCCAGCAGCTCCGGGTGGGTCGGGGCTTCTGAACGGGTGCCAAAATCGCTCACCGTCCGCACAATGCCCTGTCCGAAGTGCCACTGCCAAACCCGGTTGACCAGGACTCTTGCGGTGAGCGGGTTCTGCCGGCTGGCAATCGAACGCGCCAGTTCAAGCCGGCCGCTTCCCTTCGTGTAGGCCTCTTGCTCGGAGCCCCCAAGGAGGGTCGGGAAATGGCGGGGCACTACAGGACCCCGGTTGCCAGGTTCTCCCCGGATGAAGACCGGGGAGTTGAGAGGTTTTGCACGGTCTACCAGAGCCATGGCACGCTGAGGCGCCCCGGGGTGGTTCTGGTCTAGCGTGGCGAACTTGGCCCGGATCTGGGCCTGGGGAGTGGAGAACTGGACACCAAAGACTTTGGCGACTGCGCGCTCCTCGGGGATCATGCAGGAGTCCGGGGCGAACACATCCTGCCGAAGCCTCTCCATGTCCGGCTCAGGAAGCGGACTCTGGGTCTTGGCCGTATCAATCCCAGTCCGGCTCCGGGAGACAAATTCTGGGAGTTGGAGCGCTTTGTGGAGTTGACCGAGGCACTCCGTGTAAGCCGCCGCAACGTCCCGAATCGAGCTTGGCCCTTTCTGGGTGATGCCTGCGATCAACACGGGGTTCAAACCAGGGGTGGCGGCGAGTTCAGAGAGGACGGAGGGCGCTTTTTCCGCAAATTGCTCCGGTTTGAGGGTGGCAAATGCCAGCCAGAGATGCAGCAGCGGGTCCTTGCGTTTAGACTGGGCGGCAGCGGCTGAACGGACCTGTTCCTGCCATACGGCTGCCACCTCTGCCTTCAGTCCGCGGTCTCTCGCGATGTTGCGGAAACTGGAGGAGGAGTTGCCGGCTTCCTGGATCGTGAGGAGATATTCGCCGGCCTGTTCAAGCATGCCTGCGGTGAGCCGTGCCGCTTGGGACTGCGTGTATTCCTCAAGCTCCTTGGTGATCTTGGCCCGCTGCGCAAGGTAATCTTGGTGCACCTCGTTCGACACGGGCTCAGAAAGAAGGGGACCCGGATCGGGTTCCTCGCTGCTGGCAAAGATGCCGTGAAGCCCGTAATAATCCCGGGTCGGAATCGGGTCGAACTTGTGGTCATGGCACCGCGCACACGCCCCGGTGAGCCCCATGAGGCCTTTGGTGACCACATCAATCCGGTCGTCAATGACGTCGTTGATGTTCCCCATGAACCGCTTGCCCAAGGTCAAAAACCCGAGTGCAGCCAAGGGCGCCTTGTCTTTTTCGGTTTCAGGGAGCCGGTCGGCGGCAATCTGTTCAAGAATGAACCTGTCATACGGGAGGTCTTGGTTGAATGCGCGGATCACGTAGTCCCGGTAGGTCCATGCATGCGAATAGACCGGTGCACGCAGCTTTCCAATTACCCGGTCCCCCGTGGTGTCCGCGTAACGGGCCACGTCCAGCCAGTGGCGCGCCCACCGTTCCCCGTACTGCGGAGAGGCCAGAAGGCGGTCCACGAGTTTCTCGTAGGCGTCAGGGGCCGAGTCCGAGACAAACGCGGCAACCTCCGCAGCCGTGGGGGGAAGGCCGGTAAGGTCAAATGAAACCCGGCGGATCAGGTTGGCCTTGGAGGCCTTCGGGGACGGCGCAAGCTGCCTTTTCTGGAGTTCAGCGAGAATGAAGGCGTCCACCGGGTTCCGGATAAACCGTTTCGGATCGGAGACTTGCGGCACCGCCGGTTGCACCACGGGTTTGAAAGCCCAGTGGTTGGCGGCCTTTTCCGGATCCCATGCGGTGGACCGAGTCGGACCGGTGCGCGGATCAGGCGCTCCCATGCGCACCCATTCCTCGAAATCCGCAAGGATGTGGTCTGGAAGCCGGTCCTTCTTGGGAGGCATCGCCATGTCCGGATCCTTGTCCTCATGCCGGATTCCAATGATGAGAAGGCTGTCGCGCGGGTTGCCAGGCACGAGGGCAGGTCCGCTGTCGCCCCCCTTCAAAACACCGTCCCGGGTGTCCAGAAGAAGGCCGCCCCGGATGTGTTTGGCTGTGGCGCTGTGGCATTCGTAACAGTGCTCCACCAGCACCGGCCGGATTTTCTTTTCAAAGAAATCGAGTTGCGCGAGGTCGGAGGGCGCAGCCATGGCCGCAGTGAGCGGCAACAGGCCAGCCAGAATGTGCGTTTTCACCATGGCGCGGGTCTTTTCGGGTCTGGGGGGGGTCAGGCCAGGAGGGCCTTGACCACATTGCCGTACACGTCGGTAAGCCGGAAATCTCGGCCGTTGTATCGGTAGGTGAGTTTTTCGTGATCGAATCCGAGCAGGTGCAGGAT
>CAIURC010000029.1 GCA_903901425.1 uncultured Spartobacteria bacterium | reverse complement strand
CCACCGCCGAGAATCAGAACTACAGTCTCTTCCTTCGTTTCGGAGACATCGCCGGAGACCGCGGAACTCCGGTCCCCTCCATGACCTGGGTGTTCCTGGATCAGCGCGAAGACACCATCAACAGGGCCAACTTCATGACCCGCATGAACGGCTGTCACCCCCGAAACTCGGCCCTGTACGGCTTCACCATGGATTTACCGGGCTACTACCACAGCAAGGCCTGTGAACCCTCATTCGCTGACGGCCACTCCGAGATCAAACGCTGGTTGGATGGAAGAACCATGCCGCCCTTGAAAGTCCAGATGGCCGCTGGCTCCGCCGACATCCCCACTCCGCGCAACCCGGACGTGGAATGGTTGCAAGAACGCTCCACCCGCCCGATCAACCAATAGCCCTCGCTTCCGATCGTCCATCAACGACGTAGAGTGGCACCACCTGGTGTATGTCTTCGATCGAAAGACCCAAGTCTCAGTCTATCAGGACGGCATCCTTGCCCGAGCCTACAAGATCTCGGGAACCTCAACGGCCGCAGCGAGCGACATCGATACAGGATTGCCGGCAACGATCGGCCAAGATCCCACCGGATTGTACCAAGAAACGGGCTCCGGAGAGATCGACGATCTCGGCGTTTGGCGCCGCGCACTGACCCCGCTGGAAGCGGCCAGCCTCTACACGGCCGGACTCAACGGACAGAGTTTCGAAGACCAGCCGCCCTTGGGCAATTCCAAGATCATCATCAACACCTCGGGATCCAATATTCAGCTCCTCTGGGAACGAGGAACCCTGCAGCAGGCAGGCTCCTTGAGCGGACCATGGAACGATGTCGGAGCACCAGCCACGTCCCCCCTGACGGTAACCCCGACCGAGACAAGGTTCTATCGGATCAAGCCGTAGCCCACGGTTCTTGCTGATTTTTATCCCGACAGGCGACCCGGAAACGGGTCGCCTGTTTCGTTTCTGGTGAAGAGACAAAGGAAGGAGTTCCGGGCCGGACACACCAAGGAGGCGAGGGTGGAGAACCCTGCTGAAACAAGTGCCCCCGACCCGGAACGGGCGGACGAGATGTTGGTTCCCCGTTGTCCGCCCTGCCACCGGCAAGCCGGCGACTTTTTCTTTCTAAGCCTCCTGCACAGCACCCGCAACGGGCAAATCGAACCCGATAAAGAATTAACACCGGAGCCTGCATCACAGGCTCGGGACGAAACGTGTTGCGCCATCAGAACCCCAAGACTCAGAGCCGACACGGGCAGACTGGAACGCCCTCCTTCCACCGCAGCCGTCTCTCTTTGGAGCCCTGGATGCATCACCCATGAATTTCTCCCAGGTGTTTTGAAAGGTCTGAGGGGCTTACGGCGAATCGTTCTTTGTCACCGGCTTCAGCTCAGGCCTCACACTGCCCCATGCTTGCTCAAATACGATCCGCCTCCATTCAAGGCATCGACGCTTTCCCCGTGGAAGTTGAAGTCGACTCCGGCCCCGGCCCCCAGCAAATCGTCCTCGTGGGCTTGCCCGATGCGGCGGTGCGAGAATCCCGGGACCGCGTCGGGACAGCCATCCTCCACAGCGGATTCCGTTTTCCGCCGGGACGGACCACCATCAATTTGGCTCCGGCAGATGTCCGAAAGGAGGGACCGAGTTTTGATCTACCCATTGCCGTGGGAATTCTCGCCGCCAGCAAGCAACTCACCCCGCGGGATCTCACTGCTTTCGCCATGGTGGGAGAATTGGCCCTGACCGGAGCCGTGCGAGCGGTCAAGGGCGCCCTGGCCCTGGCGCTTCGGGCCCGGGCTGAAGGCTGCCGAGGCATTTTGCTGCCCGCGGAAAACGCCGCCGAGGCGGGCGTGGTCAACGGTCTGGAGGTCATCCCCATCCGAAGCCTTCAGGAGGCCGCTCAATTCCTCGCCGGAGAAATCATCATCCATCCCCGAAGCATCGACACGGAGGCGCTCTTTCAGCGGGGCGACGGCGAGTCCATGGACATGAACGAGGTCC
The DNA here is from genome assembly GCA_903901425.1 of uncultured Spartobacteria bacterium. Classification (GTDB taxonomy): domain Bacteria; phylum Verrucomicrobiota; class Verrucomicrobiia; order Chthoniobacterales; family Chthoniobacteraceae; genus CAIURC01. Next base: position 120 of record CAIURC010000029.1, on the reverse strand, counting down.
GTGGCCAGGAATCGGTGAAACGCGCCCTCGAGGTGGCCGCCGCCGGGGGACATAATCTCCTGCTCATCGGCCCACCAGGAACGGGCAAGTCCATGCTGGCCCGACGCTTGGCTACCATCT
>CAIURC010000028.1 GCA_903901425.1 uncultured Spartobacteria bacterium | reverse complement strand
TTCCCGTAAAGAGGATCGGACAGAGCACCGGAAAGAGTAAACCGGCGTCCGCTGGTTGAAGGAAAAGCCGCAAAAAAGCCGCTAAGTCGGTAACAGCGGCATACGCACAAAGAGGCGAACCAGGTTCGCCTCTTTGTGCTGCCCGGATTCCGGCTGGAGCGCGGCTGGCGGCAGGTCGGGGCGCCGTTCCCCCCCTTTTTTTCCGCATTTTCGCGCGAGACACCGCTCAGACGGACCATTCGCCGCAGCCAGAGCGGCGAAAAACGCGCCAAAAAGACGCTCTCCCAGTTCCACGGTTCACAATCCGAGGTCTGTCCCCAGAAAATCCCCTGAAAATCCCATTTTTGGGGCCTTCCCGGAAAATCCGTGGTCTGGCCCCAGAAGAAAATCCGTGGTCTGTCCCCACGGTTTCCGGCTGGAGCGCGGCAGGCGGCAGGTCGGGGCGCCGGTTTTCCCCGTTTTTTCCGCATTTTCGCGCGAGACGCCGCTCAGACGGACCATTCGCCGCGGCCACAGCGGCAAAAAACGCCCCAAAAGACGCTCCCCCAGTTCCACGGTTCAAAATCTGAGGTCTGTCCCCAGAAAGCTGCCGCCGTTCCTGTTCCCGCCGTTTCCACCGTTCCACCGTTCAAAATCCGTGGTCTGTCCCCACGGTTTCCCGCTACCGCGACCGGCCAGCAAAAAACCGTGGTCTGTCCCTGTCATGCACCGGTCCACGCACGGTTCACGCACGCACGGGCCACGCAGGGACAGAGCACGGTTTTTCTTCTTCTCCACTGCGGTGACCTATCTAACGGATCCCGGAGCATCACCCGTTCAGTGCGCCATGACGTGAGCCTCCCGAAGCCACCCAATCCTTCCATCGTCAGTGGAAAAAATGAGGCTCCTTGGATCTGTGGTTCTCAGGGGTTGGGGAACAGAGCCCGGAAATTTTCTCGCAGAATAGTACGCTGGGCACCTTAGAGCCGTCCTGGACAGTGTTTCCCGAGGATTTCTACTACCGACAAAAAGCTTGGCACGGCGCAGAAGAGAACCATCCTCACACTCCGCCTTCTGTTCCTCATCTCCCGCCTACTGCATCAGCGGTATCATGAATGGCTCCATCCCCACAGTTCTTGCATCGCTGGTTTTCCTGACTTCCTGCACGCGGTTCACGCATCAACGAGTTTCCGCTGCGCGCACCATGGAAGAGTTTGCCGGACGCTCGCTCAAAGACCCGGATTTTTTGGCGTTTTTGGAGGCGGAATCTGCGGCGGATTTGCCGTGGAACGTTGAAAAGCTTTCCCTTGCAGCCGTCTATTTTCATCCCGACCTTGCGCTGGCCCGCGCGGAAGCAGATGAAGCAGCGGCAAAAATCCGCACCGCCGGAATGCGCCCCAACCCGGTGCTGACATTTTCACCACAGTACGCAACTTTCCGGGCGCCACCGTTTACCCCATGGTTTTTCGGTGCAAACGTGCAGGTCCCATTTGAGACGGCAGGCAAGCGGGCAAAGCGCACAGATCAGGCCGTTGCGGCAGCGGAAGCGGCGCGCTTGCGGGTTTCGGTCCGCGCGTGGGCGGCACGTTCCCGGGTTCGGTCTGCGATGCTGGAGCTTTACGGTGCCCGGCAGAATGGACGCCTTCTTGAAACCGAGCAACAATTGCACGAGTCGGCGATCCGGAAATTGACCGCACAGATGGATGCGGGCGAGGTTTCACCTTTTGAGCTCACTCAGGCGCGATTGATGGCGAATCGGACCCGGCTGGCCTTGGAGGACGCCCGCCGGGTTGCTGCCACAGCTCAAACTCGGCTGGCTTCTGCGGTGGGTGTCCCCACCCAAGCACTCGAAAAAACAAAACTCGATTTCAGCAGTTTTGAGCGACTGCCAGCCCCTCACCTGAGCAGACGTCGTGCGCTCACCGAGCGCCCCGATTTGCTTGCACTTCTCGCCGACTACGCGGCTGCTGAACATGCCCTGCGGCTGGAGGTAGCCAAGCAATTCCCGGACGTCACTCTGGGCCCCGGATACGACTACAATTCCGGGCAGAACCGCTGGCAATTGGGCGTGAGTTTGCCAGTGCCACTCAACCGGAACCAGGGGCCGATCGCGGAAGCTGAGGCACGTCGGGCGACCGCTGAAAAACGGTTTCTGGCACAGCAGGTAGCGATCGAGGGCGAACTGGATCTTGCGCTTGCCGCGTATCAAGCGTCCAGGTCCAAGGTGGCGACGGCAGGCCAACTGGCAAAGGATGCAGCCACATCCTCGGAAGCGACGCAAAGCATGGTGCGCGCAGGAGCCGTTTCCGGGCTGGAATTTACACGCCGCCAAATTGAGGCATGCGCGGCTAACCTGGCATTGCAGTCGGCACGCATCGAGGCCCAGATTGCGGCCGGCGCGCTCGAGGATGCGATGCAATCGCCGCTCCGCTGATATTTCGCATGAAAAAGCTACTCGCTACGCTTCTGTTTGCAGCATCGATTCGGGCAGCAGAACCCGGGAGTAGCGCGCCTGCAACCCTCACCAAGGAAGCAGACTTGGTCGTTCTCACGCTGAAACCAGATGCGGAAAGCCGTCTAAGACTCAAAACGGTTGCTCCGGAACAAAAGGCCGTTCAAGGCATGCGCCTTTTTTCGGGCGAAGTGGTGACCCCGCTTGGGCCGGCGGGGGAAACGGCGGCGCCCGTTCTGGGAGGGACTCTGGATGAAGTGTTGCGGCTCGCGGACCTGCAGACCGCTGCAGACGGCCGTCTGGAGCAGGCGCGCGTTCAGGTGGAGGCGGCAAAAATCGCAGTGGTGCGCGCCCAGAAAATGCTCAATGCGGAAGCGGGCAGCGTGCGCGGCCTCGACGAGGCAAAGACCAGTCTGGCTCTCGCAGAATCCTCGTTGGCCACGGCACGGTCGCAGCGTGATTTGCTGGGGGCTCCCGTTGGGCAGTCGGGGCCGCGACGCGCCTGGGTCCGCGTTGCCATTTTTAGCGGCGAAGCCGCGCTGCTCGACCCCGCTGCAGAGGCAGGTGTCCGCATATCCAGCCCTGATTCAGTGCAGCCGGCAAAACCCGTTGCCGGTCCGCCAACAGCGAACGGGGTCCTGCACACGGTTGACTGGTATTACGAGTTGCCGGCGCGGACTCCGCTGCGGGCAGGCCAGCGGGTCGCAGTGGAGGTTCCGCTGATCCAGCCAGAAAAAACCAGCTGCGTAATCCCGTACAACGCGGTCCTCCACGACATCCACGGCGGGCAGTGGGTTTATTTGCAAGTCCATGAGCATTCCTATGCACGCCGGAGGATTCAGGTTCTGCGCGTGGCAGGGACCGATGCGGTTCTCCAAGGACCGCTTCCCGCGGGATCAAAAGTCGTCACGGACGGAAGCGCGGAGCTGTTTGGGACGGAATTCATGACAGGCAAGTAACCCACCCCGAGGACGCATGCTGAAGTCGATTGTATCGTGGGCGCTCAAGATGCGGGTTCTGGTTGCCGCCCTGGCTCTGGCCCTTCTTTGGGCTGGAATCAGTGCCGCGCGTCAGGCGCCACTGGATGTGTTTCCGGAATTCGCACCGCCACTGGTGGAGGTTCAGACGGAGGTTCCTGGCCTTTCGACGGAAGAGGTAGATCAGATAGTCACGGTGCCTCTTGAAAACTCCCTGAACGGGCTACCGTTCCTGAAGACCCTGCGTTCGAAGTCGGTGTTGGGGTTGTCTTCGGTGGTCCTGATTTTCGACACGGGCACCGATGTGCTGAAAGCACGGCAACTGGTTCAGGAGCGATTGAATCTTGCCCAGAACCGGCTTCCTGGTGTCGCGCGGCCCCCGGTTTTGATGGCACCGTACTCTTCGCTGAGCCGGGTTTTGAAGGTCGGCCTGACCTCGAAAACGCTCGGGCAGACGGAGATCAGCGAGCTGGCGCGGTGGACCATCCGTCCGAGGCTCATGTCGGTAAAAGGGGTGGCTAACGTGGCGATCTGGGGTCAACGTGACAAACAGTACCAGGTCCTTGTGGATCCCCAGAAACTCCGTGCTGCAGGTGTGAGCCTTGATGGGGTAATCCGGGCCGCCGGGGACGCCACAGTGATCAGTGCCGGGGGATTCATTGATACACCCAACCAGCGCCTGAGTGTTGCGCAGGCTCCCCTGGTGAACACCGCGGCGGATCTGGGCCGGACCGTGGTGGAGTTCCGCGCAGGAACCCCGGTCCGCCTTGCGGATGTCGCGGAGGTGACGGAGGGCCATCCGGCACCCATCGGTGACGCGGTCATCAACGACGGGAACGGCATTTTGCTGATTGTGGAAAAGCAGCCATGGGGCAACACGCTGGATGTCACCCGAGGGGTGGAGAAAGCTCTTGAAGAGTTGAAGCCCGCTCTTGGGGGGCTTGTGATCGACAGCACCATTTTCCGACCCGCGACTTTCATCCAACTCTCGATCGATCATCTCACAGAATCGATGTGGCTTGGGTGTGCATTGGTCTGCGTGGTGCTCGCCGTTTTTCTGGGGGACTGGCGGACGATGCTCATCAGCGCGAGCGCCATCCCCCTGTCGCTTGCAGCAGCGCTGCTTGCGCTTTCATGGCGCGGCGAAACCATCAACACGATGGTGCTGGCCGGATTAGTGATTGCACTCGGCGAAGTTGTGGATGACGCGATCATTGATGTGGAGAACATCCTTCGCAGACTGAGGCTAAATCCGAACAAGCCGCGTTTCCGCGTGGTGCTCGAGGCTTCGTTGGAGGTTCGAAGCGCGGTGGTTTACGCGAGCGTCATCATCGTACTGGTGTTCCTGCCCGTTCTGAATCTGCCAGGGCTTGCTGGCACGTTTTTCAAGCCGCTGGCCCTCAGCTACATGATCGCAATCGGCGCCTCACTGCTGGTCGCACTCACCGTCACTCCGGCACTGAGCCTGATGCTGCTCGACCCGGCCCGTATTTCCTCTGGAGACTCCCTCCTTGTTGGCCGCCTCAAGGCAGCATACCGGGCCACTCTACCATTCTCTACCCGCCGTCCCATTTTTGCCCTGTGGGTTCTTGGATCTGTTTCGGCAATCACAGTGTTCGTCTGGCACACCCAGTTGAAGGAGGAGTTTTTGCCAAACTTTAAGGAACGCGATTTCCTAATGCATTGGCTCGAAAAGCCGAACACCAGCGTGGAAGCAAGCAAACGCATCACCCTTGCTGCCGCCACGGATTTGATGAAGGTACCCGGCGTCCGGAACCAGGGCGCACACATCGGACGGGCTGAAGTGGCTGACGAGGTCGTGGGGCCGGACTTCACCGAACTCTGGATCAGTCTGGAGCCCGGCGCTGATTATGATGCAACGGTCAGAAAAGTGCAGGCGGTGGTGGACGGTTATCCGGGCCTGACGCGGGACCTACTCACGTTTCTGCGGGAACGGATCAAGGAGGTCCTGACAGGCGCCAGCGCCAGCGTCGTGGTACGGATCTTTGGACCGGACTTGGACACGTTGCGCGCGCATGCCGCCGAGGTGAGTGCCGCAATCCGAGATGTTCCCGGGGTCAGCGCACTCAAAGTGGAGTCGTTGACCCAGGTACCCCAGATCGCGGTGAATGTGCGTCCAGATCTGGCATCCATCCATGGTCTGACCGTGGGGCGGGTCACACAGGCGGTCGCGACCATGGTGAGCGGGAAGAAGGTGGGCGAGGTGTACCAGAACCAGCGCGTGCATGATGTCGTAGTGTGGGGTGCGCCTGGCACCCGCGATTCCTACACCGCGCTTCGGGAGCTTCTTCTAGAGACTCCCGCCGGTGGACACGTCCGGCTCTGTGACGTTGCAGACCTGGCAATTGTCCCGACACCGAACGCCATCAAGCGCGAAGGAGCCTCCCGGAGGCTCGATGTGACATGCAATGTGGCGGGGCGCGCCCTCGGAGATGTTGTGAAGGAAGTTGAACGGCGCGTTGCGGGTATTTTCTTCAAGCCCGGACATCATCCGGAGGTGCTCGGGGAATGGGCGGAACGCCAAGCCGCCCAGCGCCGTCTTGGATGGCTCGCCTGCGCATCCATCCTCGGAATTTTTGCAGTCCTGCTCTCCGACTTGAAAAGCGTGCGGCTCACGCTGCTGGTGTTTCTCACTCTGCCATTTGCCCTCATCGGCGGGGTGTTTTCGGTGTGGTGGTTCGGAGCGGGAATGCTGTCCCTCGGGTCCTTGGTGGGTTTTGTCACGGTCCTGGGAATTGCAGCGCGCAACGGGATCCTTTTGATGAGCCATTACCAGTTTTTACAAAAACACGAAGGCATGAAGGACCGTCTGGAGACTGTCCTGCGGGGCAGCGAGGAGCGGCTTACACCCATTTTGATGACAGCTGGCACTGCAGCCCTTGCATTGATCCCCCTGGTGTTCAAAGGGGATGTACCCGGCAATGAAATCGAGCGTCCCCTCGCACTGGTGATTCTCGGGGGATTGGTGAGCAGCACCGTTTTGAATCTTTTCATCCTCCCATCCCTTTACGCCAGATTTGCCTCGGGTTTCCTTCCACCCGTCACTGCGACCGAGGCGATCCCTGAAACACACCCGTGATTGCGGTTCTCCTTTGGACCGGATGGCCGAACTCTGGGCGGCATTTAGTATTTTCTCAACTCGCAACCGCCAGTACCGCACTGCGGTCTGAACGGAAATGGGAGTTTCAGCAACAAAACGGCGTCACTGCACACGAAACCGTGTCCGTCACAAAAAATCCCGGATGCAAAAGCCGTCCACTCAGGTTTCGCTTTTGAGCTCCGCGATCCTTTCATTCACCTGTGCTTGACCCTGCCCAAGGGCAGACCGAAGAGCGCAAGCTTTTCTGGCTGGACCGACGCGGTTCAGGACAGGCGCTCCAGCCGGATCGGGTACGTCTGGAAGGCGTTCCACTGGCACACCACGAGATCACCGTTTTCCAACACACACACATCGTGTCCATGGTCGAACACGGGTTCCGCTCGGGTAAGGGGCCGGAGTTTCCCGTCCTCATAGACCGGTTCCGTGCCGCCCGGCGCGCTAACCACTTTGCCTTCGGCATCCAACACCACGGTAAAACCACTCGGGTTGTTTGTGAGTTTGTTGAGTTCAGGATTCTTGGACCAACACACTCCGGCGTACAGTTCCTGACCCGAAATCACGGGCCGACAGACCATGCATCCGGGCACGGCAATGGTCTCCAAGTACTTGCCCTCCAGCGTGAACCGGCGGAAACAGTGGTCGGCCCGGGATGTCACCAGCAGGGTGGCTGTTTCGGCTCCCGAGCGGAGATCCACCGCCACTCCGTGGGCGTTATTCAGCCGTTCCGCCAACGGCACACCCTCTTTTCCTCCGAACCGCTGAAGAAACCGCCCCTTCGGGTCGTACCGCAACACATACTGAGACCCGTAGCCGTCCACCACGTAGATGTCCCCGTTCGGCGCAATGGCCGTCTCGGTCGGATTGAAGTTCATGCCCGGCTCATAGGCTCCCACGCTCATAGGATGGCTGAGACTGAAAATCTCCCGTCCCGTCAGATCGATCTTGGTCACCCGCCCGGTCTGCCGGTACCCGCCGTTCCCGCTTTTCCAGAGCCCGCTGTCGGTCACAAACAGGAATTCTTCGCCGTTCTCCCGCGAAAGGGTCAGCCCATGCCCGCCCGGCCAGACGCATCCCCAGGAATCCAGAATCGTACCGTCTGGCTTGAACACCAGCATCTGGTGGGTGCCGTGGTCGCCGATCATGAATAATCTGCCATCCCTGACCTGAACCATCTCGTGGCAGTTCAGGATCGGATGATGCCGGCCCTGGCCGGGCGGCACCCAGTCCTTGTGCACACGGTACCGGAACCCGCCGTGCCCGATGATCGTGTCTTTTCTGGGATCTGGTGCGGCCTTCACGGGCTGAATCCACAGAGAGGCAGCGGCACCTCCGATTCCGGCGAGAAAATGACGTCGTGTTCGCATGGACCATGTGTGCCCGCCCTGCGACTGCCGCACAAGTTTTGTTCCCTGCCACCGCCTGAGGGTTGGCTCAGGGTGAAATCAGGGCGGGCGGCACAGGGCCGACCCGGCATCGGCGTGGTCTGACCCCATGCCGTCCGGGTTTCTCTCCTCAGTCGGAGCTGCGTGGTCTGTCCCCAGATTTCGATCACCGTGGTCTGTCCCCAGATTTCCTTGAACAAACGCCGCGGCGTGCCACGCCCATCCACCAGACGGGCGGACTCCACCGCTGAAAAACACCCCTCGCCGAAACCACCGCTCATCCAGCTGCCCCCCAAAGTCATCGCCCGCGCGACGCGTCCGCTTTGGCGCTACCTCATCCTCAGGGTCTGGGACACCTATCCACTCCTGCGCCCAGGATGCGAGGCCACCCTGCATCCCGTGGACACGTTCCACCGCTCCGGCGAAGTCGAATTCTTCCTACGGCTCCACAAACTTTTGGAATGGAAGCGGAGCGGCCGCAGGAAGCCCAAAGGATGGAGCGGCAGCGACATCAAGGTGTAATAGAAATTCCCCCCGAACCTCCCTTGGAAATCGCGACCTTTGAGCCCATTGAACCTCCGTGACAGGCAGCGAATGGATTCCCCACGCCGATGGGGATCCCACCAGTGACCTTTTGCCCCCCTGTCACAGCAAGACCAGTCGAGATCCGCCGCCAGGGCGGCTCAATCCTCGCTCTCGACTGAGATTAGCGCGGGCACCCCTCCCGAAGCCGCTTCCCGGCAAAATGCTGGGCAAGGCGGAGCAGAGGCGTATTCTCGCGACCGGGGATGAATGCCATGAATCCCGCGGCGGCGACACGGATCCCCTCCGGCCCGGCTTCCCATGCGGTTCCCCCCGCTCTCCTACCGTTCCCGGCGCAACGGACGGAAAAGTAATTTCCTGTCAGTCCGTCAGGGGCTCAGGGGGGAAGAGGACGGGTTGCATGAGGACTCCATCCATCGCTGTGAAGTGGGTGGGGGCGCCCCCTCTTTTAAGAGCCATGGCATGCGGATCGGGTGGCGCCACGGGATCATCTGGGCGAAGGGTTGAGGTGGGAGGACAATGAGAGGCACGGGAGCAGACTACTTGTGGGGATCTGGGCTGGGCTTGACAGCGATGGTGGGTGCGCTGCCGTGGTGGGGGCAGCTGCTCGTTCCCTTGGCGTGCGGCGGGGCGTGGATAGCCCTCCGAGCCTGGCGTTGGCACGTCGTGAGATCCCGGCGTGTGCGCATCCTTGCCCGCGAAAGGATGTACCGGGAGGCATTCGAATTCTCGGCACTCGCGATGGCGGAGGAGAATCCGCAGAACCTTGCGGGGATCGCACCGAGGCTGCTGCAGGCGCTCTGCGGGGTGGCCGGATGGGAGGGCGGTGCATTCTGGGAGGTGTACGGGGAGCGGCTGATTTGCGTGGCATGGTGGCAGTCTCCGTCGTGCCCCAGCGATGCACTGGAGGCGTTCAGCCGGACCCACCAGTTCACCAAGGGAGAGGATTTTGCGGGCCGTGTTTGGGAGCTCAACGCCCCGCTGTGGCTCTCAGAATTCGCGGGTGCCGAGGGCTGGAAATTTCCGCGTGCGGCTGCATTTGCGGAGGCGGGGATGCGGTCGGCGTATGGGTTTCCGATGCGTTCGGGAAATCGGGTCGTTGGGGTTTTGGAGTTTTTCGGGAAGGCGTTGCGGTTGCCGGATGCGCCGATGGAGGCGTTGTTCTGGGCGACGAGCCGGCAGGTGGCGCAGCTCATTGAGAGGCGCCGTGTGGAGACGCAGATGCGCTGTCAGGCCGAGCTGCTGGACCTTTCCTTTGCGGCCATCATGGTGTGGCAGGATCCGGGGGGGATCAGCTATTGGAACCGTGCTGCGGAGAAGCTCTACGGCTATCCGCGAGAGGAAGCGCTGGGCCACAGTCCAGAAGATCTGCTGGCGACGCGTTATCCGGAGGGCGGTCGGGAGGCGGTGCAAGCCGTGCTCGGGAAGTCAGGGGTGTGGGAGGGGCTTCTGGAACACCGCACGAAGTCGGGGATGCTGCTCACCGTGGAGAGTCGGATGGTGTTTTTCCGCGGAGCGCTGGAGACGGCGATGGGGGCGGTGATGGAGAGTAATCTGGATGTGACTGAGCAGCGCCGCGCGCAGGCGGAGGTACTGGCGCTGAACCTGGCCCTCGAACAGCGCGTGGCTGAGCGGACGGCGGAGTTGGAGGCTGCAAACCGGGAGCTCGAGTCGTTCTCCTATTCGGTCTCGCATGACCTGCGCGCGCCGCTGCGTGCGATCACAGGGTTCGCATCCATCTTGGAGGAGGAGACCAAGGGGCGGCTCGGGCCGGAAGGCGTGCGGTTGCTGGGGGTGATCATTCAGAACGCGCACCGCATGGGACAGTTGGTGAACGACCTGCTGGACTTCGCGCGCTTGAGCCGGCAGCCGCTGGATCGGCGTTCCGTGGATATGGCGCATTTGGCTCGGGAGTGTTTTGAGGAACTTGCGCCAGAGCGGGCGGGGAGGCGGGTGGATCTGATCGTGGGAGCTCTGCCGGCATGCATCGCGGATGCGAGCCTGATGCGTCAGGCGCTTCTGAACCTTCTCTCCAATGCGGTTAAATTTACGCGGGTACGTGATCCCGGAAGGGTGGAGGTCGGGGCGACCGTTCAGCAGGGCTGTCCCGTGGTGTATTGGGTGAAGGACAACGGCATGGGATTTGATCCCAAGTATGCGGACAAGCTTTTTGGTGTGTTTCAGCGACTGCATCCCGGGGACGACTATGAGGGCACCGGTGTGGGGCTTGCGATCGTGGAGCGGATCATCCACCGGCATGGAGGCCGGATCTGGGGCGAGGGAGTGGTGGATTCCGGGGCGACGTTTTTCTTCACCTTGGAGGGCAATGGCCACGGTCATGGCAGGGGAGGCGATGGGCAACCCGGGCCGTTAAATGAGGGGGTGAGGCCGTGATTGAGAGAGCGGACATTTTGCTGGTCGAGGATAACCCGGCGGACATCGAGTTGGCGCGTCATGCGTTTTCGCGCTGCCGTGTGGCCTGCCGTTTCGATGTGGTAAAAGACGGGGAGGAGGCGTTGGATTTCCTTTTCTGCCGTGGTGTGTACACGAAGCGCGCGAGAGTGGAGCCGCCGCGTTGCGTTCTGCTGGATCTCAAGTTGCCGAAGGTCGACGGGCTCGAAGTGTTGCGGCAGCTCAAGGAGGCACCGCTGCTGCGCCGGGTGCCGGTGATCGTGCTGAGCTCCTCCTCGCAGGCCTCTGACATCGCCCGGTCCTACGACCTTGGCGCGAACAGTTACCTTGTGAAACCTCTGGAGTTTGGCGAGTTCACGCAGTTGGCCAGTGATATCTCGCGGTACTGGCTGGAGCTCAACCAAGACGCGCAGCAGGGAATGCTCTCCCCGTCGGTGGCGTGAACGTGGCTGACAGCGGAGTGCTTGGTGGCGTTGCCAAGAATCTTTGTGCCATCAATGGCAAGGGTGATCGGGCCCACCGTCAAGATCCGCATCTGCGCAGCCATTGTGAGCACCTACTCGAAGCTGCTTTTGAGCAGCGCGTCACTGGCCCGCCGGAAGGTGCAGACGCTGTTGTGGTCGGGGTGCAGGCCCGCTCTGAGCAGGCGCAAGGCCACGTTCTCGTAAGTAGCGTGTTCGATCTTGCGACTGCTGAAGGCGCCGGTCGCGAAGAGCAGTCGCAGCCGTGTGCTCTGTCCCCGGATTTTTGATCACCGTGGTCTGTCCCCTTTTTTCAGGCTTGCACAAAAGCATCCCACTGGGATACAAGCAGAACACCAGCGATGAGCAACTCCCTCCGACATCAGGCCTACGCACATATCCAACGCAAAATTCTCTGCGGCGATCTCACCTCCGGCACTGTCCTCTCCGAGAACGCGCTCGCCCGAGAGATCGGGATCAGCCGGACTCCCGTTCGCGAAGCCATCCGCCACCTCGAACTCGAAGGCGTCCTCAAGCAGGTGCCCCGATACGGCACTGTGGTCCAGACCCTCTCCCGGCGGGACCTGGTGGAACTCTACGAACTGCGGGAAGCGCTCGAACCGTTCGCCGTAGCCCGGGCCGCGGGCAACGTCACCAGTGAAGACCTTGCGCTTCTCGAAAAACTCTGTGCCGAGATCCAGGCCGGCGCCGACGAAGTCAGGAGCTCCACCAGCCAGACCCCCAACGGCGATCTGATGCAACGCCTGCTCAGCGCGGATTTGAGTTTCCACATGGTGCTCCTCCGCAACTCGGGCAACCGCCGATTGATGAAGGTGGTGGGGGATTCGCGTCTGCTGGCGGGGATTTTCGGCACACAACGTCAGGAGCACGATCTGGCGGTTCTGGAGGAGACCCACCATTTTCACCGGTCCATCTTGGAAGCGGTGCGAGTCGGGGACAGCGTCCGGGCGCGGGACACGATGGCGGCGCACATCCGCGCGAGTCGGCAACAGGCCTTGGATCACTTTGACCGGATGCAGTCCGGGCATACCGCCGAAGACACGCCGCTGATTCTGCCGGACAACGTGCTCGCAGACCTCCAGCGCTTTGCGTCCCGCCCCCCCCAGACGGTGTAACGCCCCAACCCACGAGTTCCCCCATGCTCCTCCTCCTCCGTTCGCTGCTTTGCGTGGTTGGCGGGTGCGCCTTTGCGGCGCCCGTCTCCAGCCCGCTCACCCGACTTTCCCACAATCACCCCGGATTGGTGGTGGATCTTGGGGTGGGTTTGTGGGCATGGCCGCTTCCCATGGACTTTGATGGCGATGGCGACCTCGATCTCGTGGTCAACTGCCCCGACCAACCTTCCAACGGGGTCTACTTCTTCGAAAATACCACGGGCGATACCGCAAAAAATAAGCTGCCGGTTTTCAAGCCAGGACGCCGGATCAGCGCGGGATATCACAATATCCAAGTCAGCTTTGTGGACGGACAACCCAGAGTGCTTTCTCCGGGCTTGGAGTACCCGGACTTTCTCAAGAGCGGGCTGGCTCACGGGAAAAAAATCCCCGTCGAACGAAACATCCACCCCAACAAAGTCCGGGCCAACATGTGGCGGATTGCCGACTTCGATGGAGACGGCCTCCACGACCTCGTTGTGGGGGTTGGCGACTGGACCGAGTACGGCTGGGACAACGCCTATTCACCTCAAGGCCAGTGGACCAAAGGCCCGCTCCGGGGCTGGGTATACTGGCTCCGCAATATCGGTTCCAACGCAGAACCTGCCTATGCTCCGGCTCAGAAGATTCCGACGAATGCCGGCCCGGTCGAAACCTTTGGATGGCCGTCCCCGAATCTCTCGGACTTTGACGGAGACGGCGACTTGGACCTGCTTTGCGGCGAGTTCTTGGACGGGTTCACCTATTTTGAGAACATCGGCTCCCGCAAGGAACCGCAGTACGCTTCGGGCCGGCGCGTGACGCTTCCTCCCGGGATGAAGTCCCCGACACCAGCCGCATGGCTGGCGGCGGAACAAAGCCAGACGCATCCGGGCACACCGGCGCCATTGACGATGGACTTGGAGATGATCACTCCCACGGCCATTGACTGGGATAAGGACGGCGACTTGGACTTGATCGTGGGAGACGAAGACGGCCGCGTGGCGTTTGTGGAAAACACAGGCCGGTTCAGCGACCAGAACACGCCGTTGTTCCTGCCGCCCGTCTACTTCCAGCAGGAAGCCGACACGCTCAAGTGCGGGGCCCTTGCGACGCCAGTCGGGTTCGACATGGACGGGGATGGCGACACGGATCTGGTGAGCGGGAATTCCGCCGGATACCTGGTGTTCTTTGAGAACCTGAGCGGGCCGGGTGTTGAGCACCCAAAATGGGCCGCAGGCAAACCGATTGAGTCCGGTGGCAAACGGTTCCGGATCATGGCGGGCAGGAACGGCAGCATCCAGGGCCCTGCGGAAGCCAAATGGGGATACACCACGCTCAGCATCGCTGACTGGGACCATGACGGGCTGCCGGACATCCTTCTCAACAGCATCCTCGGCCGAATTGTCTGGCTCAAAAACACCGGGACACGGGAAAAATTCGTATTCGCCTCTGAACAACCGGTCGAGGTCGAGTGGACCGGTGCCCAGCCAGAACTCCGCTACGGATGGCTCCGGCCCGAGGGAAAAGGGCTGCTCACCCAGTGGCGCACCACGCCATTTGCCGTGGACTGGAACCGGGACGGTCTCACCGACCTCGTCATGCTCGATCATGAAGGGGTTCTCGCCCTTTTTGAACGCACCGTCCGGGATGGAAAAACGGTCCTTCTGCCGCCAAGACGGGATTTCTGCGACGAGACCGGCCAACCCCTTCTCCTCAACAAGCGCTCCGCTGGGGCAAGCGGCCGGCGGAAACTCTGCATCGTGGACTGGGACCGCGATGGAAAACTCGATCTCCTTGTAAACTCAAAGAACGCGAACCTTCTTCGCCAAGTGGAAAGCCGGGACGGCAAATGGCTCTTTAAGGACATGGGCCCGCTCTCCACGCAGAATGTGGAAGGCCACGATGTCAGCCCGACCACGGTCGATTTCAATGCCGATGGCGTCCCCGATTTCCTCGGAGGCGCTGAGGACGGCCGCTTTTACTACCTCCGCAACACCCCCGCAATTCCGTGAAAACCACTCTCGGACTCGATTTCGGCACGGAAAGCGTGCGCGCACTGTTGGTGGACCTGCGAGGCAACGAACTCGCGTCGGCATCGGTCCGGTACCCGCATGGCCAGATCGTTGATTCGCTTCCGGGAGCCACCCAGAAACTGACGGCCAGCTCCGCGTTTCAGCATCCCGGAGACTGGCTGGATGGGGCAGCCCGTGCGGTGCGGATGGCCGTGCGCCGCTCGGGATGCGCTCCCGCCGATGTGCTCGGGATCGGCGTGGCGTTCACTAGCTGCACCCTTCTTCCCACCAAAAGCGACGGCACACCGCTGTGTCTCCTTTCGGAATTCGCCGCGGAACCCCAGGCGTGGCCCAAGCTCTGGAAACACCACGGAGCCCAGTCCCAAACCGATCGTTTCAACTCGGTTGCGAGAGCGCGGGGGGAACCCTTCCTCGACCGGTACGGCGGCGCCATTGGGCTCGAATGGTTTTTCCCAAAAGTCCTCGAAACCCTCGAGCATTCTCCCAAAGCCTATGGAGCCGCTGATGTCTGGCTGGAGGCCGGTGACTGGCTGGTCTGGCAACTGGTGGGCGGCCCACCGGACACCCTCGCGCGCTCCACGTGTCAGGCCGGATACAAAGGGCTCTGGAGCGTCTCCGATGGCTTTCCTTCCAACGCTTTCTTCAAGGCCGTCCATCCCGGGCTCGAGAATGTGGTCCGCGACAAAATGCCGGGCCGCCTCGTCCCGCCGGGGGTTGCCGCCGGAAAATTGATTGCAACCTGCGCAGCGCGCTTCGGATTGAAGGAAGGCATCCCGGTGAGTGCCGCAATCATTGATGCGCATGCCGGAGTTCCCGGTGCCGGCGCAGCGAGCGCCGGGACGCTCGTACTCGTGATGGGCACCAGTTCCTGTCACATGCTCAATGCCGACACTGGCCTCCCCGTCCCTGGAATTGCCGGCATTGTGAAAGACGGCATTCTTCCCGGGTTACACGGCTATGAAACGGGCCAGGCCGCTGTGGGCGACGCATTTGACTGGCTCCGTCGATTGACCGGAAAACGGACCCTCACAGAACTCGGCAAAAAGGCCGCAGGACTTCCTCCAGGCTCCGAGGGTGTCCGGTGTCTGGACTGGTTCAACGGGTGTCGGACTCCCTTGATGAACGGCGAACTCACAGGAGTGTTCTCCGGACTCACCCTGCACCACGGCCCCGAGCATCTGTACCGTGCACTGCTGGAGGCCTCGGCGTTTGGGGTGCGCTGGATCGTTGATCTCCTCAGGCAGCATTCGGTCCCGGTGAAACGCCTGGTGGCTACCGGTGGACTTCCCCATCACAACCCGCTGGTCGTCCAAGTGTACGCCGATGTGCTCGGGGAAAAAATCATGGTCCACCCCAGCACTCAGGGGCCCGCACTCGGCGCCGCCATCCTTGGGGCACTGGCCGCCAGAGCGTTTTCCTCTCCAAAAGCTGCCATCCGCGCCATGTCAGTGCCGGCCCCGGGCACAGCCAAGATCTTTGCTCCGGACCGCCGCCACCGCAGCGTCTACGATGCCCTGTATCGGAACTACCGTCGGCTGGCGGAAATCCACAGCACCACGCTCCTCTCATGAACACCGAACCCTCCAGACGCGTGTATCTGGTGGCCAACGGGGATGACCGCCCCGCAGCGAACCAGACGTGCTGGCCCGCGCAGCTGGCCATGGAAAATGCGCTGAACCGGGCACTGGCTTCCGAAGGCTGGGATGTTTGCCGCGCCCACCCATTCAAGCCCAAGGCGGGACACGGCTTTATCGATTCCCAGAAGATGGGTCGCGCCGTGTTCCGCGGAATTCCTCCAGAGTCCCCGTTGATCGTGGCGGAAGCCGTGTGGCAATATTCCCAACACCTGCTCCCGGGACTCCTTTCTCACCGCGGCCCCGTTCTCACCGTGGCGAACTGGAGCGGCCAGTGGCCGGGCTTGGTCGGGATGCTGAACCTGAACGGCTCGCTGACCAAAGCCGGAGTCCATTACTCGACTCTGTGGAGCGCAGACTTCACAGACCCGTTCTTCCGCAATCACCTCCGGGAATGGCTCGTCACGGGCCGGATTCGGCATGACACCTCCCACACGGTGCCCCTGCAGAAGATCCGGGTACCGTCAGCCACCGCACGTCTGGGGCAGCACCTTGCAAATCGGATTTTGGAGGAGAAACCGATTCTGGGCGTTTTCGACGAAGGCTGCATGGGAATGTTCAACGCCATCCTCCCAGACTGCGCCCTGCACGCGTGCGGCGTCTTCAAGGAGCGCCTCAGCCAGTCAGCCCTCTACGCGGAAACACTCCGCGTTCAGGATTCCGAGGCGGATACGGTCCGGCGCTGGCTCGAGAAAAAGGGGATGCGTTTCCACACCGGTCCCTCGCATGAAACCGACCTCACCGACGCCCAAATCCGCCTCCAGTGCAAAATGTACATCGCTGCGGTCCGGATGGCAGACGATTCTGGATGCGAAGCCATCGGCATCCAGTACCAGCAGGGTTTGAAAGACCTGCTCCCCGCCAGCGATCTGGTGGAAGGCATGCTCAACAACACTTCCCGGCCGCCCGTCCGGTCCCGGGACGGAAAGCGAATCCTGTTTTCTGGAGAACCCCTCCCCCATTTCAACGAAGTCGACGAATGCGCGGGACTCGACGCCCTCCTCACCCGGCGCGTGCATGCGGCACTCGGTCAGCCTGTGGAGAACACTCTGCACGATGTCCGCTGGGGGGAGGATTTTGGCGGCGAATTTGTCTGGGTGTTTCTGATCAGCGGCGCCGCGCCACCGGCCCATTTTGAAGGGGGCTGGAAGGGGGCAGAAGGGCATCGGCAACCGCCCATGTATTTCCCCAATGGCGGCTCCACACTCCGCGGCATCAGCCGGCCTGGCGAGATTGTGTGGTCGAGAATTTATGTGGAGAACCAGCGTCTCTGCATGCATCTGGGCCGTGGAGCGGCGGTCGCGCTGCCTCCGGCTGAAACCGAACGCCGTTGGCGTTCCACGACGTTCCAGTGGCCGATCCTGCATGCGGTCACCTACGGGGTGAGCCGGGACGCGTTCATGGCAACGCACAAAGCCAACCACGTGCAGGTAGCCTACGCATCCGATGCCGCTTCGGCCGATGCCTGCCTGCTGGCCAAAGCCGCCTGCGCCCGCACCCTTGGAATCGATGTAACGCTCTGCGGCACCCGGACCCGGACCCGTGCATGGTCGCTGAACAAGGAGACAACCCGCCATGGATCGACGCGCTGATTCCTTTGCGAAAGTGGGCTGGTACGTGGTGCTGCTGCTGTTTCCGGTGGCAGTCCTGAACTACCTCGACCGCCAGATGCTGGCCACAATGAAGGCCTCGATGGTGGCGGACATTCCCAGCATCTCGAACAAGGCCGACTGGGGGATGCTTCTGGCGAGCTTCAAATGGACTTATGCCGTCCTGAGCCCCTTTGGCGGATGGATTGCCGACCGGACCAACAAACGGTTTGTGATCGCAGGCAGCCTCTTCCTCTGGTCCGCCATCACGTGGTGGACGGGCCACGCCACCACTTACTCGGAACTCCTCACGGCACGGGCGCTCATGGGGATCAGCGAAGCATTTTACATCCCGACCGCGCTCGCCCTGATCGCTGATTATCACCCGGGCCAGACCCGGGCACGGGCCGTGGGCCTGCACCAGGCCGGGATTTACACGGGCCAGATTCTGGGCGGCTTTGCCGGCTATGTCGCCGACTCCCCTGGCCACGGATGGCGCTGGGCATTCAGCCTGTGCGGGGTCGCAGGCATCCTGTACGCACTCCCCCTTCTGGCGCTGATTCGCGACCCGAACCATCCCTCCGAACCCACCCAATCCCCCGCACCCGCCGCAGCAGGGGCGTTCCGTGGTCTCTTGGGCAGCCACAACTTTATTCTCCTCCTTCTGGCGTTCACTTTGCCGGCCATCGCGGGGTGGGTTGTCCGGGACTGGATGCCGGAAATCCTCCGCGAGAAATTCCATCTGGGCCAAGGCCAGTCCGGAGTCAGCGCAATCCTGTATGTGCAACTCGCCTCCATCTGCGGAGTTCTGGCCGGCGGAACACTTTCCGACCGCTGGATGCGTACCAGTCCGCGTGGCCATGTGTTCACCAGCGCAATCGGCATGCTCTGTTTCCTGCCCGCCCTCTTTGCCGTGAGCACCGCCTCCCACCTCGGCGCTGCCATCGCAGGACTGCTCCTGTTCGGGCTCGGCTGGGGATTGTTTGACTGCAACAACATGCCCATCCTCTGCCAGGTCGCCCGCCGCGAATGGCGCGCCACGGGCTATGGACTCATGAATCTCGTCAGCATTTCCTGCGGCGGATTCGGCGACTGGGCTTTCGGAGCGCTCCGGGACCGGGACGTGCCGTTGCCAATTATTTTCGGGGCATTTGCCGGGATCGCGCTGATCTCAGTCTTTGTGGTGCTCCGGATCCGGCCCGGCGCGCCTGCCTCTGAATCATGAACATTCCAAAATACCACGGCATCATCCCCCCAATGGTCACCCCGCTGACTGGCAGGAACAGTTTGGACGTGGCAGGTCTTGAACGTCTTGTGGAACACCTCATCACCGGGGGCGTCCACGGCCTCTTCCTGCTCGGGACAACGGGGGAAGGCCCCAGCCTGAGCTACGCGCTCCGTCAGGAACTGATCGAACGCACCTGCCGGCAGGTCCATGGACGCGTGCCAGTGCTTGTGGGGATCACGGACACCGCCTTCGAAGAGTCTCTGCAGGTTGCCTCATGGGCCGCGGACGCCGGCGCAGATGCGGTTGTGGCGGCGCCTCCGTACTACCTGCCGGAGGGCCAGGCGGAACTCCGGGAATACATCGACCACCTTGTGCCAGAACTGCCGCTGCCCCTGTTTCTATACAACATGCCGGCCCTGACCAAAGTGAACATCGAGCCCGAGACCGTCAGACAGGCGATGGACCACCCCAAAGTCCTCGGGTTGAAGGACAGTTCCTGCAGCATGATTTATCTGCACCGGGTGCTCGCACTCCAACCCCATCGACCTGACTGGGTGTTCCTTGTCGGGCCGGAGGAAATGCTGGGAGACGCCGTCCTGGCAGGTGCCCATGGCGGCGTGAACGGCGGTGCAAATCTATTTCCGCGGCTGTACGTCCGGCTCTTTGAGGCGGCCCAGGCGGGGGATCTTGCGCTCGTCCGGTCCCTGCATTCCCGAGTGATGCAGGTGAGCGAGTCCCTCTACCGGATTGGCCGCCACCACTCGGCGCTGATCAAAGGACTGAAGTGCGCGCTGGCGCTCTCGGGGATCTGCGATGATTTTTTGGCCGAGCCGTTCCAGCGATTCCTTGATCCAGAACGGAACCGGGTCCGCGAAGCACTCGACCATCTTCACCCCCTGCTCAATTCCTAACCCCCAAAAATGATGCCCCTCAACGTCTCGTTTATCCCACGTTTACTTTGCGCGCTGCTCCTGCTTGGACACACCACGCTTCCCGCCCAAATGAGCGGCGGATTCGCCACTGTGAAAACCGACACACCTGCAACGCTTTCTGCCGCGCGGGCTGCGGTATCCGCCCAGGCAGGAAACCTGCAACTGAAGAAGGTGGAATCCGCACAGGCCCAGGTGGTTGCCGGCTTCAATTACCGGCTCGGGCTTCGCGTTCTGGACGGGACAAAAGAACGCCGTGCGGAAGCTGTGGTGTGGCTGCAACTGGATAGAACCTTTAAGGTGGTTTCCTGGGACTGGCTGGACCCCGCGGCACCGGAGGCGGCCCCGGGCATGGTGCAGAGCGAGTTCATTTACGAATCCGGGCCTTACCCGCAGATCCACGCCACCACCCTGTGCGAGACACCCGGTGGCCTTGTGGCCGCATGGTTTGGAGGCACCCATGAGGGGCATCGCGATGTCTGCATCTGGGTGTCGCGCCAGATCAATGGACGCTGGACGGAAGGTGTGCAGGCCGCACACGGAATCCAACCCGATGGAAGCCGGTTTCCCACATGGAACCCTGTGCTTTTCCTTCCAAAAACAGGCCCGCTCTTCCTGTTCTACAAAGTCGGGCCGAGTCCTTCGGGGTGGTGGGGGGAATTCAAAACCAGTGACGACCACGGCCTCACATGGAAGGAGGCGAAAAAACTGTCCACTGGTTTTTTGGGGCCCATCAAAAACAAACCCGTCCAACTTTCCTCCGGGGAGATCCTGTGTCCGACCAGTGTTGAGACCCCGGAACAGGCGAGCCGCTGGAGCGTTTACTTCGAGCGCACCTCCGACCTTGGTGAAACCTGGCAGAAGACGCCGCTGCTTAATGACGGCGCTTCAATTCAAGCCATCCAGCCGAGCGTCCTCTTTCTCGGGGGCGAAAACCTCCTCGCCATCGGCCGCTCCAAACAGGGCAGACTGTTTGAACTCCAAAGCAGCGACGGTGGAAAGAACTGGGGCCCAATGACGCTGGGCAGATTGCCCAACAACAATTCCGGCACCGATGCACTCACGCTGAGGGACGGCAGGCACCTTCTGGTGTACAACCATGTCGCACCGGAACCTGGGCAGCGGAATGCGCGGCGGACCCCGCTCAACGTCGCAGTCTCGAAGGATGGCAATTCCTGGGACGCTGCGCTGGAACTGGAGACGGAGCAGGGCGAGTTCAGTTACCCGGCCGTGATCCAGAGCCGGGACGGCCTAGTCCACATCAGCTACACGTGGAACCGGCGGAGGGTGAAGCACGTGGTGGTGGATCCCAATCAATTCAGGGTTCAGCCCATCGTAGACGGCCGATGGCCGGGACCGGCGCGCTGAATCCACTCTTCTCGGGAGCACTGATTTGGCTTCCGGTGATTTTCTCCGATGATTTTCCTCCGTAGTCGGAGCTCCGAGTTGTGTTTGGATTCGGTCTGCGCAAATGTGGCGGGGTGAGCAAATTGAAGAAAGGCCAGCGGGAGTGTCCTGCACTCAGTAAAACGATCTCCTCTCAGGAATGCGGTTCGAGCCGGGGATCCCGGTACGCGTGCACCGCCGAGTGTCCGCACAACCCGTTTACCCCGGCCAACTACGGGATGCACGCGGGGGTCGAGACTGCGCTCATCCAAAAAATGCATGCGCGGGCGGCTTCGGTTCTGACCGGGGAAGAACGGAAGCGCTGGCATGCCGCATTCAACAACCAGACGACAGACCGCTTGAGGGAGCTCCTGGCGCACTCCGAGTTGATGTTGCAATACCATGTGAAGCGGGATGCCGACGGGCATTCATTCGCAGGCCGCTGGCTGTTGGATCCACGGGCGGACCTGACCAACGACGAACGCGTTTTGCTCAAAGCCATGGACCAGTCCCGGCCCATGCTCTTTGAAGTGCAGCGGCTTTTGGACGAACAAACTTTTGAGGGGATCGATCTTCTGACAGGCAAAACCCTGCGCCTCGTGGATCGCTCTGCTGCAAGCCGGGTCTGCCGGTACACCACATTTCTCGGATGGTGGTATCCCATGCCATTTTATGAACGTCTGACTGGCAATGTTCAGGAGTTGAATGAAATCGGCTCCAAAGAGCCCTTGGAGGTGCTACAGGAAATCGTCCGGCATCTGGGTGGACCATCGGACGAGGAAGAAATCCCAGACTGGCTCGCATTGAATTTTTTCCGCGTCTGCGAAGCCGTGGACGCTACCGCAGTCGCCGTTTGGGCACGAAAGGCAGAACAGGGCGACTTGCTGATCACAAAAACAGACTACATGCTCTCTGAGCGGACCCGTTTGGAACGCCTTTTCAAAGAGTCTACGGGTTTTTCTGCCAAGGAACCGGAGTTCGAGGACGAGGAAGCTGGCTTCGACAAAGTCTGGCTGGTTTTGGAGGATGCCGGAAGCATGCCCGGGACAGCGGTTACGCGGTCTGGACAGACAGTCAAAGATTCAAAAAAACAGCCGTCGACAGTGCTGGGACGGGTATTGCTTGGGGAAAAGCGGCTTCGGATTGAGACGGTGAGTGAGAAAGAGCGCAAGACGGTCCGGGGACTTGTCGAGAAACTGGGCGGGGAATGCCTCCAGTTCAAAGCCGAGTTGGCTCACGATCTGGCTGCGCAGATTGCGGCTGGTACGCGCCCTTACGATGCCGCGTTGGTTCCGGAGTCGCTCCTGAAAGATATCGGGACGATCATAGTATCCACCGAAGTGACTGCCAGCGGCCCCGAGGATGCAGGCGCTTCACAGGAAGACATGCTCCGGAGACAGTACAAAATTTTTGTCGATGCTGCGGTGCCAGCGCTTGGAGGCCTGACCCCGCGTGCGGCCGCCGGGACCCCTGAGAACCGGGCGTTGTTGGTGGCGCTCATGAAGAGTCACATCCGAAATTTGGACCAAATGAGACGGAACGAACGGATCGACTTCGACCTGAACCCGCTTTTAGAAGAGTTGGGGCTTCACGAACTCGTGTCCACGCCTCCTCCTTTGGGTGGTAAAAGGCTGGACTTTGAAATGCCAGAAGAAGACGAGGAGTTTGGGCTTTCGGTTCAGGAAATGACTGAGCGACTGGCTCGCATGACGCAGAAATATCCGGACAACCAGGACGCTCTGGCCGCTTTGCGGAAACGGTTTCCGGGTATTTTGGAGGCAATCGATGCGCATGTGGGTTCAAAAGTTGAGCCGGCTTCGATGCACCTACTGAGGGTGTCCTTGGTCCGGGCGTTTTTCTTTCTGGCACCCGAAGGCTCACGGGTCGGTGCGTTGAGCAGAAAGTCTGTGATTCGAGGAATCGGGGAAGAACTCGAGGAATTGTTTGCGTGCATGGACGTCTCGAAGAACGGGGCAGAGGGGGTCGACCTCTGGATTACTGAGAGCGTGGAACCCGCTGTGTTGACCGATATTGCTGGGATTCTGATTGAACACATGGATCGGCATAAGGAAGAGCTTGAAACGAGCTTCAAAGACTTGCCCATCATGCTGGCGGTGGTGAGTTCCGTGGTGCAGGAACTGTCGCTGGCCACCTCGGATTGAGCGGGGGCCAGCGGCTTTCAGTGGGTCATTTGAGGCCCGCCGAAACCGACAGCAAATTCTGGCCACAGCACGAACCGCGAAAGAGGGGTTGCCGTTTACCAGAAAATACAGTGTCCAAAATCCGGTCCTCTGGACTTCCATGGGTAAGCCCCCCATGAAAACTCGACCATCTTTCCTCCTGATCACCCTTTTTTCCGGATTCACCCGCCTGCTTTCTGGGGAGGACATTGTGGTTTACGGAGGCACATCAGGAGGCATCACAGCGGTTATCCAAGCCGTGCGCGAGGGGCGGACCGCCGTGCTGATCGAACCCACCCGGTTTCTAGGTGGCCTGACCACGGGCGGCCTTGGTGCCACTGACATCGGCAACAAACGCGCCATCGGCGGGCTGTCCCGGGAGTTTTACTCCCGCATCTTCCAACACTACTCGGAGGATGGCCGGTGGAAACACCAGACCCGCTCCGCCTACTTCGAGAGGCGTCCCCACGGGAACGCGGCGGACGAGGGGACGATGTGGACGTTTGAACCGCATGCGGCCTCGGCCGTGTACGACCAGATGCTGAAGACCGCAGGGGATAAGTTGCGGGTGGTGTTCGGGGAACGCCTTGACCTGCGGAAGGGTGTCGTGAAGGACGGCACCAGGATTGTG
Organism: uncultured Spartobacteria bacterium; assembly: GCA_903901425.1. Lineage (GTDB taxonomy): Bacteria > Verrucomicrobiota > Verrucomicrobiia > Chthoniobacterales > Chthoniobacteraceae > CAIURC01. The sequence goes on along the minus strand of CAIURC010000028.1, from coordinate 99,074 downwards.
AAACTCGTGATGGAAAGCGGCCGCGAATTTTCAGGAACCGTCTTCATCGACGCCACCTACGAGGGGGATCTGATGGCAGGTGCAGGCGTCCGCTCCCATGTGGGCCGGGAATCCAATTCCACCTACGGCGAGACACTCAACGGCGTCCAGACCGGCCACGCCAAGTCGCACCAGTTTGTGGTGCCCGTCGATCCCTACGTCCGCAAGGGGGACCCGGCCAGCGGGCTTCTGCCCGGGATCGAAAAAGAAGCACCGGGCCCTGACGGCTCCGGTGATCACCGGGTTCAGGCCTACAATTTCCGGATGTGCACCACCGATGTCCCCGAGAACCGCCGGGACTGGGAGAAACCGGCGGGCTACGATGAGCGCTGGTTTGAATTGGCGTTGCGCTCCGTTGAAGCCGGCGACGAACGGATCTCCTGGGCGCCGACTCCGATGCCCAACCGAAAAACCGACACGAACAACAACTTTGCAGTCAGCACCGATTTCATTGGGCAGAACTGGAATTACGCGGAGGCCGACTACACCACCCGGGCACGGATCTGGGAGGCGCACGAGCAGTGGCAGAAAGGTCTGATGTGGACCTATGCGCATCATCCCCGGGTCCCGGAAAAAATCCGACTGGCGTTCCAGCGTTTCGGGCTGGCCAAGGACGAGTTTACGGAGAACGGGAACTGGCCGCGCCAGTTGTATGTGCGGGAAGCGCGCCGGATGGTTTCGGACTATGTAATGAGCGAAAAGAACTGCCGACGCGCGGAAGTGGTTTCCGATTCGGTGGGGATGGGAGCCTACAACATGGATTCGCACCATGTTCAGCGTTACGTGACTCCGGAAGGCGTTGTCCGGAACGAAGGCGACGTCCAGGTGGGCAGCAAACCCTACCCCATCAGCTACCGGAGCATCCGGCCCAAAGCGGCTGAATGCACCAACCTTTTGGTGCCGGTCTGCCTCAGCGCCAGCCACATCGCATACGGCTCTATCCGGATGGAGCCGGTGTTCATGGTGCTCGGTCAGTCTGCCGCCATGGCTGCGGGCCTGGCCATTGAGCGGGGCAGCACCGTGCAAGCCGTGGACTACGAGACCCTCAAGGAACGGCTTCTAAAAGCAGGCCAGGTGCTTGATTTCGCGATTGAACCCGCCGCTGCAGCCCGCGGCATTCCGACAAAAAACCTGCCCGGCATCGTGCTGGATGACACCGAGGCCGCGCTTCAGGGATTTGACGCGACCAGTCAAGCCAGCGCCGGCTTCGTCGGCGCGGGGTACCGGCACGACGACAACTCCGGAAAGGGGGCGATGTCTGCCCGGTTCACGCCCAACCTCCCCAAGACCGGCTCCTACCAGGTTGGACTAGCGTGGCCGGTGGCCGGCAACCGGGCCACGAACGTTCCTGTCACCATCCGGCATGCCAAGGGGGAATCCACCGTTCTTCTCAACCAAAGGCTGGGTCCGCAAGGAAAAGGCCCTTTCCACATCCTTGGCGCCTTCAAGTTTTCGGCAGGCCGTGAAGGCTGGGTGGAGATCCGCAACACCGGGACAGACGGCCATGTGGTTGTGGACGCCGTCCAGTGGCTTCCCGTGGAATAGCCGGGCTGCAATGTCCCGGCAGGCAGGTCGGCGCAGAGAGGTGTTCACCTGTCAGGGCTGGCACCGATTTTTTCTCTGCACGGGCCGGACAAGAGTGTGGCGTGAACACGTTGAAAAAAAGCCAGCGGGCGTGCCCTGCACTCGGAACGACCATCTCCTCTCGGGAATGCGGCTCTGGCCGCGGATCCCGGTATTCCTGCCCGGAGGAATGCCCGTATTTTCCTTTCACCCCAGCGAACGAGGAGCGGTTCTTTGATCTGGAAGAGGGGGTTCTGAAAAAGTTGCAGGATCGGGTGAGATCTGCGCTGTCCGGGGAGGACCTTGCGGCCCGGCAAGTGGTGCACTCCAGCGGAGGCGCCGACCCAAAAGACGAACTCGCCGCCCATGCGGAGTTGATGCAACAATCCATCTTGAAGCGGGATGCAGACGGTCATTCGTTCGCAGGGCGTTGGGTCATGGATCCTCGGTCGGATTTGACCAACGACGAGCGGGTGCTGCTGAAGGCAATGGATCAGGTGCAACCGATTCTGCTTGAGGTGGAGCGGTTTCCAGATGAACAGACGATCGAAGGAACGGATCTTTTGACCGGAAAAACGGTGCGGATACTGGACCACCTGACTGCGCAGCATGTCAGCCGATACACCGCCTTTCTTGGATGGTGGTATCCGATGCCGTTCCGTGACCGGTTGAGCGGGATGATGGAACCGATTCCCGACTGTGGCTCCAAAAGCCCCCTTGAAGTCGTTCAGGAGGTGGTCCGGCATCTAGGCGGGCCGTTGGATCCGGAGAAGCTCGCGGAATGGCTGGCATGGAATTTTTTCAGAGTTTGCGAAGCGATCCGTGCTGCGTCGTCCGCGCGCAAGAAAGAGGCGCTTGAGAATGGCAACTATGTGCGGAAGACCACGGACTATTCGCATCCAGATCGAACCCATCTCGAAGCACGGATGGAAAAGCACCGGGCGTTTTTAAGCGATGATCCTTGGCCTCATGAAGAGGCGGTCGGGTTTGATCGCGCATGGCATATTTTGGGAAACGCTCAGGAGGAAGCAGGTCAACCGTGGGTCGGTCAGGGAGCGGCATTTGTGACCGAGGACGGCCACGTTTTTCTGGGCCGGCTGTTGACTGGGAAAGAGCGAATCCGGATCGAGGCCACTGGCGAACACGCATACGCTCGGGCCCATTCGTTTTTGAATGAGGTGGCCGGAGACGGCCTGCAGTTCCTCGCCGAGGTGGCGCAGGACCGCGGAGCCCAGTTGTCTGGATCGGTCGCTGCCTATGACCCGGATTTGGTCCCGGCATCCCTGCTGGAGGACAACGCGCCGATGCAGATCACCATGGACCTTTTCGGAACGGGGCCGGAAGAGGAGCCGCCCACCATGGAAAGTTTTTACAGGGATATGTACCGGCATTTCGCGGACGAACCGCTTCAGGCGCTCGGCGGCCTGACACCGCGGGATGCAGCCGGGATTCCCGAAAAACGGGCGCAGCTCATGCGTTTGATGAAGAGGCACGTCCGGGATGTGGACCGGAGAAGGCGGCAGGAAGGACTCGACTTTGATTTGAATCCGCTGCTTGAGGATTTGGGGCTTTTAGAGCTGGTTTCGGCGCCGGCTCCCTTGGGGGGGCCGGCCCTAAATCAAGACCAGTCGTCTGAGGAAGACGGAGAGATCTGGGACGCCCTTTGGCCCGAGAGGAAATCTAAACCCATTTCGCCCGAGGAGGTCGAGACGCGACTAGCCCGGGTTCGAAGGAGATACCCGGATCCTCAGGATGCGGTGAACGCGATGGAAAAGCGGTTTCCGGAGTTTTTGCAGGGCGTGTATCAGTCTGGCGCTGGCATCGTGGAGCCTGCAGCGATTGCCTATCTGCGGATGGGCCTTCTGCATTTGCTTTTGATTATGGCACCTGAGGGCGTTGAGGTGGAGAGCCCATGCCTGGTGGCCGTCGCGGAAGGAAGCGGCGAGCAACTCCACGCCTTGAATGAGTTTCTTGAGGACGAGGAAAGTTTCGAGGAAGGGTTCCCGCGGTGGGTTGCCCAAAGTAGGGAACCTGCCGTTTTAGCCGATGTCATCCGGCTGCTGACGGAGCACCTCAACAACCCGGATCCCAAGAAACGGCTTTCGCCCAAGAATTCCATGGCGATCCTGGCCGTTTCGGCCGCCGTCTTCGACGAACTGGCCCAGAAATACCCATGAGCGGGACAATCCACCCGTCGGTTTTTGTTAGGGCGCCTCCGAGGACCGCCGCAGGTTGAAACAGGGTTCTGTCCACCGCGGCAAAAACCGTGCGTCTGGTTGCTCGGTGTCTTTCATGGGCGCAAAGAACTTTCTCCGCACTGGCAGTCGGCTACGTGGCAATCAAACAGAGAACCTTTGCCCCCTGGGGGGGAGACGCCCCCCCCAACTGCTCCACCTAAAAATCCTCTGCCGGTGGGTTAGTAAAATCTCCGCCTTCTTTAAGGAACCGTGATTTCCACCGAACCGACTGCTGCCGGTGCCGCGGATCCACGCGGCGGCAGAAAAACGAACACGCCCCCGGCACGTCTGACCTTTTGTAGCACCACACCCGCAAATGCCTGTGCCTTGTTGGTGATCGGGTGCATGAACGATCCCGTGAACCCACCATCCGCTGTGGCGAACAACAGCTTCAAGCCCGCAGCATCCGGTGATCCCATCGTCTTGAAAACGTTCGATGGTGACAACTGCCCATCGTCCGTTGTCCCCGTCGTTAAACCGCCACCCGCAATTTCCACGCGCAACCCGACAAAACTCGGGGTCGAATCCGTTCCAAGGGCGATCACCGGCAATTCCCGACCAAACACCGTGTACGGATTTTCCGGCACTGGAACCGCCCGGGTTGGCTTTGTTACCGGCACGTATTTGGAACCCACCATGTCTATGGTGATCCCGTCCTCCCATCCCTCCGCAAAAGGCGCAGCCAGCCCTGCCGGTCGGACCCACAGCATCCGAGTTCCCGCCAGATCCGTGTCGGGAAGGGAATCGTCGAACACCGGTGTCCCAGCCAGAAATCCGCGTCCCGCATAAAGCGGCAGATACACCGGCACTGTTCCGCCGGGGGACAATCGATTGCTGTAACTCACTGGCGTTCCATCTGCTAGCCGCCCTGCCAAGCTCACGATACCGCTCGGTGCAACCGTGACTTTCGCATACCCGCTCGCCTGCGGAAAATCCGTTCTGGGCAAACCGCCATTGGTTTCCAGACCGTCGTCCACACGTGGCTCCAAGATAGCCGTGTACCGGCCATTCTCGGAAACCGGATTCAGAATCTCAACGGGCACCCGCCGCATTCCGGGTGGCAACACGCGCGCTGCGCTATACACAAACTTTTCTGCAGCCCCCCTTCCGAACGCGGTGGTTTCAGAGACCAGCTCACCCGCAAGACGCGGCAGTTCTCCTGTTTCCTGAACCCGGATCGAAAGGCTGCCCAGAACAACCCGCCCTGCCCCACGTCCCTTCACCACCTCGAGAAAATCCGTTTTGGAGTCAAACCACGCCACGCCATCTCGCCGGATCACCCCCTTGAATGGAGCCACAATTCCACCTGTGGTCAGTTTGCCGCTAAACGCCCCCGTGGCCGACACCGAGGCGGTCAAAAGCCCTTCGCCTCCTGTCTGGACAAACTGCTGGAGTTGCCCCGGGTCCGCCAGCGACGCCTTATCCGTAACCGCTTCCAATCGTCCATCAAATGTTCCCGCCAAGGCCGGACGCGAGTACAGGAACGTAAACTGCCGGCTCAGCATCGCAGAGGCATTGCCGCTCCCGTCGAACGCCTGGACTTTTACCGTGTTGACCCCCTGTTCCGGAATCAGCGTGGTCATCCAGCCGAACATATTTCCATTGGGAGACGGCATCAGCGCCGCCTCCTGGGGCGTTTCGGAGTTCAGGGTGACCTCCACTCGGGCCACGCCACTTGCGTCTGTGGCTGTACCCTTGAACAAGACGGCTTCGCCGGTCACCGGGGCGCGGTTGGCCGGGGACTCAAGTACCAGAACAGGCCCAGCCGTGTCCGAAGCGAAAAAGGATACGGTGCTGTTGGATACCCGTCCCAACTGTGCCCCGCCAGAAACCGTCTGCAGCTTGAGCAGCAGACTCTCAGTGCCACCGGCGATTTCGGCGGTTTCTTTCAAAACCACGTTGAACGTTTTTGGTCCCATCTCGTCGTCCGCCCAACTCAAGCTAATCGGATCCGATGGAAGCGTGAAGTCGTTCCCAGCACTGGCTGTACCACCCACCTGAATCACCTGAACACTGACTGCACCGTTGCCACCCAGTTCTCGATTCACCGTGATAGGCACCAGCGTGTCACCGCTGGAAGCCTTTACTTGCGAGAATGTGGGCGCGCTGAACTGGAGCGTCCCGGGTAGATTCGCAGCGCGCACCATGAGGGTCGCAGAGGATAATCCACCCGCCATGGCCCCGCCTGAAAAATTCTGGAGCCGGAACTGGATTGTTCTCCCGGCAGCCGGCACTTGGGCGGATTCCTTGAAGACGACCGTCAAGAGCTTGTCGGCCGTGTCGCCATCGGCCCATTCGAGGCGTACTGGGGTTGAAATAGTAAAATCCCCTGCTCTGGCGGTTCCGCCAGCAACAACCACCTCGGCGGACACTACCCCAGTGCTGCCACGCGCGCGCTTCACCGGAAGGTTCACGGAGAGATCCCCAGAAGCAGGCTTCACGCGTTCGACCGTAGATCCCGCGAATCCCAGAATTCCGGGCTCAAAGGGGCGCACCCGGATTGTGCAAGTTTTTAGCGCTCCAAGCGCTGCACCCACAGCTGACTGTAGCTCAAGCACAATGGTATCGCCGGTGGGAGCGATCGCCGCTCCCAAGCGGATGATCACCGAAACGGTCTTCTCCGCATCCTCTCCATCCGCCCAGGTCACCGTCGTCGGCTCGCCGGGCAGGCGGTAACTTTCTGTTGGCAGTGTGCCGCCCGTTACCGCCACTCGGACCCCAACGACGCCATCGGTTCCGCCGACACGGCGCAGCCGGACAGGCACCGCAATCTCGCCAAACGCCTTGAGTTGGGAAACCTCCCGCGCGATGAACTCCACCGTGCCGGGGACAGACACGACCGATACCGTCGCATTTCCGAACGCATTCTCGCCAATCTGTTTTAAGGTGCGGAAAATCGTCACGCTCTTGAGTTCCTCACAATCGCCAAATACGGATTCCCCGACTCTGGTCACGCTTCTCGGAATCGTGACACTCGTCAGACCGTTACAGAGAAAGAAAGCAAAGTCCTCGATGCTGGTGACACTGTCTGGGATCGTAATACTCTTCAGACTACTGCAACTATGGAAGGCGGAGCGCCCGATGCTGGTCACGCTGTCAGGGATGGCGTATGACGCCGCCTGCAAACTTGGTGGATAAAAATACAATGTCGTCCGCGCCTCATTGAAAACTGGTGATAAAAGCCCAATACAATTAGTAAATGCGTCGCTTCCAATGCTGGTTACGCTGTTCGGGATAGTAATGTTCGTCAGCCCAGTGCAGCCAAGGAAGGCGTAGAACCCTATGCTTTTCACGCCTTCGGGGATTGTTACGCTAACAAGCGTATAACAACCAAGGAATGCGTAGTCTTCGACTTTCGTCACCGTGCTTGGGATTACGTAGGACGTGGCCATCGAACTTTGCGGATAAGAAAACAAGGTGGTACCCGCTTCATTCAAGATGGGTGTTCTGAGCCCGCTACAACCATAAAAAGCGTAGGGCCCGATGAATGTTACGCTGTTTGGAATTGAAACATTTGTTAGTCCACTACAACCATAGAAAGTAAACTCTTCGATTGAGGCGACGCCGTTCGGGATTTTCACACTCGTCAGTCCGCTACAGCGATCAAAGGCATAGCCTTCGATGCGCCTGACGCTGCTCGGGATATCAACGCTATTCAACCCTGTACACTCCTTGAAAGCAGCGTACCCGATCTGGATGAGGCCGTTCGAGATTGCAACGCTTGTTAGCCCGCTACAACCAGAGAAGGCGAATTGTCCGATGCTGACAACGCTACTAGGAAGTGTTATGCTCCTCACCGTAGAATTACAATCAACGAATGCCGAGTCTTCTATGCTAGTGACGCCATCAGGGACCGCGTAGGCCGTCCCATCCAAAATTGACGGGTAATAAAATAGCTTTGTCCTAGCCTCATTGAAAACTGGTGATTCAATTCCGCTGCAACCATTAAAGACAGAGCGCCCAATTCTGTTCACGCTGTTCGGGATCACGAGACTCGTCAGTCTGCTACAACCTTCAAAAGCGTAGTCCCCGATTCTGGTAACGCTGTTTGGGATCTCGAGGCTGGATAGCCCAAAACAATGAAAGAAGGCGCTACTCCCTATTTCGGTCACCGTGCTAGGGATCACGTAAGACGTGTCCCCAAAACGCGACGGGTAAGCAAACAGCGTTGTCTTGCCCTGGTTGAAAACTGGCGACTGAAGCCCAGTGCAACGCATAAAGGCACCATCTCCAACCCTGGTAACGCTGTTTGGGATGGTGAGACTAGTAAGTCCGCTGCAACCATGAAAGGCGTTGCCCTCTATGCGGGTTACGCTGCTTGGAATCGTAATGCTTGTGATCCCGCTGCAACCATAGAAAGCCGACTCTGCGATCTCAGTCACAGGAACTCCCTCAAACGTGCTCGGAATGACGATGTCCCCGGACACCCCGCCCTCTTGGGACACAGTGGCCTCCGCGCCATAAACGGTAAACACCAGCTCAGCCTGCGCGCTTGGAAGAGCAGCCACAAAAGCGGCCGCACAAAGGGCGGCCCACACCCACTTCCTCAGGAACCATCTGGACCGCAGCGAGTCGTTGTGCCGCCGTCCAAGATCACAGGCTGCCTCCACGTGCCGCTTTGGATTGCAGAACCGCCGCCGCCCGCTCGTCACAAAGGAGCGAATACGAGCGACCTGTGAAATTCCTGCACTTGAACCAAGGAAAGATCCGAATTTCGGCATATTCTTTAGGAGTAGTAAGAACTTCTTATAAACGTCAACAGGAACATATGCCATCGGGAAGCTTCACCGGCTTTTTCAGGGTGAACACCGGTTACCGCCGAAGCACCTCCGCCCCTGCTCAAAATGCTGGCCAGCCTTGCCCGGGACTTTTACGCTCCCCAACCCATGACCCGTTCCGATGGCCGCCAGCCTGACCAACTTCGCCCCCTTTCATTCACCCCGGGCTTTGCCCCGCACGCCACTGGCTCGGTCCTGATTGCCACTGGCAACACCCGGGTCATCTGTAGCGCCATGGTCGAGGAATCCGTTCCCCGCTGGATGAAAGACCAGAAAGTGACCGGCGGCTGGATCACTGCGGAATACTCCATGCTCCCCTATTCCACCCTTCAGCGCAAAGGACGGGACAGCACCAAGGGCCGGATGGACGGCCGGAGCGTGGAAATCCAGCGGCTGATTGGGCGTTCGCTCCGGGCCGCCATTGATCTGGAAGCGCTCGGGGCGCGCACCCTTTGGATTGATTGCGACGTGCTGCAGGCCGATGGGGGGACCCGTACGGCTTCCATCACGGGTGCGTGCGTCGCTGCCGCGATGGCCTGCCGCAAACTTCTGGCCGACGGACTGATCACAACCAACCCGATCACCCAGTTTGTCGCCGCCGTCAGCGTGGGGATCGTCAACGGGCAACCCCTGCTCGATCTGAACTACGAAGAGGACCGCGACGCCAACGTCGACATGAACCTCGTCATGACCGCTTCCGGGCAGTTTGTGGAGCTCCAGGGCTCCGGCGAAGAAAGCGTGTTCTCCGAGGAACAACTCCAGGCCATGCTGGCGTTTGGCCGGACTGGCATTACCCAGTTGCTCGCAGCCCAGCAGTCGCTGCTCGGGTCGCTCTGATCCTCTCCTGCTCCCAAGATTTTCCAGAAACCTTCATGAAAAAAGCGCTCATCACCGGCATCACAGGCCAGGACGGCTCTTACCTCGCCGATCTGCTCCTCGCCAAAGGGTACGAAGTCCACGGCATCATCCGTCGAGCCAGCACTTTCAATACTTCCCGGATCAACCATCTCTACGAGGATCCCCATGTGCACGGGGTTCGCCTTTTCCTTCATTACGGTGACCTGGCCGATTCGCTGAACATCACCCGACTCATCGACAAGACCGGGCCGGACGAGATCTATCATCTGGCTGCCCAGAGCCATGTCCGGGTCAGTTTCGACATCCCGGAATACACCGGCGATGTGACGGCACTCGGCGCAATCCGGATTCTGGAGGCGCTGCGCGAGACCCGCGTTCCGGCCCGTTTTTATCAGGCATCCTCGAGCGAGATGTTCGGCAAGGTGCAGGAGGTGCCGCAGACCGAGCGGACCCCGTTCTGGCCGCGGAGCCCCTACGCGGTGGCGAAAGTCTATGCGTACTGGGCGACGGTCAACTACCGGGAGAGCTACGGGATGTTTGGGTGCAACGGGATCCTGTTCAACCACGAGAGCCCGCGGCGCGGTGAAACGTTTGTGACCCGCAAAATCACGCGGGCAGTGGCGGCGATCAAGAAAGGCCGCCAGGACGCGCTGTACCTGGGCAACATGGATGCCAAGCGCGACTGGGGATACGCCCCGGAGTACGTGGAAGGTATGTGGCGCATGCTCCAGCACGATGAACCCGGCGATTACGTGCTGGCCACCAACGAAACCCACACGGTCCGCGAGTTTGTCCAGGAAGCGTTTGCCCATGTGGGATTGGACTGGGAAAAATACGTGAAATACGATGCCCGTTATGAGCGACCAGCCGAAGTGGACCTGCTCATCGGCAACCCTGCCTTGGCCAAGGAAAAGCTGGGCTGGGAGCCCAAAACCCGGTTCAAAGACCTCGTCCGGATCATGGTGGACGCCGATCTGGCCGCCCTCGACTGAGCAGGGCGCGGATGGCCTCAGCCGGGATCGGCCTAAAATCCCGCTTGACCGGCAGCGTTCCCCTAGGCAATGTCCACGCCCCCCGCAACATAGGAGATTTTATGAGCAAAGTTTGCAGCGTCACCAATGCCAAACCGATCAAGGGATCGGTCGTCCACCGTCGCGGTCTTGCCAAGAAAAAAGGCGGGATCGGCCAGCACGTCACCAAGGTGGTGCCCCGCACCTTTGAGCCGAACCTCAAGAATAAGCGGATCTGGGTGCCCGAACTCAAGAAGTTCGTCCGGGTCAAACTGACTGCGCGTGCGCTGAAGACCGTCGCCAAAAACGGGGCGTTTTCGACCCTGAAGGGCGCTGGCGTCATCTGACACCCCGCCGGAAATTCAGGTTCCCTGAGTCCCGGCGTCTGATTTCTCAACTCTCGTTTTTTTTGAGCGGCTGGGCCTCCCCCAGCCGCTCCTTTTTCTTGCGGAACCCATCCGGCTCTGGATGTTTGAGTTCCAGCATACCTCCCCGGTCTTTTTATGGCTCCCATTCCCGTCACGATCCTTACCGGTTTCCTTGGTGCAGGCAAAACGACCCTGCTCAACTACATCCTCAAGCAGCAGCACGACTACAAGTTCGCCGTGATTGTGAACGAGGTCGGCAAGATCGGGATCGACGGGATGCTGGTGGAAAACCAGAAGGAGGAAGTGGTGGAAATGAACAACGGCTGCCTGTGCTGCACGATCCGCAAGGATCTAGTCAAGGGCGTCCAGAACCTGCTCAAAAAGGGGGGATTCGATTATCTCCTCATCGAGACCACCGGGATCGCTGACCCGGGACCCGTGGCCCAGACCTTTCTCAACATCCCCCAGCTTCAGCAACTGGTCCGGCTCGATTCCATCATCACGGTGGTGGATTCCGAGCAGATCGAGAAGCAGATGAAAGAAACGGAAACCGCCAGGGACCAGGTGACCATGGCGGATTTTGTCCTGCTCAACAAAACCGATCTCGTCGACGAGGCGCGTTTGCAGAAGCTCGAATCCCTCGTGGCCGAACTCAACCCGCACGCCCAGACGTTCCGCACCAGCCAGTCCCAGGCCAACCTGAAGGAACTTCTGGACATGAACGCCTTTAAGCTCGACCAGAAACTCGCCGCCGACCCCGAGTTCCTCAACGAACTGCGCCAGCGCCACCACCACGACATCAATTCCTTCTCCTTCGAACTCGATCGGCCCGTCAACGTCGAGAAGTTCGAGCACTTCGTCCAGGAACTCTCCGAAAAAGAACGGATCTACCGTAGTAAAGGCTTTCTGCACATCGCCGGCAACCCACGCCGGGCTGTGTTTCACGGCGTCAACAACCGGTTCACCATCCTCTGGGACCGGCTCTGGGAGAAGAACGAGAAACGTTCGAGCCAGCTCGTTTTCATCGGCCGCGAAATTCAAGAGTCCCGGCTCCGTTCCCAGATCGAGTCCTGCCTCGAATAACGCGCTGCACCAGAGGCGCTTTGGTTCTTCTCTCCCTGACCTGCAGGCGCGCTCCCGCGTGCCGGCCCGGAGCTCAGCGTCGGCCCCGCCAGATTTTCTCCACTGGCAACCGTTGCTTTACTCCTCCCGAAGCAGGTTGCCCTGAATCAGGTTCCCCTTCCCTCCTGTAACATGCAGCGGCTCAGACTGCCGTTTTTCGGGCCGGTCGTCCCGGATCAGGTTGCCGGTCACCATCGAGTGCGACACATCCTCCAGCCAAAGACCGGCGCCGTCCGAATCCATGATGCTGTTTCCTGCAATCTGCATCCGCGCGCACCCCAAAATCTCCACTGCCGAGCGCTTCCCGTGCACCCCGGCAACGGTGTTCCCCTGGAAAATGCTGTCCGCGCAGTCCCTGAAAACCACGCCGTTCTGTTCCGCGTTGGCAAACCCGTTAATCTGGTAGCGCGGATTCCGGTCGAAGTTGTTGCCGGCGACCACCACGTGGGACGAGCTCATAATGCGGAGATCTTCCTCAAATCCCTCCCAGAACGTGTTGCCCGTCACGGTGACACCACGGGCATTCCGGATCTCAAGGCTCACCTGCACATCGCTAAAAATGTTGTTTCCGATGGTCACGTTTCCCTCCCGGGTTTTTCCGGTCCCGGTGCGCCTTTCCAAACCGGCATCCCTGCCCTCGCCGAGGATCCGGATGTTGGCTGAGCCCGGTGCCTTGTGGGTGTGCTGCAGCGTACAGCCTGTCACTGACACCTCCGCAATTGAGCCCCCGGTTGAATCCAACAGGATGTTTGCAGACTCGGGCCCGGCCGGCGTGTGGTTGGCCTCGATGTCGCATCCCGACACTTGGAGATTTCGGACCTCGCCTCCGCGGCTCACCACGCCGCCACCCCCGTTGTAGCTGATGTGACAGCCGTGGATATTGATCTGATGCAGGTTCACTGCGTCCAGAAACACGCCGGCGCCGGAGTTTTCGTAGATGTGGGAGCTGGAAATAATGACGTTCCGGTTCCGGTTCACCAAGTGCACTCCGTGGCGTGTCCGGCGGATCAGGAGCCGCTCCAGGGTTAGTTGCATGGTGCCATCCGCCTCGACTCCGTCCGCCTCGGGATGGCCGCCCACGATCTCCAACCCGGCCACCACCGGCATCCGTTCCCGGGCCCACACCGTCTCCTGCACCGTCTTTGGATCCGCGGTTCCTCCGTGGCTGCCCGTCAAGCGAAGGGCCGGTCCACGCCCCTCCATCCGGATCGACGCCGAGCCGTTCCCGCGGAGCGAAACGGATCCGGTTTTTGCGAGATCGAGCACCAGCGGCCGCGTCAGGCGGTAAATGCCTTTTGGGAAAAACAGCTCGGTCTGCCCGGCTGCCAGCGCCGCCTCAAGAGCCGGGCCATCGTCCTCAACACCGTCCCCTGCAACGCCGAGTGTCCGCACATTGGTTTCGGCAGAAACTGTCGGTGCATAAAACTGCATCGCCATGAAAGCAGCCAGAATCCTAAGCGGGTTTGTTTTGATGGGCTTCATGTCTAGGGGCGCTCGCTGGTGGGGTGGCCCTCATGGAAGCCCATCTGGAGCGCCTCTGCAAACCGTGGATCGGCTCAAGGGCTTTCACGGGACTGAGTCCGCCTGCCTGCCCACTTCCCGCACCCGCACTTTCCGAAAAAAGTGGGCTCCCGCGGAATCCAAGAAATCCGTCTCCGGCGTGCCCTGACCCGCGCTCGCCCGTCTTGCTGGCTTCCGCACGAACTGGCTCTCCAGAAGTCAAACCAGACGCCCGAGCGAGCCGCCCGGAAGAAATTCCGGCACGATCCGCACTTTTCTTCCAGACCTCACACCACCCGAGGCCGCCTGCACTAGAAGCCTTGCGACCATCCGCGCATGCAGTTCCGGATCCCGCGCATACCGGGAAATGCTCGGCGAAAAATAGTCCAGAAAATGGTCACTGTCCCGGGAAATCACCGATGCCTGGTCCGGCACCTTTATACCGCGCCGGATCAGCTCGCTGGTTAACGCCAATGCCGCATTTGCTCTGGCCACCAGAAAAGCCGTGGGGACCGGCACCCGTCGTAGGAGGGTGCCCACCAATTTCCGGATCCCGTCTGGCGATCCGTCGTGCTCCGCGACGCTCATCTCAGCTTTCTGCACTGCGCAGGTTCCCTCGCGGAATCCGGATTCGCTGTCGAAATCCCCTGCGCTGGCTGGACTCTGGCGGACAAACACAAGTTGTCGGTGCCCCCCTGCCAGAAACCGGCCGGCAGCGTGACGGCAGGAGGCCCGGTGATCGAAATCCACCGAGGGCAGATCGATGCCGGGATGCAGGGAACCCGACACCACCACGTTTTCCCGGCTGTTTTGAAACCACGCCTGCGTGGCCGGCGTTGAAACAAACAGCAGCCACGCCGCCACCCGCGACTGCCCGGCCAAAAGTTCAAGGTCCCGTTCTGGACTTTTTCCCAACCACTTCGGCCCGCAGTGCATCTCAATCTCGAAGCCGGCCTTGGCCATCCGCTCATGAAACCGGTCCGTCCAGACTTGCGGATGCGGAACAATCTCCTGGAGCGGAGCTCCAGAAAGCAGCACCACCACATTTGAAGTAGACCGTTTTCTCCCCTTGGGGTTGGTTTCCACCACCCTGCGGTGCTGTCCCTGACGGACCGTAATTTTTCCTTCGCGCTCCAGAATGGCGAGGGCCACACGCAAAGTGGGCCGGCTCACCTGCAGAGCCGCGCTCAATTCGCGCTCCCCGGGCAGTTGTTTTCCCCATGCTCCACGCCCAATGCTGTCCCGCAACAATTCCACCGTGTGCGTGATCAGAGAGGGCGGCCGGATGAGGGGGGACGGCTTCACTGGTAAACCGTTTTTACCAGTGCTCGGCAATCGCTGTCCAGCGGGTTTCCCCGCAGGATCACAGCACCCCCGAGACGTATGCGCCCCTCACTCCTTCTGCTCTTTCTCTGCCTCTCAATCCCCGAACTCCACGCCAAGGACGAAACGGGCCTTGCCACCAAGGCTGCACGCCGCGCCTTTCTGGATGCGCCCCCCGAAAAACAGGCGCTCTGGCAGACGCAGCGCGACGCCCTGAAACACATCGATCTTTCTGGGGACACCCACCGCCAGACCGTCATTGCCCGCGGTTCCTCGGCACCAGACGCATACCACGCCCATCCCACCACGGCGATGCTCTCTGACCACAGAACGCTGTTCTGCGTCTGGAACATCGGACATGGAGGTCATGCCGGCCCCATGGCCCGGAGCGCCGATGCCGGACTTACATGGGAACGCATCGACCCCCTTCTCCCTCCAAACTACGCGAACTTCAAAAACTGCCCCAGCATCTACCGGCTCACCGATCCGCAGGGAAAAGAGCGACTCTGGGTGTTTGCATCACGCACGCTCGGAGACCAGGAAAACCCCAAACCGATTGAGGGCCGCCATCAAGGCTTCATGCCCCGCATCGTCAGCGAGGACCATGGCCAGACATGGCGCGAACTCCCTCCCCTCGGCGGCCCCGTGTCCAAGGAGGATCCGTTTCGGAACATCATGACGTTCTCCAGTATCGTGCCGCTCAAAGACGGCGCCCACCTCGGCCTGTTCCACCGGGGAACGGGAATCGGCGAGGCAGGCACCCTCCAAGTCCTCCAGTCCATTACCCGGGACGGTGGATTCACATGGTCCGTACCAACGATGGCCTGCGACGGCACAAAACTCGAAGGCAAGCACCCATGCGAACCCTATGCGTTCCGATCCCCGGACGGCTCCGAACTCTGCTGCATTCTCCGCGAAAACCGCAGATCCGGCACCAGCCTCATGATGTTCAGCCGGGACGAAGGCCAGACCTGGAGCGCACCTGTGGATACGCCTTGGGGACTCACTGGGGATCGGCACCACGGAGTGTTTCTTCCCGATGGCCGCATGGTGGTGGTGTTCCGGAGCGCCTCTCCCAATGCAAAAGACAAGGGCGGCTTCATTGCGTGGGTCGGCACCTATGACGATCTCCGCAATGGCCGGCCCGGCCAGTACAGGGTCAGCCTTTTGAAGACGTTCAAGGACGGCTTCTACCCCGGCCTCCATTTGCTGCCCGACGGCACCCTGGTTGCCACCACCTACACCACCTACCGCAAGGAAGATGTCGGCTGCTCCATTGTCAGCGTCCGATTCAAAATGAGCGAGATCGACGCCCTGGCCCACACGCAAGCCCGCGGCTCGCAGGCTCCATGAACAGGCCGAAACAACCTCGGCCTTTCGAGGCCACCGCTCGTGCACTTCTGCTCTGCGCGACCTTGTTCGCCGCACGCCCGGCAACCGCAGGCGCGAACCCCATGCCTAGTCCATTCACCGTGGAATCTCTTCCTGCCCTGCCTGACCCGGAAGGCTTTGCAGGCATGTTTGCGGGAGTCACTCATGGCGCGCTGCTGGTCGCCGGTGGGGCCAACATCCCCAAGAATCGCTGGCAGGATCCGATTCAGAAGTCCTGGTACAATTCCGTTTGGATCCTTGAAAAATCCGGCACTTCATGGCTCCCAACATCCCCACTTCCGGAACCGCTCGCCTATGGGGTTTCGGTCACGATTCCTGAGGGGGTTCTCTGCATCGGAGGCAGCAGCCCGGACCGGCATCACACCGCGGTTTTTGCTCTGAACTGGGAAAACCGGACCCTCACAACCCGGTCTTACCCCCCACTCCCCTCTCCCTGCGCCCACGCGTGCGCCGCGCTCGTAGGGCGCACAGTTTTCGTGGCTGGTGGAACCGCCGCACCTTCGGACACGACGGCACTCCGCCAGTTTCTCGCCTTGGATCTGGACCATCTGGAGGCGGGCTGGCAGCAACTTCCTCCGTGGCCGGGACCCGGGCGAATCCTGGGCGTCGCCGGATCTGCGGACGGTGGCTTCCACCTTTTCAGTGGCGTCAGCCTCTCCCGAGGGCCTGAGGGACATCCGGTCCGCACTTATCTCCGGGACGCCTTCCGCTACAGGCCCGGCCATGGATGGGAAACACTCCCTGATCTTCCACACGCCTGTGCCGCCGCTCCCTCGCCGGCGATGGAGGGGCCAGACCGTACCCTCCTGATTCCAGGGGGCGATGACGGCACAAACACCGGCTTTACACCGCTTGAACAGCATCCCGGTTTTTGCAGGAGCCTACTCGCCTACTCGGCAGGGAACAACACGTGGACCGTGTCGGGCCAACTGCCTTTTTCAACGGTCACGGCACCCGCGGTTTTTTGGGAGAACCGCACAGTGATCGTCAGTGGCGAAACCCGGCCCCGGGTTCGGACTCCGGAAGTCCGTGCCCTGTCATTCAGCGGGAGGTCGGCACAATGAACTTGCCGTCGAAAAAAGGATGGGTGGCAGTCGCTCTGCTGTGGCTGGTGGCGCTTCTGAATTATTTCGACCGGCTCATGCTGACCTCGATGCGTGACCCGATTAAAGAGGCGATCCCCATGAGCGATGCCCAGTTTGGGCTTCTGAGTGCCGTCTTTCTCTGGATCTACGCCGCAGCCAGCCCACTCGGCGGCCACCTTGCAGACCGGTTCGGAAAACGGCGCCTGATTCTGGCCAGCCTTGCCCTCTGGTCCGCAGTCACCTGCTGGACAGGCTACACCCGGACATTTGGGGAGTTGCTCGCTGCGCGCGCGTGTATGGGATTGAGCGAGGCCTGTTACATCCCGGCGGCTCTTGCCCTCCTCTCAGACCACCACCGGGGCCGCACTCGTTCTCTGGCCACCGGAATCCATATGAGCGGGATTTACACCGGTGCAGCGCTGGGTGGCCTGGGGGGATGGGCGGCGGATCACTGGGGCTGGCGTGCCGGTTTCATCGGGTTTGGAGGATTCGGCCTCATGTACGCACTCGTGCTTTTTCGCTGGCTGGAGGATGCACCTGACGCACCCGCTGATTCCGGGGCACACACCGGCATTGCCGCCGCACCCGCTGAACCGGCCGCACCACTGAGTGTCCTGTTTGAAAATCAGGGATTCCGGATCCTGCTTGTGGTCAACCTCTTCTGGGGAATCTCCTCGTGGGTTACCAGCGCATGGCTCCCGACTTTTTTGAGGGAACACTTCCACCTCAGCCTCACCCAAGCCGGATTCAGCGCCAGCGCCCCGGTTCAAACCGCCGCATTCGCCGGGGTGCTGCTGGGCGGCTTTCTGACAGACCGCTGGCGCTCCTCCGAACCCCGGGCCCGCACCCTGCTGCCAGCACTCCTTTTTTTCCTGGCAGCACCCGCCCTTTTCTTTGCGGTTTCGACCGAAAACCTTCCGTGGGCGATCGCAGGACTGGCTCTTCTAGGCCTCAGCCGCGGGGGATTTGACGCAAACCACATGCCGATTGTCCGCGAGTTGCTGCCGGAACGGCAGAGCGCAACGGCTTACGGGTTCCTGAATTTCTGCAGCTGTTCCGCTGGCGGACTGATGATTTACGTGGGGGGGCTGATGAAAGACGCAGCCATCGATCTGGGCCTCATCTTTGAAGCCGTTGCCGCCGGGCTCCTAGTGCTGGCCCTCCTCCTTCTGCGGGTGCTCCCGGCCCGGCGCCCCGACCCTGAGCCGGTTGTTTCCCTTCCAGATTCCTTATGAACACACCCAAACTCTCCGGCCTGATTGCAGCCCCTTTCACCCCGTTCAAATCCGATGGCAGCCTCCAGCTGGATACCATCGAAGCCCAGGCGCGTTCCCTGGTCGCCAACGGGGTCCGGGCCGTTTTTGTCTGCGGAACCACGGGGGAATGCGCCTCCCTGACGGTTCCCGAGCGCATGCAGATCGCCGCACACTGGCGCGATGTTGCGGGCGACGACCTTCAGGTCCTGGTTCATGCCGGTCACACCTGCCTTTCTGACGCCAAAACGCTCGCCGCCCACGCCCGTGAAATCGGCGCGGCAGGCGTGGGCTGTTTCGCCCCGTTCTTTTTCAAACCCTCACGGACCGAGGACCTCGTCGCGTACTGCGCACAAGTCGCCGCCGCGGCTCCCAATCTCCCCTTCTACTACTACCTGATCCCTTCCATGACCGGCGTTTCGCTGCCCGCCGCAGACTTCCTCCGAACTGGTGCACCACAAATCCCCAACCTCGCTGGCGTCAAGTTCACCCACGAAAACCTCATGGATTTCGCGGAATGCCTCCGGCTCGACGACGGCAGGTTCGATGCACTTTTTGGCAGGGACGAAATTCTTCTGGCCGGGCTTTCGCTGGGCGCCCAGGGAGCCATTGGGAGCACGTACAATTTCATGGCGCCTGTCTACCACCGGATCCTTGAGGCGTTTGAGCGGGGCGACCTCGCGGGCGCCCAACTCCATCAGGCCCGCGCAAATGCAGTGATCTCAGTTTTCCTCAAATGGGGAGGATTGACCGCAGGAAAAGCCATCATGCAGATCCTCGGGCTGGACTGTGGCCCGACCCGGCTTCCGCTGCGGACTCTCGACACCCGTCAGATGGAGGGCCTCCAGAAAGACCTTGAAGCTGCGGCTTTCTTTGAGATCCGTTCTGCGCTTTGATCCAACCTGTTTCCGAGTCCGAATGAATCCCGTTTTCCCAGCCCTGCCCGAGCCCTCGCAAAGCCTGCCGGAATATTTTGACCGCCTCGCCGGGCATCTGGCTGGACTCTCGCTGAGCGTGAGTGCGCGCGACACAGGCCGGCCTTGGGGCGGGTTCCTCGTGTTTCCGGAATCCGAGGCAGCAACCTTTGCGGCCCACTTTTTTCCCGAAACCCGGCTCCAGTTCAACTCGCTGCGGTTGAGCCCAAAGCTCCTGGTGGTCAGGCCCGGCACCCGGCTTTCCTGGCAGTACCACCACCGGCGGTCGGAAATCTGGAAGCCGGTTCTGGGTCCGGTGGGTGTTGTGACGAGCCCCACGGATGAACCCGGCCCACTTCAGATCCTGCCCACCGGCGCCCCGATTTCCATCCCCGTAGGGATCCGCCACCGGCTCGTCGGAATGGAACAGTGGGGCGTGGTGGCCGAGATCTGGCAGCACATTTCTCCCGGGAATCCCTCGGACGAGGAGGACATCGTGCGGCTCTCGGACGACTTCGGCCGGGGCAGTCCCGCTGCATAACCCCGCGCGGGTGTTCATACAGGTGCGGCCATCGCCAAACCGAGGTTCCGGATGGAGATCCGGTCCAAAACCGGGTAAAAAAAGGGATGAGAACGCTGCCCCTGGTCGTCTCACTCCTATTGTGCGCGATCCGACTTCCCGGGGCGCCGCCGGTGCGGATCGCTCTTTATGGGGACCGGGGTGCAAATTCCTCGAGCATTGAAGCCGCCGAACATGCACTGCGTAACGCCCCGGACTTCACGGTGACACGCCTCGCCGCGGAGACCATTCGTTCCGGCGGTTTGAAGGAGTTCGACGTCGTTGTTTTTCCAGGTGGGGTGGCACACAAGGTATCTGACGCCTTGGGTGAGAATGGCAGGGAAAATGTGCGTGCCTTTGTGTCCGATGGAGGCGGCTATGTAGGTTTCTGTTCCGGAGCTTATCTGGCGTGCAGCGGCTTTCGTTGGGGCCTTGGCATCCTCCGGGCACGGACAATCTCGCCCCTCTGGAGGCGCGGCACGGGGATGGTTGAACTCGGGCCAGTGTCCGGATTGACCCGCTGGTTCGAGGGCCTTCCGGGACCGCTCCCGGTCCGATACGCCAACGGCCCCATCCTTGAACCGGATGACAGCCCTGCCCTTCCCCCGTATGAGGTCGTGGCGTTTTACCGGTCCGAACTGGCCGAGAATGGAACGCCGCAGGGGGCAATGACCGGTTCGCCCGCCATGGTGCGCACTCGGTACGGCCGCGGGGCCGTGTTTGTTTCCAGCCCGCATCCGGAAAAGACGCCTGGCATGGAACCCATGGTGTGCCGGATGGTGCGGGACACTGCCCGGCCCCCTGCGCCGCGGGATGCGGCATCGCTCTGGGAGCTTTGGGAGGGAATGGAGGTGGAACGGCTATGGAAACCGGGCGTAATTGTGGACTGGCTCACAGGACTTCCCACGGGCCGGACTGTAAAACCGGGCGACACGGCCAAGCACACCCACTGCAGCCAGTTTGTTGCTGCCGCATGCCAGCGGGCAGGCATCTACATCCTGAGGCCGCCCGAGCACTCCGCCACGGGCCTGGCCAACGCTCAGTTCGAATGGCTCGCCAGTGGCGCCGCCAAAGGGTGGCAAAGGCTGGATTCCGCCACGGCCGCCCAGTCTGCAGCCAACACCGGCCGGGTTGTTGTAGCCGTGGTGCGCAACCCGGACGCGTCGAGGCCCGGGCACATCGCCTTGGTCCGGCTTGGATTCAAGTCCTCAGTGGAACTCGAAGCGGAAGGACCAGACGTGATGCAGGCGGGGGCGCGCAACCGGCGATCTGTGCCCCTCCGGCAGGGGTTTTCAAACCATCTTGAGCACATCACAGGCCTTGCCTTCTTTGCACATGACCTTCCCTGAACCGCTGCGTGCCGAGGTAAAGAACACCCTCCCGAACGCGTAGCCCCCGGCATCGTTGAAAGTACGGGTCGATGTTCACGCCAGGGTGCCGACGGTCCCCCTGAGCCTGCTCCGCGGATCTTGAAATCGCTATTTGCCGAAGCAGGCAAGGCTGTTCATGCCGCGCACCAGCACCCGGTTCCCCGCAGGCACCAATCCTGCGATAATCCGGTCGTCGATCTTGTTCTCTGACACCAGTTCAAACCCGGCGCCCACCCGGCCCACGCAAATCACGCCGTCCTCGCGTGCGGCATAAATGAGCCCCCCCGCAAGCAACGGACTCGCGTAGTAATTCGAGCTGGCCTTGGGTAGTTCCGCCGTCCAATACGGCGCACCCGTGGCCGGATCCACGCAGGCCAACAGGCCACGGTCACCGAGCACATAAACCCGCCCTCCGGCTGCTGCAGGCGACGGCACAAACGAACTCACATCTTCCCGTTTCCACAAATGCGCATCACCCGTTACCCCCAGACGCACCCCGTGCAGCCGTGGGGCTCCCTTGTCCGCCCGGCCAAAACACACCACCGCGATGTCCCCGAGCAGGACCGGAGACGCCACTGCCGGCCACAGGGGCGTTGCTGCCGGATTGAATCCGCCACAACTCCAGAGAAGTTTGCCGTCCGCCGCACCATGGACCGTCAGATGCTCCGCGCCCCAGCTCAAAAGCGCCTCCTGGCCTGCATGCGAGAAAACCACGGGCGTTGTGTAGCCGTTGTCGACCTCGCGCAGCACCTCGTAGTTCCGGGCCGTTTTCCATCGGAGTTCCCCGGTTTTTTTGTCAAACGCAGCCAGCCAGGAATCGCCGTTGTGCATCCGGGCCATGACAAGGTTCCTGCTGGTGAGTACGGGCGAGGAACCGAAATCCCAGAACAGGTTGACTGGCCCGAACCGTTCGACGAGCTGGGTTTTCCACGCCACCGTTCCATCCACGTTCACGGCCGCCAAGGTGCCGCTCTTGAACGCCACATACACCCGTTCCCCATCCGTCACCGGCGACGGATTACTGCCTGAACCGTTCCGGTGTTTGCCCGCCTCTTCCTCACCGAAGACTGCCTGCCAAACCAGTTTTCCCTCGAGATCATAGGCAATCAGCGCGTCACGGCCATCGATTGGCGCCGTCAGATAAATCCGGGCTCCGGCTACCACCGGGGTAGAACAGCCCTTTCCTGGGAGAGCGACCTTCCATGCCAGCGTGGATTCATCGAGCTTTGAAGGGAGTTGGACGGACTCTGCGGAACTGGTGTCCAGCGGTCCTCGCCAGCGCGGCCAGTCGGCTGCGTTCAACGGGGACAGCACACTCCACAAAACAAGTACCAAAAAGATTGGGGGACGCATCGTGTGGAGCATGGAGAAAATTGTCTGGCAGGGAAAGCGACGATTCCGGGACTGGCCCATCGGCTCATTCTCACTGGGGCCCACAATTCCAAATGCGGTGCCCGCGCCGGGACAGGTCCTGATCAGCCGCTCCGGCCGACCTCCCCGCCTCGCACCCCGGATGCCGTTTCCATGGAGCCGCCCGGCATCCGGACCGGCCGGCGCATCCGATTTCCCGGGTGTCATGCCCAACCCGCTTCAGCCCGATCCCCAAAACAATGCGGCAAGCGCATCCACACCGCCCTCGGAGGCTCCCGGCACCGTGGAGTCCCCCCCAGACTCCACCGCGGAATCCCCTCCAGAACCTCCTGGCCCGGAAGATCCGTTGCACCAGCCGCACGACCGGCTGTTCCGGACGACCTTCTCCGATCCGGCCAATGCCCGGGAATTCCTCAAGGCGCATCTCCCGGAATCCGTCGCGAAAAAACTGCCATGGGACCGGATGGAGGTTGTGCCGTGCTCTTTCATCGACCCGGCCCTCGCTGCCACCGAAAGCGACTTGGTGTTCAAGTTCTATCGGGGCAAAAAGAAATGCTACCTGTATGTCCTTCTGGAGCACCAGAGCACGGAGGATCCTTTTATGCCCTGCCGGCTCGCCCGGTACATCCTCAGGCTCTGGGACAGGCACCGCCGGGATCACCCGAAAACCCGCCGGTTACCCCCGGTTTTCCCGCTCGTCGTGTACCAAGGAGCTGCACCCTGGAAGTCCGGGAAGCGCCTGCGGGACCTCATCGAACTGGAACCGGGCGACCCAAATGCGCGCTGGCAACTGGACCTCGAGTTCAGCCTGATGGAGTTGTTCCGGACCGAGTACGAGGAGTTGAAAGGGACGGAGGAAGGTGTGCTGGCATTGCGCGTCTTGAAAGCCGAACCCGTGGGAGAGTTGTTGTCGGGGCCGGTATGGGAATTGGCCAAGTGGCGGAAAATTTCCAAGGATGCGCTGCACTGTTTTCTGGGCTACATTGCTTCACGGGACAAGGATCAGGAAGCCTTGGTACGCCATATCGAACAGCTCAAAGAACCCAGACTGGAGGAAGCTCTCATGACCATTGCTGAACAATACCGGGCTGAAGGCCGCGCAGCGGGCCGGGCTGCCGGCCGCGAGGAAGGAATCCGTGAAGGGGAAAGCCGTGGGGAAAGCCGGGGTGCCCTTGCAGCGAAACGGCGGGCCGTCCTGCGGGCACTGGAGATCCGGTATGGCTCGGGGACAAACACTCTGGAGCCCCAAATTTTCGCACAGGTCAATGCCATCGAGTCCGGCCCGGTACTGGACCAACTCCTCGACGCGGCGATCTGTTCCGTGTCCATCGAGGATTTCGAACGCCAGCTGCCACGGAACCAGTGACCCGGCTCCCCGGAATTGATCCGCCGGGCTTGTGGCGCTGGTGGAGTTATTCCGCAGCCGGCACGTACCCTTGGGCGGTCAACTCGGACTGGATCCGGCTCACTGCAGCAGCCATTGTCTCCGCATTGGTCCGGGTCGCGAGCGTCTGCCCCGTAATCAACGCCAGTGTGACCACAGAATGCCCGATCCCGGCATCGATCCGGCCCACACTGCCCGTCGCTACGCTGGGCGCAATGGTGGAACGCGATGCGCTCAGCCGGATCAGGGCGTCCCGCCCAGTGAACCAAGTCTGGCCCACTCTGTCCTCGGTGGAAGCCGCCACGTGAAAGACTGCCCGGCTTCCGGGCACCGGCCGGTTCCGGGTTTGGCAGCGACGCGCCATTGTGCTCTTGTTGGAGGCGCCATGCGTACCCTCCTCGCTGCACTCTTCCTCGTCCTCCATACCGTTTATGGGGAAACCGTTGTCCCGCTCTGGCCCGAAGGCGTGCCCGGGACCCGGGTGGAACCCTCCAAGGCCACCCTAGACCGGATCGGCCCCGACGGCACCCGGCCAGGCCGCGAGACCTTCATCCAGGAGCCCAGTATCACCGTGTACCCCGCACCGGCCCCCAATGGCGCCGCGGTGATTGTGTGCCCAGGAGGCGGCTATTGGTTTCTCTCCACCATCAACGAGGGCACCGGGGTCTGCGAATGGCTCAACAGCATCGGCGTGACCGCTGTCCTGCTCCGGTACCGCACACCCACGGCTGACGAAGCCCTGCCCCACAGTTTTCCCGTCGAAGACCTTCAGCGCGCATTGGGGGTCGTCCGTGCCCGTGCCGGTGACTGGAAGATCGACCCGAAACGCGTCGGGGTCATCGGTTTTTCGGCAGGCGCAAACTTGGTCGGGCACGCCTCCTGGGATCGGACACCTCGGACCTTCCCGCAGGTTCCCGGGACCGACACCTCGCGCGGACCGGATTTCACCCTGTTCGTCTACGGAGGCGGGTTTCTTGACCGGGAGGACAAGACCAAGTTCCGCGAAGGGTTCAGCGTGCCTGCCGACGCGCCTCCGGCGTTTTTTGTGGTCGCGCACAACGACAACAACAGCCCGGTGGAATGCGCGCGGCTGTACCTGGAATACAAGCGGCTGAACCTGCCGGCCGAACTCCACGTGTACTCCAAGGGCGGCCACGGGTTCGGCACCCGCCAGACAAAACTGCCCGTGGACGGCTGGACCAAAGCCGCTGCCGAATGGATGGGTGCGGAAGGGTTTCTCGCCCCATCCAAATAACCCACCCCGGACCCAGCGGACTCTACCCGGACAGGCAGGCGTTAGAGGCCGGATCCGAACACGGCGTCCACAAGGCGCGGCAGCCAGTCCCCGGCTTTGCCATGGAACGCGTAATCGCAGAGCGGCGTCAGCGGGGTGGGTTCGCGGTTGATCTCGATGAGCACACCGTTCCGTTGGCGGACAGTGCGGCCGAGGGATGCGGCGGGTTCGACGAGACCGGAGGTGCCGATGGAAAAGAATGCGTCGCAAGTCCGGGCAGCCTCCATGGCGGCGGCGAGTGCGCCCTGGGGGAGAATTTCGCCGAACCAGACGACATCGGGCCGGAGCAGGCCGCCGCAGTCCGGACACGCTGGCACAACCCGGGGATGATCGTTCCATTCCTTGGGCCGTTGTCCACAGGCGGAGCAGCGGACTTCGGTGAGGGTGCCGTGCAGTTCGATCACATCGCGGCTACCGGCCCGCTGATGGAGGCCGTCCACGTTCTGGGTGATGAGCGTCAATCCGGGCAGCCTGTTTCCGAGTTCGGTCAAGGCGCGGTGCGCGGGGTTGGGGTGCACGCTGGCGAGCTGGCTCCGCCGGTGGGCGTACCATTCCCAGACCAGCCGCGGGTCCCGTTCAAAGGCTTCCGGCGTGGCGAGGTCTTCCGGGCTGTACTGGGCCCAGAATCCCTCCTGCGGGTCGCGGAACGTGCGGAGCCCGGACTCCTGTGAGACACCGGCTCCGGTGAGCACAGCGATTTTCTGAGCGGCACGGAGCCGTTCAAGAAGTGGGGCGGGAAATGGGTGATCAGGGCCGTTCATCAGGGGAGGGAGTGTAGACCATTTTCGGCAAAACGGTTGCGGTAAAAACGCCCCCCTTTAAGACGCCCCGTTCGTTTGGATCATGGCAGACCTCAGGTTCCAAGGCGGCCAGCGATACAGCTCCTCCATGCGGGTGGGTGATGGAGTTGGTCTTCCGCTTGCCCTGAAACCTGAGTTCCGCCACTCTCTGCGCCCCCATCATGAAAAAGCTTCTGCCCCTGCTTTTGTTGCCCATTTTTTCCTCCACACTTTTTGCGGCTGATCCGGCGGCGTCTGCGGTCAACAACGCCGACAACACGTGGATGCTGGTGTCTTCGGCGCTGGTCCTCATGATGACCGCACCCGGGCTGACCCTGTTCTACGGAGGGCTGGTGCGATCCAAGAACGTGTTGGCGACCATGATGCAGAGCATGTTTCTCATGTCCGCCATGTCCCTGCTTTGGTTCGTGTGCGGGTACAGCCTCGCGTTCGGGGACGGCACCGCGTTTATCGGCAGCCTGACCCAGCATCTCTTCCTCAAGGGGGTGGGGGGAACCCCAAACCCGGATTACGCACCCACGATTCCAGCGCAGACGTTCATGTTGTTTCAGATGATGTTTGCGATCATCACGCCCGCCCTGATCACCGGTGCATTTGCTGAGCGGATCAAGTTCAGCGCGTTCCTGCTGCTGAGCGTGGCATGGTTACCTCTGGTCTATTGTCCGCTGGCCCATATGGTCTGGGGCAAGGGCGGCTACTTCAACTGGGCCCTCGGCGGGACCGTCCCGGTTCTGGACTACGCGGGAGGGACCGTGGTCCATATCAGCTCAGGAGCCGCTGCGCTGGTCTGCGCGGTTGTGTTGGGCCATCGGCGCGGCCATCTCCACGACCCGATGCCACCACACAACGTGGTGTTCAGCCTGATCGGCACTGGCCTTCTTTGGGTCGGCTGGTTCGGGTTCAATGCAGGCAGCGCCCTCAATGGTGGCGCCGCCGCCACGGCCACTTTTTGCGCCACGCATTTCGCGGGGGCACTGGGCGGGCTGAGCTGGGCATCGTATGAGTGGGTGGAAAAAGGCAAACCGAGCGTGCTGGGTGCGGCCTCGGGAATGGTGGCGGGCCTGGCTACGATCACGCCGGCCTCTGGCTTCGTGTCGATCCCGGGAGCGGTCCTGATTGGACTGGTGGGCGGCGCGGGCTGCTACCTGTCAGTCACCAAACTCAAAGCGTTTTTCAAGTACGACGATTCACTGGATGTGTTCGGCGTCCACTGCATGGGCAGCATCATCGGGATGCTGCTTCTCGGGTTCCTTGCAAATGGCGAAGTCAATCCGGCGCTGCTCGACACCTTCAAGTCCGGCGGCCAGGCGGTTTCTCTGGCCGGGAGCGCCACGCAGTTTTTCAACCAGGCCAAGGCCGTTCTCTTTACCGGTATCTACAGCGGGATCATCACCTATGTCCTGCTGAAGGTGATCGACAAACTCGTCGGCCTCCGGGTCGATCCGGAGGACGAACACGCAGGCCTCGACGTCAGCCAGCACGGCGAGAACGCCTATAACTGAGGTCCGATGCGGCGCCGGCGAGGCGTGCCAGCCCCGTCGATCCTTCCCCACCTCCAGCCCATGTCGGTTTCTCAGGGCTCAAGACAA
Source organism: uncultured Spartobacteria bacterium (assembly GCA_903901425.1). Taxonomy (GTDB): domain Bacteria; phylum Verrucomicrobiota; class Verrucomicrobiia; order Chthoniobacterales; family Chthoniobacteraceae; genus CAIURC01. Next base: position 71,265 of record CAIURC010000028.1, on the reverse strand, counting down.
AAAGGTGCATTTCCCGGAGTCTCCCTGGTCCACCAAGCAGCCACAGAGCGAGGAGGCGGACAGGCGGTACGGTCTGTCTCGCGGCGGTGGGTCCAGCCAAGCGCCTGTCGCTTCACCGTCATGCCGTGATCCACTCGGGAAGCCCCACCCGCACTCGGGCACGGATCCGGCCCAACAGGCTGTAGAGGCCGAAGAACGCTCGGTTCACGTAGATGGTGTCGGGGGAACCTCTCTGACCGCGCAGGGTACGCAGATGGTCCGCCCTCCGGTTCTCTTCTCCGAGATCATAAATGGCCTTGAGAAAAGAGGGATCGGAAAAGTCAAAACTCCCCTCGCGGAAAGGCCTTGCAAGCAACTCCAGCCAGACCTTGCAGAGCGCAGTGATCATCGCGATCTGTTCCGTCCCATCCCCGGGCAGGATCACCTCAAGGTCGCGCAGCGAGTCCGCCAGCAGCGCCGGGTCCCGCTCAAGGCGCGGATCCAGAAACCGGAACTGTTTCCGGTAAAACTCCGGCTGGATCTTCTTTGTGCAGCCGAAATCGAGCACCCAAAGCTCACCGTCTTTCACCAGAAAATTGCCGGGATGCGGATCCGCGTGGAAGACGAGCAGTTCGTGCACCTGATGGCTGTAGAAATCCCAGAGCGCCTGGCCAATCCGGTCGCGTTCCTGTTGGGTCGCTGGGCCATCGGCAAAGCGGTCGAGCGGGGTTCCGTTGATCCAGTCGGAGGTGAGGATCCTGCCGGTGGAAAGGTGGGGATGGTACTCGGGAAAGCGCACCCCCTTCAGGTGTGCAGAAGCCTTGGACAATTCCACCGATCTGGCCAACTCATGCCGGTAGTCTGTCTCTTCGAGCAGGCGGGTCTCGACCTCGCGAAAATAGGATTCCACATCCGCCTCGCGGAGCCCAAGGATCCGGAGGGCAATCGGTTTGACGAACCGGAGATCGCTTTTGAGGCTCTGCGCGACACCGGGATACTGGACCTTGACCGCATACTCCCGCCCTTGATGCCTCGCCCGGTGGACCTGTCCGATGGAGGCACCATGCGCGGCCTTTTTTTCGAAATGCTCGAAAAGCGCCTCGGGTCCTGCGCCGAACTCCCGCTGGAATGTCCGTACCACCAGCGGATAAGAGAGAGGCGGCACGGAGGACTGGGCTTGCGCGAATTGCCGGGCGTAGGCGTCCGGGAGCAGGTTTTTGTCGATGCTCAGCATCTGGGCGAGCTTGAGCGGGCCGCCTTTGAGTTTGCTGAAGGCGTCGTACACCGTCTCGGCGTTTCGCTCATCCAGTTCCTCGCGGAGCCTGCTCCGGTTCTCGGCATCGCCACCGGAAACCATTCCACGCCCATAGTGCTTCAGATAATTGATTCCCACCCGCGCTCCGGCCGCTCCCAACGCCGCCATCCGGCCGACGGCCCCGGACCGCATCTCCTCCTGATCGCGCCTCTGGTTTTCAGGCGCCTTGTGCGACGCCCGTCCCTCGCCACCTTTCGCCTCCTTCACGGTGTCAGTGCGCCTTTCCTGGGTGCGAACACCACGGATTTCCAGGCAACAGGAAGCGCAGCAAGTCGGCAGCGGAGTCGAAAGCCTGGGTGCGAAACAGATCGAAAGCCAGCCGCACGGTTTTCTCAATGAACGCATCCGTGCGGTCAAACTCTTCGCTCTCGTCTTTGAGATGATAGTCGATCACCCAGCGCAGATGTGCGTACAGGATTCCGGGATAAAGATTCTTCAGGCCGCGCCGTTCGGCGATCTCGCCCAAAGCGATGCCATGGTCCACGAGCTGCCGTGCGAACTCGAGGAACTCCGAGCGCAGTCCTTCAAGAGCCGCAGGATTTGCGAGTGGGGCGATGTCATGAAAACGCTCCAAGAGCAGGGAGCGCCGCTCCGTTGCCGCCTGAATGAGCGCAAAGAGGAACGCCAGATAACGCTCCCGCGCCGTGAATTCCGCCCACTCCGCTCCGCTCTCGACAGCACCGATCACTCCGGCCATCCAATCCCGCCAGAACGCTTTCTCCACCGCATGGAGCGACGGGAAATGCCTGTAGAAAACCACCTCTGTAATGCCGAGTTCCCTGCAGAACTTGGCCACCGAGCGCGGTGCGTGTCCCTCCTCGGCGATGTGAGCGGAAAACGCCGCGAGGATTTTCCCGCGCACCCCGGGATCCGCCCCCGTAGAGGAGCCTGCCTCGGAGGATCCTGTGGACCGCGCAGCACGTTTCTTGGTCCCTTGAGTCGCCATGGGTCCACCATACCCCTGCCGTCAACAAAGGGAACCCCGTATCCCAGTGAATCCGGCTCAAGGCGAAGATGCCTGAGAGCTCTGGGGCACACATGGGACTCCCGCCTGCACCGGGCTTGAATTCCTCAGATCCGCAAGGGACGCTCTTCCGGATGCGCCCTGCCTTCAAAACATCTGCGCTCCTGCCTTCCGCTCTTCTGGCACTTCTGGCTGCGCTCGTCCTCACGTTGTCTGCGGCAGCCGATCCCGCCTTTGCGCCCCGCCTGCTCCAGCCCAAAACCGCAGCGGAAGCCTGGAACATCCTCCGGCTCGCCACGGACAACATCCACACGCTTCTCGGTGAGAACCGGCTCGGTGAAGTCGCCGTCCAAGCCTCCCTGTGCGGCCCGGCGCTCCGGGCATTTCCCGGACTGGCCCAGGAACCGGATCTGAAACTCGAGACCCGTCTTGGTCGGGCACTCGCCTCCCTGAACGCGCTCACCACAGCCGCGCAGCAGGGAAATAGAGATGGCGCACAGTCCGCCTTGGAGTCTATCCGCCGTGCGTTGCGGGAGATGGAGGTGCATTTTGACCCGAAGGCACCCCGGGCGGACATTTTTCTGTGCCCGATGCATGCCGACTGCCTCGCGGACAACCCGAAGACCCCGTGCGCCAAGTGCGGGATGGACATGTTGAAACGACGGATCCCAGCCAGCTTCATCTACACAAAGCCGGGGGAACCCACGGTCCGGATGACGCTTGAAGCATCTGGCCCCGTGGAAGCCGGGAAACCCGTTGCCGTGACGGTCCGGCTCCGGACCGGTGGCACTGGGGAAAAGCCCGTGACACAGGACGACTTGATGGTGATGCACACCGAACCGATCCATCTGCTCATCGAGGAGCCGGGGCTTGGCGATTACCACCATGAGCATCCCGTCCCCACGGCGGTGCCCGGCGAGTACACCTTCACGTTCACTCCGTCCAAAACCGCGCCCTACCGGGTCTGGGCTGATCTGGTTCCATTTGCCACGGGGATCCAGGAACTGCCCTTCGCGGATCTGCCGGGAGCCGGGACCGGCACACCCGTAGGACCCGAGCCGGACCGGTTTCTCAGCCAGACGGACGGCTACCGGTTTGAACTGAGTTTCCCCTCCAGTCCGCCGCTGCCGACCCGGGCTGGCCAGACCCGCCCCATGACGCTCACGGTGCGGGATGCGCAGGGCACGCCTGTCACAGCGCTGGAGCCGGTAATGAACGCGTTCTGTCATCTGGTCGGATTTTACGACGATTACCGGACCGTTCTGCACCTTCATCCCACCGGCGGCGATGTGCTCAACCCGGAGCTTCGCGGCGGCCCCGCACTGGGTTTCCAGTTGTATGCGCCGAAGCCGGGATTTGTGCGGCTCTACGCCCAGGTCCGAGTCGGTGGCCGGATGCTGTTTGCACCGTTCAATCTGAACGTGGTGCCCTGACTCTTTTGAAGCCCCGCCGTCCATCCCTGTCCATCCCTGTCCATATCCACCCATCCCGATTTTTGAAAAACTCTTTGTCCTCGAAGCACTTGCGACCATCGCAGTCTAAAGTCGATGCTGCTCCTGCATCAAAGACCCTGAAAAAAGAACCTCCACCCGCCGCAGCCATGAACAAACAGGCCCTGATTCAGGAACTGCTCGACCACCTCAGCGCTCGTATCGAGCGACTCCAGCGCAATGCCAAGGAAGCCCATGCCGAGGCCACGCACGAACAGAACAAGGCTGAAAACAAGTATGACACCCGGGGCTTGGAGGCCTCCTATCTCGCGGAGGGACAAACCCTTCAGGCTGTCGAACTGGAACAGAACTTCGCTCAAGTGCAGGCGCTCCAGCTCCGGAGTTTTGATCCCTCGGAAGGCGCAGACATCGGCGCCCTCGTCGAGCTCACGGACGCCTCGGAAACGACTTGGTACTTGATTGCTCCGTGCGCGGGTGGCACCGAACTGAGGACCCACCCTGTTCTGGTGTTGACGCCAGAATCCCCCCTCGGAAAACAGCTCCTTGGAAAACGGCCAGGCGACAAGGTCTCCCTCAGAATCGGGCGCACCACGACCGACCTCACGGTTTCTGCCGTCCTCTAACACAAACCAGTTTCCACCCCAGTCGGCTGAAGCGGCGCGCCAGAATCTCGCCCCGGCACGCCCGCCAGATTGGGGTCGGTTGGATCCGCTTGAATGCCCTGCCCCGGCTATTTGGACACCACGTCGTCCGCCGTCCACATCCGGCCATCCGGCCCGGCCGAGCGGACCTCCATGACGGTCGCAGACAACTGATGGAAGAAATAGGGTTTCCCCCAGCGGTCCAGCAGTTCCCCCTGTTCATTGAGTTCCTGGCCATCGGGCGGCCCAAGACGCGCGCCCACCGGGTTCCCTCCCATCACGGCCCGCATGATCTCCGCGTTCGATCCCACAGGGTTCTCCTTCATCCGTGTCCGGTAATCGCGAAGCATGGCGTGGACATGGCCGAGCTCAGTCCGGCCGTCCTCAGGGACCGGAGTGAACGTCGCTTGAGCCACAGGCTCCGGTTGAACCGGCACCACGGTGCGGAGCATGGGTGTCCCGGCGATCACAGAACTCGTCACAGGAACCGCCGCTGCGTCCGGCGCCGCCTTGGGAACAGACACGGCCTGTCCAGAGGGGGGGGCTGGCAGGGATGAATGCTCCTGGGCGGGGGGAGATGAGAGAGCACCGTTTGTGGCACCAAAGGCTGGCGTGGGAATCGGCTGCGCGGAAACTGCCACCGGTTTTTCAGGTTGCTGCACGTACCAGACGACTGCGCCCGCACCCGCGAGCGCCGCAGCAAAGACCAGAATTTTTTGGGTTTTCACAGGAGGCAAGGCGACCGCCTCAGAGCATGAACCCGAGGTCCGAAGCGGAGAACCGGCTGAGATTGGGGAACACGTCTGCGAGCCTGCCAGGATCGACGCCAAACCAGCGGGCAAGGGTGGCCGAGTACTGGTCCACGGCGAGCGTCGGGATCCAGCGGCCGAGTCCGGTGTCGTCGGGGCCGTTCACGGCAAAGACAGGGAGTTTTCCGTAGGTGCGTCCGCCCCGGACAGCGCCGCCCATGATGACATGGTGGGCGCCCCAGCCGTGGTCGCTGCCCTGGCTGTTGGTGGGAAAAGTGCGTGAAAAATCGCTGGCGGTGAAGGTGGTGACCTTGTCACCGGCACCGATCTGTTCCATGGCGCGCTGGAAAGCGAGCATGCACGTACTGACCTCGTCCAGGAGCCGGTAGTGGGCGCCGTTGGCATTGGCGGGCTGGTCGGTTCCATTGACCAGAACCTGAGTGGTGTGCGTGTCGTACCCGCCCACGCCACAGAAAAAGATCTGGCGAGACATGTTGAACTTGCCGGCTACAGGCGATGCCGGGTTCCCGCGGGCTTCAATGAGCCGCGCGATCATCTTGAGCTGGTTGCCCAGCGTGGTGTTGGGGAAGGGTACAGTCCAGAAGTTGGTGGCGGCGGAGTTGGACACAGCCGTATTCAGCAGGTCTCCCACGGCGATGGCGTTTTTGACCACCCCGGCGTAGGCGTTCCGCTGGAGGTTGGAGGAAGAAAGGTTGAGGATGTTTTTCATCGCCGCAAGGCGGGCTCCGGTGGCGCCCATCTGGTCGCCCGTGGCCACCACGGCACCGGACGTGGACACCTGGTACTGGGCGGAGAGGTTGCCGATTTCAAAGGTGTTGGTCCCGTTGAGGGACACCGACATCGACAGGCTCCCGTTCTGGTTTGCCGAGGCGTCCAGGAGGTCGGCGACGCGGCCGCCCCAGCCCGTGGTGGGCGGCCCGTCGGGGATGGAGGTCTGCCACTGGGTGACTTGATCGCTGTGTGAAAAAAGCTGGGGCGGCTGGTAGAACCTGAAATTGGATCCGGTGTACTGAGCCCGGGTGGTGGGCCGGACCAGAGTGCCCACGTTGAAAAGCACAGCCAGCTTGTCCTCGCCAAAGAGCTGCTGGAGACCGCTGCACGCGGGATGAAAGCCGTAGGTGTGCCCGTCGGCATCGGAGTAGGCGGCGCCCGAAGTACCGGTCTGATAAAGGGGCAGCAGGGAGGACTGGGGCAGGGCGAGATTGGCCCGGATCTGGGTGTACTGATCGAAAGTCGTGCTGTCCGTCGGGACGATCCAGTTGTTGGAATCGTTGCCGCCCGAGAGGAAGATACAGACCAGCGCCTTGTAATCATTGGAACCAGCCGGGATTCCGGTCTGCGCCATGGCGGACCGGATGAGCTGCAGGTCGCGGACCGTGCCGGTGAGCGCCAGTGTTCCGACGGCAGCGCAGGAGGCCTGGCGGAAAAAGTCGCGTCGGGTGCGGAGAACGGAGTTTTTGTCGGTGCGCATACGGCTTATCGCTGGATGGTGTAATCCGGGCTGGTGAGGATCAGGTGGACAATGGAGCGGAGCCGGTCGCGTTTGTGGATGTCATTCGGCGCAGCCTGGTTGTAGGGAACAACGGACACATGCGCGTTGGCGAGGCCGGCGGCGCTGGGGGCGACGGTGCAGGCGAGCGGAATGGTGAACATATTGGCCCCGGTTTTGGTGATGGTCCGCTGCACGGTGGTGCTGTTGAGGCTGCCGGCCACGCCGCCGAATGTGCCGTCTGTGACGCCGCTGACGAGGACCACGTCGCCTGTATTGAGGTTATGCGCGCTGGTGGTCGTGATGGTGCAGGCTGTCCCGCTCACGCCGATCGACAGGATCGGCGTGGACACGAAATTTTTGATCAGCGTTTTTGCGGAGCTCGACAACTGGCCGGCGCCGAGGAGGGTGGCGAGCTGGTCGACAAGCGTGGACAGGTTCTGGTTGTGGGTCCAGGAGACCGTGGGATCCACCGGGGTGCCGAGGCCAAGGTCCGCTGCTGCGGCGCTCATCCACGGGGTGAAGTCGAGGACGAGAGCATGGGTGCCGGACTTGAAGCTGCTGATGCCGTTGGTGTTGGCAGGGTAGAAGATGCCGTTGTAGAGGAAGTTGGCCTGCTTGATCACAGCAGTTTCCGAGGTGAGCTGGAACTCCGGTGTGGTGATCCCCTGCGAGGCCAAAGCGCCGGCGAACTTGTAGTCCGGCAGGAAGAAGTTGAAGACCGTGGTAGGGTTCAGCGGGGTCTGGTCCAAGTCCGTGTCGGTATTGTCGAGCACGTACGTGGACTGCCGTGTGGATACGGTGCCGTTGCGCACCAAGGGCTGGGGTTTAAAGGGAAAGACTTGAACCTGGTTGTCGGCACCGATGGCGGCATTTGCGGCGTCCCGGGCGGCCACGGTAAAGGTGTTGGAATCCGGAACGCTGAGAACGGTGTAGACGAGATCGTTCTCAACAGAGGTCTCGTTGAATGACGTGGTGTCACGCGAGTTGGTAAAGTTGAGAAACACGGAGTCGCCCACCGAGAGCCCATGGTCGTACTGCAGTCCATAGCCGGTGGAACTGATGCCAAAGGTGTCGATGGTGAGGACGCCGTTGCGGCCCGTGGAGGAGTAGCTCCCCGCGAAGCGGGCGATCATGACGTTGCCCGAGCGCATGGCGCTGTCGGGCGCGGCCAGCGTGAACGTGGTTCCGTTGGTGGCACCGACACCGCTGGGGGTGTCGTAGGCGTTGGAGGTGAGGACCTTCTGGACCGTGCGGTCAAATCCAGCGAGGCCGTCAAGGCCGCCACTGGTGAAGTCGAAAAAGGCCCGGCCGTGGTTGGCGTCCGCGAGGACCTGTCCCCGTGCGGCGTTATCGCCTGGCAGGCCATGGTTGGAGATAGTGAGGGTGATGGTCGTGCCGCTTTGGCTGTACGTGCCCGTGACCCAGCCCGGGGCGGCGATGGTGTAGGAGTACGGCGCCGCGGTAGTCGCGCTCGTCACGGCGAAGGTCCCCGCAGCCGGGGCTGGCTTGGCGGGATCGCCGGTGGTGTCGGTGAACTCGAGGAAAACGGTGTTGCCCGCAACCACCTTGGGGTTGGTGGACCCGGTGGCGATGGTGATCGCGTTGGTTCCGGTCTGGCTGTAGGTGCCGGTGACGTCCCCCGGCCGGAAGGCGCGCGCCGCATGGGCGACGCGGAGGACGGGCTCCCGTTGCTTTCCGTAGGCCGGAACGGAGAGCAGCTCGGCGCTGCGGGCCTCGTAATCGAGCAGGATCGCCTTGAGGACGGCCTTCATGTCGCCCCGGACACCGGCTCCGTTGTTGTTGAACTTCTGCACGACGCGGTAGAGGTAATCGCGCGAAGGATGGCTGGTGACCAGGCGCTGGATGAGCTGGCGACAGATGAACGGACCCGTGTTCGGGTGGTTAAAGAGCATGTCGTGCACGGCGTTGAGTTCCTGCACAGGCAGGGCCTGGTAGGCGGCCGAGGCAAAATTGGCGCCGTTGTGGTTTCCGTACGGGTCCGGAGCCTGATCGGAGAGGAGGCCGGGGAGCACCTCGTTGTTTAGGACGCGCTTGGGCCCGGTGAAATGGCGTGCAGGCACCTCGCGCATGGGACGGGTCCAGTTGGCTGGTGCGCTGAAGGAGGTGAGCGGCGGGCCGTCGTACCCGTACGACCAGCCGGTAAAGACCTGAGAAAGCCCGACCACCTCGCGCTGTCCGTAAGTGTCGATGGGCGCGTCCTTGGAGCTGAGGATGAGGGTGCCGTCGGGCCAGAGCCGGTAAAGACCGATGGAGAAGAGCTGCTTGATTTCGCGGGCGTAGTTTTCGTTGGCGGTCCGGCCCAGTGAGGGGTCGGGCTTGTCGTTGCCCAGCATGTCGAGGTAGCGGCCCATGGCCGGTGTGAGCGTGGTGCCGATGAGGATGTCGCGGAAGTTGCCAAACGCATTTCCAGCGAGGGTGTCGTAGAAGTGAGCGAGCGCCAGAGCGTTGCCCTCCAAGGGGCCCTGGCCCGAGACGACGTGAATCTGGCTGAGCGCGTAGGCGACTCGCTGGCGGAGCTGGTCCTGCCCCGACACAGAGGCCTTCCACCAAGCGTTGAACTCCAGCGTCTCGCTGAAGGTGAAAAAGACGTTGGCCAGTTCGCGCGCACGCACCTCCGAAAGGTGCTGCGTGGCGGGCTGGGTGAACTGGTTCTCGATCCATGCGTCGTACCGGCTGGCGGGTGCGCCCAGGCTTGCGTCGCCGCCCGAGGGCGTCAGCGCCTTGAGGGCTGTAATGTCCGCAATGCTCGCACCGAAACTGGCTTGGGCTAGGAACCGTGCGGCACCGTTGTTGGTCCCGCTGTCGTCCGTCCACGATCGCGGCGCGGGCGGCGGGATGAAGTTACGAGTCCCCTGTGCCAGGGTGAAGTTACCCCGGATCTCGCCTGCCGGGTAGAGGGCAGTGTGGAGGTTGATGTAGGCCTTGCCCTCTCTGAGGATCTCAAGGACGTCGGTTTTGGTGAGCGCGCCCACGGGGGCAATGGTCCACCGGTAGGCGCCCACGTTGGGGTCGGCGGGATCGGTGATGAGTCCGTCCCCGGGCATCGAGGGAGCGTCGATGTCGAACAGGATGGTTGAAGGCTTGCCTTGGTACGGGTCGGAATGGATGTGCTCGGAGGTAATCGGACCAGAAAGCCCGCTGTGGTTGAACTTCAGGTAGGCGGTTGTCTCGTCTTCACTCACCCGCAGGGTCCCGCCGCCCACCCCGTTGGTGGTGGCCCCGCCCTGTGACAACATCGAGGCCACGTACAGCGTGCCCGGTGTCGAACCCGCCGCCGGCGGCACATAGGGCGACAGAACATAACCCGGCACCACTTCGGAAGGCGCCTGCGTGGATTCGCCCGGCTTGGACCACCCCACTGCAAGATTGTCGACGCCGTCCCCAGCAATCCCTGCCTTGTGCAGGATCTCGAAATAATACTTCTGGCCGGCCTCAAGCGCGAGCCAGGGCGATTTCCGGCTCGGCTCGGCGTTCCATGCGCGAACAGTGCCGGTGCCGGTGGTCACCCACGCCCGTTTGAAGGCGTTGACCGGTTCGTTGTCATTCGAGATCCAGAGCTCGGCGGCGTTGTTTCCGGAGATCCAGAAGGAGTAGTTGCCCGTCACGGGCGCGGTCAGGTAGCCGCGGATCCGGGCACCATAATTGTCGCCGGCATCGGTGGGGGCCTCAAGGCTGGTAAGGCTGGATGTGGCGGCGGGGGCTGTGCCCATGGGGATGCTGGCCAGCGTGGTGCCAGCGATGCCGGCCCAGGTTTCGCGCACCACGGAGCCGGCGTTTTCCTCGACGTGCAGGTTGATGAGGGAGGTGCTGGTGCCGGTGCCGTTCTGGATAGTGAGGAGGACCTGGTAGTTCCCGCGTGCCCCGGCCGGGGGCGTGCCGCTGAGGACGCCGGTGGCGGGATTGAAGCTGAGCCAGGCCGGGTTGCCACTGACGGAGGCGGTGGCGCCGTTGGAGAGAGCGATCCTGTGGCTGAACGAGCCGCTGGTAATCGCGGTGACATCCGTGGGGCTGACATGCGCGGGCTTGGCAGTCAGTTCGGAGCCGAGGCTGGAGGGGTAGAGCCGCTCGGGCGGGATGATCTGCTTGGGCTGGCTGGAACTGGACCACGCCAAGATGCTTTTCGCGGTGAATGACGCCTCATAGGAGTCCAACTGGATGTCACACCGGACACCGCCCTGCATCGGGATCCGGACATACCGCTCGGAATTGATGGCGGCCCAGTCCTTTATGGGTTTCCCAACAGCGTCTAGGCTAATGTTTCCGGCGCTGTTGTGTGCATACCGGCCCGGCCCGATATTCACGGTGAACGCGTTGCTCAGCGCAGCCGGAACCGGGGCCGTGCTCGGCGTGACAATCGCGATATTGCCCGTGCCTGTGGCAAACGCGCCTGCACCAAAGTTGACGGTGAACGTGGTGGGGGTGGCGGCGGTGACCGTATAAAAGGCACTGGCGAGGCCCGAGAGGTTTCCGCTGGTGGGATCCAGCGCGATCTTCTGCCCGGACTGGACGGTGTTCCCGGGAACCACCAGCGCGGAGTAATCCACCACGGCGTCGCCGGTGCTGGCTGAGTAGCTGTAGGTCCCGGCTCCCGCGACCTGGAGCGCTGTGACGGACAGGTTGCGGATGTCGCTGACGTTGATGTTTCCTGGAACAGTCAGCACCCCGGTGCCGGGCACGGGCGAAGCGGTGCAGTTGGAGGCGACGGTGAACGTCCGGGAATCCACCACGGTGACGGTGAACACCCCGTTGATGGGGGTGGAAAACGTGCCGCCGGTGACTCCGGCCATCCGGATCCGGGCGCCGGTGGTGAGTCCGTGGGACTGCACGGTGGTGACCGAGCAGGGGCTGGCTGCGGCGATGCTGGAAACGGCAAGGGTGGGGCTGAAATTGATGGCGCCGACGTTGACGGAAAAGGTGTTTCCGGAGACTGCCTGAATGACGTAAGGCAACTGGGCAAGCGCACTCAGGCCGCCGGAAGTCGGGTCCAGTTCCACGGTCTCGCCCACGGCGTAGCTGCCGGCAACCCGGGTGCCGCCCGGCATACCAACGACGAGATTGGTGTAATCTACGGTGAGAACGCCCGTGATTGGGTCATAGTCATAGGTTGGGGAATTGCTCGCGGCATGATTCAGCGCGCTGCTGCTCGGATCCAACCGGACCGTCTCCCCCAGCGCAAACGCACCCGGGCTCAATACGAGCCCAGAGCCGTTCACGACCAAGTCGCCGGTGCCCCCATCGTAGGTGTACGTGGAGCCGCCGATCGTCTGCGAATTGAGCAGACGCAGGGTCTGTGGCTGGCCGTTGATCCAAAGCGCCGCGCCGTCGTCTGCCGTCACGTAGAAGGTGTATTCCTCGGAAAACTGGGGTTGCACCTGGCCTGTCCAGCGTGCGGAAAAAGAGTCGGGCTGGATCCGGGCCGGATCGGGCGTGCCCGAGCCCCAGATGCCGTTGTTGGCGGAGGTAACGGCGGTATCCACCCCGACACGGCCAGGCCCGCCGGCCATCGACACATTCGGGTAGCAGGAATTCAGGAGTCCCGTCGTGGTGCTGGAGGGCTGGTTCAAAACAAACCCCGCGCCGGTCGTGGTTCCGGTGGAGGGGAGGACCGCGGTGAGGGTGGTGTTCGACTGCGCCGTCACGCCCGTGCCGGTGGTCACCGTGATGAAACCCGTGCCGATCGCGGTGATGAACTGGTTTGCAGGCAATCCCGCGCCGGTCACGGCCATTCCAACCGCCAGCCCCGCCGTCGAGGGCACCGGGATGAACTGGCTTCCCTCAGCCGTACTCGCGCCCGGCACGCTGACCGGAAATCCCGCAACCGCCGCCGTGAAGCTGGTGGCCCCGTTCACCGCGGTTACCACGTAGTTTCCGTTGTAAGTGGAGTTCGCGCCGGGCGTAAACAGGACGCCGGACGAAAACGCAAGAGCCACGGTATCGCCCACGTTCAAGGCATGTCCACCGGTGGGCGTCACCGTGACGGTGCCCGCCGAAAAACTGTAGGAACAGGCCGTGGTATGCGTAAACTGGTTGGCCTGCGGGATGTTCGAGAACGTGCCGCCGTTCACGCTCCACTGGAGCCGGCACCGGGCGTCTCCCGTGGTTTCCACGTACTCCACCCGCATCCGGTAGCGCTGCGCGGGCGTGGCCGGCACCACCAAGGCGATGGGCGTGCTCTGTTTGAATGTGCCGACAGCGTCGGCGCCGGGGTTGGTCCAGTTGTGTTCGACCACCGGAATCAGGCCGGAACCGGTGTCCAGAAGGACCCGGGCCCGGGTGTCCGCATCGAGTTGGAAGACGTAGTTTCCGGCTGTCGACGGCTGGAGGTAGGTTTCCCAGAGGGCCGAGTAGTTGTCGGCCGGGTTGTTGGGCAGAATCACCACGCCGCCCGGCGTTCCGAGGTTCCAGTCAAAATTCACCGTCGGATCCACCCGCTCGAGGAACGCCGGATGCGGGAAGGACTGGATGCTGAAGCTGCAGGTGCCAGAATAACTGGTCGGGAGGGTTGCCCCGGAAATAGCCACGGTGAAACTGACGCCCGGGTTCACCGCGACAACCGGGTAATTGAGGTGGTTGAACGTGGCGCTGTTGAGGCTGCCAGCGGTGAACGTCAGCTTTACCTGATGCCCAACCTGAAGCGCCGGGGTACCCGTGTAGGTAAAGGGCACCACCACCGTACTCCCGGAATACGGGGCTGCGGCCCCCACCCGGTTTAGGGTGAACGTCCCCGACTGCCCAAAGTTCGCCGCATCTGCCTGGGTCGAGCTGGCCGTGTCGTAGTAACGCCCCAGCAACCCCGTGCCTGAGGGGACCGTGGTGCCGTTGATGATCACTGTCGCAGTGTCCGGGCCCGCTAGAGTGAACGGCGCGTTTCCAGATGCCGATGGGACCAGCGTCAGGCGCACCGAACGCCCCCCCTTCACCGAGGCCTGCGGCACCACCGGGTTCACAAACAGATCCGCAGAAAGCGCTCCTCGCGCAGGAAGAAAAAGCGTGCCCGGCAACCCCGCGTAATCCGAGCCGGGCACAGCGGTGCTCCCCGTAGTTCGCAGGTCCAAACTCAACGGAAACAGATTCTGCGTCCGTGTGATGGTGAACCTGCCCGCGACCGGACCGTCCTCCGACGCAAACGGCGCCACCGCACGAATCGTCACCACGTTGGGGAGGTTCGGCAAGGCCAGCTGCGAATCTAAATATTCCGCGTCACTACTGCCGGCCACCGTCTGCATCAAAAACGGATCCAATGACAACTGCTCCTCCACCCAGTCACTCACCCCGTCTCCATCGGTGTCCACATCATCAATCCGGATCCGGAAAAATCCACTGTCCGCCGAGGGAACCACGAGGGTTTTGGAGCCACCGTCCCCAGTGACCGCGGCCCCCTGCAGCGTCCAACTTCCCGGAAGCTTCAGGTCCGGCGTAGACTCTGCCCGGTACCGTTTCCCGGCTTCTGTGGGAAAAAGGAGCGACACCCCCCCGCCCACACGCTGGAAGGAGGAGACCCGGGCGGCTTTAGCTGGGTTGAATGGGTCTGTGCCAGCCAGCATCTCAAACCCATTTTCGGCTCCGTCCCCATCAGCATCCTGCGCAAGCCAAGCAGGGTCAGCCATCTGGGCGTCTGAAACACCGTGCCGCAGCTTCCAGACCTTGGTATTCCGGGTCTGCAAGGTCTCGGCAGCGGAAACGCTCAGCGCGGAGGACACGAGGCACGCCACACCGAGGCGCGGGAGGGACCGGAAAAGACGGGGGAGCAGGGGGCAGCTCATGGTCTTGGGGGGGGGGGGGGGGCGAACCGCCTTGAAAAGAGCAGGTTTCGCGCCACTGCCCCGGCGCGGAACACGCGCCCCTCGCTGCCTCCTCCAAAACCCCAAAAAACCAGGCTTGCCTGTCGGACGTCTTATGTGTGGACTCCCGGAAATGCTTCCCGCACGTCGACCCGCACGGCTCGCCCATGAACTCGCCGATCTCCTCGCCCAACAGATCCGTTCCGGCGTCTTCCCCCCCAATTCCAAACTCCCCTCCGAACCCCAACTCCAAGCCACCCACCAACTCAGCCGCGCCGTTGTCCGCGAAGCCCTTTCCCAACTCCAGGCCAAAAACCTCGTCCACACCAAACACGGCATCGGCACCTTTGTCAGCCCCAACCCAGCCGCCCCCACTCTCCCGGAATACGACCTCTCCTCGCTGATCGAAGCCCGGCTCCTGCTGGAATCCGAAGCAGCCAACCTCGCGGCACTCCGGCGCACCCCAGCCCAGCTCGCCCGCCTGACGGAATTGCACCACCAGATGACTAGCACCCCTCAGGATTCCGCCCCCACCACGCTGGACCAGGAGTTCCACCTCCTCATCGCGGAAGCCACGGGCAACCCCTACCTCTCCCGGATTCTCTCCAGCCTCTCCGACCAGCTCATCCCCCGGATCCACCTCCAGACCCAGCTCACCCGGACCGGCCTCTCCCAGACCTTCCTCCAGCACCGAAACACGGAACACGCCCAGATCCTGCAGGCCATCAGCCGGCAGGACCCGGCTGGCGCCTCGGCCGCCATGCGGATCCATCTCGGGAACAGCCGGGACAGACTCCTCCAGCTACTCAACTGAGCCCAAAACCCATTTTCACTTGTCGGACAACGGAAGTGCTGCTAGGGATTCAGCACACGCTTTATGTCCCCACTCCAACTCCAAGCCGTTGTCTCCCAAGGCCTCCTCTCCTTCCCCATCACCGATTTCACCCCTGCCGGCGATTTCAATGCCGACTCCTACCGGAAACGCCTCGAATGGCTCGCCCCTTACGGCGCCTCCGCCCTCTTCGCCGCAGGCGGCACCGGCGAGTTCTTTTCGCTCACCCCAGAGGAATACCCCCAGATCATCAAAACCGCCGTGGACACCTGCAAAAACCTGGTCCCGATTCTCGCAGGCGCCGGCGGCCCCACCCGCTCGGCCATCGCCTACGCCCAGGAAGCCGAACGCCACGGCGCCCAAGGCATCCTCCTGCTTCCCCATTACCTGACCGAGGCCAGCCAGGACGGAGTAGCCGCCCACGTTGAGGCGGTCTGCAAATCCGTGAACATCGGTGTCATCGTCTACAACCGGAACGTCTGCCGGCTCGGCCCGGTCCAGCTTGAAAAACTGGCCGACCGCTGCCCCAACCTCATCGGCTACAAGGACGGCCTCGGCGACATCGAGCTCATGGTCCAAATCCGGCGCAGGCTGGGCGACCGGTTCAGCTACTTGGGCGGGTTGCCCACCGCTGAAGTCTACGCGGCCGCCTACCGCGCCTTGGGCGTTCCGGTCTATTCCTCCGCCGTCTTCAATTTCATCCCGCGCACGGCCATGGAATTCTATCAGGCGATCGAATCCAACGATTCCGCCACCACCAACCGCCTCCTCGACCAGTTCTTCCTGCCTTACCTCGAAATCCGCAACCGGGGCGCAGGGTACGCCGTCAGCATTGTCAAGGCGGGCGCAAAAATCGTCGGCCACGATGGCGGCCCGGTCCGTCCGCCGCTCCTCGACTTGAAGCCCGAGGAAACGGCGCGCCTCGCGGAACTCATCGCCCAACTGGGCCCCCAGTAATCCGGAGGCACCCGCCCATGGCACGGCCCCCCGTCCACCCGGAGCAGCCCGCTGTCTCCGCTCCCGAACTCAGCACCGCGGTTGCGAAGGTGAAAGCCCGCGTCCTGCCGCTGTTCGTGGTGATGTTCATCCTGAACTACATCGACCGGGTGAACATCGGGTTCGTCAAAAACCATCTCCGGGCCGATCTCCATATCGACCTGGCGGCGTACGGATTCGGCGCGGGCCTTTTTTTCATCGGGTACGCCCTGTTTGAGGTCCCCTCCAACCTCCTCCTGCAACGGGTGGGCGCCCGGGCATGGCTGGCCCGGATCACGCTCACCTGGGGGATCGCCGCCACGCTCATGGCGTTCATCCAGAACCGGCCCCAGTTCTACACGCTCCGGTTTCTGCTCGGCGTGGCTGAGGCCGGTTTTTTCCCGGGCGTCATCTATTACTTCACCCTCTGGCTGCCCAAAGCCGAACGCGGCAAGGCCACCGCCGTCTTCCTGAGCGGGTCCGCCATCGCCTCCATTCTCTCCGGCCCGGTCTCTGGCGCGCTCCTCCAGCTCCGCGGCTTTGGCCTCAAAGGCTGGCAATGGATGTTTCTGGTGGAAGGCCTCGCCTCCGTGCTCCTCTGCGGCGTGGTCTGGACCCAGCTCCGGTCCCGGCCCGCAGATGCCCCGTGGCTTTCCGACGCCGAGAAACAGGCGCTCCAGGACGCCATCGCTGCCGAGCACCCCGCGGGCAACCCGCATCCCCCGCTCCTGACCCTCCTCCGGGATCCGCGGCTCCTCCTGTTCTGCCTCATCTACTTCGCCATCCAGCTCACCATTTACGCCGCCACGTTCTGGCTCCCGTCCATCATCCAAAAAATCGGCGGCCTCACGGAGTTCCAAGTGGGCTGCCTCAACTCGATCCCCTGGATTCTCTCCATCGCAGCCATGTACGGCTTTGCCGCCGCCGCAGCCCGGTGGCGCCACCAGCAGGCCTGGGTGGCACTGGCGCTACTCATCGCGGCCACCGGCATGTTCCTGTCCACCCTCGGCTCACCCACGTTCGCCTTTGTGGCCGTCTGCTTTGCCGCACTCGGATTCAAGGCCGCTTCCTCCCTGTTCTGGCCCATCCCCCAGAACTCGCTTCCCCCGCAGATCGCCGCACCCGCCCTCGCCCTGATCAATTCCCTCGGCAACCTCGGCGGCTTCGTCGCACCCGCCACATTCGGGTTCCTGGAGAAACACACCGGCTCCATCCAAGGCGGCCTCTACGGGCTCTCCATCGCCTCCATCCTCGCCGCGCTCCTCGTCTTTCGCACCAAGCCCAGCCACCGCTGATTTCCCATGAATCCCGCCACCTCAAAAAACGCATCCCCCGTTCTCACCCGCCTCGAGGTCGTTCCCGTGGCCGGGCAGGACAGCATGCTGCTCAATCTCAGCGGCGCCCATGCCCCGTTTTTCACCCGGAACATCGTCCTGCTTCACGACAACGCGGGACACATCGGCCTTGGCGAGGTGCCCGGCGGCGAAACCATCCGCAAAACCTTGGAGGAAGCGGCCCCGCTCCTCCTCGGCAAACCCATCGCCACCTACCAGAACCTGCTCCGGTCCGTCCGCGAAACCTTTGCGCACCGCGACCAGGCCGGACGTGGCCTCCAGACATTCGACCTGCGCATCACCATCCACGCCGTCGCCGCGCTTGAATCCGCGTTGCTCGACTTGCTCGGACAGTTCCTCGGGGTCCCCGTGGCTGCCCTCCTGGGCGAAGGCCAGCAGCGGACCGAGGTCGAAATGCTCGGCTACCTCTTCTACATCGGTGACCGCCGGAAAACCACGCTCCCGTACCGCTCGGAAACCGGGGACGCCTGGGCCGAGGTTCGGAACGAGGAGGCGCTGGATTCCGCATCCATCCTCCGGCAGGCGCAGGCCGCCCAGGAACGGTACGGGTTCACCAACTTCAAACTCAAAGGCGGCGTTCTGCGCGGGGATCAGGAGATGGAAACCATTGAAACGCTCGCCCACGCGTTTCCCGGGGCCCGGATCACGCTGGATCCCAATGGCGCATGGTCCCTCGCCGAAGCCGTTGCCCTCTGCAAAAACCGGCACGACATTCTTGCCTACGCCGAGGATCCCTGCGGGGCTGAAAACGGATTTTCAGGCCGCGAAATCCTCAGCGAATTCCGACGCGCCACGGGTCTGCGGACCGCCACCAACATGATCGCCACCGACTGGCGCCAGATGGGCCACTCCTGCATGCTGCAGTCCGTGGATATTCCCCTCGCCGACCCCCATTTCTGGACCCTGCAGGGCTCCGTCCGGGTAGCGCAACTCTGCCATGACTGGGGTCTGACCTGGGGTTCCCATTCCAACAACCATTTCGACATCTCCCTGGCCATGTTCACCCACGTGGCCGCGGCCGCGCCCGGAACCATCACCGCAATCGACACCCACTGGATCTGGCAGGATGGCCAGCACCTCACTCAGGATCCGCTCAAAATCCGGAACGGGCACATCCAAGTTCCCGAGGCTCCGGGACTCGGGGTCACCATCGACCGGCCCCAACTCGAAGCGGCTCACCGCCTCTACAACTCCATGGATCTCAACGACCGGAACGACGCGGTGGCCATGCAGTTTCTCATCCCGGGCTGGCAGTTTAACCCCAAAAAACCCTGCCTCGTCCGGTAATCCAGCCGCCACGGCTCCGCCAGAACGGTTTCAGACAGCGCCGTCTCCGAGACCGAGTTCCCGCCGCATCTCCTGCACCCAAAGCCGGAGCTGCGCCACCTCGGTCTCCAAGTCCGCAATCCGTTTTTCCGCCGACTCTGGCAGTGCCACGGTGACAGACACGCTCTCCACTTCGCCCGAGGTTCCCGCCGCCTCGGCGGCCAGCAACTGCCGCCACCGGGCCTCCTTCTGCCCCGTCTGCCGCTCCATCTTGGCCACCAGCGCACCCGAAGCACGCGCCGCCAGCCCGGCCAGCACCGATTCCACGTCCTCCGGCACCGGACGCAGCCGCTCGCAGTTGGCGCGCAACCCCGCCGCCGTCTGCGGCCCGCGCACGAGCAGCTCGCAGAGCAGCGTCTGCTCCAAAACCGTGAGTTCCAGCGTTTCCGGAAGCCGGTGCCGGTATTTCTCAACGCGGGAATCGCCGCCGGTCACCTGGACCGCCATCCGGCGCAGCCGGAGTTCCTGAACAGCCAGTTCCACCTCTCGGATCTGGGCGGACATCACCGGGCTGCGGTTGCTGCGCTGGTTGCAGGCGTTGGTCAGGGCGTTCAAGGTGAGCGGATAGACGTCCGGTGTGGCGGTCTCTTTCTCGATCAAACACCCCAAAACCCTCCCCGCCAGGGCCGAGAGCAGGCCTTCCGTGTGCTGTGTTTCCGTTTCCATCCTTGTCTGAGTTTGCCGGGTCCACCTTTTGGCAGGAAACAAAATCCGGCCTGAAAAAAATCGATGGGAAGGGGGGAGGGGGAAAGAGGGGGGGGCCATTCCCTGCACCTCCTGAGGAACAGGCGGATGGAATGCGCCCTTTTCCCGCCCTGATGCCGACTTTCCTTTGAACGGTTGCCCCACCTCATTGTCAAAGAACCCGGAAACCTTCACGTTTGGCTATGCCTGCTGACATTCTTCCCATCGCTTTTTCTCTCACTGGTCCGATCCCGGCTGCTTTTCTGGGGACTCTCTCTGCGGGGGATTTGCCCGTTTCCCTGGCAGCATCGACCCAATCCGGCCCCGGGCTCGGCACCTACCTCCTGCTGGTCATTGCGCCGATGCTGCTGGGGCTCTGGGCGCAGTTCCGGGTGAAAAGCGCCTTTGGCCGGTACTCTCAGGTCCCGGTGGATTCGGGCCGGACCGGAGCCGAAACCGCCCAGGACATTCTGGATGCCGCCGGGATCCGGGATGTTTCGGTGGTGGAGATCAACGGGATGCTGGGCGACCACTATGATCCGGGCGCGAAGCGGCTCTGCCTGTCCTCGGAGGTTTACCGGACGCCATCGGTGGCGGCGGTGGGGATCGCCGCGCATGAGGCCGGGCACGCCATCCAGCATGCGCGCGCCTATGCCCCGCTCGGGGCGCGGATGGCGCTGGTGCCGGTCACGATGTTTGCCTCCCAGATGCTCCCGTTTGTCGTGATGGGCGGTTTCTTTTTCCAGATCACGGGCCTGATCAAACTGGGGGTCATGTGTTACGGGATCCTGGCCGTGTTCCAGCTGATCACGCTCCCGGTCGAGTTTGATGCGTCCCGCCGAGCCAAGGTGATCTTGGGCGAGATGGGGATTGTGAATGCCGGGCCGGAAGCCGTGGGTGTGAACCGGGTTCTGGACGCCGCCGCGCTGACCTACGTGGCCGCATTTGTGGCGGCCCTGGGCAACCTGCTGCATCTTCTCCTGGCGCTGCGGGGCCGGGATTCCGAGGAGTAACCCATGACAGCCGCCGCCTCCACTCTCAGCGCAAAGACGAGTCTCTGGGCACACATGGCTCCCTCGATTCCGGTTCCCCTTGGGCCGGCCCATGCTCACCAGCATACGCCCCAGAATGCGCTCCAGAATGCGTCCCAACTCCAAACAGCGCTCGCCCCGTTCCCGGAGCCTGCTAGAAGTCGGGACGGCATGGAGCAGGACTCAAACCGGGAATCGATCCAGGAACCCACCCGGGACAGTGCACGGGAGGAGGACGACGCCTGGGTGGCGCGCGCCCAGCAGGGCGACTCGGCGGCATTTGACCGGTTGGTGCTCAAACACAGCCCGAAACTCTACGGTCTGGTGTACCACATGACCTCCAACCACGAGGACACCAACGACCTGCTGCAAGACGTCTGGGCGAAGGCCTACCGTTCTCTGGGTGGGTTCCGGGGCCGGTCCAGTTTCCCGACGTGGATGCATTCGATTGCGGTCAATATGACCATCAACCACCTCAAGAAACGGGGCCGGAGGTTCCAGATGAGTCTGGATGATGTGGATTCCCAGATCCAGAACGACCAAGAGTTCCTTGAACTGACCGCATCCTCCACCCCGGTCCGGGAAACCGACCTCAAAGAGCTTCAGGTCCGCCTGAACGAGGCCATGCAAAAGCTGACTCCGGATCACCGCGCGGTGGTGACCATGTTCGACATTCAAGGCATGCCGCATGCCGACATCGCCCGGGTCCTGGGTGTCTCCGAGGGGACCGTCCGGTCCCGTCTGTTCTATGCGCACCGCCAGCTCCAGAATTTCCTCAGCGAATTCCACCAGAGCTAACCCCCCTCTGTTTCCATGAACGACGAGCAACTCCGCGCCCTGCTTCGACTCAAGCGTTTTGAGCAGCCCCCTGAAGGATACTACGGGGATTTGCTGGCCAGGATTCACGACCGCCAGCGGAACGAACTCCTGCGCCGGTCCGTGTTCCAAATTGCGCTGGACCGGATCCAGACCCTGTTCAGCACCCACAGCATGAGCCCCGTGCAGTTTGCAGGCGCCATGGCGTGCCTGCTCCTCGGCGGCATCGCCACCATCCAGACCGCGTTTCCGGATCCGGCCCCCGCACGCACCATGGCTGCTGCGCGGCCCCCATTGCAGAGCTCAGCGTTTCAAACCGCCGCAGCGCGCACTGCCGGACAGCACTCCGCCGATCCCCACGCCCTTTCCAACGAACAGTTCCTCCGCCAGAACCGGGCAAGAACGGTTCCGGTCCGGAGATACGTGATCGATCCCCGGCCCGCCAGCTATGAACCCTCTTTTAGCTTCTAATCCCGCACTGCCTGTCCGGCGTCTGGGACCGCTGGGCATCTGCGCACTCGGGTTTCCGCTCCTCTTTCCCGTTCTGGCACGGGTTCACGCCCAAGCCCCCGCCCTGACTCCCTCCTTCTCAGGCAGCTCCGCAGAAGCGATCTCGCGCGAGGTCCGCGCCGTGTTCGAGAAATGCAAAAACGCCGTGGCCCGAGTCGAATCCACCGACACCCGCGGCCCGCTGTCTGGCACCGGTTTTTTCATCGACACCGCCGGCACCCTGGTCACCTCGTACTCCGTGGGTGGCCAGAGCACGGACCTCGTGGTATGCCATGAGGAAAAACGGCTGCCTGCGCGACGGCTCGCCGCCGATCCCCGGTGCGGCGTGGCGCTTCTGAAAATCGAGGCCCAGACCCCCTGCCTGCCCAAGGGCAGTTCCAAGGATCTGCCGGTCGCAACGCCGGTGGTTGCGATCGGGTTTCCACTCGATCTCCCGCTGACACCCGCGTTTGGAACTCTGGCCGGGTTTGATCTCAAGTACCTTGGCCGTCATTTTGGCGTTGGCCATCTCCGGGCGAATCTCCCGGTGCAGGAAGGTGAATCCGGGGCACCAGTCCTCGACATGAATGGGCATCTGGTTGGAATGCTGGTGTCCTGCATGGAAGCCGGGTCTGCCGCGTTCATCGTCCCGGTGGAAGCCGCTGAAAAGCTGCGGACCGACTACACCCGTTTTGGCGAACTCCGCACCGCATGGCTGGGACTGGACCTGAAGGATGTCCATTCGACGGCCGAGGTTCTGGCAACGGCTGCAGACGGGCCCGCAGCACTGGCTGGCATCCAGAAAGGCGACCGCCTCCTTCAGATGGGTTCCCATCCGATCCGCTCCGTCGAGGACGTTCTCAACGCCTCCTTTTACCTTTCCATTGGAAACCCGCTTCCCATCCGGGTTCAGCGGAACGAGGAAACGCTCGAACTCCGCGTCACGCCCGCAGCGCCACCGGCTGCGGCGCCCACAACATCAGCCGTCCCTTCCACAACGCCGGCCGCTACCCCGGGTGCCGTCCGCGTCGACTGCACGCGCTGAACGCGGCGGCGCTGTTTTCAGGAATTGCGCCTCCCGGTTTTTTCGCGGAAGGATGCTCGCCATCATGCGTCCCGCTCCTTCCGCCTCATTGCCCCCGCTCGAACGGCTCCGCCTCGTGGTGGCACATCTTCGCGCTCCCGATGGCTGCCCATGGGACCGGGAACAAACCCATGCCTCCCTGCGCGCAGGCCTTCTGGAGGAAGCGCACGAGGTCATTGACGCCATCAACCTCCAGGACGACGCCAACCTCCGCGAAGAACTCGGCGACCTCCTTCTTCAGGTCGTTTTCCACGCCCAAATCGCGACTGAAGAAGGCCGGTTCGATCTCAATGCGGTTGCCCATGAAATTTGCGAAAAACTCGTCCGCCGCCATCCCCATGTGTTCGGCACGGATCAGTGCGCCAATTCCGACGAGGTTCTGGTGCGCTGGGACGAAATCAAGCGAGCCGAAAAAGGACACACCACCGAGTCCCTTCTGGAGGGAATCTCCAAAGGCCTTCCGGCTCTTATCCGCTCCCAAAAAACCCAGAAAAAAGCCGCCAAAATCGGGTTCGACTGGGATTCCCTCCCGCCTGTCCTCGAAAAAATCCGGGAAGAACTTCGCGAAGTCGAAGCCGAACTCGGCGGCGATCCCTGCCGGATCGAGGAAGAAATCGGCGACCTCCTGTTCTCCGTGGTCAACCTCGCTCGCAAAACCGGCACCGACGCCGAGGTCGCGTTGCAGGGCGCAGTCGAACGCTTTTCAAGCCGGTTCAGAAAAATGGAGGCGCTCGCCCAGGAACGCAGCCTGCCCCTCGAATCGCTCGGCCTCGAAAAACTCGACCACCTCTGGGATGAAGTGAAACGTGCAGGCGCTTGAACTCCATCTCTGCAGCTTAGGCCGCAGGGTTCCTCGCCCCATAAAGGCCGCGGTTTCCGCTCACCCGGTCCGCGATCCAGCAGGTGACCAGGAAGACCGGCACATGCTGCCACCCGAAAAGTTCGCCTCCGAGCACCGCACACGCGAGGGGCGCCTTGGACGCCCCGGCAAACACCGCCACCATTCCTGCAGCTGCCAGCAGGCTGCCCTCTGCAGCAACCCACCCGGGAACCCGGGAGAGTGCGTTGCCTAGCGAAGCCCCCATGTAAAACAGGGGTGTCACCTCGCCCCCCTTGAACCCGCTGGAAACGGTCAGAACCGTCAGCAGCATCTTCCAAAACCACGCCCATACCGGCACCGGTTCGGTCCCGAAAAAACTCCCCAACACCACAGGACCCGGGCCGGGCGCCCAGACTCCCAGCCCCAAATAATCCCGGGTCCCCAGCAGGAGCGTGACACCCAGCACGGCCACGCCACCAGCCGCGGCCCGGAGCCCTGCCGGCTGGCCCCAGCGCGCCCAGAACCCGCATGCCTTCCCGTGCAGAGCCACATACGCCCGTGCAAACATGCCAAAACACGCCGCTGCCACACCCAATCCCATGCACCGCCGCATCAGCGCTCCCAGCCCAAGGCTTTCCCCAGAAAACAGACCGGCACTCTCCGCCAGAACGGGCACCCCGTGTTCCACTCCCAACACCCGGCACACCCCGTCCGCACACACCGCCGCAACCAGCACGGTCCCCAGAAGCGCTGGCCGCCGCCACACCGCCCCGCACTTCACCACCTCCACGGCAAACACCGCTCCTGCCAGCGGCGTCCCAAACACCGCCCCAAATCCCGCCGCCAACCCGCTCATCACAAAAATCCGGGCCTGATCTCCACTCAGCCCCGCCCTCAGCGCCAACGCCGCGGCAAACCCGCCTCCCATCTGCAACGCCGTCCCCTCGCGCCCTGCGGATCCACCCAGAAGATGGGTCAGCCATGTCCCACCCACGATCATCCCGCCCATCCGCCCGAATGCCCCGAGCTTTTCGGGCTCCCGGATCCATTCCAAAATCCGATCCGTGCCGCGCCCGGCATCCCGGCCCCAACGCTGGTAAATCCAGACCGTCATGATCCCGCCGAACGGCAACAACCAGACCACCCACCCGTGCGCGTACCGCAGTCGGGTCACAAAATCCAACCCGGCCAGAAAAACCGCCCCGCCCATCCCCACCATCAGACACATCCCAAAAAACAGGAGCGCGTTCTGACGGAGCATCCGAAGACAATCGGCACCACCCATCCCCGAAGCCCATGCCGCGCTGGAAGCCCCGCTCTCCTGCGGCTTGCCGGGCTGCGGCTCTGCCCGTTGCGCCCCCTGAGATCCCACCGCCTAAAAGGCTGCGACCGCCCGGATTGGCGACCCGTCACTGCCCGGAAGGTTCAACGGGAAACCAATGAACGTAAACTGGCCCGGCACCTGATCCAGGTTCGTCAGGGAACCAATCAACGCGAGTTGAACGGTGTCTCCCAGCAGGATCCGGTGCACCACGCCTTCCTCACGGCCCGGTGTCGGCGTATCCATCCCGAGCATCTTCAGCTTCCGGTGCGCAAGGTACTGCGCCGCTTCCACCGTGATCGACGGATGCTCGATAAAATAGCGGACCGTCCCGTACTCCAAATGCCAGCCTGTCGAGATGATCACCCGACCGCCCGGACGCAGCACCGCTTCAAACGGCACAAGGTCGTCCACCGTGATGTCCTGACGCGGTTCCTTTGGAATCCGGATCAGCTGGGTGCTCCCGAAAAAACAGTCCAGTGGCAGATGCTCCAGCGCATGCCCTTCCGGCAAGTAATAGGACGTCGCGTCCACATGCGTCCCCTCGTGCGTGCCCAGTACCAGCCGCGGCACCGAACGCGACCCCGACATCACCGTGCTCCCATGCCCGCCCGCGCCGCCTCCCCCATGCGCGCTGAGCGCCTCATGTTTCAGGCTGCGTTCACCCGTAATACGTGAAGCACCGGGGTGGAGGGGGTGCGAAAGATCTACCAACCGCATGGCCCCATCCTGCTACGAATTCCACCCCCACCCAAGCAAAAAGCGGTCACCTCAGAAAATCCCGGGCCGCATCTCATCCCGTGCCCCCCGCGCTCCGCATCCGGTCGATTCTTCGGAAACAGCCTCCGTGCAATGCCCCCCGGGACACCCACTCCGTTGCTCCCCCTATTCGCCCGCCCGCGCAGGCGCCAAAATCGCGTCCCGCATCCCGTGCAACAGCTTCTTATCGGCCGGACAAATCGTCGCCAGCGCCCCACACAGATCCGCCTTCTTCTCCCGCACAAAATAGTACGGGCAGAGCCGGACCCGCCCCCGCAGCTCCCGGATCTCGCCCGTCTCGCGGTCCCAGTACGGATGCGAAACCTGTCGCCCCTTGTGGAACCGCTGCAAAATGTATGGGTTCCGCTCAAAGCCCGCCACCGCGCCGCGCACCGCCTCCTGCCATGCTTCCTGCGACAAATCCGACCCGACGGACACCCCGCGGCATCCCCAGCCCAGCTCCGAAAAACCGCTGATCTTCAAAATCAGTTCCCGGTCCTTCTGCGAAAAACGCCCCACCTCCTCCCAACCGTTCACCTCCAATCCGGGAATCACCGCATGATGCGGCAACGGCTCCGGATTCAAAATCCACGTCTGCGGGATGCACTGCTGCAGCGCCACAAAATTCCGGTCCCCAAGCGCACGTCGCCAGTACTCCCGCAACGGCCGCATCCAGAACAACCCAAACCACAGTTTCTCCTCCAGATACGGCTTCACCGGGGGCGTTACTTCCAAAAAACCCGCCTCTGCCGCCTTCAAAACCGCGTCGGATCCGGGGATGTTTCCCAGATCAAACAACTCGAAAAACCGGTACACCCGCCGGGCTTCCTCGGCGCGCTCCACCGGTACCGGGTAGTTTTCCGCGGCACACACCCTCTGGCCTGTCCGGGCCGCAATCCACTCCATTTCGGGCCGATACGTTGCCGCTTCTTCCGAAACCAAAATATCCGCCCCGGGCGCAATCGAGGCGAACCCATCCACCATCCCGCGCGCCCCGCCAATCACGGCGTCTCCCAGCCCTGCATAGGTTTCGTTCAACCATGCCGTCAGACCAATTCCTCCTGGCACCGTGTCCAGCTCCGCGATCGTGAATCCTTCCGCAGTCAGCACCAGATCCGGCCGGATCACCCTCGGGATCTCCGCCCGCCATTCTTTTTTCCGCGCCAACCGCACCAGTTCCGCCGGCTTCCCACGGTCCAGATACTCTGCCACCCAGCCCGGTTGCCGGCCCGCCACCGAAAGATGATACAACTCGTTGCACGCCTGCGTGAACAGCAGCAGCCGGTGCCCCAGCTTTTCCAAGGCTTCCACCAACTCCGCCGAAAGCCCAAACGCCTGAGGCGTCACCAGCCATTCCTTGTCCGCAAAAAGACCGGAAGCCGGAAACGCCGCAGCCACTTCTGCCGCCCGCTCTTCAAGAGTCCGCATCGCGCTAGATCAATGTTTTCAAAGCCATCCGGACCAGATCCTCCGTTCCCAACGCGGCCGTGTCTTTCCCGGCCGACACCTGGTTCACCGCCTTCAAAGCGTCCACCTGCTTGTACCCGAGCGAGATCAACGCCAGAACCGCATCCTGCATCCGGCTTTCCTCCGGGGTCGGCCCGTGCGCCGCACTGGCCGCCTCCCAAACCGCCGTTACACCCACCTTGTCCTTCAGTTCCACAATGATCCGTTCCGCCGTCTTTTTGCCGATCCCCTTGGTCTTGGCCAGCAACCCCGCATCGCCATCCACCACGGCCGCCTTAAACTGCACCACGGAAATCCCGCTCAAAACGTCCAGCGCCGTCTTCGGACCAATCCCGCTCACGTGCCCCACCAGAAGCCGGAATAAATCCCGTTCCGCCGCCGAAACAAACCCGTACAACACATGCGCATCCTCCCGGACCTGCAGATGGGTTAAGATCTTGATTCCTTTGCCCACTCCCGGAAGCTTGTCGTAGCTCGAGAGCGGGATCAGCACGTGATACCCGACCCCGTGCACGTCCACCACGATATGCGTCGGCATCGCCTCAGCCAAAATCCCCTCCAGGTACGTAATCATCGGATGCAGTGGAGATCGCCCGGCTTCCCGAGAAAAGCCTTTTTCCTGACAGCCCTCCTCCTGGCCAGCCTTGTAACCGGCCTTTTGAGCGGCCTTTCGCCCCGTCTCTCAGCCGCCCCCAACACTCCCCCGGCCCCGCCGGTCCCCACGGAACCGGGTTCCCGCCCACAGGCGCCCCTGCCCCCCGGATGGAAGGAGGTACCCGTCTCCATCGCCCCCTCCCAGTGGCGGGTCTGGCTGGAAAGCAGCGCCCATAAAAATCCCGTCTCCAGTGCCATCCCGGGCGCTCAGCAGACCCAATGGGTGGCCGGGTGGCGCTCCCCCGACGGCGATCTGCCGCTCTCTTTTTCCCAGTTCAAGGAATTCGGCGCCAACTGGCAGGCGTTCCTCCAGCAGGCCCGCTCCAATGCCGCAGCCGATCTTCCTGCCCTCCAGATCCAGTGGATCCGCAACAAACAACGCGTCGTGGAGTGCGGCATCCTCCGGTCTCCAACCCATTCCGTGGCCGCCACCCTTTGCAACCCGCTCTGGCTCCAGCAAATCGAGCCGGTACTCGGCGAAAAAATCCAGGTCGTGGTCCCCAACCGCTCCACCGCCTTCCTTTTTCCCGCACTCGCCTCCAATCCCGCCGCACAGCGGGACGCAATCCTCAAGGAATTCCAGGAAAGCCGTTTCCCGGTCAGCCTGGAGCTCCTGGAATGGAGCCCCTCCGGGTGGCGCGCCCTTGGAGTTTTTGAGCCCTGACTCCCATCGGATCCCGCCTATTCTTGCGAGCACCCGCTTGACCCCACCAAACCCATCCCCCGAAACTCCCCGCGCCATGAAATCCGTGACCATCCAAGTGCCAGCCACTTCAGCCAACCTCGGCCCGGGCTATGACGCCCTCGGTGTCGCACTCCAGATCCATAACCGCGTCACGGTCCGGCTGAGCGATCCCGTCCAGCATCCGCCCATGCCCGCGCTGGCTGCCGCCTCCTTCTTCGAAACGTCTGGCCTTTCGCCGTTCCACTTCGACTGGTCCATCGAAGGCGAAATCCCGCAGTCCCGCGGCATGGGAAGCTCCGTCACCGTCCGGCTCGGGATCCTGCACGGCCTCAACGAACTCGCCGGCCAGCCCTTGGACTCCAATGCCCTCTTCCAGATCTGTGCCGATCTGGAAGGCCATCCCGACAACGCCGCCCCGGCTGCCTTTGGCGGTTTCACCGTCGCCCGTGCCGGCTCTGAGACCCTCCGGTGCGAAGTCCGGCCCGAACTGCATTTCGTCCTGCTCATCCCGGATTTCGAGGTCTCCACCCCGGCTGCACGGGCCGTCCTACCTCCCACGCTCTCCCACCGCGAAGCCGCAGCCAGTTGCGCCAACGCCTGCCGCATCACCGCCGCGTTCACCCTCCAACGCTACGACCTCCTCCGCGGCGCATTCGGCGACGGACTCCACCAACCCTTCCGTCAACACCTCGTCCCCATGCTCCCCGATGTCACCGCTGCCGGCGAGGCCGCAGGCGCACTCGGCGGATTCCTGAGCGGCTCAGGCTCCACTATCTGCTGCGTCACCCTCGACCACGCAGAGGCCGTTGCAGACGCCATGCGCGCCGCCTGCCCCACTCCCGCACGGACCGTCATCACCCACGCCGACAACACCGGCACCCTCCGCCTTCACCCCGACTAATCCGTGTTCCGCCGCTGGCTTGAAGATTTCGAGCAGTTCGCCATCGCCGTCATCCTCGAACGCCGGTACGGCAAACGCGCTTCCCTCCTCCGCGGATTCCTTTTCGCGCTTTCCTGGCTGTTCCGCGGAATTGTCCAGAGCCGGATCTGGCTCTACCGCAAACGCATGCTCCGCGAACATTCCCCGGGCTGCCTGGTCATCTCCATCGGCAACCTCACCGTCGGCGGCACCGGAAAAACGCCCGTGGTCGAAAAATTCGCGCGCACGCTCCAGGACAACGGCCGTTCCGTCGCCATCCTCAGCCGCGGTTACAAAAGCCGCCAGCCCCCACTCTTCCGCAGGCTCCAGCGGAAATGGCTCGGGCTCGAACGCAAAAAACCCCGCGTCGTTCATGACGGCAAAAAGCTGCTCCTCGATTCCAGCTTTGCTGGTGACGAACCCTTCATGCTCGCACGCAGCCTCGGCAACGTGGTGGTCCTCGTCGACAAAGACCGCGTCAAAAGCGCCATGCACGCCGTCCGCCATATGGGCGTCGATACCCTCATCCTCGATGACGGCATGCAGTACCTCCGCCTTAGGCACAGGCTCGAAATCTGCCTCATCGACTGCCAGGCCCCCTTCGGCAACGAGTTCCTTCTTCCGCGTGGCACCCTGCGCGAACCCCCGTCCAACCTCCGCCGCGCCAACTACATCTTCATCACCAAATCCACGCCCGGCGGCAACGCCGAGCTCATCGCTCGGATCCGCACCCTGAACCGCACCGCGGAAATCATCGAGTGCACCCACCAGCCTCTCTACCTGCAAAACCTTTACTCGGACGAACGCAAACCCCTCGACTTCCTCCAAGGCAAATACGTCGGTGCCATCTCTGGCATCGCCCAGCCCGCCAGCTTCGAAAACAAACTGCGCGACCTCGGTGCCACCCTCGAAATCACCAAACGCTTCGCCGACCATCACCGGTTCACCGACCGCGAACTCGGCGAGTTCGTCCAACGCTGTGTCCGGCGCGATCTCGATCTCGTCGTCACCACCGAAAAAGACAGTGTCCGGTTCCCACGCTCCATGCCCGATCTCGAACTGCCCGTCTACTTTCTCCGGGTCGAAATCGAGATTCTGTCCGGACACGAAAGCTGGCAGCAACTCGTCCAACGCATCTGTTCACCGCCGCCCATCCGCAAACCGGAAAACCTGCTGACCTGACACACCGCCCCGCAGCGCCCTGCAGTGCAACACCGCAGGACTCGGCAGCCTCAGGCGTCCGGCTGGATCCCAAGCAACTCCGCCACTTTCCCCGACACATCCCCGCTGCGCATCAGCGTCTCGCCCACCAGAATCGCGTTGCAGCCGCAGTCGTAGACCCGCTGGGTGTCCGCCCCGGTCTTGATCCCGCTTTCGCTGACGAGCACCACGCCCTCCGGCACTTCCTCGCTGATCCGTTCCGTCGCCTCCAGATCCACCTCGAAGGTCGTCAGGTTCCGGTTGTTGATCCCAATGATCCGCGCCCCGATCTCCAACGCACGGTCCAGTTCCTCCTCCGTGTGCACCTCCACCAGCACGTCCAACTGACACAACTCCGCTTCCCGGTACAGCGCCTCCAGCCGCGCCTGTTCCAGCGCCGCCACAATCAACAAAATCGCGTCTGCGCCCGCCGCCGATGCCTCATAAATCTGGACCTCGTGGATCGTGAAATCCTTGCGCAAACAGGGCAACCCGACCGCCGACCGCACTTGGGTCAGGTAACTGAGTTTTCCCTGAAAAAACTGTTCGTCGGTCAGCACCGAGATCGCGTGGGCACCCGCCTCCTGGTACGCACGCGCAATCGCCACCGGATCGAATTCCTCCACGATCGTTCCCACCGACGGCGACGCCTTCTTCACCTCGGCAATCAGACCCAACTCCAGCGGGCCGCGGTCAATGGCCGCGCCGAACCCGCGAAAGCTGTCCCGCCGGAGCGCCGCCATCCGGAGATGCTCTTGCTTCGGCAACAGCCGGGCCACTTCTTCCGCCTTCACATCGAGGATTTTCTGGAGCCGATTCATGGATGAACCTCCAAAATGCACCGCCTCCCGGCCCCCATGCAACGCCGAACCCTGTGGTACTCACCGCTCCTGGGATCGCTCTGACCGCTTCCCATTTCTTCCACGCCGCGGGCTGTGGAGTTGAAACCCGGGCATTCCCCGCCCAAAGTTTCCTCCCCATGAGCGACCCCCAAATCCCCGAATCCATTTCCGTCCTTCTCAAAAACGGCACTGCCGCCGAGGTCCTTGCCGCCACGGCCGCGCATTTTGACTGCCAGGCTGGCACCCTGCACCTGCTCCGGGACGGCATGCTCCACCTCGAGACCTCTCTCAACATCCCCCAGCTCATCGTGGACCTCGTCCGGACGGTCCCCGTCGGCAAGGGGATTGCCGGACTCGCTGCCGAACGCCGGGAACCCGTGATGCTCTGCAACCTTCAAACCGACACCTCTGGCCAGGCGCGTCCTGCAGCCAAGCAGACGGGCATGGAAGGTTCGATTGCCGTCCCGATGTTTGAAGGCACGGAACTCCGCGGCGTGCTGGGGATCGCAAAGGCCACCGCCCACGACTGGACTGCCGACGAACAGGCCATTTTGCTGGCCATCGGCTCAGCCTTGGCGGCCCGTTCCGCCGGAGCCCGCTGAACAGGTTTTGGTTCCGGCCAAAAAAAGCGTTGCAACCGGGTGCGGGTCGCCGGTAGTGTTCCCGTCCATTTCATCGCGGGTGTAGCTCAGTTGGTAGAGCACTTCCTTGCCAAGGAAGATGTCGCGAGTTCGAGTCTCGTCACCCGCTCCACGCTTTCACAAACCCCTCTCCCCGAGGGGTTTCTGTTTTTCCGCCCCCGGCCACTTTCCCCGGAAAACTTCCAAGTCACCCAATCGCCTTGAGGCGCATCTGATCTGCGACATTTAGAGCCAAAGGCTGGCCTAGCATCTTTTCAAAATGTGACGCCATGCGCAGATCCCGCCCCGAACCACTCCGAGGCAATCGTTCCGTCATCTCTCAGCCTCTCTCACTTCAACTCACTGAGGCTTTGAAGGCGCGCCTGGGGAGGCCGGGCGCTGGGAAGAGCGGTCACCCGGAAGAGCGGTGACCCGGCTCGTCCTTCGGCGGCAGCAGGGTTGAATGCCGGCGGACAACCTGACCTCACGCAGCCCGCTATCTTTATTCCTTCTTCAGCACAATGCCCTGTTCCAATAGTGCCAAGGCGGAAGAGGTGGCATCGAGGTAGGCGCGGTATTCGGTGGCGGGAAATTGCCCCGGGCGCTGCGTGATGCGGCAGTCCAAGCGGAGCTTGCGGGATTCGAGCTGGGTGCTGGCCGAGCCGGTGCAATAGGGCCGGCTGAGTTTGCTCTCTGGGGTCGAACTGGCCCGCCAGCCAGCGGGCGGCGTGAGGGTGACACGGCTTTCAAAATTCACGGGAATCCAGACTTTGAAAGGCGTCTGGCGCTGCTGCACCGGGTCGCTGTTCAGAAACCAACGCTCCCACAGCGCAGGGAGCTGCCCGATGAGCTGCCCCCCGGCAGTTTGGAACCGACGCGGGACAACGTAATGGAGCTTCAGTTGCAGCGGCGACTGCGGATCCTCAACGTTTTCGATATTGGCCTCGCGCAAATCCACACCGGGCAATTCGCGGGTCATGGTTTGGAGCAACCATCGGTTGCGGTTCGTTGCCTCCACGGCTTGGAGCGCGGAACGCATGCCGCTGGCGGCAAATCCCCTGAAGGTCACGGTTTCTTGGACCTCGAGGTCGGTCTGATTGGGAAAGACGATGTCGCGCGTTGTGTTCACTGTGGAACTACCAGCGGTATAATCAGGAATGGTTTCGAGCCGAGGGCGTTCGGGGTCAAGGATCAGCGCCTGACGCGTTGCCAGTCCGAAAGGCGGCCCGGAGCGCAGGTCAGCGGACTTGCCAGTACAGTCGAGAAAGGTGCCGCCTTTGCCGGATGGCAGGAACACGATCATGTGGTCGAACTGATCGAGCGACGGCAGCCCGGGCCGGAGCGCCGAGCCTGCACCGACAAGGGCGAGGTGGGCGGGGACGCCAGCCGATTCGAGAAGCTGCATGAGAAGGAGGGCGTGGTCTTTGCAGTCGCCGTACGAATTGCGCAAGGTCTGCGCGGCGGCAACGGGAATGCGGGCACGCCGGCCGAATTCGATTGCCTTGTAGGTCAGCTTTGATTGGACGAAACGGGCGAGCGCTGCGGTCTTCTCAGCGTCTTTTGTGTGCCCTTTGGCCGCCTCGGCGGCGGCAGCGCGCACTGCAGAATCGATCGTGAGCCGATCCTTGATATCCGCCAGGTAGGTTTTTGCTTCGGTCGTCCAATTGGCTTGTGCGTCACCGAGCCAGAGCACGGGGAGAAACGTCTCGCCGGGAGCCTGCAGCGGTTCCCAACGGTAGACGGGTGGCTGCTCGACACTCCATGTGAGACTGCCACCGGAACGCTTCGGCGCCGGGACGCCAGATGTGGCTTCCCATTTCACCGCATCTGCAGGCGCCGTGACCACCAAGGCATTCCGGAGAATTGGCAAACTGCGAGCGAAGGAGTGCGAGTGAAATCGAAAGCTTTCGGACGGACCGGAGTCGCGCCGGGTCACCGTGTAGTCGATGGTGCATCCGGGCTGCAAACTCGGCAATGGGATGCGGAGGATCTTGCGCTGCGTCGCTATTTCCTCGGCACTTTGATCCACGACGTACGAATCTTCGACGCGCGCCTCGGCAACGACATCGCCAGAGGCATTTTTGACGACGAGAGAATTGACGAAAACCTCCTCGCTGAGCGGATCAAAGCCGATCTCCAAGGTGCTGAACTTTTCCACGCCCTGCCTGTCGAGCACCCGGACCACCTGGCGATCCGTGGATTTGAGTTCTTTGCCCTTCACGAAGGAAATCGCCCGCACGTTTCGGACGAAATACGCACTGAACCCCTTGAGATAGGGCGCCGCCTTCCCGGCTGCGGGTTCGGCAAGCAGTGACTCGGGAACAGGGACGGGCTCGATGTGCTTCTTCACCAGCGAGTTCCCACCTTCTCCGAGTATCCCGGAGACGTGGTCGAGCATGCGTTTGATTTCCGGATTGGCGGGTTCCTTCTCATGCGCCTTCTCGAAGGACGCCTTTGCCTCGCGATAGCGTTTGAGGCTGAACTCCACGAACCCCTTGCGCCGCCAGACGTAGGCAGGGTCGTGCTTGGCTGCGATCAATTTCTCGCACTCGGCCAGCGCTTCGGCATGGCGGTTTGCCTCGAAGTAACAATCCGCCAGAGCTAGCGTTGTTTCGCTGTCGGTCGGCGCGTTTTCCTGCAGCGCCCGGAGTATTTCAAACGCTTTTTCGGTCTCGCGCCGCGCCTGATGCACTCTGGCCCGGAGGCGAGCAAGCCCCGGTGTGGGCTTGTCCCCGGCGTAGCGATCAATGGCGGCGAGGGCCGCCTCACTGCGTTCCCGGGCGGTCAGCTCGGTGACGTAGTCGGCGAAAAGTTTGTGGTCGCGATAGCCGCCGTCGAAAAGGGCGGCATAGCTCTTCATCGCCCCTTCTTCGTCGCCGCTCAAGAACTGTGCATTGGCGCGTGCGACCTCGATCTTTTGATTGCCCGGAAACTTGTCGGCATGCCGGTTAATGAAAGCCAGCGCTTCGCCCGCTTTGCCAAGTTTGGTGCTGATTTCCATGTAGTTGGTGAGAATCGTGGGATCAGGTTTTCCGATCTCGAATGCTCTCTGCAACCACGGCAATGCGGCCGCGGACCTCCCCGCTCGGTCCAGTGCGAGCCCGAAATCATTCCATACGATCGAGTGCCTCAACCGCCCGTATTCATCGAGTTTCCCAACCTCGGGCGGTGTTGGCGGCGTGTCATCAAAGACCACGCGTTCGAGGATTTCGTCGAGAATTTCCGGGCGCGATTCGACGTTCGTGTCACGCCAGGCGACCAGAAGATAAGCCAACCCATGACCGCTGAGCACGCGTACCCGATAGTGAAGGTTCATTCCCCCGGACAGCCTTGCGCAATCGAAGCTGCACCCGCGAAACGGGCCTTGGATGCAATCTTGGCGGCTACCGCTCTTCTCATCGGCAGCCGCAACCCCGAGCATGGAGATGAAAGCAGACACGAGCGTATCAAGATCCAACTCCGCGTCGCCTATCACCACTGGAACAATCACGGAGCACCCCTGCTGCGACGAGGTCTGCACACCGTACTCCGCGACCGGCATATTTTTCGCGAGGCTTTCCCAACGGCGCTTCCACGCGGTGCCGGTGGGATCGACGGAGTAACCGAATGACTGCGAACGGAATGGGGCCGAAGTCGCTGCAGGGTTAATCAGCGCCGCGCGATTAGGGTCGATGATGGAGAAACCGGCCCGGAAGATCTCGCCGGCCTCACGGACTTTTTCCGGGGATTTGCCGTCGCCCCAAAGGACCACCTGGTAGATATGGCTACGGTTCTGGAATATCCAGTGCTGGAAGAACAATTGCTTTGCACTGATGCGCAAGTCCGATTCCAAGAACGCGCCCTCCATGCCATTCACTGTCTTCCTGCCTTCAGTGACGAATTCAGCTTCCCCCTGGCTGCGGAGTCGAGCCTTGGTGACTTCGAGCAAGGCATCAGGGTGCAGATCCGTTCCCGGATGGTCCTCGACGAGGACCATGCAGAAAATTTCAGGGTTGGAATGGATGAACGCCGCCCGCGCATGAGGATTGAGTTTTCCGCCGTCCACCGGCACCCAACCAGACGGCGGTTTGATGCGAAAGTTCCAGTCTTCATTGGTCACGGATTCACCGGCCATTCCCACGGCATTTGGCTTCTTCCTTTCTACGGCGTCGCGATACCCCTTGCCCGCAGCGCCCAGCATGATCACACCGAACAGCGTGCCGATCACGAGCACACTGATCGCCCGCTTCTTTCCACGTTGGTTGCGGTCCGACCTAAGCTCGACCAAGCCAAGGATGGCCATCACGAAGCTCGCAATGCCGAACAACAGGGCAACCAACCCGAGGAGCATGATGGACACCGGATGTTGCCCCTGACTCTTCAGAATCATGCTGCCCGCCACGTTGATGATCCAACCAGTGAGGAGAATGATCACTGCCAACGCACACTTCTTGTTCGTCGAATCTCGCTTCAGCGCGACGAGATTCAGAATCACTGGGATCAGGATCGGGACAAAAGACATTCCTACGCCAATGAGGTAGCCAACGGTCTTTGCGGGGTTTTCAGGGTCCATGCGGAAAATGTGTCAATCAAGGTGCGCTCGAGGAGGTCGGGCTATTGTTAGAAAATTGCTTTCTCGGTTCGGGCGTTGGAAGTGGGTGCTATTGTGCGTGTCCGGTGCGGGGTGAATGCCGCCCAGTTTTGCCCGCGCAGACTACCCCTGCCCTTCACCTTTCCAAGCATTTGTTGGACAGCAGCTTCTGGGGCGAGGTGGAGTGCTTGCACGGATCTCCATCGAGGTCCGCCCTCGCCGTGAATGCAGGCAGGTCTGGACCTTTGACATTCGGAACCGAAGTCCCGTTTGGCATTTCCGGGATGTGCCCCGAGGCGCAAGGGGCGTTGTGTGTGACCGGAGTCCCACAAATCGGATGGATTCAATATCCGGACACCAGAGCGTTTAAAGTCTCCTGCCGCGAGTCACGGCCGTCCGATCGTACACAATCGCTGGGGCCGCCAAAAGCTCGTCCATGACCGGCAAAGGTTCCTGCAGTGGCAATCGCACCCGGCATTTCTTGATTTCGGGGTTTACGGGGAAAATGCACTCGGCGGAGTCGAGCCGCATCTCCGCAATCCACGGATCCAATGAGATCGCTGCGCGGGGAGGTTTCCGCCTCAAGAACTCGCCCCCCCGGCTAAGCTCAGCCAATGTGAGA
Organism: uncultured Spartobacteria bacterium; assembly: GCA_903901425.1. Lineage (GTDB taxonomy): Bacteria > Verrucomicrobiota > Verrucomicrobiia > Chthoniobacterales > Chthoniobacteraceae > CAIURC01. The sequence goes on along the minus strand of CAIURC010000028.1, from coordinate 33,780 downwards.
ACGCTCAAAAAAGAGGAGTTCCGGCGGCGTGGCTGCGCCCCACCCCAACACTCCTTCGGATGGATCCGGTTTCCGAGGCTCTCAGAGCACGTTGGCATCGACCAGACACCCCCGCACCCTTCGATTGCTCTGGGGAAATCACGCTGACGGGCGAACAAATCCTCGGGTTCGTCTGCCGTGGCTTTTGGGATGGAAACCAGCATTTTCGAGAAAGATTTCCGTTTGCCCCGTTCCCCCAGAAGGGTGCTTCTCAAGAGCCGACGGTGTTCTTCTTCCATCGAAACCCCATGCATGGACACCCGGGCACGAAGCTCATGCACAACTGCGTCTTCCATGTTTCTGAAGATGATCTGTGGCACCTGCCCTCAAACGCGATCGCGTGAGAGCAATGGTCCAACAAAGCGGGCCTCAGATTGGGCCGTTGAACGCCTTTAGGTCCCTTCTGGATCTTGGACGTTCAGAACCCCACGCGGGCTTATCGTTTTTGACGATATGCGCCGAGTTCCTCACGCTGTCAGCGTTCTGCATCCACCGCGCTCCGCTTTTTGGCCCCCCTGCAGACTGACACACTCGCAGAGACCACTATTTGGAGATCTTTTCAGATACAACGCTTCCAGTTTCTGCATCTTCGATCCAAATACTTTGCTCTTCAGGCCCTAATTTCCCTTTGACGATGTAAGCGCCATTGGGTTTAGGCCGAAATGGAATTGTTCCAGAAACGGTGTAAACTTTCCCGAACATTTCCTGAATAGGCGCAGCGTACACAGTGCGAGCTTTCAGCTCCAGAGTGATGGGCTGGGCCGGCAGTGGACGCTCCAGAATTGAGGGAATAAGTATAAAGCCCATTCCCTGCTTCCCCACAAGGGTTGCAGTCAGGCTGTCCGCAATATTCCGATCGTCTATTTTTGTAACGCAAAACAGGTCCGCCTTCGAGTTGGAATGAGTCTGTGCAGAATCTTTAAGATTTGCAGTGGGTCCGGAATATCCTTTGGGGAGCGATGTGCTGACGCACGCAGCGAGAGAAAGAACCGGTAAAATGCAAATTTGTTTTATATTCATATCAAAAGGTGTTTGGGCGGTTTGATTGCATCACAAAAAGGCGTTTATGCGTTCACTGAACACACCGTTTGGATCATTATATCTGGACGCGAAAAGCGACTCACGCACTGTGCTGCATTGAAGGGCTTGATGGACATGCCGTTTTATTTCAAGCCGCGAAAGAATGAATTTTTCGGGTTCGGTATCATTTGCTGATTGGGCAACCCAAGCCATTCATCGCGCATAGTCTACAGACCCACGGAAAAAGCGTGGCGAGGACATGAGGCATATAGGCCCCAACATCAATGCCATGGCGCTTGCACGTTTCCACCACCGATGCCAGCGCCGCCAAGAACCTGATTCCATCTTTCAAGCCCGGCGGGTTCTGGCGCTGCGTTCGAAGTGAACCAGACCGTGGTTGCGACCGAGGAGAAACTCGTGGCGGACCTCAAAGTCCCACCGGAACAGGCGGCGCAGTTCGCCGCGGACCTCGGTGGAATGGTATTCCACCAAAAAATGTCGGACCCTGCAGAGCAGATGCGGGGGCGTGGCGGTCAGGATGTTCGGTGCGCCATCCGCAATCTCCACCCGGACAAGGTCCACCTCTGCCTCGTAGACGGAGGAAAGAATCGAGGAGAAAGTGCGACCGGCGACATCGAGCCGGACCTTTTCTGTGCCTGCGGTTTCATCGGTGCGGCGGACGGCAAACTCGAGCGGGACACGGTCTGGAGTTCCGTCGCCGGTGACAACCGCTTCAAGAATCGTGACGCGTTGTTCGGGGAGATTGGTCCGGAGCATTTTGGCGTTTCGCGGGTCGGGTTCGACGCAGAGGACATCGGCGTCTGGGTGCCAGAAGCGGAGGTAGAGTGCGAACGCGCCGATCTGTGCGCCGAGATCCATCACGCGGTGGAGGGGTTCCAACTCAGACAACCACGCGTAGTTTTCCTCGCCGAACACGCGGACGATGGATTGGACATCGCACCAGTCGTCCCTGCACTCGACCCGGAGTGTCTTGTCTTGGAACTCGAAGAACACGGTATGCGCGGCACTGGTCCAATTGAAATCGAGCCCGAGGCGTCCGAGAAGGTGGCGCACATCGGGTTTGACCAGCCAGAGCGCGTCGCGCCATGCGCTGCCCATGGCCAGCAACCGCAGCCGGAGTCCGATCTGGTAGCTTCTGCTGTTGCGGGGCGCCTTCCGCCATTCTTTGAGGCGTCGGAAAAACTGTTGGACCCGGTAGGCGAGGCTCCCCTCGGCGAGCATTTCTTCTTCCAGAAGAGTATCCCACTCCTCCATACGGGCCACGGAACCCGGAGGCCGGAGCGGGAACGTGAGTTCCTCGGTGGCCACCCCATGGTGCGGATGATCGGACCGGAGCCGTGCACCGGGAAAGCCTGCGCCGTGGTTGGCGACGAGGTGTTTTGCCGGCACAACGGCCAGCCCGCCCCATTTCCAGCACGCAAACACCCACTGCAACTCCCAGTCCCGTCGCGGCTTCCTGTAAACACGCTCCATTCTGCGTTCCCAGAACTGGGAGAGTTCCGGGTTTGGGAAAAGCCTGCGGAGCGCGCCGCCGTCCCGGAACACCGGCCAGTCCTTGAGCATCCGGTCATAGTGCTTCCATGCGCGGCTCCAGCCTGCCCAAGCCCAGAGATGGAAGTTTCTTGAAAAATGGTAGCTGGCTTCTCCAACGGTTTCTTCCGCGAGGAAATTGCAGCCCGAGATCATCATGACCCGCTCATCCTCGCGATGCCGTTCGAGGAGTTCCTCACAGAACGGGAAAAAGCTTTCGGCGGGAACACAGTCGTCCTGGAGGACGATCGCCTCCTCGACCATGGAAAAGACCCAGTCCAGCCCTTCGGCAACGGCGCGGCCGCGCCCGAGATGGGTTTCCGCGACGCGGACCCGGATCCGGCAAGGCCAGTCCACGTGCTCGGAAATTCCCTCGAGGACTGCCCGGCATGCAGCGACATCGACGGGATCCCGATGTTTTGGGGCATCAGCGGCCACCCAGAGCTCGCGGGGTCGGACTTTCCGGAGCCTGTCCACGACCCGGAGGGTAAGTTCCGGACGGTTGTAAACCAGCAGGGCTACCGGGGTCCGCAAACCTGGGTCCCGGGCGTCCGGCCTGGACAGCGTTTCTGTTTCCCTCGCCATGGCTCCACTCTTTCCTCCGCGGGGTTTGGCAAGCAAGCCCTTCCAGCGGTTCCACCGGGGACCGGGGGCTGCCGCGGGTCAGAGAAGCTTCCGTTTCTGGGCGTACTCCGGATACCGGCTCTGCAACCGGTTCAGGACCTTCTTTGCATCGGCGTCCCGCCCCAGTTCCCTGTAGACTTGGACGGCTTTCTCAAGGGCGCCCGGGGTGATGGACTCGTCGTCGATGACGACGCCGACGAGTTCATAAATTTTGGCGGCCTCCTCGAGGGCGCCCTGCGCCCGCTGGATGTCTCCCACAAGGACCCTGGCCTTCGCGTTCAACTCGCCATCGGGCTGCAATCCAAGGGCTTCCTCGGCCGACTTCTGGGCGGCGCCATGGTCTTTCAGCCCCAGATACGCCTCCCCCATCTGGAGCAGGCCCAGTGCGCGGATGCTGGGTTCGGTGGCGTCAGCAACGAACTTTTTGAAAACGGCCACCGCCTCGGCAAAACGGCCGGCGCGGAGCTGGCTCCGGCCAAGGTTCAACACATCGTTGCTTCTTGCGTCGCCCCGTTCGAGAAGGATGCCAAGAAAGCGTGCGGCCTGCTCGTAGTCTGAAGCCTGGCCGGACTCGGACCCGGATTCGAAATATTTCTGGCCCAACCAGTGGACGATGTCGTAGGGGGCGGGGCGTTTTGCGCCGCCGTTTTGGTAGGCCTCGATTTCGCGGCCGAGGGCGGGTTTGTCCTCGAGGTAAAACAGGGACCAGAGGATTTTGAGGCTGCCCAGTTCGAAGTAGCGTTCCCGGTCGAGCTTGCGGGCGGCAGCGAGGGGTTCGTAAACGGCACGATACTCTTTGCGTTCAAAGGCCACCCAACCGATCCAATAGTTGGCTTCGGCAGCTGCAGCGCTCTGGGGGAAATCCTTGAGGAGGAGCTTGAAGGTTTTCGCCATGCCGGCGTTGTCGTTCAACTGGCCTTGGATCCGGCCTTTCTGGTAGAGGGCGAGTTCGCGTTCCGGCGCCTTGGGGAACCTAGAATTGACCTCCTCGAAATCGCGCATGGCCTCCCCGGCCTGACCCAACCGAAGTTTCGCCATCCCCCTCTGACACAATGCATTCGGCACAAGACCGGACTGCGGATGCCCGCCAATGAGCTTGGTGTAGGCCGTCACCGCCGCCGGGTACTGGCGGGTCTCGAGGAGGCAATAGGCCAGCTTGCCAAGGGCTTCCGCCTTCATTCCGGTGCCAAGGTGGGGCACGGAGTCAACCGCAGCGTACAGGGGGGCGGCCCCTGCATAATCGGCGTTTTTGAACAGCAACTCCGCCTTCATGAGCTGGACCTCGCCTCGCTTAGGGCTGTTGGGCTGCTGCTCGAGAAAATCGTCCAGCTGTTTGACCAGATCCGGCGCACCGCTGGTGAACAGGAGCACCAGACGCTGGTAGGCGGCTTCGCGTGCGCTGGCGGAATCCGGGAATTCGCGGGCCAGTTGTTCAAAAAGGGCAACAGACTCCTCGCGCCGGCCCAGTTGTTTCAATGCGAGCGCACCAAGTTGGAGGATCTGCTCCCGGATCCGGCCCTGCTCGGGGAGGTCTCGGACGCCTTCCGCCACCTCGGCATACTTCCCCTGCTCGTACCAGACGGTCAGGAGCCCCAGCCGCGCCTGGCCCCTGAGTTCGCCCAAACCGGGCATCCCCAGCGCGCTTTTCAGGGCGGTCTCCGCCTCTTTCCAGCGTTTGGCTTCAAGCTCCCAGAGGCCGAGATTCACGGTGGCCCAGGCTAGGATTGCAGGGTCCTTGGCGTCCTTGGAAAGACCGTCCACGAGTTTCAGGGCGTCCTGGCCCCGGCCCAGTTCCTTCCACAACACCGCCAGATCCATCCGACACTGTTCAACAAAAGGAATGACCTCTGGGCTTTGGACCAGCTTTGCGTACTCCTCTGCCGCCTCCCGTTTCCGGCCTGTGATCCGCATGCATTCGGCCGCAAAATACCGCGCAAAATTCACCAGCTTGGGATCCTGAAACAACGCGGCCGCCTTGAGATAATGGGGCAACGCTTCCGCGTAGGATTCCTCCCGGTACAAAAGGTCGCCGAGACGGTAGGCGGCCGGAGCCGCCAGATCGCCGACGTCCGGATGCCGCTGCAGCTTCTCATAATTGGCCTTTGCCCCGTTCAACACCCCCGTCTCCCGGTAGGATTCCCCCAGCCGGTACAACGCACCCGGGACCTCGGCCGCCGGCGGGTTCATGTTCAAATACTTCTCGTACTCCGCCGCAGCCGCCGCGTACGCCTTTTTCAGATAATACCCGTCAGCCAGTCCCAGTTGGATCTGGTCGGGACGCATGGTTCCCTGCGGCGAAAGCCGGATTGTGCCGGCCGGGTCCGGCAACTTGGGCATCACCGGCAGCGCCGATACCACGGGCACCCCGGCGTCTCCTTCACTCTTCCCGTCGGGTTTCGCGGGATCAGGCTTCGCGGGATCAGGTTTTGCGGGATCAGGTTTTGGGTCCGCTTTCTTCGGCAGCTCCTCGCCAGTTTTTTTCTCCGCCTCCGGTTTCGGCTCGGGCTTTTTTTCCGGCTCGGGCTTTTTATCTGGCCCCGGTTTGGGGTCGGTCTTGGGTTCGCCGGGGCGGACAGGCAATGCCTTGCGCACCGGCACCTCCGGGTTGAACGGGGTCAGCGGAGGCGGGGATTGGGCAAAAGCGGTTGCGCCCGCGAGCAGAACGGGGACAGCGCGGAAAGCATGCCTGATGCGGCGTTTCATTCCCCCTTCGATGTGGCAAACGCCACGTTCCAGATTTTTGCGTCCCTGCAGATATCGAGGACGGCGACAATTGACTCGTAGCTGGCCTTCTGGTCACCGCGAAGGATGATGGCGTAATCCGGATAGAGTTCTGCGAGTTCTTTCAACCGGCCCAGCAGTTCGTTGGCAGGAACGGGTTTCCGGTTCCAGATGACGGTCCCATCCGCGCGGACGTTGAGGACGGTCTGGTTCATGGCGGCGGCGTTTTCTTTGCCGCTCTGCGCCGCGGGAACCTTGACGTCGATCTCCATCTCCTTCTTCGCGAAGTTCCATGTGACGATGAAGAAACACATGAGCACGAGCAGGATATCGACCATCGGGGCGATCTGGAACCCCATGGTCTGCGGTGCTTCGCGTCTTCGGAATTTCATCGGGAATACGTGGGACTGACGGTGGTTACTCGTCCCCTTTTTGTCCGTCGCGCTTCTTCTGGTAGTTGATGGCGACCAAGGCGAGGATGTGGGCGGTGGCGATCTCCAGGTCTGAGATCAGCCGCTGAACCCGGTTGCGGAAGAGGGAGTGAAAACCCATGGCGACGATGCCAATGATCAAGCCTGTGGCGGTGGCCACGAGGGCCTCAGAAACCCCGCTGGCCAGAAGCAGGTCCCGGGAGGCCGTCCCAGCTTGGTTGCTGCCCAGAACGCCAAACGACTGGATGATCCCCACCACGGTTCCCAACAGACCCACCATGGGAGCCAAGGTCCCGATGTCCGCCAAATAAACTGTCCGGTGCTGCAGCACGGCCGCCTGCCCCTGCCCCTCCGTCTCCGCAATCTCCCGAACAACCTCGTAGGTTGCATTCGGGTTTTTTGTCAGAAAATCCAAGGTCCGCCGGACGACGCGCGCCACGGCTTCGCTGTGCCGGTTGGAGATGGCCAGCAGCCCGAGATAATCCCGCTTCTTCAGGAGGACGTCCGCGGTGTTCATGTAGTGCGCGCTGACAATGCTGCCGCGCCGGAGCGTGAACAAATACACGAGCACCAGCATCCCGGTGAGGACGGACAAAAATCCGAGGGGGATCATGGCCCAGCCGCCGGACTCCACGAGGTTCCAGAGCTTCACCGGATCCAGCCGTTTCGAAGTCGCGGCGCGTGCGGACACCGACCCGGGTTCCCGCCGCTGGGCGCCCCCGGGAGCTGTAAGTGCACCCTGGGGAGCGGTGAGAGGAGCGGAGCCCGCAGGTCTGGCAGCGCCCGCCGACTGGGCGGAGCTGGGGCGCGGTTTGGATTCGGTTCCGGCCGCCGGTTCCTGGCCGAGAAGCGGTGCCGTACACAGGCAGAGGGCAAGAAAAATGGCGGTGGCTTTCATGAAATCAAGCCCTTCATACTAGCCGGGCCGGTGGGAGATGCAACCCCCCTTCCACCGGGCCGGTGACGGTCCGCTGGACCCGGGATCGGCCCGAGGCTACTGTGAGAATTCACCGGGCAGCGCCTTTCATGACATCCGACCGCGAAAAAGCCAATTTCCGAAGCAAACTGGGCGAAGTCCCGCACAAACCGGGCGTCTACCTGATGCGGGACCGGCTCAACCGGGTGATTTACGTGGGCAAAGCACGGGACCTGCGGCGCCGGGTGGGCCAGTATTTCATGCCGTCCCGCCGGATGACCGCCGACCTCAAAACCCGTGCGCTGCTTGAGAGCATCTGGGACTTCGAATGGCACACAGTCCAGAGCGAACCCGAGGCGCTCCTTCTGGAGGGCCGGCTCATCAAAGAATTCCGCCCCCGGTACAACATCAGTTTCCGGGACGACAAACGCTTTCTGCTGGTCAAGGTCGACCCCCGCGAAGACTGGCCCAGGTTCAGATTGACCCGGCTCAAGACCGAGGACGGCGCCCGGTACTTCGGCCCGTTCCCGAACGCTGGGGCGCTCCGACAGACGCTGGCGTTCCTGCGCAAAAAATTCGGGGTCCTGACGTTTGGCAAAGGTGCGCCAACGGCCCGCGAACTGAAATCGTCGACCTATCAGGTGCCACGGAAACTGAGCGATCTTTCCACGGAGCAGTACCGGGAACGGATTCAGCAGGCATGCAGTCTGTTGGAGGGCAGTTCCCCTGAGATTTTGGCGGAACTGGAGGCGGAGATGCGGGCGGCGGCAGCGGCCCTGGATTTTGAGAAGGCCGCCGAGCTGCGGAACATGCTTGAGAACCTGAAGCAGACAACCAAACCGATTCACCGGTACACGCGCGCGTACGGGCACCGGATCGGGGCAGGAATCGATCCCGCGGCGGACATTGCTGAACTGGCCGAGGCGCTCCGGCTTCCCCGGCCGGTCCGGCGGATGGAGTGTTTCGACATCTCCAACATTTCAAGCACGCACATTGTGGCGAGCATGGTGTGTTTTCTGGATGGAAAGCCGTCCACCTCCCTCTACCGGCGGTACCGGATCACCACGGTCAAGGGCCAGAACGATTTTGCCAGCATGGCGGAAGTGGTCCGCCGCAGGTACCGGCGCCTGCTCACGGAGAGCGCACCGTCTGTCCGCGAAGACGGGCCCGGGATTGACGCGTCATTTTCCCAAGAAAACCCGGTGGAGATCCTTTCAAAAAAGCGGCCGGAATCGCTGCCGGACCTGATCATTGTAGACGGCGGGCGCGGCCAGTTGGGAGCGGCGTGCCATGAGCTGCAACAGCTCGGCCTGTGGGACCTCCCGATCATCGGGCTCGCCAAGGAATTCGAGGAAATCCATCGCCCGGGCAGTCCCGTCCCGATCCAGCTTTCCCACGAGTCCGGCGCGCTCCGGCTCCTGCAGCGGATCCGGGACGAGGCACACCGGTTTGCGAATGGGTACCACCAGCTCCTGATGAAACGGAGGATCTCGGAGAGCATCTTAGACGACTGCCCCGGCATTTCTCCGTCCCGCAAACAACTCCTGCTCCAGCACTTTGGAAGTGTCGCACGCCTGCGCCGCGCCGACGTTCATGAGATCGCCGGTGTCCCAAAGATCGGCGCGGCACTGGCGGCCCGGCTCCACCAGTTTCTGAACGAACACCGCTGAACGCCCCGCCAAGGGCAGGTCCAGCGGTCAGGGAGCGGTTTTTCCAGACGGAACCGGCCAGCGTTCCAGTTTCAGCGGAGGCTGGACCACGCGGAGTTCTGCGTTGCCCCGCGGTTCCGGTCCGCTCAACAACGGCACTGCATCGCGTCCAGGCACAACCACTAGGGCGCGAGCAGGGCCGGACCGGTAGATGCCGGGCTCCATCTCAACGGCACCCTTTTTGCCATCGCCCCCCGGCAGCAACCGGTTCCGCAACGCCTCCAGCAGGCGCGCAACCCCGGATGGGCTGGCCTTCTCCACGCCAACCGCCTGGACGGCCGGCTTTTCCGCCGAGCGACCCTCGGGCTTTTCTCCAGCGCCATAAGCGGTGCCGGCACCCCCATTAGAGCTCAGAATCGCCCAGAGAAGCACCACAACAGTGGCCGACCGGAAAACAATGCGGACGGCCCAGCGCTGCCATTCAAGAAGGGTGTTTGTATTCATCAGGTTCAGGCGGGGAGCACCCAGTTGGCTAGGGGACAACCAGCCGCCAATGATTCCTTCGGCGGGGAGGCCCCGCGGGTTACACCTTCTTTCTCTGATTTCCCCTCAGCTGAGGCTTCCCATCGACCCGCCTCCAGTTCAGTCCGCCGGCTCACCCGGGACTGGCGGGCGGTGCCGGGGGAGCATGCTCCGGAAGTCTCCGAGGTTGTAGGGCCCGACATACGCCCGGTTGAGGGTGACCTCGGCGACAGCCACAGTGCCCCATTCGGCAGCGGTGGCCAGAGTGTCCCCGTTGTGATCGTAGACGGCGGAAATCATCCAGCCGGCGTGATGCTCCATGAAGGTGCTGCTGACGAGGTACACATGGTTTTCGCAGGCGCGGGCCGCTGCCAGCTTGGGATTACATCCCCAGACCGGCCAAGCCACGATTTCGGCCCCGTTTTTGGCCAGTTCACGGGCGACTTCAGGGAAAAAACCGTCGTAACAAACCATCATCCCGATCCTGCCGATGGCCGTATCAAAAACCGGATAGTCCCTTCCGGGAGCAACCCCCTTCTCCACCTCGCCGGGTGGCAGTGAAACCTTGCGGTACTTTCCAAGCAACGCGCCGTCCGGCCCCAGGAGCACGGCCGTGTTGTAGACCAAGTGGCTGGCGCGTTCGTAGAGGCTGAGGACAATGTGCAGCCGGTGCTCCCGTGCCAACTGCCCGAAATACTCGGTGGTGGGCCCGGGGATATTTTCGGCAGTCAAAACGGGATCCTTCACGAGCGCCACCGTGGGCACCGTCTCGCCCAGCACTACCAGGTCCGCCTGCTTTTGGGCCGCCGCCGCAATCAGCGGAGCGTACTCCTCGCAGTTCTGGCGCGGCGACCTCCCCTTCGGCTTGTAGTGGACCGTTGCGAGGCGCACCTTCCGCGCCGACGGCTCCACTGCCGGAACAAAATCCGGTGTCCGCCACTCCACGCGCCCGTTTGGTGCCCACTGCAGATGCAGCTCAACCACCGCGCGTACGGCTTTGGAGGGCACCCTGTAGATGCCCCGAACACGCGTCCAGCCTTGGGAATCCGTGTCACCATCTGAAGGGTAGTCCGGCTCGGCGCTGGGGATGGGCAGGCTCGGGTCAGAGTTGGCAGGCCGCTCATCCACACGCACCATTTTGCCCTCCCGGTCGCGCCACAGAATCCGCACCAAACAACTCTGCCGAGGGTTCGCCACGCCACGGACCCTCCGCTGAACCTCGAAACTCCGCCAGGATCCGCCTTCGACCTCAAAGCTCTTCTCAAACCAGCCATCCAACCCCTCACGTCCGTCCTGCGTGATGAGCAGCGTCCCCGCTGGACCGGCGCTGAACTGGGGCCGAATTTCGTCCCTCGGACTCGCAACGGTCCATCCGTGAAATTCTGCGGCCCGCAACGAACAAACACAGAGGAGAAAAAGAAGCGCCCTCATCACCGATGGACTCTATCATCCAAAATCCTCTACGGCAAAGCACGTCCCGGCCTGGCCGTGAGCGATTCTGGGAACCAAAGGCGGGCCCGGCTGACAAAAAAAGGGGGCTCGCCACTTTTTTCGGCAGGTAGGCTGAGGTAAGGAAGTAAGAGTAGAGAACCTTGATTCCCATGCCCTCACTCCCCCCCCGTTTTTTCGCCTTTCTTGTGCTTGCGACCCTCCCGGCTGCTGCGCAAACACCACCTCTCGCGCAAGAACCCGCTGCCAAGGATCGGCCCAACTTTCTGTTTATTGTGGCCGACGATCTTGCGACCCGGCTGGGGTGTTATGGGGATCCGGCGGCGGTTTCACCGAACTTGGACCGACTGGCCCGGGAGGGGCTGCTGTTCGAGCGCGCGTACTGCCAGGGCGTGGTCTGCACCCCGAGCCGGACCTCGTTCATGTTGGGCTTGAACAACAAACACGCGAAGCCGAACCATTTCATCAAACACCCGGAGACCATGACTCTGGGGCGATGGATGCGAACCCACGGATACCAGACGTGTTCGATTGGGAAACTGGACCATGACGATCCCAAAGACGCGTACGTCGATCCGAAGGGTTGGGACGTCCGGGTGAAACGGGAGGACATCAAGCTTCCGGTCAAACCCAAGCAACTGACGCCGATTCACGAGGACCTCGGATTGCAGCGCAAAAACATCTCGTTCATCGGGGTGCAAGACACGGCTGAGGCGACTACCGACGGGATGCGGGCTGAACGGGCGCTTCAATTCCTGAAAACAGAGCGGGACCCGTCGAAACCGTTTTTCCTGGCGGTCGGCTTTCACAGCCCGCACGTGCCTTGGGACAGCACCCGGGAATGCACGGACAAACACCATAAAACGGAGTTCGCGCTCGAGAAAACTCCTGCAACCGTAACGCCGCTGCCACCGGGGTCGCTGATGCACGAGCCTGGGCTTGAACTGTCCGCCCCCCTGCAGCGCACGGCGCAGAAGGGCTACTACGCGGCCGTGACTTTCCTCGACCAGCAGGTGGGCCGACTTCTGGATGCTCTGGATCAAATGGGTCTGGGGAAAAACACCGTCGTGGTGTTTACCAGCGATCATGGGTACCACCTTGGTTGGCGCGGCCAGTGGTGCAAACACAGCTTGGACGAACAAGTCCTGAGGGTTCCGCTGATCGTGCGCAAGCCCGGTGCGCCGACAGGCCAGCGCGCCAAAGGCTTCGTTGAATTGCTCGATCTTTTCCCGAGTTTCTGTGGGTTCGCTCAGATTCCGGCTCCGGACACGCTCGACGGCCGGAGCTTTGTGCCCATGGTGCTGGATCCGTCGGCTCCCGGAAAAGAAGCCGCCTTCTGCTGGTCCGGGAACGGACGTACGGTGCGGACCTCGCGCTGGCGCCTTGTAGAACGGACAGATGGTTCCCGCGAGCTCTACGATCACGAGTCGGATCCACAGGAGTTTTTTAGCGTGGCAGACGCGCCGAAAAACACCGCGGTCCTTGGCGAGCTTCATTCTCTACTGGAAAAAGAATTTGGCCCGCTGCCACGCAAATCTGCACAGCCTGCGGCTGCCAAGTCCGAGTAGGGCCGAGTAGGGTTCAGTGAGCGGTGATGACAAACGGGTTTCGGCCCTGCCGGATTTCCTCGAGGTCTGTGACACCGTCCCCGTCTGAGTCGGCGACTCCCGGCCGATAGAGCAGCCAGAACTTCCATCCATCTGGAACGCCGTCCCCGTTCGCGTCGGCAAAACCGTTGTCGGAATTTTTTGGGTTTGCGCCGTGCGCCACCTCGTAACCGTCGGGATATCCGTCTCCATCGGTGTCCCAGTTGGCTGGGTCAGTTCCCGTCTGGGTCCGTTCCACGCCATCCGGGAGCCCATCCTGATCCGAGTCCAGTGCTGCGGGATTCAACCCCAGCCGGTATTCGTCGGCATTGGAAACACCGTCGCCATCCGAATCCATGGCGCCCGTGGAGTCTTGATTCCCGAACCAGCGCAGTTCGAAGAAATCTGGGAGTCCGTCTTTGTCCCGGTCCAGAGCACCGAGTCCATGCCGTTCGGCCAAATAATTCTCCACTGCCCGCCGCTCGGACTCCGACAGTGCCCGGTCGAAAACCAGAAGCTCAGCCAAACTGCCCTTGAAAAAATTGCCACGAAGCCCGGCCGATCCGATATACTGCGGGCCGCGCACGGTGTTTGCCAGAGACACCTGTGTGGGCGCGGCGGTGGACGGCACCCCGTTGTCGAAGAGGCTCGGCCGCCTCCCCAGGTAGCGGACTGTGATTACCCGCAGCCCGGTGTCCGGGCTGCGCGTTGAAACGGCAGCCGCTGGCGCGTAATCGCTGCGCAAATCAAACGCGGCGATCCCGCTCTGGCCGATGGAAATCCCCGCGCTGACTTCATCGAGCACCGTTTTATCTGGTTCCGTGGTGTCCGTAAGGAGTTTCCACGTGGTCGGGGTGACCTCGTAAAAATTCTCCCGCGCATCCACCCATTGGCCCCGGAAACTCTGCGCCCCGAGGAGACGCACGGAAAGGTTCCAATCGCGGTACGCGGGGTTTTGGCTGATCCAGAGCTCATGAATCTGGGTCTGGTTTCGGCCACCATTCGGGTTTTGGACATAGGCGTTTCTGGCGCGGTCGAAGTACCGACCGGCAGTCACGTCGTACCGGCGGTCCACGGGACGGTACCGCTCGTCCACTGGCATGAGCGTTTCGAACCCGGAGAGCGGGATGTAGACTTCCACCCCTCCCTCGCCCACCGCGCGTGCCCGGTTTTCCCAGAGCGAATACCGTTTCCGGCCCGGCTGGGTCGGCGGTTTCGGCCAGGGACTGGCGCCGCCTGGAACCGCCCCTCCCAATAAGTAGCTCTGGCCGCTGGCCCCGGATCCGCGCATCGCATATCCGGTCCCCTGCTCTCGAGATACGGTGGTGGCGGACGCAGCCGCTGCGGCCACGACGGTGAATGTGTCCTGACCGGCCTCGCCCGGCAGCGTCAGCCGGTCGTCCACGCCGTCAAAACTCAGGACACGGACCGCCCCGAGCGTTCCCTTTGCGGGCAGAGTGCCGGCAGCGGCACGCGCAAACGGCCGCGCATCGTTCCCGTTTCCAGACTGGTCCTGCCAGAGACGGACCCGGCCGCCACTCAACTCCACACCGGCATCCGCCTTCAGCCAGACGTTTAACCCCTGAAATTCCAGAGCTTCCCCAGGGTACGCCGCGAATTCGCGGTAGGCGAACCCACCACGTCGGCTTCGGACCCCCACCCGGATCCGGTTTACCTCCTGGCCTGACCCATGCCCAGAAGACGGCATCCGATACCGGATCCGGGCCCTCCCATCCGAGCCGGTCCGCATCTCCAGAAACGCAGCCGGTTCGGCCGGGGGCGTCCCAGACTCAAGGAACAAAGTTCCGCCGCCGCCCAGCACCGAAAACTGGACAGGCCCGTTGGGAATGGGGACCCCCTCGGGAGTCCGGAGCAGAATTTCGAGGGGTTCCTCCAGAAAAGCCCCGGGCTCGCCCTCCTGCCGGTCGCCCCCGGCGATCTCCAGAGCCGGCAACTGGCCATCGTAGCGGTCCATGGGATCCGTCCCGTGCAGGTACTCGTACGCGTTGGAGGCACCATCTCCGTCCGGGTCGTCCTCGGCAACAGCCTGCATGCCTCCGAATTCGTACTGTTCCCAAACGTCCGAGAGACCGTCTCCATCCTCGTCCACAGGCGGTTCGGCGGGATCTTCACCGGTGAGAAACTCTTCGAGTTCAGACGCGCCGTCCCCGTCCAGATCCATCGCAGCCCCCCGGTCGAGGTGCCCGAAATTTTCCGCCTCCCACTCGTCCTCCAGCCCGTCGGAATCGCTGTCGCGGAAGAGGATCTGGCAGTCGCCAAATCCCGCTCCCCGGTCGTACAGAGCGCTGTCCACCCAGAGCGGACCCCGGGCCGCGTTGGGCAGTGAAAAGAAAGCAACGCCGTTCCGCAGAAAACTGATCGCCGCCCCGTGCCGCCGGATCGAGAAAACATCCGCCACAGAGTACATCCCGAACCGCGTCGAGCCGGCATCCGGTGTGCCCACTGCGGGGTTGGTCTGCGCGATTCCACCTGCGAGCACCATGAGCCGGCCCCCGTTTCCATACAGCGCGCACTTCAAATCGCCTGGCCCCCGGCTGGCATCCGATTCGGAAACCCCCAGAACGGCGCGCCGTCCAGTCCCCAAAAAACGGAACCGCACCTCGCCGTCCCCGGCGAGCATCCGGCTACCGGTCGCGCCCGCGTTCCATGCGGGGGCGGCTCCTCCGCGCACTAGCGTTCCGCCGATTCCCGGGACACCGCCCG
Source organism: uncultured Spartobacteria bacterium (assembly GCA_903901425.1). Taxonomy (GTDB): domain Bacteria; phylum Verrucomicrobiota; class Verrucomicrobiia; order Chthoniobacterales; family Chthoniobacteraceae; genus CAIURC01. The sequence goes on along the minus strand of CAIURC010000028.1, from coordinate 18,548 downwards.
CGCCGAGGCCAACGCCGGGAGTTGCTCCGGCAACGCCCCTCCAGAGCAGGTTCTCCGGCAGACCTGCAGCCAAGCAATCCTCGAGCCCGGCGCCCTCTCCGACTAACCCGGCCCGGATCTCCAGCGGGCCGCCGCTATCCGCAACAGAACGAACCACGCCCCCGTTCCGCAGGTATTCCACCCGGCCCACCACCCGGCGGATTGAGAAAACATCCTCCACCGCATAGGCGCCTTGGACCCCGGCCGAAACCCCGGATTCCTCGATCTCCCACTGACCGTCCTCCCGGGCCCGGATGGCGTGTCGAGCCGTCTCCGAACCCCGGACCCCGAGTTCCAGGACACTGTTCCGGTCGGTGCGCCGAAACCGGAACTGAACCCGGCCCTGCGCGGAAAGCGCCTTGTCGCTGCGGGCCACGCCTCCGGCAGTGTCGCCCGGGTTGACCACGGTACTTTCCAAGCCGGTTCCGAACGGGGAATGCCGCACGGCAATCCCGCCCTCGGCAGTCCATCCCACAGGTTCGAGCCGGGACACCCCGGTCACCTGACACCCCAGCACCCCGGATCCCGTGGCACCCAGGACCACGCCAATGCCCAACGGACCGTGCCCCGGCTCCGTCGACTCGTAAAACACCTCCCCGTTCTTCCGGTAAACCACCCTCCCCTCCGTCCTCTGAATTTCGAACAGGTCACCAGGCGTCCACGCCTGGCTCGACCGCCAGCGCAAGGCCCCCGCCTCTGTCACCTCATAAAAACCGCCCGGCACCGTCTGCAGAGCGTAGGCCAGATCCGTCTTTTGGAAACCTGCTTCGGCAAACGCCTTTCCGGAAACAAAGAGACCGGCAACGGCATCCACACTCCGTTTTTCAAACCGGAACCGGAACCCGCCGTTGCCATGCAGGGCGCGGCTCCCCACCGCCCCGGCTCCCGGCCCGGTCGCCGGCCGGGCGGCGATCCGCTTCAGGCTGGAACCCGCCCCGCCCGTTCCATACCCGGCGGCAACCCCGACGGGCGTGGCCCATTCCACGTCCAGGGGCTCCGTGAAACCCAGATACCGGACATCGCTAAGAACGCCGCCCTTGTCCACAATCGCGGCATCCACCATCCATACCTCCTGGCTGGGTACGGGAGAGACGCAGATCAGCTGGTTGTCCCGGTAGTACCTGACCACAGCCGATTCCCGACGGATCTCGTAGATTTGTCCGGGCAACAGGTCCGGGCTGACTCCCGCCAGGAGCGGCCGCTGGACGGTGCCCTCCCAAACCTGAATCCGGGCGGGACGCCCGGGCACGCTCCGGATGGAGTACGGCATCCGGACGGCCCCGAGGTCCCGTTCCGCAGTGGAAACACCGAGGGCGGTCCGGCGGTCGGGCGTGGCGAACCGGAACAAAACCCGGCAGTCCCCGGGGAGACCCCCCCGGCTGACTGCGACGCCGTTCCATGCGGCCGGGTTGGAGGTGGCCGCCTCCCGGGTCAAAACGCTCCCCCCCGAATCCGCACCAGACACGGTCAACCGAACCACCTGTTTCCACTCCACGGCAACCGGGCCGCTGTTTCGTGGGAAAACCTGGGCGCGGAGTGGGACGCCATGCAGGAGCAGGGTGACCAGCATCCATAGCCACCAAAACTTCGTCTTGCTGATTGCTCGCATCCTCAATGATTGGTTTTTCAACGCGGTAAGGCTCACGAATAACCCTAGGCAGTTTGTTCATTCAAAAGCTATTCCCTCCACGGATCCTCCGCCCCGGCAGAAAACCCAGCCCGTCCGGTCACTTTTCCCCGCAGACTGAGGGGGTGCAGGCGGCCGTGCCACATCCTTCCTCCCGCCCTCGACGTTTTGCCGATTCAAAGGGCACCGCGGAAAAGGGGTTTCGGAAAAGGGGTTTCGGAAAAGGGGTTTCGGAAAAGGGGTTTCGGAAAAGGGGTTTCGGAAAAGGGGTTTCCATCCCGGGACCATTTCCACGATGCTCCGGAAAGGCTCCTGGGATGAACCCGGGCCGTGTTTCAAGTCCTGCCGAATCCACCGCATGAAAATCCCCTCCCTGCTCCTGGCTTTCCTTTTCCCCGTATTTGCCGCCATCGCCGAGGACGGTTTCCAGCCCTTGTTCAACGGAAAAGACCTGTCCGGCTGGGACTACGACCCCGCACTCTGGCGGGTGGAAAACGGCGTGATCACCGGCACCAGCGAACCCGGGAAGCCCAAGTCCAACTCTTTCCTGATCTGGAACGGGTCCGTCCAGGACTTCGAACTCAAGGCCGTGATCCGGGTCAGCGGCGACAACAACTCCGGCATCCAGTACCGGAGCCGCCGGCTCCCCGAAATCAGCCCATGGACGATCGCCGGCTACCAGTGTGACGTCCACCCCACCTCCGTCCACACGGCCATGACCTATGAGGAACGCGGCCGCGGCATCTTCGGGTACAACGGCACCGAGGTTGTCCTCGACCCGGACGGCCAGCGCTGGCTGGTTGCGGAACACCCCCCCGTGGAGATCGACATCGCCCAGTGGAACGAGTTCCACATCCTCGCCCGGGGCAACCGGCTCGAACACCGCGTCAACGGCCGGCTCGCCGCCGTCCTGATCGATCACGACGCAAAGAACCGCGCCCTTGAGGGCCTCGTGGCCATCCAACTCCATGCCGGGAACCCAAACACCGCCGAGATCCGCGACATCCGGCTCAGGGCCCTCCCCCGGGAGGAGCCGGCCGCGTTCACGCCGCTCCCGGCCACGGCGCGCAAGATCGAAAAACCCCGCGTTGTCAGCGCCCAGGGCAAGGCACCCAAACCCTGAGCGCCCCCCGGCTCAGAAAGTGCGCCCTGCCGGCACGGACCGCAGCCGCCCCATGAACCCCGCCCTGCCGCTGCGCAAGGGCCGCCACAGCTCCGTTTTCCAGCCCTCCACCCCCGTCACGCGGGAACCCCCTTCGGATTCCGGGCCCGCCTCTGGCTCGGAACCGGCAGGAGGGGGAGAGGGCCGCTGGGCAGATTTCTGGGCAGGCTGCTGGGCCCCATGGCCGCGCCGGCGCGCACCAAGCCCCCAGACGGCTGCTGCCGCCAATGCCGCCAATGCCGCGAGTGCGCACCCGGCACAAACGGTTCCGGCGGCCAGAAGCAGACCCCGGTTCGAAAGGCCGTCCCGCGCCCGGACGATGCCAGCGGGAGCTCCGGGAGCCCCGGCGGAGCTGGGGGAGCTGGGGATGCTGGGGGTGAACGGTTCCGGGCTGTCCTGCGGATTTGGTGCCGAGTCTGGGGACGCTGCCCCCTCCCGGCGCGTCACGGCGTCTTCCCACGAACTTGAATGTGTGTACGTGTCCATACCCCTGAATCGAAGAACCGCCTCCGATCGGGCGTCTGAAAAAGCAGGAAAATTCCGGCCTCAGCGTTCCCGGGCAGCCAGGACTCAAAAGCCAGCTGCTCCCTTTTGAACTCTGGCCGGAACAGTTCAGAGGCATTGAGGCTCATGTCTGTCTCCCCATGCACTGCCGCAGCTGAGGGACGGTGCGCCAGTGAAGCGCGTAAATCGCGCCCCCTGCTGACACCCAACTCTTCCAAGAGGCTCTCCATCTTTTGCTCCCGAAGCTCTGAGCGATGCCCAACCGCCAAGCGAGGCAGGTTTCCCCGGGCCGGTTTTAAGCGCTTGGTAGGCTGCGAGAAAAACCTCCTGCGCGAGGTCTTCGATCTCCTCCCTGTGATGGAGTCTAGCTCCCAGACATCCGTGAAGGGGAAGCGAATACTCCCGGACCAGGGCAGCGTAAAAATCCACCTCGACTTGCAAGACTCGGCGGATGTTTTCCTGTTACTGTTCCGCAGTCATTTCCGGACTTCCCGTTGGCACGCCCAGAAATCATCCCAGCATTCCGTGCATCACCTTCCCAAAATTGTCGGTGAGCCGGAAATCCCGGCCGTTGTACCGGTAGGTAAGCCGGGTATGGTCAAACCCCATTAGATGCAGCAGAGTCGCGTGCAGATCGTGCAGGTGCACCGGGTCCCGCCCAGGCTCAGCACCGATTTCGTCGGACTCGCCAAACGCGGTGCCGGCGCGGACTCCGCCGCCAGCGAGCCAGCAGCAGTAGACCTTGCTCCAGTGATCCCGGCCGCTTTTTTCATCGATCCGGCCCGAGGTGTTCGGGGGGCGGCCGAACTCGCCTCCCCAAAGAACCAGCGTTTGTTCGAGGAGACCGCGGCTGCGAAGATCGGCAATCAGGGCAGCAGCAGGCTGGTCCACGTCCCTGGCATTCACCCGGATGGCACTCTCGAGCGAGAAATGGTTATCCCATCCAGAGGCATCGACCTGGACAAAACGCACCCCGCGCTCGACCAGTCGTCTGGCGCACAGCAGTTTGTCGGAGAGCCGGGTCTTTCCATACGCTGCCCGGACAGACTCAGGCTCCTTGCTGATGTCAAAGGCCTCCGTCGCCGCAGCCTGCATCCGGAAAGCCAGTTCAAACGATTCGATCCGGGCCTCGAGCTGTTCGTCCCTCTGGACGCTTAGCATGTGCTGTTCGTTGATCTTCCGCATGTAATCCAACTGCCGGCGCTGTTCTTCCAGAGTGGAAAACTCGCTTCGCAGATTGGGGATGATCCGGTCCAGAGGAACGCCGCTCTTAAAGTTGGTGCGGGTTCCCTGACAGGCGCTGGGAAGGAAGGCAGCCTGCCTCCAGCTGACCTCGCCCCCAAGACAGACAAACCCGGGCAGGTTCTCATTTTCGGTGCCCAGTCCGTACAGAAGCCAGGAGCCAAGGCTGGGCCGCGTCAGGACTGCGGAACCCGTGTGCATGAACTGGGCCCCGGGACCGTGTGCAGGCACCTCGCTGTGGAGCGACCTGACAATGCACAACTCATCGGCTTCCTGCTGGAGATGGGGAAAGATTTCGCTGATGGCCAGTCCGGACTTTCCCGACTGCTGGAACTCAAACGGCGTCGGCCAGAGCACGCCTCCCAGTCCTGCCACACTCTTTCCGCTATCTTTGCGCATCCCGGGTTTCCAGTCGAAGGTGTCCAGATGGGAGGGCCCGCCGCCCGCAAAGATGTGGATGACGTGCTTCGCCTTGCTTGGAAAATGCGGTTGTTTGGCCGGGTGCCCCTGCTCATTAGCCGCTGCTTCGGATTGGGATTCCCCCGAAAGCAGTGCCCCCAAGGCGAGGGACCCAATTTGCATTCCCGTTCTTTGCAGAAACTCCCTCCGCGTCGCGGCTGCTGGCAGCCGGTTTGCGCACAATGTTTCTGTGGATCCGATTTTTTAAGGGACATAGACAAATTCGTTGGAACAGAGGAGTGCCTGAGCCAGCAGTTCGAGCGGCGTCAGAGGCTTGCGCTCGATTTTGACACCCGGGTTTTTGATGGCCTCATTCTTTTTGGCAGGAGTCATTCCCATGCCCTCCATCTTTTGTTCCGCAACCACGGGCTTCGGAGTCGCCTCGGGTTTTTCGGAGGACCCGCTCTTTTTCGAACCGTTTTTGGATTTTGGAAATGGGTGCCGTTCCGGATGGTGGTCCTGAGTTTGAGCCCCGGGCTGGTTTAGAAAAGATTTTGCAAGCCAGAGCTCCGACTGGCTTGGAAACCGTTGGAACAGGATGCGGTACAGAAGGCGGACCTGTGTCTGCCAGTCGTGTTCCTGAGAAACCCGGGCGGCCAGGTTTCGGGCTACGTCAATGACCAGGGGATTGTTGATGAAGAGCAGCGCCTGCTGGGGGAGCGTGGTGCTATTTCTCCGGCTACTTGGCATTGCAGGGTCGGCAAAATCAAATTGGATGTGGAGGTCGCTCAACTCGCCCCGGTCCACATACCCGTAAACGCTGCGCCGGTAACTGAAAGGTTCCTCACTGAGATTGATGGGTTTACCGCCGAGACTCAAATCCATGCGTCCCGTGAGAAGCACGAGCGAATCCCGGATGGCCTCCATGTCCAGCCGCCTCAGATTGGCCCGCCACAGAAGCCGGTTTTCCGGGTCTTTCTCCTCGGCAACTGTCCGGATCGGGCTGAGGTTGGGGTTTGCCGACTGCCGATAGGCCGAACTCAGCAGGATCAGCTTGTGCAGCTTTTTCATGCTCCAGCCATTCTTCACAAACCATTGTGACAGCCAGTCCAGGAGCTCCGGATGACTCGGAGCCAGACTCATTCCGCCGAGGTCATCCGGAGTGGGAACGATTCCCGCTCCAAAGTGGTGCATCCAGATCCGGTTGACGGCCACCCGGGCAAAAATGGGGTTCGTCGGCGACGTGATGTCCTCGGCCAGCTCCAGCCGCCCACTCCCCTTATGATACGGTTTTCTTTCGCCCTGCGAGAGGCACTCCAAAAATCTCCGGGGAACCGCCTTTCTTTGCCTCGTCACCCCTCAGAAAAACCGGGCTGTCTTTGGGTTTGGGCACGTCGCGGACCACCATGGCCGCGCCCGGAGCTCCCGGATGGGTCATCCGGAGCTGGTTGATTTCCTTGAAAAGAAATGCTTCGGCCGTATCCCCGCGAAGTTTCACCTTCTGGTAAAAGACTATCAGCTCTTCCGTGGTATCGATTTCCTTTCGCAGCGGGATGGGAAAATTACTTGTGCAGACCTCCTCCAAGGCCGCATCGAACGGTGGAACTGGGTCGCCCCCCGCCTTGCGGGCCTCAAGGAGGACTTCCCGTTTTCGATCGCACTCCTCCATAAGCCGGGCAAAGGTGCGAACGGCGTCTCCGACGCTTTTCGGCGCGGCGGCTGCGAGCCGTTCCCGGACCATGGGGTTGATCGGGTAGGGGCCTTTAACGCTCAGCTCCCTCTGGAGTGCTGCGGCAAAGTCGGCCTCGAGGTTTCCGCGGGCGGAACGCACTGCGCGAATCAACGCCCCCCAAACGGGGTGCCGGACATCCCCACTGAAACTGTTTCCTAGTTCACTGAAATAGAAAACATCAGGGAGCTTGTATTTTTTCCGCACATCAAAGCTCTGTGGGCTCTCAGTTGCCATACTGGTGGCGCATCTGGAGGCAAAATAGGCAATCCACCCCTCCCACTGTGGCTTGATCAGGTCCAGCCGCTGCCGGACCAGTTCGTAGTAGTGGTCCGCATTCTGTGCCTCAAGTTCCCGGAGGCTTTCCTCGTAATCCGCGCGCTGCTGGTGGGTCGCCGAGGATTTCAGCACCGGCTTTTCTTCCGGCTCCTCTGCAGAGGCAAAAATGCCGTGGAGTGAGTAGTAATCGGCCGTGGGAATGGGGTCGAACTTGTGATCGTGACACCGCGCACAACTGACGGTGAGCCCAAGAAATGCTTTGGTGGTGGCGTCGATCTGCTCGTCGATGACATCGTTGTCGTTCTCAAACTTCTTGCCCACGGTCAGAAATCCAAGGGCAGCCAGCCGGGGATCACCCGGCTCGATTCCCGGAATAAAGTCCGCAGCCAATTGTTCGAGCACAAATTGGTTGTACGGCTTGTCCTCGTTGAATGCTTGGATCACGTAATCCCGGTAGGTCTAGGCGTTCTCGTACCGGTAGTCCTGATACCGGTATTTGCCGGCCTCGCTTTTCAAACCGCGCGTGTCTGAGTACCGGGCCGTGTCCAGCCAGTGCCTTCCCCAGCGTTCGCCGTACTGGGGCGATGCCAGGAGCCGGTCGATCCACTGCTCCAGAAGAACCGACCGCGCGGGAACAAAACCGGCCGCACCTGCCTTGTAGGGAACCCGGCTGAGGCCGAGCTGGATTTCGTCCTCCTCCGAGGCCTTCTTCCACTGGGTCCCAAACACCAGCATCTGCTCCAAAGTCGGGGGAAGCCCCACCAGATCATAACTGATCCGCCGCAGAAGCGCACCGGCATCCGCAGGCGGATTCGGCCTCAGCCCCGCAGACTCCAGCTTGGAGAGCACAAAAAAATCCACCACGCTCTGACACCATTTTTCGTCCCGGACCACCGGCAAATCCACCGGGGCTACGGCCTGAAAACTCCAGTGTGTTTTCTGCGCATCTTTCTTTGTGAGCTCCCCCCCCTCACGCGGATCAGGCGCACCCATCCGAACCCATTCCGCAAAAGCCTGCACCACATCTGCCGCAAGCTTGCCGCCCTCCTTCTTGGGGGGCATCGCCAGATCCGGATCTTCCCAGCGCAAGGCCTTGATGAGGAGCGACTCCTCAGGACGCCCGGGCACAACGGCGGCCCCGGAATCCCCGCCCACGCTCCAACCCGCCTTGGTGTCGAGGGTCAAGCCACCCTTGGATTTGCCGCCCTCCTGAGAATGGCACCCGTAGCATTTTTCCACCAGCACGGTCCGGATTTTGCGCTCAAAAAACTCGGTTCCCGACTCCGCCCCAAAAGCTTGGGACGCTACAGCAGCCCACATCATGGGCGTCAGAACGAGGAGTCGCATCTTCATAACGAATGGGTTTTGCCGGAAACCTTCCAAATCTCTCAAAATTCTTCACAAATCTTTCCCGGCTCCGCACAGAGCGAACGCCGGGGCGATGAGACGGTGCAGCGGCCCCCATCAAAGACGGGATCCGCCAGCGCGATGAGGCCTATTTCCGGAAATAAAACCGGACGTCGTCCACCACGGCGTTCTTCGGAACGGAGAGCCGGAGCGTTTTCTTGGTCGGATGGGCAATGCCGGGTGAGGAAAAACTGCCCACCTCCTTTTCATCGACCGCAGCGGACAAGGTTTCGCCGTCAATCGTGACGCTGAGAGAATGCCAGACACCCGGCGCGATGGGGGCGGGGAACGCCTTTTCCTTGAGCTTGAGCGCCGCGGCGGCCTCCTTGGAGAGGGAGCCCTCTTTTTTCGCGTTGTAATTTGCGAGATCCATCACGCCTGTTTTCAGGTCGCGGAGCAGAACGTCTTTGGTGCTGAAAATGGCCATGCAGAGGTGCCCGGCATGGACGGTTTTCAGTCCGAGGTCGGCAAAATTCAGTCCGAGCGAATCCTTGGCGTCCTCGAGTTTGAACCGCATCTGGACGGTGCCGTCCTTGAATTCAAACGGGTGGGTCACGGAGACCGCATGGTCGGCATCTTTGTGGATGAAGATCCGGAGTGCGCCGTCCTGAAGGTCCACCTGTTTGTTGCCCTTCGCCCGGGCTTTGCTGTTGGTTTCCCAGCCGTTCCCGGGTTCGTCCTGGGTCTCCTGGGACTCGTTCCGGTTAAAGTCATCGGAAAACACAAGTTTGCCGGACTCCTCGGCGTGGAGACTCAGGCAGGCGATGCAGGCAATGAGGAGATGTTTCATCGGGGGGTCAGGCTTTGACATGGACCCAAACGTGCACATGGGGCTGGCCCCGGAAATACCAGACCATGTTGGGACCCTCGACCTGCCACACGTCCCAGATGCCGTCGTTCCCGATGTCGTGTCCCTTGTAGAAGGAGAGGTGCAGATCGTCCATGCCGGTTCCCGAAGCGCCGCGCACCAGATTCATCACCTCGTCAGCGTCCTTTTTCCGAAAGGGCGCAAGCAGGTCGCGCAGGACCTTCTGGACGCCCTCCTTCTGGTCCGGGGAAAGGTCGCCCACCCGGATTCCAGCGAGTCCTTTGGAACTTCCACTGAGCCGCACGGTGTCATTGCCAGACTCGCGTCGCGCCCGGTCCAGCAGCGCCTTTTCCCGCTGCCGGCCGTCGAGCATCTGGAACACTTCGTTGGCGCGCACCGCCTGGAACCAATAGGCGTTGCCAGGATGGTCGGGCTTTTCGTTAAAACCCTGCGCGGCATGGCCGTAAAAGATCGGGCCCCCGAATGCGGCACCCTCCACGGAATCGCCGTCGCACCGCCGGGTGCAGTGGCGTCCGGTGAGAACGAACTCGAATTTTCCCGTACCGGGTTCGCCGAACAATGCGATGGCGCTCCCCCCCTCGAACCCTTCCCGGCCGCTGTCATGCCGGACCTGACTCAGTACCCGGTCGGCGTATTCGGGGGAGTGTAAACCCAGAAAGATCTCGCGCACCATCTGGAGCTGGTCTGGCGTCAGCAGCGAGCCGATGGATCGGTCGGTGATCATCCAGTTGTTGTCCACCTTCTGGCGGAGAGGATGATCGAACGGGAAACAGATCAGGCTGCGCTGCTCCTCAGAAAGCGAACGGTGGAGCGTCGTGACCAGCGTTTCCGAGTCCGGCGAACTGGCGGCGGATCCGGTGCGCCCCAACGCGCCGACGAATCCGGCCGCGCCGATGCAGCTTTTGAGAAAACTCCGGCGATGAACTGCATCGGCGGTCTCCGGTTGGATTCCCACGGGATCATAGGGGGGGAGGGAACGAGGGGGGCGTTTCATAGGGGGGGCGGGAGCGGTGTTCCAGCGCTCCCGAACCGAAAGGGTCCCCGATCCGCCCCTGCGTGTCAATCCGCCACGCCCCCGCTGCAGCACCTCCGCTGCAGCGGGGGGGGCCAGCCCCTATGAGCGGTCCACGGTTTCTGGCACGTGGACCGGAATGACGCGGGGTTTGGCGGATTCCGGCTTTGGAAGGAGCACCCTGAGAACGCCGTCCACATAGGTGGCCTCGATCCGGGCGGGATCGACGGCTGCAGGAAGTGCGATCCGGCGTTCAAACCGGCCGGTCCGTCTTTCCACCCGGAAAGCGCCTTCAGGAGCGTGGTCCGGCTTGCGTTCGCCGCTGATGCTCAGGACGCCTTCCTGAAAACTGACGGCGATTTGGTCCCGGCCCATTCCCGGCAGTTCGCAGTGGAGGACAAAAGCCCCTTCCTGTTCGTACAGGTCGATCGGGGGCGCAGAGACTGGCTGGGCGACTCCGGGAAACAGGAGGTTGATTTCTTCCCGGAGTCCGCTGCGGAAGGGAGTCCAGGGCAGGAGGGATGTGTTGAGCATGAGATGTCTGTTCATGAGGTTTTGGGTTGAGCCTCCGTGACCGGAGGCAGTTTCTTCATGAACATCCCAGAGCCAGAGGGATGCCAGCCGCGGCATCCTGCAATCCATTGGATACGCAAACCCCTGCGGAGCAGATACTTGCGATTTAACCCGCAGAACTTTTCAATCAGGAAACCACCGTCATCAGCCCTGAGAAAAGCGCCATAATGACACTTTCCCCCTCGGGAAAACCGCCCAGATCCGACCCAGAAAGCGCCATTTTGCCACACTCCTATCCCCTGCCCCGGGCCCGCGGCATCGGCTGCGCCTTCACCTTGCCCGTCGCGCTTGGGGTGGAAAGCGCCCAGCGGAGCGCCGGCCCGAGCCGTTGGGAACCTGATCCACCCACAGCATGGTCCAGATCTTCCAACCGCCGGATCAGGTCCACCACTTCACGGCGGGAGTAAGGGCCACCTGCAGCGGCACAGAAATGGGTTCTGCAACCAAAGGGCCTGTCCGCGTAGGCCTCGCAACGGCCGGTCTTGAGATCGAGGAGGGGGCAGTTTCCGTCGTTGGTCTCCCGGATCCTGTGCTGACCGCGTTTGCGAAGGGCGTCCGCGAGGAGAAGGGCTTCGCCGGCGGTGAGATAGGGGGTTTCGCCGGTCTGCTTGAACCGGCAGCACTCGGTGCGGAGGGTGCACTGCCGTTCAACAGGGCGCTGATCCAGTTCCGCGTACACGGCCCTGACCTCCGCGATTGCGGTCTGGGTGTCCATCACTGCCGGGCGCGTTCTAGCCATAAGGGAGGGGAGAGTAGCGTTTTGGAATTTCAGAGCCAAGGCCGGAACCCGCGCACTTTCCAAAAGCGCGCCTGGCCAGTACAGAAGGAGGATGCGCATTCTCCGTTACACCGACCCCGGCTTTGAAAAAGCCGTTGCCCAACTGAACCGGAAAGCTGCTCCCGACCCTGCCGTGGAAAAGACCGTGCGCGAGATTCTGGAGGGCGTGCGTGCGGGAGGAGACCGGGCTCTGCTGGAATATTGCGAGCGGTTTGGGGGACCACGGTTGAAGGGAGGGAAACGGCTGAGGGTCACGGGGAGTCCGGAGGTGGATCCGGCCACGGCGGCTGCGATCCGGGAATCGCATGCCAACGTGCACGCGTTTGCGAAGCGTTCTCTACGAAAAAGCTGGTCGATGCGGAACGCCCAAGGCGGCCAAGTGGGGGAACGGTTTGACCCGTTTCAGCGGGTGGGGATCTACGTCCCGGGCGGAACCGCCCCGCTGGTTTCGACTGCGGTGATGACGGTGACTCTTGCTGCGGCGGCGGGAGTGCCTGAGATTGTGGTTGCTACCCCGGCGGACAGCAGCGGGAAGATTAACCGGGCACTCCACTACGCCCTGAACCAAGCCGGCGCGACTGAGATTTACCCCGTGGGAGGCGCGCAGGCGATTGCCGCACTGGCGTACGGCACGGAGACAATTCGGCCGGTCCAGAGGATTTTTGGGCCTGGAAACGCGTATGTGGTGGAGGCAAAGCGGCAGGTTTTTGGGACGGTCTCGGTGGATTTGCTGCCAGGTCCGAGCGAGGTGCTGGTGCTTGCAGACGCCACAGCAAACCCTGCATGGGTGGCGGCGGATCTTCTGGCGCAGGCAGAACACGGGAAAGGGAGCCAGAGCCTGCTAGTGACGCCTTCCGCTAAACTGCTGGAGGGGGTGCGGAATGAGCTTTCCAATCAGCTCAAGAGCCTTTCGAGGCAGGAACATCTGGCCGGCGTGCTTGAAAAGGACTGCACTCTGGTTTTGGTGAAATCGCTGAAGGCAGGGATCGAACTGGCCAACGAGTATGCGGCGGAACATGTGTCGCTGGTGGCCAAGGACGAGGACCGTGTGGCGGCGCAGTTGGTCACCAGCGGCGCGATTTTTGTCGGTGGCTATTCGCCGGTGGCGGCGGGTGATTTCATGGCCGGGCCCAGCCACACGCTGCCCACCGGCGGGGCGGGCAAGGCGTTCCCCGGCCTGATGGCAGACATGTTCCAGCGCCGGACAAGCATCGTGAAACTCAGCCGGGCGTCGCTGGCGAAATCGGTGCGGACGATTGAACAATTCAGCGCCGTGGAAGGGCTGGACGCCCACGGGCGCTCAGCCTCCATCCGACTCCACTGACCCATGCGCTGGCCCCTTCTTCTTCTGGCTTCCGCAACGGCTGCTGTCGCCGAACCTCTGATTTCCGGAGGCGGGTTTGAAAGCCCGTTAGTCCGGGAACGCACACCAGCCTCCGCCGGGGGCACTCCGTTGAAGGGCCCCGGGAACCGGGACTGGATTGAGTTTACGGTAAAACCTGGCACAGGAGCCGGATTCACAGCCGGCCTCGCGAATGGGTTTGCGCGCACGGGCAAACAATCGCTGTACGCAAGCTTCGATCATTTTGACGGTTTTTCCGCCGGATGCACGCTGATCTCAAACCTGATCCCCATCCAAGCCGGGGCAAAATACCGCGCTTTCATCTGGGGTAGGAGCCATCCGGACCAGCCGCTGACGCTGGACCAGCGGGCGCCGTTCCTAAAATTCATGGCCGAGTTTTTTCTCCGGGACGGCATTGCAAACACTGGGGATGTCGAGATCCGGCTCCATCCCATTCCAGACAACCGGGTCCGACTGGGCAAACGGCCGCCCCTTTTCAACAGCAGCCAGTGGAACGAGTTTGCCGTCGATCTCGACGCCCCGGCCGATGCTGCTTTTGTCCGGATCACCTGGAAAATCGAGCTGGGACGGGAGCCAGGAATGACCAACGGGATTTTTCACCTCGACGATGCCGGTCTGACAGGCCCGCGTCCACCCGCAGAAACTGCCCCCGCTGAGACCCCTGAAAAAAATCCGTGACTAGCCCCGACGGGGCCGGACTTTCCGCGGGCGCCCCTGGTCAGGTTCCAGGTGAGGAATTTACTTTTGCGCGGGCGCACCGACGCGTTCCCGCAGTTTTTTATGCGCTGTCTGTTGCCGCTCCGTTGCAAGGCGCACTTTTTCTTGGAGCGCCAAGTACTCCCCGAGGACTGCATCCTGCTCAAACATCACGGTGCCTTCACGCACCGTCCAACTCCCCCAATGTCGACGGAGTAGTTCCAAAACATCGAGCAGACCTGCGCCGATCTCACGGTCGCAGTCCCGGACCAGGAGATTTTCGTCGATGCTGGCCCCACGGCGGAACGCGTCCAAGAGTTGCCGCCGTGTGGACTCGGGCAGTTTCTCGCGGGCGAGCTCCGTGCCGAAGTTTTTTTCGAGTTCGCCATAGAATTGCCAGACTGCGCGGCCTGCAGACATGAACTGGCGCACCTGCCCGATGCGGCGCGCGATTTCTTCCCGGGACTGGAGCTTGGCTGGGGCTGCGCCGCCGGCCTCGTTCAGTTCGTGGAGAGCGGCTTCATAAGCGGCAACCAGCGGGGACAATCGGGCGAACACCCGCTGGGTGGCAAACAGCGCCTTCCGGTTTTCGGGATCCATGGCAGCGGCGGCGGCTGCAATCCTGTTGGTGTAGGACTGTATCTTGCTCGCGGCCTGCTCCACCGATGCACCGTTGCCCGGAATCTCCTCGGGAGCCGCGGGCGGGCTTTGCTCCACAGGGACACTGGTGGGTGGTTCCGGCGCGTCAAGCCACGCCAGCACCAAAACAGCGACCGCGGCACCCAGAGCCGCTGCCAAAGCGCCAAATGCGTAAGGCCTCCAGTTCATCCCCCCACCCTATCGGGCGGAGCCGGCCTTTGCATCAAACTTTGCGTACACGCGTTCGCTGAGGCGTGCGGTCAGGTCGGGGCGTGCCAGCCGTTCCAGGACTTCCTCAAGGAATCCGTGAACGATGAGCTTGTAGGCCTCCTGCCGGGGAATTCCGCGGGAAAGGAGGTAAAACAGTTCAGCGGCATCGACCTCCCCCGTGGTTGCACCGTGGGAACACCGGACATCGTCCGCCTCGATTTCGAGGCCCGGGGCGCTGTTGGCCTCAGCTTCGCCGCTGAGCAACAGATTGCGCACCTTCTGGTACGCGTCCGTCTGGTGCGCGCCCGGCTCCACGCGGATCAATCCTGCGAAAACCGTCCGGGCCGTGTCGTCCAGCGAGTTTTTATACAAAAGATCGCTTGAAGTGTTTCGGGCCTCGTGAACCTGAAGGGTGCGCTGGTCGTACTCCTGTGTGCCATCGGCCACGCTCACCGAAAGCATGTCGCTGCGCGCGCCCTCCCCGCAGAGCCGGCTGATGCTCTCAGAACGCATCCTGCGCCCCCCCAGATGCACCTGCAGTGAAGCGGACCGTGCCCCGCGGCTCAGTGCCGCCGACCCGATGTGGAACCCGGTCACGTTCCGGCCCCATTCCTGGACGGAGACATGCGTCACGGAGGCGCCAGGTGCCAGCACCAGATCATTCACCCCGCAGGCCAGACCCTTGCCATTCCTGTCCACCGACTGGAAGTAATCCATCAGGGTGACCCGGCTTCCCTCCTCGGCAACCACCAGGGTGTGTGGGAAACATGCTCCGCTCTCCAGCCAGTGGTGCGTTTCCAGAGGAAGGTCCACCTCCACACCACGCGGCACATACAGAAATGTCCCGGCCTTCAACTGGGACAGGTGGAGTGCCGCAAATTTCGCTGAACCCAGCGCGGCTGGAGTCTTCAGCAGATGGCTCTGGACGAGGTCCGGATGCTGGCGGGCGGCCTCCAGAAGCGGAAGCCAGATGACGCCCAGCCGGGCCAGTTCCTGGCCGGAGCGGGCCAGCAACCGGTCATTGCCAAACACCATGCGGCCAGCGACGCGCTCGACGCCCCTGGAACGCCGGACAAGTTCCTCGCCGGACTCTTTGGAAAGGGCAGGGCCGGCATGGAGACACTCCTGCGGGCTGAGCAAACCCGAAAGGGTCGCGAACCGCCAAGCCTCGTCGGTGCGGGCCGGGTTTGGGAGAGAGTCGTACAGGCGCCAGGCCTCGGCCCGGGCAGAAGCGATCCAGTCCGGAGCCTCGCTGGAACAGGGACCTGCGGACGTGCAGCAGGCTTTTTCTTCAAGGATTGTTGCGCTCATCGTGTGAAACGGGGTTGGCCTTTGCGGCTCAGCCCACGGAGCCCTCCATCTCCATGTCGATCAGGCGCTTGAGTTCGACGCTGTACTCCATGGGGAACTGCCGGACCAGGTCGTTCACAAAACCGTTCACCGAAAGGCTCATGGCCTGGCCTTCGGTGAGACCGCGCTGCTGCATGTAGAAAATCTGTTCCGCGCTGATCTGGGAAACACTGGCCTCGTGCTGAACCGCATTGCCGCTCCCCCGGACCGTGATGGCCGGGTACGTGTCGGTACGGCTTTTGGAGTTGATCAGGAGCGCGTCGCACTCCGTGTTGTTGCGGCACCCCTTGAGGTGCTTGGGCACATGGACCAAACCCCGGTAACTTGCCCGGCCTTCCCCCACAGAGATCGACTTGGATACGATGTTCGAGGTGGTCTCATCCGCCGCATGGATCATCTTGGCACCGGTATCCTGATGCTGGCCGTCGCCCGCCAGCGCGATGGAGATCACCTCGCCCCGCGCCTTCCGCCCCTTCAGCACCACCCCAGGATACTTCATGGTCAGGCGGGAACCAATGTTGCAATCGATCCACTTCACCTCTGCCTCCTCGTGCGCCACGGCGCGCTTGGTGACGAGGTTGAACACGTTCGCCGACCAGTTCTGGACCGTCACGTACTGGATCTTGGCTCCCTTCATCGCCACCAATTCCACCACTGCGGAATGCAGGGTCGCTGTCTCAAACTTCGGCGCCGTGCACCCTTCCATGTACATCACCTCGCTGCCTTCATCGGCAATGATCAGGGTCCGCTCAAACTGCCCAAAGTTTTCTGCGTTGATCCGGAAGTAGGCCTGCAGGGGATGCTTCACCTTCACGCCCGGCGGCACATAAATAAACGAGCCACCACTGAACACCGCTGAGTTCAGCGCACTGAATTTGTTGTCCCCGGTTGGAATCACTTTCCCAAACCATTTCCGGAAGATCTCAGGGTGCTTGATGAGACCCTCGGTGGATCCGACAAAAATCACGCCCTGATCCCCCACGGCCTTCTTGATGTTGGAATACACCGCCTCGCTGTCGAACTGGGCCTCCACACCTGCGAGAAACTTCCGTTCCTGTTCCGGAATCCCGAGACGTTCAAACGTCCGCTTCACGTCCTCTGGCACCTCCTCCCAGGACCGCTTTGCCTTCTGCCCGTGTGCAAGGTAGTAGCGGATTTTCTCAAACTCGATCGCGTTCAAGTCCCTCGAAGCCCAGCTCGTGGGCATCGGTTTGCGCTCGAAAACGTCCAAGGCGCGCAGCCTGAAATCCCGGATCCAGTCCGGCTCGCCCTTTACCTGGGAAATGTATTCCACCGTTTTCCGGCTCAGGCCGTATCCGGCATCGAACTCGTGCTGTTCCGGATAGGAAAAGTCCCCAACGCTGCGGTCGATATCAATCGTGCTCGTGTCGTTCATGGTTTGTTTTTGGGTGTTTGGGCCGTCCCCCCGTTCTGCGGGAGCCGGGACCGCCCGTTTTTCCTTAACCAGCCACCGCTTCCGCCCGCTCAAGGCCTTCCTTGATGAAATCGTACCCGCGCGCTTCGAGTTCCAGCGCGAGCTCCTTCGGACCACTCTGCACAATCCGGCCATCCATCATCACATGCACGTAGTCCGGCACAATGTAGTCCAGCAGCCGCTGGTAATGCGTGATGATCAGGATGCCAAGATCCGGCCCCCGGAGGCTGTTGACCCCGTGCGCCACCACCTTCAATGCGTCAATGTCCAGACCGCTGTCCGTCTCGTCCAGAACCGCGTACTTCGGCTCCAGCATCGCCATCTGCAGGATTTCGTTCCGCTTCTTTTCCCCGCCAGAGAACCCCTCGTTCACGGCGCGACCCGTGAATGCACGCGGCATTTCCAGCAAATCCATCTTCTCGTACATCCGCGCATAAAACTCGGTGGCCTCGAGTTCCTCGCCCTCTGGCAGGCGCGCTTGGACGGCTGCGCGCAGGAAGTTCGCGTTGGTCACACCCGGGATCTCGATCGGATACTGGAACGCAAGGAAGATCCCTTTCCGGGCCCGCACATCGGGCTCGAGCCCAAGGATGTCTTCGCCGTCCAAAAACACCTCGCCTGCGGTCACGGTGTAGTCGGGATGCCCCGCGATGACCTTGCTGAGCGTGCTTTTTCCGGAGCCGTTCGGCCCCATGATGGCGTGCACTTCCCCCTTGGGGATCTCAAGGGTCAACCCCTTCAGGATCTCCTTTTCTCCAATCCGGACATGCAGATTACGAATGCTCAGTGAACTCATGGTGTGATGGGTTTTCGCGAGGCGCATTCCGGGCAGAGCCCTCGGAATGACGCCTCCTGATGGGTGACCTTGGCGTTCTCGGGGAAAATCCAGACCTCCTCGGCCCGGCGTCGGGGCCGGAGCGGAATGTCCATGACAGTGGAACACCCCTCGCAGAAGAGATGGGCGTGCTCCTGAAGATTGGGGCAGTAGCGGGAAGGTTCCCGCTCGTGGCTCACCAGCTTGACCAACCCACATGTGGTCAGCGTTTCAAGGCAGTTGTACACGGTAGCCAGGGAAATGGAGGGCATCTTCGCCTTGACCCGCATGAAAACCTCCACCGCTGTGGGGTGATCCCGTTCCGCCATCAGGACGTCGTAAACCTGGCGGCGTTGTTCCGTCATCCGGAGGCCGCGCCCGTGGATGGTTTGCTCGGGAGACACCACCCCCCCGGAGGCAGGGGAATGCGGGAGTGTCGGTTGCTTCATGGCGCCCGGACA
>CAIURC010000027.1 GCA_903901425.1 uncultured Spartobacteria bacterium | reverse complement strand
TATGGTGGACCCCGAAAACTGGGCCAGAGCGTAAGCTATCAAAATTGGCGTGTGGTGGGTGGGAAAACCAACCGAAATAACCACGATGAAAGCCAAGCGCCGCCGCCATAGTTCCGAGTTCAAAGCCAAGGTGGGTCTCGAAGCCCTCAACGGCTTGAAGACCATCCAGCAGATTGCCAAGGAGTACCAAGTCCATCCGGTTCAGGTCTCGGACTGGAAAAAGGTGATCGTGGAGAGCGCGGTCGGGGCCTTTGAGAAAGGATCCTCTGCTGTGTGCGCTCAGGAATTTGAATCCGAACGCACCGCCCTGAATGCGATCATTGGAGACCTGACGGTCCAGTTGGATTTCCTCAAAAAAAAATCCAAACAGCTTGGCCTCTGAAAGGAAGGCGGGCGGATCTGGCAGAAAAGGACCACCCTCGGCTGAGCCTGCGAACCCAGTTCCGGCTTTTGAGCGTGTGCCGTTCGAGCTTTGATTACGAGCCCGTTCCGGCGGATCCCGAGGACCTCAAGATCATGCGGATCATGGACGAGACCTATCTTGAGGATCCATGCATGGGGACCCGCTGCCTGAAGATACTGCTCAAGCGGGAGCATGGGGTTTTGGTCAACCGCAAGCGGCTGCAGCGGCTGCGGCGGGCGATGGGGTTGGAAACCATCTGGTGTCGGCCAGCGAATACCAGTCGTCCCGATCAGAGGCACCGAAAATACCCGTACTTGCTGAGGGATCTTGAAATCACCAACCCTGACCAGGTCTGGTGTGCCGACATCACGTATGTGCCGATGCCCTGCGGAAACGCGTACCTCTGTGCGGTGATGGACTGGAAGTCCCGGAGGGTTTTGGGGTGGCGGCTCTCTAACACCATGGATACAAGCCTGTGCCTGGGTGCCTTGGATGACGCGATTGAGGCCAGCGGTGGGCGGGCGCCCAAAATCTTCAACACGGACCAAGGCTGCCAGTTTACGAGCGAGGAATGGATTTCGCGCCTGCTTGGGCTTGGGGTGGAGATCAGCATGGATGGAAAGGGGCGCTGGAGAGACAACGTGTTGATCGAGAGGCTGTGGCGCAGCGTGAAATACGAGGACATCTACCTCCGCGAGTACTCGAGCATCGAGGCGTGCTGGGTGGGGCTCTCGCGGTGGTTCAAGAGGTACAATACATGGAGACCGCATCAGGCGCTCGGCTATCGGACACCGGATGAGGTGTACGCAGACCGTGCGATGGGAGCGGGAAGGCATCACCAGAGCCGTGGGCAGGAGAGCCTTGCATGAATCCCACGCCCGGCTTACCCACAAACCGGTTGCTCTGGCGTGGCGCCAGCGCCCGAGCTCTCTCCCTACGGGGCTCGGGCTGCCGCAACCTCGCCCTCCGGGCGTTTATGGATAAGCCTCGTCTTTTCCCATTGACCTCTCCCCGATCCGCTCTTTAACCAATCAACAACACCCGGCACGCCATAGCTTATTTCGACCGAATTTTGGCCGGAAAATGGGGTCCACCATACACTGAACTTTTTGGTGACACTGGATGTGGTGTAGGTCCAGGTGGTGATATAGTCCGGCGTTTTGTTCTGGGGCCAGGTACTGCTGAACCATTCACTGCCCCCGGAGTCGGAGGCTTGACTGCCGAAGGTTTTCAGCGAGGTCATCCGGCCCCGACGATCATACGCGAACTCAGCCGCGTGTTACGAGCGTGGAAGCCGATGTGCCGCAGCGGAGCTCCTGATCGGGCGATTCCACCGCCCCCCCCTCGTCCTTGAGTTATTTCACCTTCAATCCACGGTTCAGCAGAGTCACCAGAGTATCGAGACTCACCACCATCTCATAGGATCCCCTCACGACAAAGTGGTCACTCGCCACAACCACTGGTGGGTTGCCTCGAGAAAAACCCCGGACCCCAGCCGACTCCAAGCGCTTTCTCATGGCCTCCGCACCCTCCCCCCGTGTGCTCCCAAAAAATTCCAACACCGGGCCTGCAAGTTCGACGGACCTTGAAACCTCGACGCCATGCGTGAATGCCATGTACTTGTCCAGGCCCAGCGGAACCATCAAGACCATGCCATCGCACTCCACACTCCGACAGTCTGCCAGGCGCGCCAAGTGCTGAAACGCCACACTGGCGGGAACATCCAGCATTTCCACGCGGACTTTCCGCTCCCCGGCCTCTTCCGCCGCCAAAAAACACCCTTTAAAGCCGCCCTGCACCGATGCTTTCTCGACCATTTCTGACAATTGAGCGACCGCAGAGGTCAAACTGCCCTCCAGCGAGATACTGGGTAGACGAACTTCAAATAAATCGGCGGCATCCGCTTGTTGAAAACCCATCAGAATCAGGCAGAAGGCCAATGCCCCGACCCGCAAAGATCCCCCACTCATCGGATACCTGCAACGCAGGACGAACCGATCGATTGCCGCCCGAAAACGTCCATTCCCGCTAGCGCACTTGGAGTCCATTGTTCAAAAGTTTAAGGAATTCGCTGAGCAACTCCATTTCACTGGATCTGCCATCAATATAAAAAGCCTCCGCCGGTGATTTCCGCACTTGACCGGAATTCTCATGTTCAAACCCGAATCCGATCCCATACGGCCCCCTGTGAGTGCTCAACTCCAAACGAATCTTCGCCTTTAGGAGTTTTTCTGCCACACTCTTCACAGTGATGCCTCCGGGTTCATCTAAAAATTCGCGGACTGGCTTTGACATTCGTACCAAAACTACACCTGCCTGCTCGTAACCCACACCTCCTCTTAAAGAACGGGCCCAACAGGTGACGAATCCATCGCGCTCCTCGATTCTGTGATCGTATTGATAATCTTCAAGAGCAGGCAACGCGATTCCAAGGGGGAATTTTTCCAGCTTCAGAGTAATCCGTTTTTCTTCCTTCTTCCCATCGAGATCAGGAATCAAGAAACCGCCAGGATCAACAAAAGCCCACCCCTTCAACTGCTGCCACTCATCAGTGTTCAAGAATTGCACAAATATATTCTGGAGCGCTTCTTTTACCGTTTCATTTTCCACATCCAACTTGGGCAGTATCGAGTCGAAAAGCTGTGCCTCCATCGGGCGTGAAAATAAGCTAATCACCAAAACTGCCACTACCTTCAGATTCAATTGTTTTAAGCCCATGAACATATATTTCAATTGGAACTAGCCCACTAATTTTAGAGTCCGGCGGGAGGAAAAGGCACAGGGGTTTCTTTTCCATCAGGTGCAATCTGATTCACGTCCCCCCAGGGTTGATTTGAGATTGTTCCATACGGGGTTTTACCGCTCGTAGTCGTTGGATCAGCGCGGTAAATATCTCCATCTTTAGTTCCGAGGAATCCAGGCCATCCACCCTGATTCCACATGACACCCATGTCAGCACGGCTAAATGTATTACTACCAGTCATGTGAATATGGTACCATCCTACATCATCCCAATCCTTACCAATCTGCTCACTGCAGGGCTTTGTAGTTCCGAAAATATCGACCTCGAGTCCCTCCCCGAATAACCGGGAATCTCTTATGCCGAACTTCCATGGCCCTGGGACCGGAATTGTTGCCTGTGCTCTTCCCGTTTTCTGATTGCAACAAATTCGCCCCCCAAACTCTCTTCCAGTGCTGGAGGGATGTAAACGACTTCTTCTCTTTTCTAACTTGAGGTCCTCATTCGACATGGAAATCGCCACCAGAGTCATTGCTCGAGCGACCTGATTGATCAGGCGGTCGTCACATCCGCAAACCTTTCTTTGAAGACCAAGCCAATCCACCCACCCTACGGGATCATTCCCCACGAACCCATAGAGGTTCAACCCGCCCCGTTCCCCGATAGGATCTTTGCTCAGCCAACGGCCCCAGCGGGGCGCGTAGTACCGGTACCCGTAGTACAACAGGCCCGTTTCCTCGTCGTGGTACTTGGTGGAAAACCGGTACGGCTGCGCTCCCACGCCGCGCCGCGTGATCTCCTCCCCAAACGGCCCGTACTCGTACCGGGCCGACACTTCCCCGGTCTCCGTCACCACACGTTCCACGTTTCCGTTGCCGTCGTACACAGGCAGTTCCCGCCGGGTGCCCGCAGGCGCGCCGGGTTTTACCGACGCCACCAACCCGTGCACGCCTCCCGCGCCGGTCTCGGTTCCGGACAGATCGAGGCCCCAGATGTAGCGCCGGTCCAGAACCGGTGCCGCTCCGTTCACCGACACCGTTTCCCCGAGCACGTTCCAGCCTTCGTCGTAAACAAACCGCCGTTCTTCCACCCGGCTGTACGCCAGCCCGGTCCATCCGCTGCGCACCCGTTTGACCACACGCCGCCCCCGCGCATCATACACAAACTCGAGGCGCCGCCGTTCCGCCCCCTTGGACACGTCGGCCGGATCGGTTTCCATGGCCGTCAACCGTTCCTGGGCGTCCCAGGTGTACGTCCAGCGCACCTCGGGGACCGACACCGGCTGTTTGAGGGTCCGCAAAAACTCGGGTTGCCCCACCCCGTTGGCTCGGATCGACCGAAACTCCACCTCCGCCCGGTTGCCCCAACCCACTGGGAGCTTCAAATAAAACTGGTTCCCCTGCCGGACCCCGCTGACACGGGCCGTGGTGTTTCCCTGGGGCACATCGGCTTC
>CAIURC010000026.1 GCA_903901425.1 uncultured Spartobacteria bacterium | reverse complement strand
GCGATGGCGAAGATTTTCTGTTCGACGTCGTTGAGGAGGTTGGGAACGTCGCCCTGTTCGTCGTAGGAGCGCGCAGCGTACTCGGTGCAGACCCGGATGATCTCGCGGAGGGTAAACTTCTCCTCCAGGATCTCGATGTAGTAGGTTGCGTTGGCAGCCGTGGGGAGGAACGTGAAGAGGCTGGTGATGAACCCCGGGCCGCCCACCTGATCGAGAAGGGCGCGGTCCCTGAGCACCTGGGTCAGGGTGATGAAATCAATGGGCTTGTTGGCGTCCCACAGCTCGAGGAGGACGGTGTAGATCGTGGCGTGAGCTGGGATGTGGAAATGCTCAGCCCGGATCTGTTTTTCGGCGCAGAGCCCACCGACGTCCCTCGGTGCGAGAAGGAAGGAAGACAGAACGCCCTGTTCGGCGTCTGGCGCCTGCGGGAGCATGCGGTGCACCTCGGGCAAATAAGAAACCCGGGGCTGCAGATCGGCGCCTTTTTTTGAAAAGCGCTTCCCGGCCTTTCCGTCCGCTGGAGAAGAGGTGTCCCCGGACATGAGGATGTGTGGCGGCGAACCGTTCTAGATGCGCTGGTGTGCCCGGGGTTGGTTGCCGGGCTATAGCGTGGCCTTGAGCCTGGAGGCTTACTTGGAGTGCCGGGCCTTGGGCTTGGCTTTGAAGCCTTTTTCTTCCTGGCTCGGAGCTTCCTCTTCCGCTGGTGCCTGGCTCTTGGCTTTGACGTTCAGGGTCAGGCTGGCAGTGATGTCGGAGTGGAGCTTGATCTGGACTTCGTGTTCGCCGGACTCCTTGATCGGACGCTCGAGGTGAATCCGGTGGCGGTCCACGGAGACGCTGCCCCCGAGTTCTTTACGGAGCCGGTCAGAAATGTCGGCGGCGGTGATGGAACCGAAAGCTTTCCCGGTTTCGCCGGTTTCGAGTTCGAACGAGAGGCGCAGTTTGTTGATCTTGCGGGCCAGATCTTCGGCTTCGTTGAGTTCGCGGGCTTCGCGTTCGGCGCGTTTGGCCTTGAGGGAGTTGATCCGCTTGAGAGTGGCCGGGGTGACTTCCAAAGCCTTGCCCTGGGGCACGAGGTAATTGCGCGCAAACCCCCGCTTGACCTTCACAACGTCGGCTTCAGCGCCCAGATTCTGGATTTTTTCAGTGAGAATGACTTCGGTGGTGGACATGGCAGGTGTTTGAAATGAGGTGAAAGTTCAGTGCTGGATTTTGGCGGCAAAAAGTCTCCCAGAAGGCTTCCGTGCAACTTTTAAGGCGACTTCAGGCGACCTGGGGGCGGGCTTACGACCTGCCCCCGAAGTTGCCCTCGGTTCAACGGCACGGAATTCCGCGGGTCGGGTAGAAAAAGGCAGAGTAGGGGGAAAGTCAACTGCGCAGTTGACTCTCATTGAAGGAAGGGCGGCCTTGGGGCGTGGACGGGAAGTGTGGGCGCGGTTGGGGATGGGGAAAGGAGGGTGCGGTAGAGGTCCACGTAGGAGTCCACCATCCTGCGGTACGCGAATCTGGACTCGGCATGGGTTCTGACGGTTGCGCGGTCGAGTTGAAGGGCTCGTTCGACGAGGGGGGGCAGTTCCTCAAGAGTCGGAGCATGGAACCCGGTGAGACCCGGGTCCACCACCTCCGGGACGGAGCCCCGCCGGAGAGCGACAACTGGGGTGCCGCAGGCCATGGCTTCGATCATGACCAGTCCGAAGGGTTCGTCCCACTGGATGGGAAAGATCAGGGCTGCGGAGTTTCGGAGGAGAAGGTTTTTTGCGGCATGATCCACGGGGCCGATCCAGCGTACGGAGGAGCCGTCCACGAGGGGTTGGATCTGCTCCGCGAAGTAGCGTTGTTCGGAGGCGTTCTGGGGTTGTCCTGCGAGGTCGATGGGGAGTCCAGCAGCTTTGGCGATTTGAATGGCGCCGAGCGGATTTTTCTGGGGGCTCATCCGTCCGAGAAACGCCAAGCGCGGCTGGGCGGTTTCGAGTTGGAGGTTGGGCGAGTAGGCGTCGAAATCGCAGCCGTTGTGGACGACGGGGAACTGGCGGGCGAGCTGGGTTTGGGCAGGGGCGATCTGGTTTTTTGAGATCCCGTTGACGGGGATTTCGGGCCAGCGTTTGAAAGCCCAAAGATCGTCGCAGGTGAGGTTGGTGTGGAGGGTGAACAGGGTTTGGGTGGGGCAGGCGGAGGCCATGGGAAGCCATGCCGTGCTGAGGTGAAAGTGGATGAGGTCGAAGTGCCGGGCGTTCTGGAGGACTTCGGCGAACAGGGAATTGGTGTAATACTCGTAACAGTAGGCGTCGCCGGCCGAGGTGAGGTCGGTGAGGTTTTTTTCGCAGACGGAATGGAGTTGGCCGCGGGTCTGGCAGTCGGCGGAGGCGAACAGGGTGACGGCGTGGCCGCGGTCGACCAGATCGTCGACGAGCAGTTTCATGAGCAGTTCGATGCCGCCGTAGTTGAAAGGAGGGATGGGGGTCCAGAGGGGGGCGACCTGGGCAATTCGGAGCGGGGCGTTTTTCATCGGCACTTGCAGATCCACGGAGTGAGTGATACGTGCAGCAGGCTGCCCGCAATTGCCCCGCAATGGAACCATGAAAGATTTTTCCACCGAACCACGCACCCGGAAATGCCTCCGACTCTGGGCCCTGATTGGGTCCGTTTTTGTGGCCGGATTTGGAGCCGTGCCCGCGGGAGGCGCGGAGTTGAAGGCGGTGGCTGCGTTGCCGGTTTCCAAGCGGGACGAGACGGCCCGGCTTCAAATTTTTCTGGACCAGCAGTTGTTCGGGCCTGGGAAGATTGACGGGAGTCCCGGGGAATTCACGACCAAGGCATTGATGCGGTACCAGCGCGCGCACGGGTTGCCGGAGACGGGCGTTGTGGACGGCGCGATTCCGGTGGACTCGGTATCCCCCGTGTACACGACCTACGTGCTCCGCGAGGAGGATTTGCGGTATGTGGGGGACGCGCCGGAGGAACCCGTAGACCAGGCCAAACTCAAGGCGCTTCCCTACGGGTCGCTGCTGGAGTTTCTGACGGAACGCTACCATTGTTCGCCGGTGCTCTTGGAGCGGCTCAACGCCGGCCTGAAATTGGACCAGTTGAAGCCCGGGGACGAGGTGCGGGTCCCAAACGTGGAACCGTTCCTGATCGAGGCGCTGTCGAAGCCTGGTTTTCTGCCCGAAGTCCAGGAGTACAAGGGGCGCGTGATCACGGTGAACCGTGCGGAACGGATGCTGGACTTGATGGAGGGAGAGAAGTTGCTGGCCAGTCTGCCGATCACGCCCGGCGGGGGCGGCTTGGAGACGCCGGAAGGCACTTGGAAGATCATGGGGGTGGCGACGCTGCCGACTTTCCGCTGGGACAAGAGTGTTTTGGAGACGGGGAAACGGAGTGAGACATTTTACATGCTGCCGCCCGGTCCGAACAACCCGGTGGGTGTGGTTTGGTGCGGGCTCAACAGGCCCGGGATCGGGATCCACGGGACGAACAATCCGCAGACCATCGGGCGCGCAGCCAGCCATGGTTGCATGCGGGTGGCAAACTGGGACGTGGTCCGGTTGAGTCGGTTGATCACCAAGGGAATGACCGTGGTGATCCAGTGACCCGGTGGGTCGCTCGGCGCCGATCGTTGATGGTCGTTGATGGTCGGTCTGATCATGGGTTTTCGAGTTCCCCGGCGGCGGCGGTCATTTTTTTCAAGCCCAGTTCGACCCGGGTTTTGATGGTGCCCAAGGGGATCCGGGTTTTCTGGGCGAGTTCGCGTTGGGTCATTCCCTTCAGAAACGTGCCTTCGATGGCTTGTCGCTGAAGAGCCGGGATGGATTCCAGGAGGCGGGAGAGCAGTTCCTGGGCGTCGTGGGAGTCGCGGTCGGATTCGGTTTGGGAGGGGTTGGACAGGGCTGCGGTGGCGTCTTCCCCGAGTCGGAGGGTGGCGTTTTCGTAGGCGCGGTTCTGGCGGATTTTGTCAATGGCCCGGCGTCGGGCCAAGGTCAGCAGCCAGCCTAGGGGCCTGCCTTTGGAGGGATCGTAGGTTCCTGCCCGGGTCCAGATTTGGAGGAAGACTTCCTGCAGTGTGTCCTCGGCCTCTGTTTCGTTGTGCATGAGGCGGACGAGGGCGCTTCGGATGATGTGCTGGTAGCGTTGGTGGAGGATTTCAAGGGCGCCGGGTTGTTTCCGGGCGAGGGCTTGCATGAGGGATTCGTCACAGGAGGAGTCGGATGGGCGGGAGACGGGAGATATGGATGAAGTCATGGGCGGCAGGAGACGGAAACGGCGTGCAGGGCACGGTTTCGGGCTGGAGTCTGCCGCAAGTGCCTTGCGCTTCGAATCGGTCAGTCCGCCGAAGGACGCATCGGGAGGGGCTGTGCCGGCGGGTTTGGGGGCAGGCGGGGGCAGGACGGAAAGTTGCTGAGTCCGCGCTCGACACAGGAGCGGTGGAAGGCTCCTATTGCGGCATATGAGCGCGCTGTGGGACCGATACCAAAAGTACATCCTTCGGAATGAATCTACCGGGATCTCGCTGGATGTGAGCCGGATGCGGTTTGACGAGGAGTACCTGGCAAGGATGGAGGAGCCGGCCCGGAAAGCGTTTGCGGCGATGGATCTACTGGAGGCGGGGGCGGAGGCGAATCCGGACGAGAAACGGATGGTGGGGCATTACTGGTTGCGAGCGCCGAAACTGGCTCCAACTGCCGAGCTTCGTGCCGAGGTGGAATCCACGTTTGAGTCCATCCGCGAGTTTGCGCGGGAGATCCATGGGAAGGGCCGGTTTACCGAGGTGCTGGTGGTGGGGATTGGGGGGTCGGCATTGGGGCCCCAGTTCGTTTCGGATGCGCTCGGGAGCGCGGATGACGCGATGACGCTTCATTTTTTGGACAACACGGATCCGGACGGCATTGACCGGGTTTTGGACGGGCTTGAGAACCGGTTGGAGCACACTCTGACAGTGGTGATTTCGAAGTCGGGCGGGACCAAGGAGACGCGGAACGGGATGTTGGAGGCCAAGGTGCGGTACGAGCGGGTGGGTCTGGATTTTGGCCGGCACGCGGTGGCCGTGACGGGGCCCGGGAGCGAACTGGACCGGTATGCCACTGCGCACGGGTGGATGCGTCGTTTTCCGATGTGGGATTGGGTGGGGGGGCGGACCTCGGTGATGAGCGCCGTGGGCGTGTTGCCGCTTCAGTTGCAGGGACTGGACATGGAGGGTTTTCTGGCGGGGGCCGCGCTGATGGACGAATGGACCCGGGGGAAGGACGCCCGGCGCAATCCGGCGATGATGCTGGCGCTGATGTGGCATCACGCGGGTGGCGGGCGCGGGGCGAAGGACATGGTGGTTTTGCCGTATAAAGACCGGCTGGTGTTGTTTTCGAAGTACCTCCAGCAGTTGGTGATGGAGTCGCTGGGCAAGGAGCTGGATCTGGACGGGAACCGGGTGAACCAAGGGATTGCGGTGTACGGGAACAAGGGTTCGACCGACCAACACGCGTACGTGCAGCAGTTGCGGGACGGTGTGGCGAACTTTTTTGCGACGTTCATCGAGGTGCGTCTGGACCGGACACGGCCATCGTTGGACGTGGAGGCTGGCGCGACGAGTGGGGATTACCTGCAGGGGTTCCTGCGGGGAACACGGACGGCGTTG
This sequence comes from uncultured Spartobacteria bacterium, assembly GCA_903901425.1. GTDB lineage: Bacteria > Verrucomicrobiota > Verrucomicrobiia > Chthoniobacterales > Chthoniobacteraceae > CAIURC01. The sequence continues at coordinate 31,475 of CAIURC010000026.1, read as the reverse complement.
TACGAGGGGGGGCGGGACTCGATTACAGTAAGCCTTCCGAGTGTGGACGCGCCCAGTGTGGGAGCGTTGATTGCGCTTTACGAGAGGGCGGTGGGATTTTACGCGAGCTTGGTGAACATCAACGCGTATCACCAGCCAGGGGTGGAGGCCGGCAAAAAGGCGGCGACTGCGGTGCTCGAGTTGCAGAAGAGGGTGCTGGGAGCCTTTGGCGGGGATTTGGGCGGGCGCGGGGCGGTTACAGCTGGAGAAGTGGCTGGGGCGCTTGGGGAAGACCCGGAGGCGGTGTACCATGTGCTCTGTCATGTGGCTTCGAACGGGAAGGCGCTCCGATGGCATCCCGGCGAGGGAGCCGGAAACGACCGATTCGAGCGTCTCTGAGTGGGGTTCCGCGATCCCATGAACCTTCTCCGCGACGTGTTTGGTGCGCAGGGATTCGGGGGGGCAAGTTGTCCTTGGGATGACTCGACGGCGGAGGTCTCGGAGTGAAAGCCTCCAACATTCTCAGTCACCGTGAGAAGGTGCTGGCGCACGCGGAGCAGCAGTTGCTTTCCGAGGGGAAGCTGAACTCTGCGGATCTTCTCAATCTGTACCGGAAGTTTTTAAAGATTGAGAATCACAGGATCCGTTTAAAGCACAACAGTGGGGCCGGCGGACGCGAGATCTGCGAGGCGCGGGCCAGTCTGGTGGACATTGTGCTCAGGCATTTGTTGGCGGCGGCGCTTTCGGGGCTGCCCAAGGCAGGGAAAGGGCTGAAGCTGGCGGTGGTGGCGATCGGGGGATACGGGCGCGGGGAACTCAACCCGTTCAGCGATGTGGACATCATGTTTCTGGCGGACAACGGGCCTGGAAAACTAGATCCGCGTGCCGGTGAGGTGGTGCAACAGATCCTGTACATGCTCTGGGACGTGGGATTCAAGGTGGGGCACTCTACGCGGAGCATTCCGGAGGCGGTGTCGGAGGCGAACGCGAACATGCTCTCCAAGACATCACTCTTGGAGGCGCGTTTGGTGGCTGGGGACGAGCCTTTGTTTCGCAAGTTCCGGAAGAAGTTCATTGAGGAATGCGTGGAGAGCCACGTGGAGGAGTACATTGCGGACCGGGTGACCAACCAAGCCGAGCGGCATGCCAAGTTTGGCTGTAGCGTGTACATGCAGGAGCCGAACATTAAAAACGGCTGCGGGAGTTTGAGGGATTACCAGAACCTGCTGTGGATCAGCTTTTTCAAGGAGCGGATCCAAGGGACAGCCGGTCTGGTGGCGCACAAATTACTGAACGAGTCGGAGCGGCGCCTGCTGGACCGCGGGTACGACTTTCTGTTGCGGGTGCGGACGGAGTTGCACTACCTGAACAAGCGCAGTGTGGATGCGATTGTGCTGAGCCAGCAGGTGCAGTTGGCCACGCGGCTCAAGTACCCCCAGAAGAACCTGCTCAGGCGCGGCGAGGCGTTCATGCGGGATTACTACCAGCACGCGCGGAACATCTTCAATGTGACCGAGTTGCTCTCGCAGAGGCTGAGTGTGACTGCTCCTGTGCCGGTCAAGCCCCGGACGATTTTTGGTTTTCTGCGCAAGGCTACGCCGGACGGGCGCGAGCGGTTTGACGGGTTTGTTGCGCAGGGCGGTCGGATGGATGCAGAGGCGCGGGACGTTTTCAACCAGGATCCGCCGCGGTTGATGCGTCTCTTCCAGCACCTGCAGCAGAGGGATTTGCAGATGAGCGCGGACCTCCAGCAGTTGGTGCGGAGAAGGCTGCACTTGGTGGACCGGGTTTTCCAGTATTCGAAGGCGAACCGGGAGGTGTTCATGGCGATTTGCTCCCGCAAAGGGGAGGTGGGCCGGATCCTTCGGTCCATGCACCAGGTGGATTTCCTTGGTCGTTACATTCCGGAGTTTGGTCAGTTGACATGCCTTGTGCAGCACGAGTTTTTCCACCGGTACACGGCGGACGAACACACTCTGGTTTGTGTGGAGAAGCTGGATGCGATCGTGGACACGGAGAACCCAAAGCTGGCGGCGTACCGGTCCATTTTCCAGCGGCTGGAGGATCCCTACGTGCTGTATTTGGCGTTGCTGCTGCATGACACGGGGAAGGCGGCGAACGCGCTGGTGCATGCGGAGGCCAGTGCGGTGTACGCGCAGCGCGTGGCCCGGCGGCTGCAACTCACGTCGGCCCAGCGCAAGTCGCTCCTTTTCCTGGTGGACAACCACATCCTGATGTCGAGCACGGCCCAGAGGCGGAACGTGGAGGATCCGACGACGGTGGCGGAGTTTGCGGCTTTGGTGAAGAACCAAGCGGATCTTGACGCCCTCATGTTGTTGAGTCTTGCGGACGGACAGGGAACCGGAGACGAGAACTGGTCGGACTGGAAGGAAGCATTGATGTGGCAGCTGTACCGGAACACCGCCGAGTACTTGAGGGGCGGAGAAGCGTTTTACCGGCAGCGGACGATTGAACGGGAGAGCTTGTGCGAGGCGGTTCGGGAAGAGTTGAGCGCTGACTATCAGGAGGAGGTCGAGGCGCATTTCGAGCACATGCCCGAGCGATACTTCCAGAACTACGGGGTTCAGGACATTGCGCGTCATGTGAAGCATTTCCGGCGTTTTCTCGAGCAGCGCGCGGCTCCTGGCGGGGACCCGTTGCAGCCCGCGGTGGCATGGATTGCGCGTCCCAACCTTGGGCATAGCGAGGTCTGGATCTGTGGTTGGGACCGGAAATATCTTCTGGCCCGGATCGCCGGCTCGTTTGCGAGTGCGCAGCTTAACATCCTCGGGGCGGATGTGTTTACCCGGACGGACGGCTTGGTGTTTGACATTTTCCGGGTGTGCACCACCCGCTTGGAAGCTGTCACCGAGCCGAAGGAGATCCAGAAGGTGGAAAAGCTGCTGCGGAAATCTCTCGAAGCCGGAGACTTTGATTTCTCCCCACATTTGACGGGATCCAGCATCCGGCGTTCGGCTGGGATCGCAGCGGAGATGGGTTTTCCGACCCGGATTACGATCGAGAACGATGCGCATCCGAACTTCACCTTGGTGGACATCCAGACGCCTGACCGGTTGGGGCTCCTGTACTTCCTGTTGAAAGCCCTGGGGCGCCTCGGGGTGCAGATCTCCTTTTCGCGGATTTCCACGGAAAAGGGGGCGGCGATTGACAGCTTTTACGTGACGGACGCCGAGGGACAGAAAATCCGGGACATCAAGAGTCTGGCCAAAATGCAGGAGGCGCTCCGAACTGCCTCTCACTGGATGCCTGGTCAGCAGTGAAAGGAAACGGACTCAGCGGGGTGCGGGGTTTTTGGGGTCTTTTTTTGAGGTACCTTGGGAGGGGGTTGGTGGGGCAATGGGGGTTGGGGGTGTTGAACGTGCTTGCGATCGGACTTGGGATGGCGGTTTTTCTGGCTATCCAGATTGCCAACGGGAGTGCGAACCGGTCTTTCCGTTCGGGGATGGAGGTGGTTTCTGGGCGCGCGGATTTGGAGGTGCGTGGGAGGATGGCGGACGGGGTCTGGCGGAGACTGGCAGCGGACCGGGGCGTGCGTGCGGCCACGGGGGTGGTGGAGGGCGTGGTGACGATTCCGGGCAAGCCTGGAGAGTATTTGAAGGTGATGGGGGTGGACCTGTTTACCAACGGTCCGTTTCACACCTTCCGGACGGAGGGATCGGAATGGGCTGGCGGATTTGAACAGTGGCTTTCGGCGCCGTACGGGGTGGTGTTGCATCCCTCCATGGCGGCGCGCCTCGGTGTGAAACCGGGGGATGTTTTGGAGGTGCTCGCCAATAGTGAGCGGCGCCAACTCACCGTGCTTGGATTGTTGGAGTTCGAAAAAGCCCAAGTGGGCGGCCAATCGAGGCTGGCTCTGATGGATTTGGGCTGGGCGCAGGAGCTGTTCGGAAAAGCGGGTTTTTTGGATGCGGTAGAACTGGTACTCAGGGAACCACTTCGCGGGGAGGAGATTGCGGAGGAGTTGAGGGCGGGCCTTCCCCCAGACTTGGAGGTGGAGCCGCCGCTGCAGAGGAGCATGAAGGCTCAGAAGATGCTTGCGGCATTCGAACTGAACCTGACGGCGCTCAGCATGGTGTCTTTGCTGGTCGGGACTTTTCTCATCTACGGAACGGTGTCCGGATCAGTGATCCGACGGCGGACGGAGATCGGAATTTTGCGGGCGCTGGGTGGGAGTGCTTTTCAGGTGCGCTGCCTGTTTCTCGGGGAAGGGCTCCTGTACGGAGTTGCCGGGGGATTGCTGGGTGCGGTGGGCGGAGTGTGGCTGGCCCGGTTTTTGGTGGGGGCGGTGGCTCGGACGGTATCGTCGTTGTACGTGCTTGTGGAGGTGGAGGCGCTGGATCTTGGGGGCGCGTATTTTTGTGTGGCTGGTATTGCCGTGTTGGCTTCAGTGCTGGTGGGGGCATGGGTGCCGGCTTCCGAGGCGGCGCGAGTTTCGCCGATGGCGGCGCTGCGTTCCGGCAGTCTTGCTTGGGAGCGGGAAACACAGGCGCTTTGCGGTGGGCGATTGGCGTTGGGGTTGGGAGGTGTGGCGGTTGTGCTCTCAGGGGTGGCGCGGTGGGTCGGGCCTCCATGGCTGGGGTTTGGGGCTGCGTTTTTTGTGCTGACGAGCTTTGCGGCGTGTGCCTCGGCGGGCACGGTGCGGATGGCGCAGTTGGGGGCCTGGATTTTTGGGGGGCGGATCCTCGGAAGACTGGCTGCGGCAAATCTCGGGCGGCACGTTTACCGGAACGGGATTACCGCCGGCGCGTTGGGGGTGGCCGTGGCGATGCTGACGGCTCTCATGGTGATGATTTACTCCTTCCGGGAGACGGTGGGGGAATGGGTGGGGCAGACGGTGGTTGCGGACCTGTTTGTGGCGCCGGCATCCAACGAACTTGTGGGGCTGGGGCCGTTGCTGCCCGATACCGTGATTGGCTGGCTTCGCGAACAGGAAGGGGTGGAGGGGGTGGACGTTTTTTTTGAGAAAAAAGTGAGGATCGCCGGGCGCCCCGTGATGCTTTCAGTTTTTGAGGGCAAAGACCGGGGAAACCTCCGGTTCCGTGGCGGGGACGGAGGAGAAAAGATGTCTGCGGTTCTTTCGGGAAGCGGAGTGGCGGTGAGCGAGAGTTTTGCATCGCATTTCAGGGTGAACGCGGGCAGCAGGGTCGAGTTGGAGACGCCTCGGGGAAGGCAGGGGTTTGGAGTGGCTGGAGTTTTTTCCGACTACAGCCGCGATCAGGGAGTCGTGCTGATGAGTCGGGGGCTGTTTGAAAAGTTTTGGTCGGAACCGGGAACGCATTCCGCAGCGGTTTATTTGAAAAAAGGTGCCGATCCGGCGGAGCTTGAGAACCGGTTGCGCGCGGTGTTTGCGCGGGAAATGGAGTTGTCGGTCTATTCGAACCGGGACTTGCGGGAACGGATATTTGCGGTGTTTGACCAGACTTTTGCAGTGACCCGTGTGCTGCGGTGGATTGCGGTTTTTGTGGCGCTGGTCGGGATGGCCCTCGCGGTGGGCACGCTGGTGGAGGAGAGAAGGACGGAGGTTGCGCTCCTGCGGGCGCTCGGGGCCTCCCGGGGGCAGGTGTGCGCGCTGTTTCTGGCGGAGGCGGCGATGGTGGGGTTTCTGGCTTCGCTGCTGGGGTTGATCTCCGGAGTGTGCCTGTCCGTCGTACTCACCCACGTGGTGAACCCGGCTTTTTTTGGTTGGACCATCGGGTTCCGGATTCCGGTCCTGGACTTGGTCTGCGTGCCTTTATGGATTGTGGGTGCGGCAGTGGTTGCAGGGATGCTGCCCCTGTGGCGGCACGAAAACATCCTGAAAGGGTTGCGCTCGGGCTAGCCGAGCGGACCCATTTCAGTGCTGTGGAGCGCGCAGTTTAGCGCAGCGCTTCCGCCAAAGGGCGGATGAAGTTTGCCAGCCGTTCTGTCAGGTCCGGGGCGGATCCCGCATCTGCAATCCGTTTGACAATGGCGCTTCCGACCACCACGCCATCGGCGTGCAGGGCGACCTGGCGCACCTGTTCCGGGGTGGAGATGCCGAATCCGACCGCAACAGGAAGCGGGGTGGTTTTCCGGATTTCAGCAACGCGTTCGGGCAGGGATTCGGCCACGTCACTGCGTTCCCCTGTGACCCCTTCGCGGGAAACGTAGTAGAGGAAACCGCCGGCGTCCCGGGTCAGCATCGCGATCCGAGCCGGAGGCGTGGTCGGGGCGATGAGCCGGATCCGTTTGAGGCCCGAGTCTTCGCGGAATTCCGGACTGAGGACGTCTTCGTCCGGAGGGAGGTCCAAGATGAGGAGCCCGTCCACGCCGGCCGCAGCGGCATCGTGGTGGAAGCGTTCAAACCCGTAGCGGTAGATCGGGTTCATGTAGGTGTAGAGAACAATTGGGAGTTGGGATTTCGTGCGGATATTCCGAACGCAGTCCAAGACGCCGGACACCGTGGTGCCGGCTTCAAGAGCACGGGCTGCGGCAAGTTGGTTTACGATGCCGTCTGCGAGGGGGTCGGAGAAGGGGACCCCGAGTTCCAAGACGTCGACGCCTGCAGATTCGAAGGCCAGCGCCAGGGAGCAGGTGGCTTCGAGACTGGGATCGCCTGCGCAGATGTAGGCGATCAGTGCCTTTCGACCCTGGGCTTGGAGGGTCCGGAATTTCTCGTCAATGCGGTTGGCCATGGGGTGGGGGATTCTGGAGGGATCTGCGAGAATGCACAGGATTTTTTGGGGGTTATCAGGAGTCGGAAAACGCGGTTGGCAAGAGGCTCTGGAGATCCTAGGGTGCGGGCCGTATGAACCGGAAATCGTTGTTTGCTTGTGCTGTGATTGTGGCGGGGTTGGTTTTTGTTGCGGGTTGCGAGAAGCATCCGCTGCCTGGGAACCCGCCTGTTCAGGCCGAGAAACCGGAGTCAAAAGGGCACTAACCTTTTGGGAAACGCAGGAAACCCTTGCATATTTCCAGGTCCTGGGTTGACAGGGCGGGGTTGACGGGTATCTTTGCGCCCTATTTTTTCCGGTCGCATCCGGGCCGAACAGCGGTCGGATACCGAGGAAACTGAAAGAATTTAAACACAACAGGCTTTATGAAACGGACTTATCAGGCTTCCAAGCGGACCCGGAAACAGCAGTTTGGTTTTCGTGCGCGGATGAAAACCAAGAATGGGCGTGCGATTCTTTCCCGGCGCCGGGCGCACGGGCGGAAGCGCTTGCTTCCCAAGGGTGTGGAAGTGCACTTTGCGCGTCACACTCAGGCCTAAACAACGGCCTGAAGCTGGGCCCAAGCTGCGATCGAGGTTGCTCGTTTCCTGGGTGGTTCGCCTGCAGTTGGTGCGGGATGCCATCCGTCTCGTCCCATGTGGTGCATGTCTTTGCTCACGTTCCGTCCGTATTCTGCGGCGGCACCGGTTTAGAGCCCTATGGTGACCCAGACTTTTCCGCGGTCTGCTCGCATTGTAGACTCCTCCGAGTTCGGTCAGGTTCGGAAGGAGGGGCGGTCGTATGCTGGGCGGTTCCTTTTCCTGAACGTGCTTCGTGTCCCGCCTGTCTCGCCAAATGGCGCTTCTGTGGGTGCCACGGGGCGTCTTGGGGTGATTACTTCAAGGAAAGTGGGTGGAGCGGTGGAACGAAACCGTGTCCGCCGTTATGTGCGGGAGGTTTTCCGGAGGGAGCGCACCCGATTGGAAGGGTTTTGGTTGGTGGTGGTGGCCCGCAGGTCTGCGGGTGAAGCCACGTTTGACGGGATTTTTCGGGACTGGGTCAATCTGGGCCGGAAGGCCGGTCTTCCCGGTTGAAAGACTGTATGCTGCTGATTTTCCGCTGGTTAATCTGGGGGTATCAGAAGACGGTTTCTCCGGTGCTTGCATGGATCACGGGTCCTGGAGGGGGGTGCCGGTATCAGCCAACGTGTTCCAATTACTGCCTTGAGGCGATGGAGGTTCACGGCGTTTTCAAGGGGGCTTGGTTGGGGTTGCTGAGGATTGGGAGGTGTCAGCCGTGGGGCGGGGCCGGCTGGGATCCGGTTCCGAGGCCTGTTTCCGCGAACTGCGGTTCGGCGTGCGGGGAGCCGTGGACGGTAGCCCGCTGCGAGTGTGTTTCGGTTGGTGCCGGCAAAAGCGAGAAAGATCAGAAGTCATGAATATAGATCGCAAAGGAATCGTTGGAATTGTTCTGGCCGTTTTGGGTTTTGGCGGGTGGCAGGTGTATTACACCCGGCAGGTTCAGCGTGCGGCCGATGCACAGAAGCAGGCAGCCCAGACAGCTCAGGCAGCGAAAGCGGCGGAACCTGCGGTTGTGACGGGCTCTGCCGGAAGCCAGTCGGCTCCGGGTGCCGCATCTCAGCCGGCACCGGAAACGGCTGCAGCGGGTGGCACGGCAGCGGTTTCCGTGAAGGAGGAAAAAACGCCGTTGAAGATCGGATCCACCGAGTACGTTTTCAGCAATCTCGGGGGCGGGGTGGTGGCCGCCCGTTTGTTGGGCCACAAATCTGAGCAGGGTGCGGTTTTGGTTTTGAACGAGTTTGGCGAAGTCCCGATCGGCGCGGTCACCGAGGTGGCTGGGGACGGTGTCCGGAAGCCGCACAGTTTTGAGGTGGAGCCGGGAGGCCGGGCGATTCGTTTTGAGCGGACGGACGCGCGTCAGGTCCGCTGGGTGAAACGGTTTGTTTTGCCGCCTGAAGAATCCGTTTCGAAGGGGGGAGCAGGCGAGTACGGGTTGCGGCTGGAGCTGACGGTGACCAACCAAGGCGGTGAACCGCTGACTCTGCCGGGTTATTACGTTCATGCCGGTTCCGCAGCGCCCCTGCACCAGAGGGACATGCCGATTTACACCGGGTTCCACATGTACCGCGACAATGGCGGAAAGTTCGTGGATCTCAACTGGTTTAACGGGGGCGGATTTTTCTCCAGGCGGACTGCAAGCGAGACTTTCACTGAGTCTGCGGAAAAGCTCAGTTGGGTCGGCGTGACCAACCAGTACTTCTGTTCGCTGGTGACTTCGGACGTGGACCTGAAGGCAACGAGCGAAGTGCAGCGCTTGCAGTACGGCAACCAAGCTTGGGCGCGGCGATTTTCGGTTTCGGATGCTGCATGGCTGGCTTCCGGGCGGTCTACGGAGGGTGCCAAGGCGGGGGTTCCGCGGCAGGGGGTGGATGCGGCGCTGGGTTTGCCCGGGCGGGTGCTCAATTCTGGCGAGGGCTTCACACAGGGGTTCGATTTGTACGTTGGGCCGAGGGAGTACGGGCGTCTGGCCAAGATGGGCCAGGATCAGGCTGACATCCTGGCGTTCGGGACATTTGGTTTGGTGAGCAAGTTTCTGCTCAGTTCGATGAACGTGTTGAAGGGTTGGTTGGGAAGCTACGCCTGGGCGATTGTCGTGCTGACGTTGATCATCAAGACGGTGCTCTGGCCGATGCAGAACAAGGCGACGGCCTCCATGAAGCGTATGTCTGCGCTGCAGCCCCTGATGACCCAGTTGCGCGAGAAGTACAAGGACGACCCGGCTCGGTTGAATGCCGAGGTGATGCAGTTGTACAAGGACTACCAGGTGAATCCGTTCGGGGGGTGCCTCCCGATGCTCGTCCAGATCCCAATTTTCTTCGGGTTTTACAACATGCTCGGCAAGGCGGTGGAGCTCAGGAACAGCAGTTTTCTCTGGGTGCAGGACCTCTCCCAGCCGGACACGGTGGCGCGCCTGTTGAACTTTCCGATCAACGTGCTGCCCCTGATCATGGCGGTCACCATGTTTGTTCAGATGGCGATCCAGCCCAAGAGCGGAGACCCGGCCCAGCAGCGGATCTTCATGTTCATGCCGTTGATCTTCATTTTCTTCTGCTACAACTTTGCCTCTGCGCTGGCGTTGTACTGGACGGTTCAGAACCTGTTTTCGATTGTTCAGCTTCTTGCAACCAAGAATCAGGAGACGCCCAAGCTGGAGAAAATGTTGGGACGGACCCGGGCACGGGCCTGAGTTGGCGTTGTTTTTTGGGGCGTAAAATATTCCGCCTTGAGTGCGGCGGACTCCGCTGGTTGGGTCTTGGGAGGTTGGGGTGTGCTTGGGAGCTCAGTCCGTTCAAAGACGGTGGGGCGATCTCGAGTTGCTCCCGGAGTTTTCAAACAGCATGAACAGTCCGAAGGATCCCAAAGAAGTGTTGGAAACGTTTCTGGGTTTGCTCGCCGTGGATTGCCAGATTGAGGAGCAGAATGGCCCTCTGGGTCTGGTTTTGCAGATGCACGGGGGTGGTCGTGAACTGTTGGGTGACGCCGGAGGGGGCAACCTTGAGGACCTGCAGCTCCTGTTGAACCGGATTCTTCAGGCTTCCGGGTACGAAGGGGGCAGGGTTCAGTTGGACGTGGACCAGTGGAGGCAAAGGCGGGACGAGGATTTTCTGGGCCGCGTTCGTGAATTGGCGCAGGGGGTGAGGGAGACTGGGCGTTCCGTGGCGTTGGATCCGATGAACTCCTACGAGCGGCGCTTGGTGCACCAGATGTTTGCGGGGGACGAAACTCTGGCGACATGGAGTCCGCCGGGTGATGCCCGGATGAAGCGGGTCACCATCCGGCGTCGTGCGGGGGGATGAACCGGGGGGCGGACATTAAAAAAGGTGTGTTCGGCGAAATTAGGACTTCCCTAGCAGGATCAGGCATCTATAGTTTCGGCCCCCCAGACAAAGGGAGAATCAATTTTTATGTCGCAACATCGGAGTTTGAAAGGAACGAGCACCATTGCAGCCAAGCGGAACGTGCTCAAACGGTTTGAACGTGTGGATCTGCTCAAGAAGCGGGGCCAGTTCCAGGCTGGAGACAAAGTCATTGGTCTTCGGAAGACCAAGCCTGAGGAATAGCACCGGATCTGGAGTGCTTGCCGCTTCGATCGGTGATCCAAGTCTTTAAGAGAGCGGAGCTCACACTCCGCTTTCTTTTTTTGGGCGGATCCTCGCTTGCGGATTGTGCCGTGAAATTTGGCGATGAAATCAAGCCCCTCTGATTCCATGCTGGTCACCTTTGGTGAGTTGATGCTTAGGCTCACGACTCCGGGCCGGCAGCGTTTTGCGCAGGCAGAGAGTTTCGAGGTTACATTTGGCGGAGCCGAGGCGAACGTGGCGGTGACGGTGGCCCAACTGGGAGGGGGGGCTGAGTTTCTCACTAAGCTCCCTGAGAACCCGGTTGCCCAGCGCGCCTTGGACGAACTCCGGGCTTTGGGGGTGCGCGTGGATCGTTCCGTACGCGGGGGGGACCGGATCGGGGTGTATTTTCTGGAGCAGGGGGTGGGGCAGCGGCCTGGGAACGTGATCTACGACAGGGCAGGAAGTGCCATCGCGATGGCGGATCCGGCCGAGTTTGACTGGGAGTCGTTGCTGGCGGGAGCGTCTTGGCTGCACTGGTCGGGAATCACGCCCGCGCTGTCCGACAAGGCGGCGGAGTTGACACGGGAAGCGGTGGTCGCCGCGCGGCGTCTTGGGATCCGGGTGAGTTTTGACATGAACTACCGGGCAAAACTCTGGACCCAAGAGCGTGCTGGGCAGGTTTTGAGGCCGCTGGTGGAGGGGGCGCACCTTTGTCTGTGCGGCCCCGAAGAGGCCCGTGGCATTCTCGGGGTGAAATCGGAGGGGGAACACCCGGTTGCGCAGGAACTCATGGAGCGGTATGGGTTCAAACAGGTCGCCATGAGCCGGCGTAGGGCAGAACATGCGGACGCCTGCCAGTGGGGAGGAGCTTTTTTTGAGGGGGGGCAGTTCTGGGAGACACCATGGCACGAGGTCAAGATTGTGGACCGGCTGGGAGCCGGAGACAGTTTTACCGGGGGATTAATTTTCGGGCTGCTGCGTGGGCAGTCTCCGGGGGATGCCCTCAATCTGGCGGTTGCGGTGAGCGCGTTGAAGCACACGATTCCGGGAGATTACGCCCGCGTGAATTTGCACGAGGCAATGGCTTTGGTGAACGGCGTGGGCGGTGGCCGGGTTCGGCGTTGAGCCAGTTTCTGTGGGGCGGCGTCGAGCCAGTCTCAGTGGGGCGCAAAAAATTCCGGGGTGTGCTTGCCAAGCCGGGCTGAGTTACACTAAACGCAGCGCATGAGAACTCTCCCCTCTGTCCTGCTGGCCGGCAGTCTTCTGCTGGGTACCCCGATCTTTGCTCAGTCTCCCGCGACTACGCCTGCGGCGGCTCCAGCCAAACCCAAACTGGTCTCGGGATCTGACAAGACGGTGGTAAAGGAGATCTTGGAAAGCCTCTACTTGGTGGACACTTTGTTGACCGCCGTAGTGCACCGGAGAAAGGACGAGCCGACGCTCCTGCCGGAGGAAGGTTGGAAGGCGATGACTGCTGCTTCGAAACTTAAGAACGGGTTGTACGGTGATGCGGCTGTCCTCATTCCGACTGCCGAATTGCCCACGGCCGTTTCTCCCAAGGATCGGAAACGGATGGAAATTCTCTCCCCTGCGAAGCCGGGAAATCCCAAGGCACCCCGCGCACGGAAGGACGATAAGAAGCTCGAGTACTCTGCGGCGTGGTGTCTCCTGATGAGCGAGGAGATGACGGAGTTGAGCAAAGTTTTGGACAAAGTCGCCAAGTCCACGGATCCCCAGATGTCCAAGCTGAGCGCCGCGTGGTCCGGGCAAGCCAAGGAGATCGTGACCGCGTTGGCACCTCTGGTTCCCGCCAAGAAATAAGGACAACCTATTTTGCTTTAAGCGGTATCCGGGACGAACTCCGGATACCGCTTTTTCTTTTGGAGCGACTCTTGTGGAGCGACTTGAGACGGACCCAATTCCGTCTTCCCGGGTCTGGGTTAGTCGCCGACGGAGTTCGGTGCGTGATGGGTTGGGGTGGGATGCAGACCGTCTGTGACACCGGAGATGAACGGCAGGACGCGGGAAGAAAGCAGGCTTCCCGCTACGAGTGCGACCACACAGGCCGCGGCCGGCCAGCGTTCTCTCGGGAGCGCGTCGGGAATGTGGAGCACGTGTTTCGGGAGAACGCCAAGGAAGAGGGTGGAGTGGAGTCGGAGAAGGTTGATCGCGTTGAATGCCGTTGCGGCCAGCAGACAGATCCCGAGCCAGGGATGGCTCTGCAGTGCCCCGTGGAAAAGGAGATCCTCGGCATTGTACCCGAGGGTGCCCGGGAGACCAATCAAGGCCAGTGCGCCGATGAGAAAAAATGTGGCGAGCCGCGGGGCGCGGATTGCGAGACCGAGGTGGCCAGAGGGATTGGCAACGTCCAAGACGCGGACTTCCAGGATGCGGAGAATTGAGGCGAGCAGGGTGGAAGCCACGGCGACGACAAACCAGTGCAAGAGCGCCCCGGTGATGCCTTGGCGGTTGCACGTGGCCAGGCCGGCAAGGATGAAGGACGCCTGGCTGATACACACAAAGGCCAGCAGGCGGCGCGGTGTCTTTTCGGCAAACCCGCGGAAACTGGAGATCAAAGCCGTCAGCAGGGCGGCGATGGAAAGCCAGTCCAGTGCGCTGTGGGCGAAACCCGGGAGTTTGACCGCCTCGGTTCTCGCCGTGAGCAGCGCCCCCAGATGCCCGTTGAAAAGGAGCACGGCAGGGATGAGCGGCCCGTGTTCAAAGGAAGTCACCACCCAGGAGTGGAGGGGGAAAAGCCCTTTGCGCACCACCACTGCTGCAATGACGAGTAGGAATGCAACGGAGCCTGCCCGGGAGAATGACTCGAGTGAGCTGGAGTGGATGAGAATGCAGAATGCGGTCACCAAGGCGGCGCTGGTGCACAGAAAGAGCGAGTGAATGCCGCGGGCGGGTGATGGTCCGAACAGGTTCAAAACAAAGGGAACTGCAGTGATCCACCATCCCGCAGCCAGCAGCGGAAGACTTGCCGCGCAGTAAGCGGTGACCGTTCCCGTTGCGAGCAGCAGCATTCCGGCCGGCGCGGCACCCATGGTGTCCCGTTTCGGGGCGAGTATGAGGGATACCAGGGTGAGGACCGTGTAGAACACCATCGGCAGCACGGTGAGCACGTCGGCCCGAAGGCTTTTCACCCACGGATCCTCGAAGGGGGCGTGGCTGTGTCCAAGGACTTCGGTTGCTGCACCAGCAAAACACAGGAGCGCAAAGCAGACCGCTCCGATGGCTGTCTTCCGGTTGCCGCTCCGCGGACGAAGGGTGAGGACTGCGGTGCCCAGAAGGGTGCCGAGGCCAAGGGAAAGGAAGGGAATCGAGTCCATGAAAAAACTCAGGCGTGAGAGGATTCGGCGGTGTGTGTGGGTTCTGCGGGAGACTTGGACTCGATGTTCTGAGGGGCGATTCGGATCCAGTCGGGTTCAAAAATGCGCAGCGAACCGGCGAGCGAACGGGCTGGGGCAAGGATCCAGCGGTCGACGATGGCGTCATAAAATCCCCGGCCGAGTGCCACTCGGTAGAGGTAAATCTGAATAAACTTCGGGAGCAGGGATTCGAGATGTTCGCCGGTGGGCTGGAGGGTTCCTCCGGACGCCGAATGAATCCGGTGATGATCATACAGCATAGAGGGAGCTCTGAGGAACTGCATGGAGCGCACCATCGCGTGGCTGCAGATGTGGAGGAGTGCGAGGGTGGACCATCCGGCAGCGATCTCGCAGAAGATGATGCCCAGCTGAGTCTGCGAGGCATAAGCCAGCGACGTCTTGGCATCCGCACAGGTCCGGTGAACCATCGTGCTCACTAAAGCCGTTCCTCCGCCAATCGCGAAAAGGAGCCCTCGTGCAACGTGCGAGCCCTGGACCAGCGGTTCTGCCCGGAGCAGCAGATACGCGCCCGCGTGCACCGATATCGCCCCGTAAAAAACCGCGCTGGACGGCGTGGGGCCTTCCATGGCCCGCGGCAGCCAGCCTGAGAACGGGCCCTGGGCGGATTTTCCGCTGGCGGCAAACACCAGGAGGATCGCGAGTACTTCCGTCTTGGCTCCGGAAACTGCACCGGTACCAAACAGGTCGGTCCATGCGGCTGACCCTGCCCAGTGGTGAGCCAGAAAGACTGCGAGAAGGATGAAGAGGTCTGCAAGGCGGTAGGTCGCAAACACCCGGAGCGCGTTCCGGACCGGTTCCGGGCGGTACTGGAAGAAGGAGATCAGGAGAACGGAGGTGATCCCGACAAACTCCCAGCCCGCGACCAGCAGATCCATGGAAGCTGATGCAAAGACCAGCAGTGCCCCGAAAGCAAAAAGGTTGAGGAGGAGGAAAAACCGGAGGAAGCCAGGGTCCCGGTGGAGGTAGCGGACGGAGAAGGAGCCCACCAAGCCGACGAGGATGACGGTTGCAGCGATGAGGGGGAATGAAACCGTGTCTGCAAGCAGTTCGATGGGGAAGCCGTAATCTCCCACGGTGAACCAGTCGCCGAGAGATGCATGGATGGAGTGTCCTGGGGTGCGGGCAAGCCGCCATCCCAGAATCGAAACAGCGACAGTGAGCAGTGCGTACACGGAGGTTGTCAGCCGGGCCACGATCCGCTCGGGGAGGGTGAAGCCGGCCAGCCAGAGTGCTCCCAGCAGAAGAAACAGGACCGCTGGTGCAGCGATAATTGCGATCAGAAGCGGGTTCACAGGATGAGTAAGTTAGGCGACATTGGACAGGTCCGGGACAATCCGGGCCACAGGGAGGTGGTCGATTTTTCCGGAGTAATAAGACCTGGAGCTTTCGGCGACAGGCAAAGGTTCCTCGCTTCCCGAAAGGGATTCCCACACGCCGGCCCCGCGGTAAACTCGGATGTCCTGAGTGTCGGGATCGAGGCTGGCGAGGCGGATCCACTGGTTTTCAAGAAACTCCTTGAGCAGCGCGTTGGCGTGGATCACGCGGAGTACCCGTTCGGGTTTGGACTCCACGATGAACAGGATCCGGACGGGTTCATGGATCTCCACCGTCTGCAGGGGAAGCCCGGTCCGCAGGTCGCCTTGATAGCCGTTCATGACGCCGAGCAGGCCTGAGATGTTGTGCGGAAGTTTGGTGCCGCACCCGTAGCCCTCGTTGTCCACTGTGGAGAAGTAGTACTCGAGGTTGATGCCCCCGCACACGGGAACCACGGCACCGAGAACGGCGGCCAGAGCGCGGTCTTCAGGGTCGAGCGTGGGGTCGTAGCTGATGAGAAATGAGCGGCGGTCCAGAAACAGACCCCGCGTTTTGGATCGGCGTCCGACAAATGCAGCGGCATTGGTGCTGTGCCCATACTCGGGGCGGGCCTCGCTGATGTGTTCGGCCCGTTCCTGAACATGGCGCAGGGCTTTCTCCGGAGGAATGGACGGGGCAGCCGCTTCAAAGCGTCTGGAACGTTCATGGGCGCTGAGTGCCCGCGCAGTATCGAGGACCTTTTCGAGGTGGTCGAAATCGGACCGGTGCGAAGAGGGGAGCAGGTCTAGATCAAAGATTTGGACTTCGTCATTGCAGGTGTCGTGGTAGCCGCCCAGGAACCACACATCGTCTGGAATCAGGATGCCCCGGCTGCGCAGGGCGTTCCGGACATCCGGCCGGTTGGCCATCACGGCAAAGAGACGTGCGTTGGGGGCGCCTGTGCGTCCTCCGCATGCGCCGCAGTTGTAGGCGGATTCGTGGGGGTTGTTCAGGCTGGTGCTGCCGTGCCCAAGCACTGCCACAAGGCGGGCGTGCCCGGTTCTTAGGCCGATGGGGCCGAGCACGCTGGCCACGCGGTCGGCCATTTCGTCTATACTGAAGCCGGCCATCAGCCCGGCAGTCGCCTCGCGTGCCGAATCGTCGTCCCGCATGAACTGAAGCTCGGTCCTCGGTTCAGGAAGAAAGAACGCGTTGAGTTTCCGGGCGAGGCGGCCGTAGGAAAGCGGGCTCAAAAGGCGGATCGCCATGGGAAACAGGCTCAGAAAACCGAGCAGCGCGGTGCTGATGGATCCGCGCACCAAGGTTCGCGACGAAATATTGCCGTGGCGGACCAGCGTTGCCCACGCCCGGCGCAATGCCTGACGTTTGCCGTGCAGGTGCGTGTCTTCGCTACGCGCCTTCTCCCGGACGGCGTGTGCAGGCTTGACCACGACCGGGCAGAGGGAGACCCCTCGGGGGTCATCGATACCGGCGTAGTCCATGGCGCATCCAAAGAAACCCGCGGCTCCGAAGGTTTCCACTGAAGGATCCACTTCCTCAAGGGCGCGTCGGATGGATTCCTCGCGTTCGTCGATGCAGAATATGACTTGTGCGGAAAGCCTTTCAGACTTGGGGACCGGGCTCGTGAGGTGTTTGGAAAACGGGATCAAGATCTGGCGTTCATGGCGCAGTTCGTACGCAAGATGAAGAACCCGCCTGCGCTCGAAGGAATTGAAGGACTCAAGTTCCGTGCAGAGGGTGTTAAACTCCGGATCCGAAAGTCCCAAGAGCGTATGGCTGTCGAGTCCGAGCAACTGAGCGGAGTCGAAAAGACGGGCTCGGTGGACCAAAGGATCAGATGCCGGGATGGACTGCTGCAGGGTGCGCCATGACCGCGCGTTGCCGAGGATCTTTTCGAGGGCAGCGACCGTGTACGTGAGGCGCAACGCCAAAAAGTCCAAAAGCGATGCATGTACCTTTTCATGGGGGGCCAGAGCAGGATCGATTTCCAAGCAGTGCACCATTCCTGCCCAGCCCGGAAGGGCAAGGAGTTCCGCCGTCAGAAAGGACTCCCAGTCGTCTTCGGGGACTCCCAGACGTTCGAGCATCTGGAGAGCAGTGGCTCCTGCGTCGAGCCCCTCTTTTTCCTGCCGGCGTAGTTCGGCAGGAACCGTGTCCAAAAACTCCCTGCTGATCGAACCGGATTGAGCCATGATTTTGCGCACGGCACCCAAAAGTCCGAGTTCCCGGAGCGGCATGGGCCAGTAGGCAACGCCTTGGTCAAGGAATGCGCCAGTCAGGCGGATGAGCGGGGGGTGCACCACGCTGTCGAGGTCCAGAGGTTCTGGCAGGGAAAGGAGCGCCGCCCTGGGCCGCCGGGGAGCGCGGGGGGGGGAGGGCGGCACTGAGGGGGCGAGCCGCTCGCAGCAAATGTTCCACAGGTTTTCGGGGAGATCCGAGGCAAGCGCCCGAGCCGCTGTAGGGGGGAGATCAGAGCGGAACGATTCCAGAAGGCCGCCCTCCTCAATCTGCCATGCGATGTTCCGCCCGTTCACCTGCCGGACGCCCGGAACCAGCAGTGCCCGGCGCAGCCCTCTGCGGGTGAGTCGGCCCGGGAGAATTTGGGCGTCTGGCTCCCGTCCAAGGATCGCATCGATGTCGGATTCGAGGATGCGGCCGCGGGCGCGCTGGGTCTGGTAAGCCTCCTCGGACAGAAACGGTTCCGTACCAAAGAGTTGCGCGGCTTGCGCAACGGCCTGATCAAACGGGAGATGCTGGAATGCGTGAAGGGTGTTGTGGTGGACAAAAACGCCGATGGGGCCCTGTGCGGGAAGGTAATGGGCGGCATGCTTGAGCGCGTGCTGCAGATGATCGATGGGGCGAGCCGAGTCGTGTTGGCATGCGGCTCCTGAGGCGGTCGGAAGACAGGGGGTAGGGTGGGGGTTTTCGCTTTGGGCGCTCATGGCGGGCAGGAGCGTACGGGAAATCCGGGTGCTCTGTTATCCCGTGCGCAGGGGGTAAAACCCACCTGAAGGGCGGTACCCCCATCGCAGGGGGGTGGAATCCCCTTCCGGGGGGATAGTGCGGGGGGCGGGAGGCGCGTAGAACACACAGGTCAAATTTTTTGAACCTGTACCTCTATGTCCTCACACGCCACCACCTCAGTGCCCCGGGAGTCCGGGGAAGTTCCCGTCGGTAACTTTTCCGGGCTCCAAAGGAACCTGGGAAAGGATTTGCTGTCCGGGTTTCTCGTTTTTTTGATCGCGCTTCCCCTGTGTCTTGGGATCTCGGTGGCCTCAGGGGTTCCGCCGATTGCGGGGATCTTCACCGCGGTGGTGGGCGGGATGTTGACCCCATTTTTGAGCAACTCTGAGCTGACGATCAAAGGGCCGGCGGCGGGCATGATTGTGATCGTGCTCGGGACGGTGCAGGAGCTTGGTTACGAGAAGGCGCTGGCGGTGGGCGTTGTGGCGGGTGCAATTCAGATCCTCTTCGGGGCTCTCCGAATGGGGACCCTCGGGGAGTTCTTTCCGGTGGCAGCGGTGCATGGAATGCTGGCGGCTATTGGGGTGATCATCATTTCCAAGCAGGTCCACGTGGCGCTCGGAGTCGCTGCGCATGCCAAGGAACCGCTGGAATTGCTGGCGGAGATTCCGCACAGTCTGCAAAATCTCAACCCCGAGATCGCCCTGATTGGCGCCATCTCACTCCTGCTGCTGTTTGGACGGATGCTCATCAAAAAGCGGTGGGTCCAAGCGATTCCAGGGCCGATGCTGGTATTGATGGTGGCAACGCCACTCGGTTTTGCCTTCGATATCCAACACCAGCACATGTACCAGTTCCATGGTGCGGAGTACGCGGTGGGGCCAAAAAACTTGGTGGCGCTTCCTCTGAACATGTTGAGCGGCATCCGGCACCCGGATTTTTCCGCAGTTTTTTCGGGGCCGAGCCTGAAGTGGATCATGATGTATTCGCTGGTGGGATCTCTGGAGTCGCTCCTGAGCGCGAAGGCGGTGGATCTGCTGGACCCTTGGCAGCGTCGGACGAACCTGAACAGGGATCTTCTTGCGGTGGGGGTGGCCAACACGCTGGTGTCATTCATCGGCGGGATTCCGATGATCTCGGAGATTGTGCGTTCTTCGGCCAACCGGAACAACGGGGCGCGGACGCGCTGGGCGAACTTCTGGCACGGCACGTTCCTCCTGGTGTTGGTGGCAAGTGTGCCTTGGTTGTTGAACAACATCCCGCTGGCGGCTCTGGCGGGAATGCTGGTGTTTACGGGCTACAACCTAGCTTCGCCGAAGGAGTTCTTCCACATGTGGGAGGTGGGCAAGGGCCAGTTGCTGGTTTTTGTTTCCACCATGGTTGCGACCCTTGCTACGGACCTGCTGATTGGGATCGGGGTGGGGATTTTGGTGAAACTGGGGATCCACGTGTTTTCGGGAACATCCCCGGTGAATCTCTTTGTGCCCAAGGCGAGCACTGCAGAGGGAGATGGTCACCCTGTGGTGGTGGTGGAAAAGTCGTTGATCTTCAGCAACTGGCTTTCGATGCGTGGCCGGTTGCTAGCGATGAAAGAGCACGCCGTAGTGCGTGTGGACCTTTCGCAGGCCCGGTTGGTGGACCACACTGTGATGAAGAAACTCGAGGAGATGGCGCAGGACTGGAAACTCGAGAACCGAGAGTTGATCATTGCCGGGCTTGATCAACACCGCCCGGTATCAAAACATCCGCTCGCAGCCCGGGTCCTCAATCGTAAAGCTGCCTGAAGCCGGGATCAGTTTTTATGAAAAACAAGTATATCCCGTCGGTTTTTGCGGGAGTTGCACTGCTCGGGACCGGGTTTCATTCGGAGGCAGCAACGGCCGACAACAACAACCTCTGGCTGAACTACGTGGGAGATCATCCCCTGTTCAGCAGCCCTTGGGGGGTGCACTTGGAGGTGCAAAACCGGCTCTCAGACTGGGGGGCGGACTGGCAGCAGCTTCTCGTCCGGCCCGGGATCAACTACCAGATCGATCCGCATTGGAGCGTGAGTGCAGGGTACGCTTATGTCCGGACCGATCCCTACGGCGAGTTGCCCGTTGCGCATTCCTTCGACGAGAACCGGATCTGGGAACAGGTCCAGTACAAGGGCGACTGGCTAGGAATCGGCTGGACCCACCGGGTCCGGTTTGAACAGCGCTGGATCGAGGAACTGCGCCAGAGGACCGATGGGGATTTCGAGACTGCGAATTGGCGCGGCGAACAGCGCGCCCGATACTTGCTCCGGAGCGATATCCCCCTCACCAAAGACAAAAAGACGTATTTTGCTCTCTGGGACGAGGTGTTCTTCAACTTCGGGGGGAACATTCTCGGGAATCACTTTGACCAGAACCGTGCGTTTGCGGGCATCGGACGCAAACTCACCGACCATGTGAAACTCGAGGTCGGTTACATGGAGCAAAGCCTGCACCGGCGTGGCGGCGAGAACTGGGAGAACAACCACACGGTCTGCGTCTGGTTGATGTCCAATCTGCCCTTTTTCCCGGGTCAGAGCCGCTGATCCAGAGGCGCTTCACGCAAAGAAAAAAGCCGCATCCGAAAGGATGCGGCTTTTTTGCGGCCTTCAGTCTGTGGAAAGGATTCTCCCCGGAATCAAACCGGGAAGGGGATCAGTTCCGTGTCAGGGGTTGAAGGGAATGGGTTCACCCCGGCGCATGGCCTCATGCTGGGCATCCGAGCACGGGGCGTTGAGCGGGACGCTCGTGGTCCTGTCGGTGGTGCCGACCAGTTGGTTCTGGAGCAGGTACTGCTCGAGTTCCTCCCCGGAGATATCCGGAAGCATGGAGCCGTTGACTTCCACGCAGGGGCTCAGCGGTTGGCCACTTTTCTGCTCCATCTCCCAGCGGAATGCCGGGTTCACGATGATGTCCTTCTCGGTATAGGGAAGGTCATACTTCTTGAGCACGGCGCGGACGCCGTTGCTCCATCCACAGTGGGTTTTGAGGTAGGCGGTGATTTCAGGCTTGGACATAGAGACAGGAGGGGCTGCCGGCAAATGCCGGCAGCCCCGGTTGAGGGTTTACTTTTTGCGGTCGCCGGGGCGGTATTCCTCGGCAGCAGCGGCGAAGGCCTGTTCGAGGCCGACCATGTCTTCACCCGGTTTGAGGGTGTCGAATGCGGCGGCTTCGCGTTTGAGGTCTTCTTCGCTGTAGTTGGCAGCTTTGACAGACAGACCGATCCGGCGTTCGGTCTTGTCGACCTTGATGACGCGGGCTTCGATTTCCTGACCCGGCTTGAGCACGTCCTTGACCTTGGAGACGTGGGATTCGGAGATCTGCGAGATGTGGACGAGGCCGTCGATGTCGCCTTCCAGCGCGATGAACGCACCGAAGGTGGCGATCTTGCTGACCTTGCCCTTGACCAAATCGCCGATCTTGTAGCGCTGGTCGATTTCTTTCCAAGGATCGTTCTCGAGCTGTTTCATCCCGAGGCTGATCCGCTGGTTTTGCTTGTCGATGTCGATCACGACGGCTTCGAGTTCGTCGCCCTTCTTGATCATCTCGCTGGGGTGATTGATCTTCCGGGTCCAGCTCATGTCGGACACGTGGATCATGCCGTCGATGCCTTCTTCCAGCTCGAGGAACGCGCCGTAGGCGGTCATGTTGCGGACAACACCCTTGACCTGCTTGCCGATCTGGTAGCGGTGCTCGATTTCGTCCCAAGGATTGGGTTCGAGCTGGCGGACACCGAGGCTGATCTTCTGCTCGTCCTTGTTGATGCCCAGCACGATTGCTTCGACTTCCTGGCCGACCGAAAGCACGTCGCTCGGACGCGCGATCCGCTTGGTCCACGACAGTTCGGAAACGTGAATGAGACCTTCCACGCCTTCCTCGATCGCCACAAATGCGCCGTAGGGAACCAGGTTGGTGACCGTTCCCTTGACCTTGGATCCCACGGGGAACCGGGCTTCGGTCTGGTCCCAGGGATTCTTCTGGGTCTGCTTGAGGCCGAGGGAAACGCGTTCCTTCTCCTTGTTGATGTCGAGCACCAGAACTTCGAGTTCCTGGCCCACCTTGAGGAGTTCGCTCGGATGTCCGAGCCGGCCCCAGGTCATGTCCGTGATGTGGAGCAGGCCGTCCATGCCGTCCAAGTCGATGAACGCCCCGAAATCGGTGAGGTTCTTGACAGCACCCTTGACGGTGTCGCCGACTTTGATGGTTTCGAGGAAACGCTGCCGTTTTTCGCTCCGTTCGGCCTCGATGATTTCGCGGCGGCTGAGCACGACATTCTTCCGGTCGTCGTTGATCTTGACGATCTTGAAATCGTAGGTGTTGCCGACGAACTGCTGGAGGTCGCGCGGCGGGACGATGTCGATCTGGGACCCGGGCAGGAAGGCCTCCACACCGATGTTCACGGTGAGCCCGCCTTTGACCACGGCCTTGACCTTGCCCTTGATGAGCCCGTCACCCTGGAACACTTTGACGATCTTCTCCCAGTTCTGCTTGTAGGCCGCTTTTTCCTTGGAGAGGACCACCATGCCCTCGTCGTTTTCCAGGCGGCAGAGGAGCACTTCGACTTCGTCACCCACCTGGAGGTCGTCGATGTCGTCGAACTCGCCGGCGGAAATCACGCCTTCGCTCTTGTAGCCAATGTCCACCAACACCTCGCGAGGCCGGATTTCGAGCACTCTGCCTTTGACGATGCTGCCTTCCTTGAAATCGCGCATGGACTTCGCGATCAGGTCCTTCATTTCGATCATAATACTCTTTCTTTCATTCCACGGGTTCCGGTTTTCCCTCTGGGTCCGGGTCCCTCAAACAAGGGGCCAATTTCGGAAAAAGGGCCCCGAAGAATATCCGGGAACCACCGGAATGCAAGGCGAACCGGAAGCCGGTTCAGCCCAGCAGGTGCCTGAGCGCCCGTTTTGGGTCCGGAAGGACCCAAAACGGCCGCAGGTCTTCACTCCTTCTCGGTTACAACCACGTACCGGCTCTGCCCTGCCCGCGACACCCTCAGAAGCACTTTTTTCTGGGCCTTGATTTTTTCGCTCAATTCCTCGGCCTGCTTGGCACTGGTCACCGGTTCGCGTTCAATCTCATGGATTACGTCGCCCCGTTTGAGTCCAGCAGCGGCACTGGGCGAGTCGGGATCCACGTTGGTGATCACCACGCCCTGAACGTTTTCAGGCAGGTCAAGCTCCTTGCGCAGTGCCCCGGTGATGTCCTGGACTTCCACTCCGTCCAGCACGTCGGGTGGGGACTGCTGGGAGTCGTCTGGACCCGATGGGGCGCTTCCTTTGGACGGCATTTCACCCAGTTGCACTTTCACCGTCTGGGGTTTGCCTTCGCGCACCAGTTTCACCGCCACGGTGGCTCCGGGCGCCATGCCGCTGACCAGAAGCCGCAGTTCCCGGGGTCCGTCCACTTTCCTGCCCCCCACCTCCAACACCACGTCGCCCGGTTTCAATCCAGCCTTGGCCGAGGGGCCGCCAGGTTCCACATGGGTGACCAGAGTTCCAGTCTGGTCCGAGATGCGGAACTTCTGCGCCAGGTCCTCGGAAAGGGGTTGGATGCCGATGCCGAGGTAGCCCCGGACGACCCGGCCGTTTTTGAGCAGGCTGTCCATGGTCGAATGGGCCAGGTTGGCTGGCACGGCGAACCCGATTCCCTGGTTGCCCCCGGAACGGCTGTAGATGGCGGTGTTGATTCCCACCAGCCGGCCCTCCACGTCCACCAGCGCTCCGCCCGAGTTGCCAGGGTTGATGGAGGCGTCCGTCTGGATGAAGTTTTCGTAGTCCACGATCCCCATGTCCCCGCGGCCCATGGCGCTCACCACCCCCATGGAGACCGATTGGGAGAGTCCAAACGGGTTGCCCACCGCCAGCACAATGTCGCCCACCCGCAGCTTGTCGCTGTCCCCGAACACCACCGGTTGGAGATTTTTGGCCTCAATCTTGAGCACGGCGATGTCGGTGCCGGCATCCCCGGCCACCTTCTTGGCCTTGTACTTTTTCTGGCTGCCACTGAGCGTCACCTCGATTTCGTCCGCGCCCTGGATGACATGGTTGTTGGTGAGGATGTGTCCATCGGCGCTGATGATCACTCCCGAGCCCAGACCCAGGGCCTGGGGATGGCTGCCGTTCTTGCCCCCCCGTTTTCCACGCCCGTTTTCCTCCTCATCTTCTTCCTCCGGGATCCCGAAAAACTTCCGGAACGTGGGATCGTTCAGCATGGGGTGGTTCCGGAGCGAGTTCTTGACGTTTTTGGAGGTGGAAATCGTGACCACGCTCGGGGCCACCTTTTCCACGATCGGCGCAAAGCTCTGGACAAACCCCGGCCTGGCCTGGACCGGGGCGGGGTCCAGCCGGATCTCGGGGGGCTCGGTCCGGCCCTGGGTTTCCTGGGCGGAGGCGCCTGGGATCCAGAGGCAGGCGGCAAAAAGCGCGGCGGTGCCCGTCAAGATCCGCGGGAGCCGGCGGAGCGTGCCGCTGGGGGAACTGCTGGGAGAACTGCTGGGAGAGCCCCAGGAAGGGCGGTTGGGCAGGGTGGGGTTCAGGTCCGTGGCGGTGGGGGTCGTGTTCATGGGAAATGGCTGGGTTTTCAAAACGTGAATCGTGGGAGTGCGGCGGTCCGGACGTGGGCTGGCAGGATTCCAGAGCCTCGGCCTTTTGAGACAGCTTCCAAGCGTGGGCGTTCAAAAATGGGAGCGGGGGCCCCGGTGTTCCCCTGTTTTCCACACCGGCGGTCCAGGCTTTTCGGGCTTCACCCGAGCAGAAATTTCACGACCACTTTGAGGACTGGACCCGCGTGACCGGTCAGCGGGAGTCCGGGTTGGTGGGCATCCTCGGGGTAGAACACGGCGAACTCGCCCGTGCGAAGCGCGAGGAGCGAGGGGGCGGGCCCCGGGGGCTGAAATTTTTCGATGTCTTTTTCGGGCAGGTAGGGGGCGATGGGGGTGAGGAGAGGGGTGGGTGCAACGCCGCAGGCTTCAGCGCCCTCAAAAATCATCTGGATGTCGCCGTAGGTCCTGTGCGCCTCCCAGAGTTTGCCGGAGCCAGGCTGGTAGCGTTGAACCACGGCAAAGAGGCGGTCTCCCTCAATTTCCACCCGTCCATCCGGGGTGCCTTTTTCGAATCCCTCAAGGAAGGCAAATGCCTTTGGAAAAAGCGGGTGGAGGCAAATGTAGCGGCCGGCTTGGGCCATGGGGGCGTGGATCATGGGGTTTGTTTCCGTCGACCGGGGTTCTTTGACAGTTTATTTTACGGTTTCTTCGACGGGTTGTGTACGGTTTGTTTACGGTTTGCTTACGGTTTCTGGGCCAGGTGGACGCGCGGTTTCTGCCCAACCGCCCCATCGAAACCGAACAGGGCGCCAGAGACAACGCGATTTGAGCCGAATGCCCGGGAAGTTGGGGAATCCCGGCGGGCGGGCAATTCGGGAAGCGCAATTCGGGAGCGCAATCGAAGCGGGCCACATTTTGGATCGGGCCCCGGTGCATCTCAGGAGCGAGTGCTCCGCACCCAGGGGGTGCGCCGGATCCAGAGGTCGATTGGAAAGAGGCACAGGGCCGCAGCCAGCAGGGCGGGAAGGAGGTCCGTGGAGTGCGGAATGGAGGATGGGGGCGGGGCAGCGACCCCTTCCGGGGCCGGGGACAGGGAGCCGGTTCCGGCCTGGGCAATGGATTCGAGCAGAGGGGTGTTGGGCTGGAGCTGGAGGAACTCTGGGGGGACGGCTTGGGAGACGCCGAATTCGTAGGATACCGGGTTTTTCTGGTCCCCGGAGATCCGCACGAGGGTGGTGCCTGTTTCCGGGAGCGCAAAGGAGGTGCCGTAGGAGCCGGGCGCGGATTGTTCGGGTTGGGATTGGAAGGGGGGCGCCGAGCCGGGCTGGGCCGGGAGAGCCGAGACCTGGAGGGGGAGCCGGTTTTGGAAGGCGCCCTCCTGGGTGAGGGCATCGATCTGGAGATGGAGCTGGCCTTGGGTCTGGTGGGTTTGGACCTGAAGGGTGGCCTCTTCGGACTGGCGCAGGAGGGCGCGGGTGAGCTGGGGCCAGAACTGGCTGTAGCCGGGCCACTGGAGCCATTCGGAGGCCCAGCGGCCCTTGGCGTCGCTGGTGAACGCGGCGGTCTGTCCGAGTCCGTACCGCCAGAGCGCAAGCAGGGGTTCGCCGCGCTCCGTGGCGAGGAGGATTTCGGCGGCGGCCTTGGGTTTGGTGGAGTTGTATCCGAGGAGGAGGGGGGCTTGGGCCCACTCGATTCCCTGCAGGGCCGGATGCGGGGAGGCGGGGACGGCGAGAAAAGGTTCTTCCACGAGGCTGGACTGGGCGACTTTGAGGGTTTCGGTGGTGAAGATCTGGGGGAGCGATGTGGCGTCGCTGGTGAGGTAAAACCTGCCGTTGCCGCGTTCGGCCAGTTCGCGCAGAAAAGGAGTGTCCTTGTCGGCCTCGCTGCCCAAGGCAACGACGGAGATGGAAATCCGGGAGGCGGAAAGGGCGGAGGCCAGTTCGAGGGCGGAGCCGCTGCCGCGGGTGCCATCGTTCATGTCGCCGGCGTTTTTTTCCTCAGCGTCAGCGGCGTCGGAGAACAGGATGAGGTGTTTGACCCGGGCTGGGGCGTCGCGGAGGATTTGAGCGGCTTCTGCGAGGGAGGTGTAGATGTAGATCCCGCCGCCGCCGGGGGTCACGGAGAGGATTTTCTGTTCAGTCGGGCCTTTGGTGGGGTGTTGCTGGAGCGGGGCAACGGTGTGGGCGCGGGTGTCGACGGCGAGCACGCCGAAGTAGTCGCGGGGTTGGAGAACACCGAGGGCAAGGGCGGCGCCTTGGTTGGCGAGTGCCATTTTGGTTTGGCCTCGGACAGAGGCGGACATCGAGCCGGACCGGTCCAGAACCAGGAGGAGGGCGACCGACGGGATGTCCTGGCGGTCTTCATGTTCCATGCGGACGGGAAGCATTTGTTCGACGGGGGTCCTGAAGTAGCCGCCAACGCCGAAGCTGTTTTCGCCACCGAGCATCAGGAACCCGCCCCCGAACTGCTGGACCCAGCGCCTGTAGAGTTCCATGGTTTCGTGGCCGATGGAGAGCGAGGAGACATCGCTGAGGATGAGGAGGTCAAACGGTTGCAATTCCTCCACAGAGCGCGGGAGGCCGAGCGGGGAGCGGGTTTGCACCCGGATTTTTTCCCGTTGCAGCGCCTGTGCGAGGGGTTGGGCCCGGGGTTGGTCGCCTTCGACGAGGAGCACCGAGGGTTCACCCCGGAGGCAGGTGACGCTCTGGGCGCGGTTGTTTTCGGGCCGGGTATCGGCCTCCGTCTCAAGCTCGACCTCGAAAAGGCTGAAGCTACCCTCGGCCTGAAGGTTTTTGGCGTGGAACTGTTGTAGGCCCGGTTGGAGTTGGATTCGCCGGGTCTCGATCAGAAACTGGTTCTGGTAGAGTTTGACCCGTGCCTCGGAGGCGCGGTTGGAGTAAAGGGTGGCGGAGAGGTGGAAGGGTTCGCCGGGTTTGATCCGGCGCGGCGTGTCCACGGACTTGACCAGGGCTTCAGGGTGATCGGGGTTCAGGAGGGGCACCGCGTGGATCTGAACACCATCGGCGGCCAAGGCTTGGGCGGCGGCCAACGCCTCTGGTTGGGACTCGTTTCCATCGGAGAGCAGGACAATCCTGCGGTGGAATCCCTCGGGGAAAAGGGAGTGCGAAAAGCGGAGTGCCCCAGCGATGTGGGTTGAACGGGATTCGGCAGGCGGGAATGGGTGCGGGAGTTGGGACCGCAGCAAGCTCGGTTCGGAGGGCGCATGCAGGAGTGCAGGTTGAGTGGCGAACCCGACCACGCCGACCCTGTCCCCGGCGCGGAGCGCGGCAGTGGCCTTGGAAATGTACGACTCGGCTTGTGCGGCGGCCTCGGACGAGATGCTGGCAGACTGGTCCAGGGCGAAAATGAGGGCCGTGTGTTTGGCATCCCGGATCCAGCGGGGGCCGGAGAGGCAGAGGATCAGGAGTGCGAGGAACGCGAAACGGAGCAGGAAAGCGAGTCTGCGTTGTGTGGAAGAAAGGGGGGCGAGGGATTTTCTGAGTGAAACGCTCAACAGCGCGGGGATCAGGGCCAGTCCGCACAGGAGTAGAGGATGTGCAAATTCCACGGGAAGTTTCATTCGATGCGTCTCCGGTGGAAAAGGTGCCACTCCACGAGGCTCAGAAAGAGTGCGAGCGTCAGGAGCCAGTGTGCGGGACTGGCGTCAGCCGGAGCTGGGAGTTGGGTGGAAAATCCGGGCATGGGCCTGCCAGAGCCGGGGTCTGTGCCCGAGAGTTTGGATTCGTCTTTGGAGAAAAGATTGACTGCCAACTGTCTGATGGCCGTGTCGGACTGAATCTCGTAGAACCCGGCCTGCAGCGGCAGGAAAACCCGTTCTGGGCGGGTCTGTGCCGGGATTTCCTGAGAGTGGGGGGGGGCAGGGGTCGGCGGGTTCTGGAGGACTTTCTGGGGGGCGCGGATCACGGAATGGTGCGCGGGAAGTTCCAGGGACTGGCCGGCGCTGAGTTGAAGCGGGAGGGAGTCCGGGCTGAGGGAGAACCATTGGAGAAGGTTGTTGAGAAGAATGGGAAACGCGATGCGGAGGGGAAGGTTGGAGTCTGCGATCTGGAACCCAAGAATTGCGATCCGACGGGAGTTTTCTGGGTGTTCCGCGGTTAGGATGAGGGGGTGGTCCAGATGCCGGAGGGGCGACTGAAAGCTCCACGGGTGTGCGGAATCAGGGACGGAGATGGAGCGGGCCTTGAGGAGAGTGACGGTGGAAAAATCGACCAGCCGCATCAGGGGGCTGGTGGGGTCGGTTTCGGGGAAAAGCGGGGGGGCGATTTCCGGGCCCAGCGGTCCCCACGGGGAGCCCTGGAGGGAAAGGGTGTTTTTGGGCAGTGCTTCGGGGGCTGGAACCGTGGGGGTATCGAGAATGAGGGCATCAAAAGAGGCCGCAAGGTCGGGCATGAACTCGGGGGGCGAGACCAGTTCGTAGGAGCACTGCTGGTTGGCCTCGAGCAGTTTTTCGAGGAACCAGTTGCCTTGGGAAACCAGAAGAACGCGCAGTTTGGGGCGGGGTGGAAGAACAGCAAAGGCCTGATTGTCGAGCGGCAGCGCATCGGAGGTGGAGAGGGTTGCCACCAGGCGGCCTTGTGCGGAGCGGTTTGCGGGGAGCGGCACCCTGAAGAACTCGCGGATCTGTTGGCCCGGAGCGAGTTGGAACGGTTTGACTTCGAGGAGTTTTCCGTCGAGCCGGAGGTCCACGCTGGGGGATGCGGGTTGGGCGCCGAAGTTGGCCAGCTCGAGGAGAATTTCGCAGGTTTCTGGGCTGTTGGGGAGGGGGCGGGAGGCGAGGCGCGTGATCGCGAGGTTTTCTGAGGGGCGCCCGCAGGGGATCAGCTGGACGTTTTCAGGGAGGCGGGATGTGGGGAGAGCATCGGAGAAGAGGAGGATGCGGGCCGGTTGCGTGCAGGAGCGGCTGAGTTGGGAGGCGAGTAGGAGTGCGTCGGAGAGAGAACCGCCGGCATCCGTGGGTTCCAGATTCTGCAGGGTTCCAGCAAGGATATTGGGATGCGCTGAGAAACCTGAAACGGCGCGGGTTTGTGCACCTGCAAGGACGATCGCAAACGGGTTTTTTTCTGAGGCGTTGGAGACGAGGGATCGCGCGGTTTGAATGGCGTGTGCAAACCGTGTGCGGCCATCGGGTTCAATGGCCTGCATCCGTGCCCGGGAATCCAGCACCAAAACAGTGGCGCCGCCTGCGAGGGCGCCGGGATGGAGGTTGGGTTTTGCAAGGGCCGCAACGAGGGTGAGAAAGATGAGCAACTGGAGCAGGAGGGAGAGCGGGTGCCGGAGGCGCTGGAACAATGCCCGGTGCCGGTTTTCAAGGAGAACGCGTTCCCAGAGGAAGAGGGCTGAGACACTCCTTTTTTCGCGCCGCACCTTGAGCAGGTAGAGCAGACAGATGACCGGGATCCCGGCGAGGAACCATGCCGCCCAAGGGGAGAGAAAAGTCATTTGAGCAACCTCCCCTCGCGGAGGAGTTTGAGCACGGCATCCTCAAAAGGGATTTGAGAGGACAACCGCACCAACCCGATCCGGTGTTCCATGCAGAACTGGCGTTGTTGCTCGAGCAGGTTTCCAAGCAGTTCCCGGTAGCGGCCCAGAGCGTCGGGGGTTGCTGTGAAGGCCAGTTCCGCTCCGGACTCAGAATCGACGAGCTGCAGTTCGCCGAGCAGTTCAGGGTGGAGCTCTGCGGGGTGCAAAAGCTGGAGGATTTCGGTTTCGAACTGAGCGGCGTTGAGAAGACTGAGCGGTTCCTGATAGCCGGCCGGGTCCAGAAGATCGGTGATGAGAATGGCCACGCCACGCTTCCGGGTTTTGCGGGTGAACTGTCGGATGGCAGTGAGGAGGGAGGTCGGGCCTTCGGGGGGCGGTTGGGAAAGAAATCCGAGGACCTTGTGAAAGTGGCCCCTGGCACGGCCCGCGGCGAGTTCCGGGCCGTGGGAATGGTCAAACCAGGACAGATGGACCCGGTCTTGGTTGGAGAGGCCAATGTAAGCCAGAGCCGCAGCGATCCGTCGGGCGGTGTTAAGTTTTTGAGGCGGGGCGCGGTCCGGGTCCGGCGTCCAGCGCATGGAAGTGCTTGAATCCACCAGAATATGGACGGGGAGGTCCTGCTCCTGCTCGTAGAGTTTGACGACCAGCCGTTCCAGCCTTGCGTAGATGGACCAGTCCACAGATCTCGGGTCGTCGCCAAGCGTGTAGTTCCGGTAGTCGGCGAATTCAAGGCTGGAGCCGTTGTGCCGGGAGGGCCGGTCCGCGCGGTTTTCGCTTTTGAAGAGCCGCCGGCACAGAAGGGAAAGCTGCTCCAGTTTCGCGAGGAAAACGGAATCAAAAAACGGTGGCTCAGTCTGGGAGTGCAATCAGCCGAAATTTGGAACGGGATGCCTTGGCGGGCAATGTTCCGGTTGAATGTTGTTG
>CAIURC010000025.1 GCA_903901425.1 uncultured Spartobacteria bacterium | reverse complement strand
GTTGAACTTGAGGACTGGGAAAAGGCCCGCTTGGCGCCATGGGGGCAGTTGTCCTCCGAGTCTGTGGGCCGCGTGCATCCGGAACCCAGACATCCGCATCGAACCGAGTTTGAACGGGACCGGTCCCGGATCGTTCACTGCCGTGCATTCCGGAGGCTGGAGGCGAAGACCCAGGTTTTTCTCAGTGGAACGGGGGACCATCATCGGACCCGTCTGACGCACACAATGGAGGTCGCGCTGGTAGCGCGCACCATTGCACGGGGGTTGGGGTTAAACGAGGACCTTGCTGAATCCATTGCGCTGGCCCATGACCTTGGGCATCCGCCCTTTGGGCATTCCGGAGAAAAGACGCTCAACCAACTCCTTCGGGAGCATGGAGGGTTCAATCACAACAGCCAGAGTGCTCGGATCGTCGAGGTAATTGAGCAACGCTATCCGAAGTTTGATGGACTGAACCTTTCATGGGAGGTCCGGGATGGGCTGCGGAAGCATGACCGGATGCATCGCCGTCCGGCAGCGGGGGGCCGGCCAGGGGAGGATTTTCAATGGCCAACTCTGGAGGCGCAGGTGGCGGATTTGGCGGACGAAATCACGTACTACAGCCATGATTTGGACGATGGTTTGGAGTTCGGACTGCTCAGTGCCCGAGAACTTGAAGGGTTGGATTCTTGGGCGGCAAGTGTCCGGAAGGTGGAGACCGATTTTCCGGGCATTCAGGGTCGGATGCGTGAGACCTACACCATCCGCTGCATGATCGATCATCAGGTGCAAAATGTGATTTTCCACAGCGCACTTCGAATCAAGGAGGCTGCGCCTGCGAGTTCTGACGAGGCCAGGCGGGCATCCGTGCGGCTGATTGGCTATAGCCCGGAATTGGCTCAGGCCAACCGCGAGCTGCGGGGTTTCCTTTTTTCACGTTTGTACCAGCACCCGCAGGTGGTTGGGGTCGTTGAAAAGGGGTGCGAAATGTTGGAGCGTGTCTTTGGGGAGTATCTGGCAGACCCCGGACTGCTCGGGGAAGCCACGCTGCGGAGACTTCCGGAGTTTGGGCTTCACAGGACGGTTTGCGATTATCTTTCGGGAATGACAGACCGTTACCTGTTGGAGGAGTGGAACCGGTTGTCAGGGAGGAGCGCGTAGGATGGTCACCGAATTCGGGGGCGGACTCGACTCAGGCGCGGAGGGGGCGACGCGCTTTGAGTTGGTCCCGTTGCAGTCTGGGGTTTGGAGTTTGAGGAAAACCAGCAACGGGGAAACATTTCATCCCGTGGTGGGGCCTTTGACGGAAGCCCGTGTGCTGCATGTGGAACAGCAGCGGTTGGTGGAGCGTGCAGTTGGTTTGAACCGAAGATTGGTAGTGTGGGATGTTGGGTTGGGGGCGGCAGCGAACGCCTTGGCGGTGGTGGCGGCGTTTGAATCGAATGCGGGGGAGGTAGACCTTCACAGCTTCGACTTGGAACTCGGCCCTCTGGATTTTGCGCTCCAACATGCGGCGGAGCTTGGGTACTTGGAGGGCCGTGCGAAGGTGCTCAGGGAACTCCTGGCGGGGGCGGCAGGATATCCAAATGCGCGACCAGTGGAGATGGCTCGAGTGCGCTGGTGGCTTCATCTGGGAGATTTTGCCGCGCTGATGCGGGATGCGTTTTTGCCGCCGCCAGATGCGGTCCTTTACGACCCATACTCGCCCGCGAGCAATCCGGAGATGTGGAGTCTGGAGCATTTCCGCGCCGTTTTTTCCCAGCTCTCGGATGAGCGTCCGTGTCTTTGGACCAACTACACCCGTTCTACCTCTGTCCGCGCTGCGCTTTTGCTGGCCGGTTTTTATGTCGGGTTCGGAAGAGGCGTGGGTGAGAAGGATCAAACCACGGTTGCGAGCAACAGCCCGCAGTTGATTGAGCAACCACTGGATGCGGCTTGGCTCCGGAGGCTCCGCGCGTCTACCCGCGGGGCCCCCAAGCGGATGCTCGGGGCCGGGCGGCAGTTTCCGGGCCCGATTGATTCATCAGACTGGGAGGCTTTGATCGCGCACCCCCAGTTTTCCGGTGTCTCCGGGTTGTGAAGAACGCCGGCTTAGGAGAAAAGCTCGCCGCTCCGTGTTTTGAGCGGGGCACCGATCTTTTTGTAGGCGGGTGAAAGGGCAACGCGGCCCTGCGGGGTGCGTTTTACGTAGCCCTGCATGATCAGGTACGGTTCATTGACATCCTCGAGGGTGCCTGAGTCTTCTCCGATGGCTACAGCCAGAGAGTTGAGTCCGACCGGGCCGCCTTCAAACTTGTAGATCAGGGTTTCGAGGATGCGCTTGTCCATTTCGTCCAAGCCGTCTGCATCGATATCGAGCATGGCGAGTGCGGCATCAGCCACTTCGCGGGTAATCTTGTTTCCAGCCCTGACTTGGGCGAAGTCCCGGACCCACCGCAGCAGGTTGTTGGCGATGCGCGGGGTGCCCCGGGAGCGTGCGGCGATCTCGAGGGCGCCCGGGGGGTCGATGGTGATCTGAAGGAGGGCCGCACTTCGGAGAAGGACTCGCTGGAGCTCCTCGGCGGTATAGTAATCCAGGCGGGCGTGCATTCCGAACCGGGAACGCAGCGGGGAACTGATCATGCCTGCCCGGGTGGTTGCCCCGAGAAGGGTGAACTTGGGAAGGTTGAGACGGACACTGCGCGCGTTGGGCCCCTGGTCGATGAGGATGTCGAGTTTGAAGTCCTCCATCGCCGGGTAGAGGTACTCCTCAATCGCGGGTTGAAGCCGGTGGATTTCATCAATGAACAGGATGTCGCCGCGTTCGAGGGTGGTCAGGAGGCCAGCAAGGTCGCCCGCTTTTTCGATCATGGGACCGCTGGTGCTCTTGATGTTGACCTGCATCGCATTGGACAGGATGTAGGCCAGCGTGGTTTTTCCGAGGCCGGGCGGTCCGCTGAGCAGGATATGGTCCAAGACGTCTTGACGTTCCTGCACAGCCTGAACCATCACCTCCAAACGTTGGCAGACTTTTTCCTGGCCGGCGAATTCGCTGAACAGCGGGGGACGCAGTGAGATGTCAAAGGGCGTCTTGGGGCTGTCTGCAACGGAATGCGCCGGGTTTTGAGCCACGCGAATGAGTGTCTGGGTTAGGTGGAGTACGGAAGCGCCCTATTCTCGGGGCTTCAGGCGCGTTGAAATTCCAGTCAGAAAACTCAGGCCACTGAACCTGAGGAAATGCCGGGGCGGTTTTTTGATGCAAGTCGGCTCAGGATTTTCGCGGCAGCCGCTCTGGCGGTAAGGCCATGTTTTTCCCGGAGAATTTCCTGGGAGCCGTGTTCGATGAACTGGTCTGGCCATCCGATCCGGACGACCGGGGTCGGGATCTGTGCCTCGTTGAGATGCTCCATGACAGCGCAGCCGAACCCGTTGTGGAGAACATGGTCCTCGAGGGTGCAGACGACATCGACGCTGCGAGCAAAAAACTCGAGGGTGGCGGTGTCCAAAGGTTTGATCCAGCGCGGATTGATCACGGCGGCGCTGACTCCTTCGGCCTCCAGCAGGCGGGCGGTCTCAACGGCCACGGCGCAGAAGTTTCCGAGCCCAAAGAGGGCCACTTGGGTGCCGTGCTGGAGAACCTCGGCTTTGCCGATTTCGAGCAGTTTGGGGTGGGGTTTGGGGATCGCGCCGGTACCGACCCCTCGCGGGTAGCGGATTGCAATTGGGCCAGAATGGTAATTTGCCATGGTCCAAAGCATGTCCGCGAATTCCTCCTCATCCTTGGGTTGCATTTGGACAAGGCCGGGGACATGGCGCAGGTAGCCGATATCGAAAAGGCCATGGTGGGTGGGGCCATCGTCGCCGCTGAGCCCGCCCCGGTCCATGCAAAGTGCGACATTCAGGTTTTGAAGCGCGATGTCATGCAGGATCATGTCGTACGCGCGCTGCATGAAGGTGGAGTAGATGGCGAGGAACGGCTTGAACCCTTGTGTGGCGAGCCCTGAGGCAAAAAGGGCGGCGTGTTCCTCGGCGATGCCGACGTCAAAGTAGCGGGCGGGATGGGCCTTCGCAAAATGCGAGAGCCCGGTTCCGCCCGGCATCGCGCCCGTGATGGCGCAGATCTTGTTGTTGGACTCGGCAATCTTGGCGAGGGTTTTGCCAAAGATTTCCGAGTACGTCGGGCTGGAAGTGGGCTGGGTTTTTCCAGTGACAGGTTCGAACCGTCCTAATCCGTGAAACTTGTCCGGTTGCTCCATTGCGGGAGCATAGCCGCGCCCCTTCTGGGTGAGGATGTGGAGCAGAACGGGCTCGTTCTGGGTTTTTAGAAACTCGAATGTCCGGATCAGCAGCGGAATGTCATGCCCGTCGATTGGACCGTAGTATCGGAGACCGAGTTCTTCAAAGATGACGCTTGGAAAGATCAGGTTCTTGACGCCCGCCTCGATGCGGTGGGCGAATTCCTTTGCGCCTCTGCCTCCGATCGCTTCGATGAACTGGGCGGCTTTCTCGTGGAGATGGGTGTAAGTCGGGTGGGTGGCGATCTTGTTAAAGTAACTTGCAATGGCGCCCACGTTCTTCGCGATCGACCACTCGTTGTCGTTGAGCACCACAATGAGGCGCCGGGTTTGTTCCGAGACGTTGTTGAGCGCCTCGTAGCTGACTCCGCAGGTGAATGCCGCGTCGCCGGCAACGCAGACCACATGCTCCTGAGACCCGCGCAGGTCTCGGGCAACCGCCATTCCCAGCGCCGCACTGAGCGCCGTGCCCGCATGACCCGCTCCGTAGCAGTCGTGCTCGCTCTCGCTCCGGAGCAGAAACCCGTTCAACCCTTCATACTGCCGGATCGTGTGGAACCGGGAGCGGCGGCCGGTCAGCAACTTGTGGACGTAGCCTTGGTGGCTGACATCAAAAAGAAATTTGTCGGAGGGAGTCTCGAAAACCCGGTGCAGCGCCAGGGTCAGTTCCACCACCCCCAAGTTGGGGCCCAGATGTCCGCCAACCGATTGCGGGTTTTCGTCCGAAAGCACCCGGATGAGTTCCTTCCGGATCTCTTCGGCGAGTTCCGGGAGCCGGTCTTCTGGAAGGGCTTTGACGTCGGCTGGGGATTCGATTGTGGGAAGCAAAGGACTGGACATGGCGCGGGAAGTTTACCGGGACAGAGGGCGGCTCAGGAGAGAAGAAGGTCGTCGGGTTCCGATGGGGGAGGAGCCGGTGTGGGAGTGTTTTTCCGGGCCGTCGGCTCAGGTTCAAAATCTGCCAGTTGGGTCTTGCCGGAGGCAGACCGGGTGATGACCTCGATGCGCTTCTCTGCCGTGGCAAGTTTGTCTTGGCAGAATCGGATCCACTGGGTGCCCTCCTCGTACCGTGTGAGAAGTTCTTCGAGGGGGAGTTGCCCGGATTCCATCGAGTGCACGATGGACTCCAGTTTTTCGAGGGCAGACTCGAACGTGGCGGTGGTTTCTTTGGGTGCGGGCATGGACTGCGGAGGTCGTCCAAGACCCTAGGGGGTCGAGGCCAGCCTCTCAATACCTCATTTTTGAGGCGTCGGGTTTCCACCCGGGGCATTGCTCCGGCCCGGCCGCCTCTGGATCCAGCGTGGCGAGTCGGTATAAAAAACGCACTCGTCGTCGACGGGCATTGCCGTGCAGTGCTGAAGCGGAAAATCAGGCACGTCAGTTTGGTGCATCACAAAGGGGGTCCAGTCCGAGAATTCGCCCCGGGCAATGTCGCCCCAGAAGCTGCGATTGCCAGTCACTGGGGAAAGGTAGAGTCCGACGATGGGGCCCAGAGTTTGGAATGCATGGAGTGAAAGGTAGTCGCTGCGTTTGAGCGGTAACCAAAGGCTGCGCCGGTCTGCATACCATGCCAACGCCCATGGCATGTCGGAGAGAATGGCCTCGTCCGGTTCGGTCCATTCCTTCAACATGCTGATGTAGGGCGGAACGTAGGGAGGCCAGTGGATTCGCTTGGGTTGCGCTCGGTGAAGTTCCACCAGTTGGGACAGAAACGGCAGTGCCGAGATCAGGAAGACTCCAGCTAGAAACCCGCGGTGAGCCAAAGCCCCGGGAATTTCCAGCCGGCTCCAGAGCACGAGGAGAAACGCAAGGCCGTACGTTGCAAAAATCGGGGCGAACAGGATGTGGAGATCGTTGGCTTTGAGGAGGAGAGGTTGGATGGCTGGGTTGAGGGGTTCAAGGCCCACGGCTGCCATGCCGAACAGTGCCAGTATCCAGAGGGTCAAAAGCCACCACCGGAGTCCGGCGGTTTCAGCGCGGCGAAAGGGATGAAGCAAGGCGACAAAAAAGAGGGGGGCCGGCAGGAGAAAACCCAGGTGCTGGTAGAGGCCGGCAAGCTGATCTTGGATTTGGCGTCGGATCTTCAGTGTGAACAGCCGGGGCGAAACCCCTTGGAGTGCAGCATCCAGATGCATGTTGCGCTGGATCATTCCCTCGGATCCACAGACCTCGGTGAGGGTGGAGTAAAACCCGATGCCCAGCGGGGATCCACAGACCTGGGAGTTCCGGAGCAGCCACGGGGAGAAGATTCCGAGGCAGCAGAGGGCAAGGACTGCGCAATCCCGGCCTTTGAGCCGGAGGAAAGCGAGTGCGGCCAGAACGGAACCTGCCGTGAGAAAAAGGGTGAGGGGATGGGTCAGGGCGAGGAGGCCGAGGCAGGCTCCGCTGCAGGCGCTCCAGCGCAGGGTGGGGGTGCCCGA
The DNA here is from genome assembly GCA_903901425.1 of uncultured Spartobacteria bacterium. Lineage (GTDB taxonomy): Bacteria > Verrucomicrobiota > Verrucomicrobiia > Chthoniobacterales > Chthoniobacteraceae > CAIURC01. The sequence goes on along the minus strand of CAIURC010000025.1, from coordinate 44,292 downwards.
GTTGGAGGCCTGCAAGAGCCGCACCATGAAGTACAGTGCGCAGGAGAACAGAAAGAGCATCAACATCTGGGGCAGGCCTGACATCGAAAAATCCCAGAACGCCTCGCAGAGCAGGAGCAGTCCCGTGGTCAGCGATGCCAGACGTCGGTCAAAAAGGCGCAGCGTGACCCGGTGATGCACAAGAACTGCGAGCAGAAAAAAGGCGAGTTGCAGGCCCGCCAAAAGTTTGTCTCCGACGCACACCGTGCCGTCCGAGGTCATGGTGGCAGCCTGAGGGAAAGCCCTCAAAACCAGCGAGCCCAGAAAGGGGTTGAGGGGCGCGTGGAAGGTGTCCGGGATGGGGCCTTTTGGAATTGGCAGTTCCTGAGACTTGAGCTGCCACAGGGTTGCCGGGCGAATCAGCAGAGTGGAAAACCCATGGCCCCGGGCAAGTTCCCGGGATATCTGCGCCTGGTCCATGGCCTTTTCATGGCCCAGACCGCGGAACCCGCTGTCCTTGAAAAACCATGCGCAGGCGACATAGACGACAGCCATGGCGAGGAGAGCCCGGCCGATCCACGGGGCCCAGCCACCTTCTTCAAGGCGGTGGATCAGAGCTTGAAGCCTATTTTCCGTCGACATGGCCTGGGGCGGGCTGGGTCAGTGGGGGTGTTGAACCGGGCCGAATTTCATGGAGTTTCCGGTGAAGGGTTCTTCGGCTAATGCCCAGCCGCTGGGCCGCCTTGGTGATGTTGCCTCCGGTCTCCTGGAGAGCCTGCTCGATGAGCTGGTGTTGGTTCCGGTGGAGGTCGAACTTGGTTTCAGCCGTCAGCCCGGGGTTTGAGACAGGCGCGGGCAGGGCAGCGGCTTGTCGTACGGCAGTGGGCAGGTCTCTCAAGGTGACTTTGTGGCCTGAGGCCATCACGACGCCGTGCTCGATTGCAGTGCGCAATTCGCGGACGTTTCCCGGCCACTCGTAGCGAAGGAGCGCTTGCATGGCGTCAGTGGTCAGTTCCGTGAGGGCCTTGCGGTTTTCATCGCTGAATGTTTTCAGGAAGCTGCGGACCATCATCGGGATGTCTTCCTTGCGCGAACGCAGCGGCGGCATGGTGATCGGCACCACGCTGAGCCGGAAGAAAAGGTCGTCCCGGAACTTGCCCTCGGAGACCATCTTGGCCAAGTCCTTGTTGGTGGCAGCCACCAGCCGGACGTCCGCCCGGATGGGGGTATTGCCGCCGACCCGCTCAAAGGTGCGTTCCTCGCCCAAAACGCGCAGGAGTTTCACTTGGGTGGTGGAATCGATCTCCCCGATTTCATCGAGAAAAACCGTGCCGCCATTAGCCTGTTCGAACCGGCCGATCCGGCGTTCAAAAGCGCCTGTGAAAGCCCCTTTTTCGTGTCCGAACAGTTCACTTTCGAGCAGTTGAGCGGAGAGCGCAGCGCAGTGGACGGCGACAAATTTTGGTTTGGGTCTTCCGCTGAGGGCGTGGATGGCCTGCGCGGCCAGTTCCTTGCCCGTGCCGCTTTCGCCCTGAATGAGCACAGTGGCTCTGGTGGGCGCCACCTGTTTGATGGTTTCAAACACCTCCTGCATGGCCGCCGACTCGCCAATGATCCGCTCCAGTCCGAACCGGTTCTCCACCACCTTCCGGAGCGCAACCACCTCCTCCTCTGTTTTCCGGGAGCGCAGGGCGCGTTGGATGAGGATCTCCAGTTTGTCGATGTTGATGGGTTTGGTGACAAAATCGTAGGCACCTCGTTTCATGGCCTCCACCGCGGCGTCTACGGAACCGTAGGCGGTCATCATGATGACAATCGGGGGGTGCGGCAGGGCGAGTACCTTGTCGATCAGGCGCATTCCGTCATCGCCGCCGAGGCGCAGGTCGGTGAGAACCAAATCCACATGGTCGCCCTCCAAAATGTGGAGAGCCCCTTGGATGTCAGAAGCCACATAAACCTCAAAGCTTTCTTCAAGGGATGACCGCAAACCTTCCCGGGTGTGCTTTTCGTCGTCGACAATGAGAAGGGTCGGGTTCATGGGCGGCCGGACCAGTGGCGGAAATGCGGCTCCAGGCTGTGGTTCAGGCCGTCATTCCCACTCGATGGTGGCCGGAGGCTTACTGCTGACGTCGTAGCAGACGCGGTTGACGCCCTTGACTTCGTTGATGATGCGCGAGGAGATCCGGGCCAGAAGCTCGGACGGGAGCCGAACCCAGTCGGCGGTCATGCCGTCCTGACTCTCCACGATGCGGAGCGCAATGGTGTGGTCGTAAGTGCGCTCGTCCCCCATGACTCCCACACTCCGGATGGGGAGAAGAACGGCAAAACTCTGCCAGACCTTGTAGTACCAGTCGGAATCTTTCATCTCCTGGACCACGATGGCATCCGCGTCCCTGAGAATCCTGAGCCGTTCCCTTGTGATTTCGCCCAGAATCCGGACCGCGAGCCCTGGCCCCGGGAACGGTTGGCGGTGCACAATTTCTTTCGGGAGGCCCAGTTCGGCGCCCACCAAGCGCACCTCATCCTTAAACAGTTGACGGAGCGGTTCCACCAGCTTGAACCGCATGTTTTTGGGCAGGCCGCCTACGTTGTGATGGCTTTTGATCAGTGCGGCGGGGTTGCCAGCGATGGCAACCGATTCAATCACATCGGGATAAAGCGTTCCCTGGGCAAGGAACTTGAACTTGGACTTCCGGCCTTTTGCGAGAGACCGCGTGGCGTCCTCAAACACGCGGACAAACTCGGTGCCAATGATCTTCCGTTTTCTTTCCGGATCGGTGACTCCCCGCAGTTTGGACAGGAACCTTCTGCTGGCGTCGACGTATTTGAGTTTGATGTGAAAATGGTCCCCAAAGAGGCGCTGGACGGCCTCTGCCTCCTGAGCACGGAGCAAACCGTTGTTGACGAACACGCAGGTGATTTGGTCGCCGATGGCCTTGTGGAGGAGGGCTGCGGCCACTGAGGAGTCCACGCCGCCGCTGAGTCCGAGGATGACATGATCGTCACCGACTTGGGAGCGGACCTCCTGGCATGTCTGCTCGATAAACGAGCCCATGGTCCAGTCTCCCGAGGCACCACAGATGCGGAGAACGAAGTTTTCGAGCAACTCGCGGCCCCGGGGCGTGTGCACAACCTCGGGATGGAACTGGAGTCCGTAGAGGCGTTTCTTGGGGTCCTCGATTGCAGCGTACTCGCTATTGGGAGTGGTGGCTACCGTGCGGAATCCCCGGGGCAGCTTGGTGAGTTTGTCCCCATGGCTGTTCCAGATTTCAAGCTTGCGGCCGAGCTTTTTAAAGAGGGGACAGTCGGTTTCGACCACTTTGAGAATGCCAGACCCGTATTCCCGGCGTTCTGAATGTTCGACACGTCCGCCAAGATGATGGCCCATGAGTTGCATGCCGTAGCAGATGCCGAGCACCGGGAGTCCGAGAGAAAAAATGGCGGGGTCGGGGTTCGGGGCGTTTTTGGAATAAACGCTAGACGGTCCGCCGCTGAGGATGATGCCCTTGGGGTTCAGCGCCTTGATTTCCTTTGCCGGCGTGTCGAAGCGAAGGATCTGGGAGTAGACATTGCACTCCCGGATCCTTCGGGCGATGACCTGAGTGTACTGGGAGCCGAAGTCGAGTATGACGATGGTGGAATGGGAAGTGGCGGGCATGGAGTGCGGAAAACGGTTTTGTGGAAGGCGGTAAAGTTTTGCGGGTCGAATCAACCGGCGTGCTGGGGCTCAGTATCCCAATCGGGTGCTTTCGCGAATGATAGGGTCATCGGAATAGTCCGGCTGGACCAGTTGTCCGCCCCCCGAGATCCCCCGCTGGAATCGGCCGGCAGAGTTGCGGTCGGGAGGAAGATCCGATTCACACCCGGTGAGCACGGAGCAGGCAAGGACGGCTGCAAGGCAGAGCAGGACTTTCATCCCTCAGTTCCATAGAGGGAGCGCCGGGCGGTGGCAAGGAAGAGCGGCACAGGATTGGCGGAATCCCTCCGCTGCGGCGCAGGGCGCGCCAATTTTTTTCAGCGCATCATTCAAGAAGGCTGTGCGATATAAACGGGATGATTCCAAGTGAGTTGCTGTTGGACGGGTACCGGAGTGGGGTTTTTCCCATGGGCACCGAATGGGGGGGGGTCGACTGGTTTTCCCCGGACCCCCGCGGGGTCATTCCCATTCAGGAGTTTCACGTCCCGCATGGACTCCGCAGAACCTTGGCGAAAGACATTTTCGAGATCCGCATCAATCACAGCTTCAGGGAAGTGATGGTCGCCTGTTCGGAACGGGACGAGACATGGATCACTCCGCCCATCGTGGAAAGCTACTGCCGCTTGAACGAGATGGGGTACGCCCATTCTGTCGAGGCCTGGTCCGGGGGAAACTTGGCAGGCGGGTTGTACGGGGTGGCAATCGGAGGCGCTTTTTTTGGCGAGTCCATGTTTCACCGGGTGACCGACGCCTCCAAGGTGGCTCTCGTCGCATTGGTCGAGCGGCTCAGACTCCGCGGGTACGGCCTTTTGGACACCCAGTGGGTGACGCCGCACCTGAGGACGTTCGGCGCCTACGAAATCCCGAGAAGCCGGTACCTCCGGAAGCTTAGGGAGTGTCTGCGGATCGAGTGCCAGTTCACTGAAGAGGCACAGTCCTGACCAGCCAGCCCTGAGGTCCAGATCCAGACTGTGGTTAGAAAGGTTGCCAGTGGACCCTGCCTGAATCGCCGGCGTCTGAGGAGAACTCCCCCCAGGTCATGGTGACCACGTGGGAGTCTGAAAACAACACGTTGATCTGGCTGCGCCCGGAGTGAGTGCCGAATTTGCCAACGCCACCGGAGGGACGGATGACAGGAGAAGACTCGGAGGTTCCAGAAAAGGACACGGTTTTGCCCTGGTCCATGGCGGCAGCCATTAGAAAAAGCTGGGAGGGAGCGGTGTACCTTGAAGTGTTGGTGCCGAGCACGGCATCGTTGATGCCGTAGCTGACAGGGGCATTGGGCGCGACATCGCGGGCAGGGCGATTGTCAAACGGCGACTTGAACACTCTCCAGTCCGGAACGGATTTGTTTTTGAGCGTCAACGGCCAGGAGTCGTTCTTGCTGAACATCTGGTCATCGTTGTCGGTGAGAAACATTCGGACCCCCTTGCCGAGTTGGCCGAGGTTGGCCGCGCAGGCCGTTGCGCGAGCTTTTTCCTGAACCTTTTGGAAGGCGGGCATGGCGAAACTGGCGAGGATCGCTATGATGGCAATCACGACGAGCAGTTCAACCAGTGTGAACGCTCCTCTGTTCCGGATTTGCACGAGCGAGGGAAGGGGGGGGGGAGTGTTTTTCATCCTTTTCAAAGAGTAGTGTCGGGGGAGTCTCCGGGTAAATTCCAAAAGTCGCGGTTCTTGTCTGGAAATCTGCGCTGGCGGAGAAATTCGGATGCATTAGGGTTCATAGCTCGGGCCCCCATGCCGGCCCTGCACGCCAATGATCCTGATTTTGACCGCCGGATATGGAGAGGGGCACAATGCCGCGGCGCGCGGACTGTTGTCCGCGTTTGAAAAAAGAGGGGTGCCTGCGGAGATCGTGGACGCGTTTGCGCTGGGCGGGGGGAGTTTTTACCAGAAAACAAGGCGCTGGTACCTTTCGCTGATCAACCGTTTTCCAAACGTCTGGGCGGCGGCGTTTCGCTGGATTGACCGAAACCCGATCGGGTACTGGAGCCTGCCGTTCTTGGGTTCGGTCCGGGAGGCTTTATTCGGGGTGCTGGAGTCCCGGCGACCGGATTTGGTGGTTTCGGTCTACCCGGCTTACCCGTACCTGTTCGAAGCGATTTGGGGAGGCGCGCGGTTGCCCTTCGGGGTCTGCACGGTGATCACCGATTCGATCACCATCAACAGCGTCTGGCACCGCTGTGGGAGCGACTTGTACGTTGTAGCCAACGAACCCAGTCGCCGCGTCTTGCTGGAGGCAGGGATTGACGAGGCGCGGGTCCGGGTGCTCGGCTTTCCTGTGCTCCCCGTTTTCTGGCATGGCCGGGTCGAAAGGCCGGGGCCGGATGTGACGACGCCGAGGGTTCTTTTCATGGTGAATGCGGGCAGGGAACATGCCCCGGAGATCGTTCGGCGGATTCTGGACGTAGGGGGTGTTCATTTGACGGTCACGGTGGGCAGAGACGAGGCGTTGGGTGACGAGTTGCGCGAGGTAGCGGCAGGCCGTCCCTTGGAGTTGCACGGTTGGACCGATCGGATGCCCGAGTTGCTCATGAGCCACCATTTGTTGATCGGAAAAGCCGGGGGGGCTACGGTCCAAGAGTGCCTTGCCGCACGGACGCCGATGTTGATCACACAGGTGGTACCTGGTCAGGAGGAGGGCAATGCCCGCCTGATGGTTGAATCCGGGTGCGGCGAGGTTCGGCAGGATCCCGGGGGGATCGCGGCGCGGGTATCTGAACTGTTCGCGGACGGGGGGCGGCTTTGGAAGGCGTGGGAGGCGAATATGAGGCTTTTAAGCCGGCCACGTGCTTCCGTGGACATCGCAGAAGCGTTGGAATCGTGGTGCTCCGACCGGGAGCGGGGCCAGAACTGGAAGTCATGAGTGCCGCAGTGGAAGCCGCTGGGGTGGAGGCTGTGGTTTTTGATATCGGCAACGTGCTGGTCAGTTTCGATTTTGCGCCGTTTTACTCGGACATCGCGGCCAAGTCCGAGGCCTCCGGGCGCGCCTGCGTGGAGGTTGTTCTGGAGCCAGTAAAACAGGCGTATGAGAACGGCCGGATCGGTCGCCAGGAATTTGTGTCTCGGAGCATTCAACTTCTGGGGTACCAGGGGACCGAGGAGGAATTTCAGAGCGCTTGGGAGAACATCTTCACCCTGAACCCACCGATGGAGCAGGTGTTGAAGCCCCTTTCCGGACAGGTCCCGCTTTTTCTTCTCAGCAACACAAACGATCTGCATCGCGAGTTTCTTTTCCGGCAGTTCCCGGTTTTTGGTCTGTTCCGAGGCGGGGTTTACAGCGACGAGGCCCAGGTTTCAAAACCCGATCTGGAGATTTTCCGGATCACCCGGGACCGATTTGATCTGAACCCGGATCGGACGCTTTTTGTGGACGATTTGAGGCCGAACGTGGAGGCCGCGAGGGAAGCAGGATTTCAGGTGTTCCAGTACTCGATTTCTGAGCACACCGCTTTTGAGGACTGGCTGAAGGCAAAGGCCATCCGTTCGCTCTGGGAGAAAAGTCTCTGAGCTCTAAGCTTCGGGAGAGGATTCCGGAGGGTTGGGGTTTTCAAGGGACCGGAGCACGTCGCTGCGGTCCTCGACTTCGTCCCAGACGTCTTGGGTGACGTAGATGGGAGCGCCCTGCTGAATGGCGATTGCGATGGAGTCGCTGGGGCGGGCGTCCAGTTCGATGATTTTTCGGCTGAGAAGTTCGTTTTCGGCGCTGAGAATGATCCGGGCGAAGTAGGTTTCGCTCACCAGATCGTTGATGATCACGCGTTCTACCTTGGCTCCGAGGGCGGTCAGGATATGGCCAATGAGGTCATGGGTCTGCGGGCGGTCCTTCGGGGTTTGGCTCAGGAACATCGCGATGGCGGTGCCGACGCTTTCGTCCACATAAATGACGAAAACCTTGGAGGAATTGCCGACGAACACGGCCCTGCCGGAATTGACGGGAAGCACTGCGCGGACCTGAACGGGAATGACCTCTTTGCTCATTGGAACCAGCCTAATGGACGGGGGATGGGAACACAAGGAACCCGAAGGGACGGGGGCGCCCGGTTTGCGGATCAGGGGCGGAAGAGAAGATTTTTTGTCTCGATCCTCGACAGTTGGCTCCGGGTTGCCTATCTCCGGCGCGCAATGCAGTCACCTTGGGACATTCCTTCGGCCACCTCCCTTTATAACATCGACCGCTGGGGGTTGGGGTACTTTTCGATCAACGATCGGGGCAACGTGCAGGTTTGTCCCACGCAGAACCCCGGCACGCCGATTGACCTCATGGAGGTCATTGCCGAGGCGCGCAACGAGTACGGTCTGGGGTTCCCCCTCGTCCTTCGTTTTCAGGACTTGCTGCGGCATCGGGTGGAGACGATCAACCGGGCCTTCCAGTCAGCCATCGACGAGGCAGGTTACCGGAACGTGTACCGCGGTGTTTTCCCCATCAAAGTCAACCAACTGCGGGAGGTGGTTGAGGAAATCATCGATGCTGGAACCAGCTTCCATTTCGGGATTGAGGCCGGCAGCAAACCGGAACTTCTCGCGGCTCTGGCCGTCCACCGGGATCCGGAATCGTTGATTGTTTGCAACGGATACAAGGACGCTCTGTTCATTGAAAATGCGCTTCTGGGAAGGAAGCTGGGCAAGAAAGTGATCCTCGTGGTGGAAAAGCTGGAGGAACTGGGCCAGATTTTGGCGGTTTCGCGCGAGGTGGGGGTCGAGCCGATGATCGGGGTCCGGGTGCGTTTGGCGACCAAGGGGGCGGGCAAATGGGCCACCAGCGGTGGTGAAAACGCCAAGTTCGGTCTCAGCACGGCGGACCTGATGGCAGCCAGCACGATGCTCAAGGAAGCTGGCCAGGCCCACTGCCTGAAGTTGATCCATTTTCATGTCGGCTCTCAGGTCCCAGACATCGGGACCATCAAGCGGGCGGTCCGGGAGGCGACGCGATTTTACGCCAAGATCGCGAAGATGGGGCATGCGCTGGAGTATTTGGACGTGGGGGGCGGGCTCGGCGTGGATTACGACGGCTCCAGAACCGCGTTTGAGAGTTCTGCAAACTACTCGCTCCAAGAGTACGCACGGGACATTGTTTGGAACATTCTGGAGGTGTGTGATTCGGAGAAAGTGGCGCACCCGTGTATTGTCAGTGAGAGTGGCCGGGCGATCGTGGCCCATCACTCGGTGTTGATCGTGGAGGCTTTCGGTTCCATCGAGAAGGACCGCGCGGTGGTGGCGGTCCAACCCGCCCCGGGCGATCCAAAGCTCCTGTCTGACATTCTTGAACTGCAGCGTCAGTTGACCCGTCAGAACCGGATGGAGTCCCTGCACGATGCCCAGCAGATCAAGGACCAAGTCCAGTCCATGTTCGACCTCGGGATGCTTGAGATTGAGAGCAAGGCAAAGATTGAGACGGTGTACTGGCAGATCGCCAACACGATTGTGGGGTTCTGCGAGGGGATGAAGTACGTGCCCGAAGAGGTCAAGGAACTGGAGACCGCGCTCTGCGACCAGTACGTCTGCAACTTTTCGGTGTTCCAGTCGCTCTTGGACCACTGGGCTCTCGGACAGTTGTTTCCCGTGATGCCCATCCACCGGCTCCAAGAGTTTCCGGAGCGGAACGCTACCTTGGTGGACATCACCTGCGACTCGGATGGGAAAGTGAGCCGCTTCATCGACCTTGCGGATGTGCGGGACACGCTCCCTCTGCACCGGTTCAAGGCGGCGGAACCCTACTATGTCGGCTTTTTCATGATGGGCGCCTACCAGGACATCATGGGAGATTTGCACAACCTCTTTGGCCGTGTGAACGAGGCCCACGTCTTTCTGGACGAAGACGAGGAGAGCGGGTGGTACATTGAGGAGACCATCGAGGGGGCGAGCATCTCCGAAGTGCTCGGAATGATTCAGTGGGACAAAAATGAACTCTCCCGTCAGGTCAAGGCCCAGGTGGATGCTGCAATCAAGGGGGACCGGCTCAAGCCTAACGAGGCGATGAAACTTCTGAGCAACTACGAACGGGCATTGAAGGGCTACACCTACCTGCAGTTCAACGGTGCCTCCGTTCCAGCCGTGGGGTCTGTGCCTTCTACGGGCGGGGCGGCCAAATAATCGCCCGTTCCCGCGTCCCGAGTCCGCGGTCCTTGTAGGCCCGGCTCAGATGCACGTATTTCTCAGCCCACGGTCGGATGGAGAGTTGCTCTTCCCGGGAGAGGGTTTTCACCGCTTTTGCAGGGGACCCCAGAATCAGGGAGCCCGGCGGAAAAACCTTGCCGCCGGTGACCAGTGCTCCGGCACCCACAATGGAGGATGAACCGATCTGGGCGCCGTCCAGGATGACAGCGTTCATTCCCACAAGGACCTCGTCTCCCAGAGTGCAGGCATGGAGGACTGCGTTGTGGCCAACGGTTACCCACTCGCCCACCTCCGTTGAAAAGTCGTCTGCAAGATGAACGACGCACCCGTCCTGAATGTTGGACCGAGGTCCAATGCGGATGGACTGGATGTCGGCGCGCAACGTGGCGTTGAACCACACACTGGAGTCCTCCGCGAGATGGATGTTTCCGACCAGGACGGCGCTGGGGGCGACAAAGGCGGAGGGGTGGATTTCCGCCGGGGTGTCGAGGTGGTGCTGGAGTCTTTTCGGGTCAATCATGGGTGTAAACCGGGTTGGAGTCTGGCTGGCTGAGGGGCTGGAATCCTCGCGGGCAGAGGGTTTGAGGGCCGCAGGGTGTTGTTTTTGTGGCTGGAATGTGTTGACTCTGCATCAGGCAGACGGCACAAAAAAGTCCGTTCGCGGGGCTGCCGCCCCGGTCTGAACGCTCACCAAAACAAACACCCTCAGTCAACACCCGTATCTCATGAACAAGGCAGAACTCGTCGCTGCAGTGCAGAAAGCGCTGGGCAAGGAAACTAGCAAGGCACAGGCGGAACGCTCCGTGGAAGCGGTGGTCGAAGGAATCAAGTCCGGACTCAAAAAGGGCGAATCCGTGCAGTTGGTCGGATTTGGGACCTTCAAGATTACCAATCGCAAGGCGCGCACGGGTGTGAATCCGAAGACCAAGCAGCCCATCAAAATCAAGGCTTCCAAGAGCGTGAAGTTCACTGCGGGCAAGGACCTCAAGTCCAAGATCAAGAAGGACGCCAAGAAGTCCTAATCGGTTTCAGACCGGGCCTCTGATCGCTCCCATCGTATCTTTCTGAACTCCGCCTCGATGAGGCGGAGTTTTTTTTTGGCGATTCCTCCCGAATCTCCGGTTATAAACCGCCAAAAACCGCGTTCCCCGTGTCCCTACCCCTTACCGAAAGACAAGTCCGGCTTTTCTTTTCCGGGGTTCTGCTGGCCGCATTTGGCGGGCTGGGTTTGTCCTTCGCCGGTTTTCTTTCGGGTTGGACCCATCTTTGGATCCCGGGCGGCTTGCTTCTGGTGGGAGCTACGGGGGTTGGGGCGATGAGCGCATGGGCTGGAATTCGTCTGGGACAGACGGTGAAGGATGACCTTGATACCCGGACTCTGGAACGGGATGCCGCTGAAATCCTGTTGCAGGGGGGCATTCGGAGAAGCGGGGATGCGATTCTTCTCATCGCGGGCGGGTTGGTGGAGCGGGCCAACCCGGTGGCCCTGAAACTCCTGGGAGTTGAAAAGGAACCGGCGTTGGTGGGAACGGAGGTGACGGCCTTGGGGGCACCGGTCCAACCAGGGGGACAGAAAGCGGGGAGCGATTTTGAAGGCTACTGTCGGTACGCGCGTGAAAACGGAGAGGCGGTCTTTGACTGGAAGTTTCCGGGAGCAGACGGAGTCGAAAGGGAGGCCCGTGTGGTGTTGCTGGCTGCTGCGGGACGTGGAGGCTGGCGGTATCTGATGAGCTGGCGGGATCCAACCGAGCATGAACAGGCTCGTGCGGCTTTGGAGGAAAGCGAGGAGCGGTTCCAGACGTTCATGGACAACAGTCCTGTGGTGGCCTTCATCAAGGACGCCGAGGGGCGTTACCTTTATGTGAATCGGACGTTTGAACAGGAATTTGGGGTGAGCTTTGAGGTCACCCTGCAGGGGCAGACAGACGCCAGTTGGCTGCCAGAGGAGATTGCAGATCTTGTGGCGGAGAATGATCGGACTGTGGTGACCCGGGGCAGTCCGGCCCGGATGCTCGAGGTGGTGCCCAGCCGGGACGGCAAAACCTCCACCCAGTGGCTTCTGATGAAGTTCCCGATGCGGACCTCCGAGGGGGAGATCCTCATTGGTGGGGTAGGTGTGGACATGACCAAGCAGAAACGGGTCGAGAGCTTGCTGAGGGATGAGGAGGCAAAGTACCGGGATCTTTTCCTTGAGGCGCCTGTGGCTTACCATGAACTGGGGACTGACAGCAGGCTCACCCGGGTCAACACCACCGAACTGGGCATGCTGGGTTACACCGAGGCGGAGATGGTGGGGCGGTCTGTCTGGGATTTCATTGTTTTGGAGGACAAGGAGCGCGCGGATCTCGAGTTTGCGGCCTCCGAGTTGCGGATGCCCGTCAACCAGTGTCTTTTCCTCAAAAAGGATGGAACTACGGTTCCCGTTCTGATGCGCCACAAGCTCATCAAGGATGGAAATGACCAGGTGTGCGGGATGCGTTCCACCCTTCAGGACATCAGCCTGCTCAAACGCACGGAGCGGGAGCTGCGGGAGGCGGAGGAGAAATTTCGCGCGATTTTTGAAAACGCGACGGAGGGGATCTTCCAAGTTACGCCTGGCGGGATGCTTTTAAATGGGAACCCAGCCCTTGCCCGGATTTACGGGTTTGAAACCGTGCAGGAGATGCAGGCCGCACTCAACCGGGAGGGGGATGTCCAGTTCGCGGATGCGGGTCAGATGGAACGGTTGTTGGAATCGATGGAGCGGGACGGTTTGGTGCGCGATTTCGATCTGGAGGTGTCGCGTCTGGACGGGAGTCGGACTCTGGTTGCGATCCGGGCGCGTGCGGTCCGTGGAGCGGATGGCAGGCTGGAGTACCTGGAGGGGACCTTGGTGGATATCACCGCGCAGAGAGAGGCGGAGTCCGCGGTGAAACGGGCCCGGGATGTGGCCTTGGAGTCTGCACGGCTGAAGTCGGAGTTTTTGGCAAACATGAGCCATGAGATTCGGACTCCGATGAATGGAATCATCGGGATGGCAGGGCTTCTTCTGGACACCAATTTGACGCTACAACAGCGGGATTTTGCGCAGACCATCTCGAGCAGCGCAGATGCCCTCTTGACGATCCTCAATGATGTGCTGGATTTTTCAAAGATCGAGGCAGGCATGTTGGTGTTTGAGGAGTTGGAGTTCGGCCTGGATCAGGCTGTGGAGGGGGTTCTGGACCTCTTTGCGGAGCGGGCTTTGACCAAGGGGGTGGAACTGGTTTGCGCAATCGATCCCCGTCTGGAAATGCAGATGCGTGGGGATCCGGGCCGGCTCAGACAGGTGCTCACCAACCTGGTGGGCAACGCCCTGAAGTTTACCGAGCGTGGCGAGGTGCTGGTGGTGGTCACAGCGGAGGAAGTCGGAGCCGACCATGTGTTGCTCCGCTTTGAGGTTCGGGATACTGGAATCGGAATCACCGAGGAACAACGGAGCCGTCTGTTTCAGGCCTTTGTGCAGGCGGACGGATCCACCACTCGAAAATATGGAGGCACGGGTCTTGGGCTGGCCATTTCCAAGCAACTTGTGGAGAGGATGGGGGGGGGAATCGGCGTGGAAAGCGTTCCGGGTGAGGGGTCGACCTTCTGGTTCACGGCCCGGTTCGGGAAAGGGAGTGGGGACCCAGTGGCGCGGGATGCTCGATGGCTTGCGGGCAAGTGCGTCTGGTTGCTTGACAGTAGTCCCTCCTGTCTCCGCAACCTGGAGGCCATCCTCACTGCATGGGGAGGAAATTGCATCGTTGCAGGCAACGGGAATGCTCTGATCCCTTGGATCCGGGAACGCCAAGACCTTTCCGTTCCCCGCCCGGCTTGTCCGGAACCAAATTTGGTGTTCCTGGACCTGAATCTGTGTGCGGGTGAGGTGTCCGGCGTGGTGAGACGGCTGAAGTCCACGTTTGAGCAAGTGCGCGTGGTTCTGCTCACGGGAATTGACTGGCGGGTGGACCGGGAGGAACTGGGTGCCCTGGGTGTCTCAGGTGTGGTCTCCAAACCGGTCAAGCGGGCCGCTTTACAGGCGGCTGTATCAGAAGTTTTGTTTGGGGCCGGCCCGGCTTCTGTGCGCCAGGCTACCGCCCCCAGATGGGGCCAGGGAATCAACCGGGGGCGTGTGCTTCTGGTGGAGGACAACCCCGTCAACCAGCGGGTGGCGGTGCAGATTCTTGAACGGCTGGGTTGTCAGGTCGACGCTGCGCCCAATGGCCGGGTGGCTCTCGAGTTTTTGGAACGCTCCCCTTACGACGCAGTTTTCATGGATTGTCAGATGCCGGAGATGGACGGATACGAGGCCACCCGCGAGCTCCGGTTACGGCAGGGGAAAAATGGGAGGGTCTGGGTGGTTGCCATGACCGCACACTCGCTGGCTGGAGATCGTGAGAAGTGTTTGGCCGCGGGGATGGATGACTACATCAGCAAACCCGTGCGACCGGCTGCCATAGAGGCCGCGCTGCAGCGTGCTGCTGAACGGGCGGAGTCAGCCCCGCCACGGAATGCGAGCGGAGGGTGGGAAGCGCGCGGCGAGGATGCAGAGATCCGAAATCGACTGGCCGAACTGGATATCGGAGATGGGGGCGAGTTTGTCCGGGGCTTGGTGGATCTGTTTCTTGAGAGTGCGCCGGGCCAGTTCAGCCAGATTCAGGCGGGAGTGGCGTCTGGAGATGCGGTTTCGGTGGCCTGCGTTGCGCATGCTTTGCGGGGGAGTTGCTCGAACTTCGCTGCAAGCCGGCTCCAGGCGATCTGCCTCCGGCTGGAGGAATTGGCGACAAATGGGACTGTCAGCGAGGCCAAGGAGCTGCTTGAAGAATTGCAGGAAGCCCTCTACGCTCTCACTGAGACGCTCCGCCGGGAGGCTCACCCGAAGAAATGAAAATTCTCCTCGCCGAAGACGATCCGGTTTCTCTGAAAATTCTGCAGATCACTCTGCAGCACTACGGGCATGAAATCGTGACGGCGACCGATGGCCAGCAGGCGTGGGAGTTGTTTGATCAGGAGCCATTCCGGGTGATTGTGAGCGACTGGATGATGCCTGGTGTCAACGGCTTGGAGCTCTGTGAGCGGGTCCGAAAGCGTCCGCGTACGGATTACACCTATTTCATCCTTCTTACGGCCATCAACGCCGGGCGCGACAACGTCCGCAAGGCCATGGAGGCCGGCATCGACGACTTTCTCTCCAAGCCGTTGGACAGGGAGTCGATCATGATGCGGTTGCGGGTTGCAGAGCGGATTCTCGAGTACACGGTGCAGATCCGCCAACTCAAGGAACTCATCCCGATCTGCATGTACTGCAAACGGGTTCGGGACGATCATGATTTCTGGTCACAGGTGGAGAGTTATATTCATGCCCAGACAGGTTCGAATTTTAGCCATGGAATTTGTCCCGATTGCTACGGCAACCAGATCAACCGACTGCCGGGAAGGGCAGGGGTCCATGTGGCGCCCCCTCAGGGCTGATTCGGCCCTGTGATTGGGTGGGCACACGAGGCCCTTTTTGCATCCCGGGCATCCGGGGAGGCATTGCTGCAGGGGGATTGAGTGTGCGGAAAAACTTCAGAGCGGCATGAAACGCCGCCTGGTGCGTCCTCGTGACCCCCGGATTAGTTCTTTCCGGTCCGTCCCAAGGCGGTCTCCCGCGAGGCCAGATCCTTGGAAAGGGCCGTCACTCGCTGGCGCATGAGTTTCCCGGCTTTGAAGCGCACCGTGGCACGTTCTGGAATCACGTAGTGGCTACCCGGACGGCTGGGATTTCTTCCCACCCGTGGCTTGGTGAGGCGCACGTCCAGCACCCCAAAATTCCGAAGCTCCACGGCCTGTCCGCGGGAAAGAGTGTCAGTGATAAGATCCAGAGTGCTCTGAAGAATCTTGAAAACTTGATTTTGCGGAATGCCAGTTTCGTTGCTAATCTGGACCACTATTCCGCGTTTTGTAAGGGTACTCATGGAGTAACCCTCGTTTAACAAACACTCAGGAAGATGGCAAGTCGGCTCTGAGATAATTTTCCGGCGCCACCTCTGCCGCCGTCTTGAAATGGGTTTTCGCCACGGAGTCCAGGAAGGCTCCGCCGTGCCCCTCTACAAGCCTGCGCGCCGCCGTTTTGACCTCCGCCGAGGCGCCTCGAGGGAGGGGAATACCAAGACGGCTCCCTGAAGCTTCCAACCAGTCAATAAACCGTTCCCTTGCAAGAACCGAAGCCGCTGCGACTGCGGGATCGCTTTCCGCCTTGGTTTGCTGGTCGAGCTGGATGCCTCGGCCCCGCTCCAAAAGTGCGTTCCTGATCAGTGAAGGATTGGCGAACTGGTCGCTGAGTGCCCGCGGGCAGTCCGGACGTTGCTCTAAAAGGTTTTCAATCACCCGCGCATGGCCCCAGGCGAGCAGACGGTTTAGGTTTCCGAACTTTTTGTAGAGTTGGTTGTAACGCTCCGGGCCAATTGCCACCACGGAGTGGGTGGCTCCTGGCGTGTTCCGGATCAGTTCCGCCAGATCCCGGATTTTCCGGTCGCTCCCGATCCGTTTGCTGTCTTGAATGCCGGACTCACGGAATTTCTTGGCGATGCCGGCATCCACAAATGCACCTGCGATGACCAGCGGGCCAAAGAAATCGCCTTTGCCGCTTTCATCGATTCCAAAGTGGGGGGCGTAGTGTTCGGGGTGGAGCACCTCCTCATAGCCCAGTGTGGCGGCGCCAAGCACTTCAGGTTCAAGCATGAACTGCACGAATTCCCCGGTGCCCTTGCCCTGGATGACGACCTTGGGGCCCTTCTCGTAAACGGCGAGCGAAAGCTTGCCCTGTTGGGCGAAGTACAGGGTGTATGGCCTTGCGAGGAACGTCCATCCGCGGGCCTCGAGGAGCGTGCGCAGATGGGCGGCCTGTGCCGGGGTCAATGGGGCGGTGTGAAGGGTGATCTGGCTCGGATCCGAAGCGCTCATCGAACCGAGTGTGACTCCCGGGCAGCATTGTCGCAAAGCGTTTCCATGCCGAGGATTCGTGTTGCCTCAGATGCGGGCCGGGGCGAGAAGACCGCCGTGTACGTGTCCAAAATCCAACAGAAACTCAGGGACTGGTTCTCCCTCCACGGGCGCGATCTGCCATGGCGTAGGAATCTGGATCCCTACGCGATTCTGGTGTCGGAATTCATGCTCCAGCAGACGCAGGTTGCCACAGTGATTCCATTCTATGAACGCTGGCTGAAACGGTTTCCCGATTTCGCGAGTCTTGCAGTCGCAGAGGAGCAGGAGGTGCTCCGGTTTTGGCAGGGGCTTGGCTATTACGCCCGTGCTCGGAACTTGCACAGGGCCGCACAGGCGGTTTGCGCAGAGTATGGGGGGGTACTGCCTGCTGACGAAGTTTTGATCGGCCGGTTGCCAGGGGTTGGAAGGTACACCGCCGGGGCGCTGGCCAGCTTCGCATTCAACAGAGCGGTGCCTGCCGTGGACGCCAATATTGCCCGTGTGCTTGCGCGGTTGGATGACCTGCGTATTCCCATCGATTCCGTGGCCGGCCTTCGCCGACTCTGGCAACTCGCCGCCGAGTTGGTTCCGAACGACAGTCCAAGGCTTCATAACTGGGCCTTGATGGAGCTCGGAGCGCTGGTGTGTACACCCCGCAATCCCAAGTGTCATGCATGTCCGGTTCGCGGGGAATGCCAGGCTTCCGAACCCGAGGAGTTGCCTGTAAAAAAGGCCCGCCGCCCGGTGGTGGATGTGGTGGAGGCCTGCCTCTTCCAGATTGAGAACCACCATCTCCGGATGGAACGCAGTTCCGGTGCTCGGTGGAGCGGGTTGTGGCGGCTTCCGAGGCTGGATGCAGTTCCAGAAGGGACGCCCTTATGCGAAGAACGCTATGCATTCACTCACCACCGTGTGCTGCTCAAGGTGTTTGGCGGCCCTCCGGGGAGCCTTGGGGAAAAGGGCGAACTCGTGGAACTTTCCGCGCTCCACCGGTTGCCAATGGCCGCAGCCGATGCGCGGGTAGTCAAAAGGCTGCTGGACCTGCCCACGGGTTGAACCTTCGGGAGGTGGGCGTCACCGTGAAGGGGGAACCGCCAGAGCCCTCGATGAGAGGGAGATGGTGCGCGATACAGGGTTCGAACCTGTGACCCCTACCGTGTCAAGGTAGTGCTCTACCACTGAGCTAACCGCGCTAGGATCTCTGACCGGTTCTCGGGGAGAGTGTCCCCGGACACCGAGTGGAGGGGAAAACTAACGCTTCAACTCTTACAGGCAAGCCTTTTTCAGACCCGAAATCTCGGTTTTTACACTCACAGATTGGGCAGGAGCGGGGCCGGATGAAAGTGGAGAAGTCGGTCCGAGAGCTGGTTTAGTGCAACCCGGAGTTCATGAAACGCATCCGCCAGTTGCGAGTAAAGGGCAGCCAGACACGTGTTTTTGGCTGCACGATGCGTGGCCAGCATCTTGTAGCTTCCGCTGCCTAACCGCTCGTAAAACTCCAAGTCCGGTCCCCCACGAAGTGAGCGGCGCTCCACCGTTTCGTGAAAAATTCCCGCGAGAAAAAGGGAGTAATTTCCAATGTGCGCGCGAATCAGAAAAGCCTGTGTGGGCGACGCGTTTTGGAGGGCCAGAAGCATGTCGGAAAGGTACTGGATCGGGCCCGACTGTCCATCGGCAGGAGACCGGAGCTGGCCTGTTCGGGAGAACGTTTCAAGGAGGGACGCGACGTAGTCGCACAGGGCCCGCTCCCGCAGGTCTGTCTCCTTGAGTATGTGTCTGATCAGGATGTAAAAATAAAGCTGCGCAGAAATGTGCAGCGAATCCGGTCGGTCCAGCACCGCACTGGCAAGCGCGTCGTGGTCCAGCACCGCATCCCGGGTTTCCGGGTCTGTAAGAAGACGGGTGAGGGAGACGGCGCCGGCGTCAGAGTTCGCGAGGGTCCGTACGACGAACTCGAAGTCGGCTGCGGTGAATCGATCGCGGCAGTTGGCGGTGATCATCTCCCTTCCGTTTTGCACAGCATTCCGCGTGCCGGATGGGCGATTGAGTCGCCCCGATGGACCCAATGGACCCAATGGACCCAATGGACCCAATGGACCTGATGGACCTGATGGACCTGATGGACCCGATGGACCCGATGAACCCGATGAACCCGATGAACCTGGCCGGAAGCCTTAGGCTTTCGCGGTGCCTTTGGACCAGGAATCCTTGAGCGAGATTGTCCGATTGAAAACCGGGTTCTGCCCCTGACTTTCCTTGTCCAGATAGAAGTAGCCAACCCGCTCAAGCTGGTACCGTTCCTCCAACGTTGCTGCCGCCAAGGAGGGCTCAAGGAATGCTTCCACCGTCTGCAACGAATCGGGGTTCAGATGTTGAAGGAAGTTGCCGTCGCCTGCGTCCGGTTCAGGGACCGAGAAAAGCCGTTCGTAAAGCCGCACTTGGGCTCGGATGGCATCAGGTGCACTCACCCAGTGGATGGTTCCCTTGACTTTCCGGTTGGATGTTGCCCCTCCGGTCTTGGAGTCCAGATCCGCGGTGCAGAGCAGTTCCACCACGGTTCCAGAGGCATCCCGAACCACGTCATCGCATCGAATGATGTAGCCGTACTTCAGGCGCACTTCGCCTCCCGGACGGAGCCGGAAAAACTTCGGAGGCGGGATTTCCATAAAGTCGTCCTGCTCGATGAGGAGATGGCGGCTGAAGGGGATGAGTCGCGAACCGGCTTCTGGGTTGTCGGGAAGATTGATCGCGGCGAGTTGTTCGGAGTGGTTCTCGGGCAGGTTGGTGAGGGTCACTTTCAGTGGGCGCAACACTCCCAACCTGCGGAGGGCGTGCTGGTTCAGGTGGGTCCGGATGGAGTGCTCGAGCACGGCCACATCGGTGACACCGTTGTACTTGGTCACCCCGATTGAAAACGCGAACTGGCGGAGCGCCTCAGCCGGAACGCCCCTTCGGCGCATTCCACAAATGGTGGGCATTCTGGGGTCGTCCCAGCCAGAGACCCGACCCTCGCGGACCAGTTGCATGAGCTTGCGCTTGCTCATGACTGTGTAGCTGAGGTTCAACCGTGCAAACTCGTATTGATGGGGTCTGGGTTGCGGGACTTGGAGATTTTCAAGAATCCAGTCGTACAGGGGCCGATGGACCTCAAACTCCAAGGTGCAGATGGAATGAGAAATGCCCTCCACAGAGTCCGAAAGGCAATGTGCAAAATCGTAAAGAGGGTAGATGCACCACTGGCGGCCGCTGTGGTGGTGTTCCGCGTGCCGAATCCGGTAGAGCAGGGGATCCCGCAGCCAGACGTTCCTAGACGCCATATCGATCTTGGCACGCAGCGTCCGAGCGCCATCCGGAAACTCTCCCGCGCGCATCCGTGCAAAAAGATCCAAATTTTCTTCCACGGAGCGGTCCCGGTACGGACTCGGGATTCCTTCCTTGTCTGGTGCGCCCCGATACCGGTCGGTTTCCTCCGGTGTGAGGTCACAGACGTAGGCTTTGCCGGCCTTGATCAGTTCGACGGCGTAATCGTGGAGTCGCTCGAAATAGTCGCTCGCGTAGAATGGCTCGGCCCCGGCCTCAGCGGGCGACACAGCCTCCGGTCGTCCGGAACCGGGCTTCTTGAACCGGAGCACGTGGTCGGCCCAACCACGGATCAGCCATTGGACATCTTCGGTGATGGACTCGACATACTCCACGTCCTCCTTGGTGGGATTTGTGTCGTCCATCCGCAGGTGACAGACGCCGTTGAATTCCCGTGCAATGCCGAAATTCAGGCAGATGGACTTGGCGTGGCCGATGTGCAGGTAGCCGTTGGGTTCTGGCGGAAACCGGGTCACCACTTGGGAGTGTTTGCCCGCGGCGAGGTCTGCGGAAACGATGTCGCGGATGAAATCGGACGGTGGAACAGAGTCTGCGGTGGTCATGGCGGGGTCAAACAAGGGAAGTGCGGTGTCCGGCCCATCGAAATGCGGGTCCCGGTCGGATTGGGGGGGGCGCTAGTTGAAATCCTCCCCGTACTGGCCCTCGGCTTCCTCGGTCAAAGCCTTGGTCAGGGACTCCTGAAACATCAGAAAACGTTTGGTTACAAATAGAGGATCCCGCTGCTCGGTGGGGTCGAGAAACGTTTCAATGAACTGTTCAATGCTCAGGTCCTCGTACTCTTCCGGGTCGCACTCCCAGAGCCGCTCAAAAAACGCCACCTTGTGTGTGGCTTCAAAACAGGAAAGCGCCAGTTCGAAGTCCAGATCGTCGAACTCGTCACAGAACAGTTCGCCAATCACAGTGCTCTCGTCGCACTGCAGCAGATCCTCGCTGATAAAGTGGAGGATCGAGATGAATGAGGTGACCAGGTAATTCATGGTGCGCAGAACGGCCTAAGGTTTGCCTCCCAGCGCGGATGTCACAAACCCCAGAAACGCCTCCCGTTGGGACTGCACCAACGCGG
This sequence comes from uncultured Spartobacteria bacterium, assembly GCA_903901425.1. GTDB lineage: Bacteria > Verrucomicrobiota > Verrucomicrobiia > Chthoniobacterales > Chthoniobacteraceae > CAIURC01. The sequence goes on along the minus strand of CAIURC010000025.1, from coordinate 23,086 downwards.
CAGGACCGGTCATCTTCACAAACACGTCGCCACCGGAGCTCTCAATGATGGCTCCGAGCAGAGCATGGTTTTCCAAGGATGTTGTCGGACCGCCAGGCATGCCGCTCCGGTAGGTGCCTTGGGTGGTCACAATCGCCATCTGGACGCCGCCCACCTCGCGGGTCTCCACTTTTCCGGCTCCCTCGGCCGCTTGAAACTGCGACATCCACCGCTGCGCATTTGCCTGGATCCCTCCGCCCTGACCCTGCCCGAAATGGAAAAACACCACTTCAGCGGCCTGCGACTTGTCGGCGCTCTGGATCTTGAGTTGGGCTTTGCGCATCGGCGAACTGACAGGCACCCATTCCCACGTTGCTGGCCGCTGGAACTTCAGCGAACCCACTTCGAAGGAGGTGGGGTCTTCGGCGTGGAGCGCGAGGGCGCCGGCAAAAAACAGGGCGAGGGTGCGGATGTACATGTCCTCAGGATTAGAGCAGGCGGGACAGCCCTGCAAGCGTGCGCTGCCGGCGCGCCACGCCAAATCACCCGCCGGCAAACCGGGCGCGTGCCTCGTCGTATGCCGACTCGAGGACCGCAACTTGCGTGGACAACGCAAACCGTTCGAGCACGTGTTGCCTGCCCGTGCGCGACAGGGAACGGTAAGTTTCAGGAGATTTTGCAAGCCCCAGCATCGCCTCTCCCAGCGCGCGCCAGTCGCCTTCATCCACTAGCAACCCGCTGGCGCCGGGATCCACGGCTTCTGGAATGCCCCCGTGGCGACTGGCAAGCACGGGCAGGCCGGACGCCATCGACTCAAGCAAAGAGTTGGGAACCCCTTCCTCGTCGCCATTCGCGCTCCGTTCGCTCGGGTGGAGGAAAAGGTGTGCTTCCGAACGAAGCCGCCCCAGTGCTTCCTGGGAAAGGAATCCCGTGAACTCCACGCGCCCGTCCAGTCCGAGGCTGTGGGCCAGCGCACGCAGTGCAGCCTCCTCCGGTCCATCGCCAGCCAGAATCAGCCGGGAGTCGGGGAACGTTTTGCGGAAGTGGGCAAATGCGCGGAGGGTGGTTGGAATCCCCTTTTTTTGGATGAGTCGGCAGGCTTGGAGGCAGACCCACTTCCCATCGGCAGGGGGCGCATGGGCTTCCATCGGGATTTGTTCGAGAGGGATGCCGGTGCGGTGCAGTCGGATTTTGCCGGGATCAGCGCCGAGTTCGACTAAGTGTTTGCCCAGGGACTCAGAGCGTACCAGCAGGAGCGTGGCCACGGTGAGGGCCTGCTGCATGCAGGCGCGGTGGTTGGGGCGGTCCATGTCCACCTGCGCATCGGCTCCATGAAAGGACACCACCGTGGGAAGGCTCTTCTGCTCCAGAAGCGGGAGAAGATGAACCCCCATGTGCCCAAAATACACGTGAAGGATCGAGGCGTCACTGGCCCGCAGTTTTCTCAGAAGGCGGTCTGCCTCGGACCGGTACATCGTGATGGGGCGACCCAGAATCTGTTTCTGCCAGAGTCGCCGAAGCGCATGGGTGCGCGGTTTGGGCTGCACCTGCACCGGTTCAAACGGGAACTGGGCCGGGTTTTCGCGTTTTTGCGTGAAGACCACCGGCTGGTACCGGCGCAATGCCGTGATCTGCCGGTAAACATGCATCATTTCAGGCTTCAAAAACGTCGCCAGATAGCAACCGGCCACCGGACGGCAGGCGGGTTCAGCGGGGTTGGACGGCTGCAGAGATTGAAAAAGGCTCACGGGGACCCTCGCGGAAACGGGGTTTTCCATCTAAGTTGGGTCCGGGATGTGGAGGGAAGTCGAAATTCGGAACAGGGAGGGTATCCATGCACGGCCGGCCGCAGAAATCGTCCGTTGTCTCCGGCGCCGCAGGGCAGCCATGACGATCGGGCGGGTCGGCGAAAACCGCCGTTTTTCCGCCGACAGCATTCTGGAACTGCTCAGCGCGAATCTCGGATGCGGGAGCCGGGTTACCCTTGAGGCCACCGGCCCCGAGGCGGAGCGGGCGCTGGACGATGTGGCCCGTCTTCTGGGGATGCGTGGGGCTGCAGTGGAACCCGCGTCGCGCGGTGAATCAGAGGCAAGTGGACAGCCCAGAGGCTCCAAAAACGCTCCGGGGAATTGAGGGTTGAGCGGAAGGTGGGGGGTGTTTTAGGGTCCGCCCGTGTCCCGAACCGTGTTTGATCCGCTTGATGCCGCCTGCCGCGTGTTCGCGGTGGAAATCGCCGAACTGCGTGCCTTGGAGGACCGGCTGAAGGCCGGCGGAGCTCTGGCCGAAGCGTTCAGGACCGCGGTGGACCTCATGCGAGCGGCGGTCGAAAACCGCGGCAAGATCGTGGTGTGCGGTGTGGGGAAGTCGGGTCACATTGGCGAAAAAATTGCGGCCACCCTGACCAGCACGGGCTCGCCCGCTGTGGTTCTCAACTCGCTCAACGCCCTGCACGGTGATCTGGGTGTGGTTTCTGATGGAGATGTGGTTCTGGCGCTCAGCCACAGCGGCGAGAGCGACGAACTGGTCAACGTTCTCCCTGCGCTGGAAAGGTTCGATGTCAGGGTCATCTCCGTGACGGGCAACCCCCAGTCTTTTGTGGCGTCCAACAGTCATGTGCATCTCGAGGTCAGGATTGCCCAGGAGGCCTGTCCTCTGAACCTTGCCCCCACCTCCAGCACCACCGCCATGCTCGTTCTGGGCGATGCTCTGGCCATGGTTCTTTTGGAGGCCAGAGGGTTTTCACGGGAGGACTTTGCGCGTTTTCATCCCGGTGGCAGGCTCGGACGCAGCCTCCTGCTCAAGGTCCGACAGATCATGCGCGGCCCCGACCAAATGGCGCTGGTGCGGCCGGGACAAACCGTGCGGGAGGTGCTCCGGACGATGAACCTGCGCCGTGCTGGAGCTGCCGTCGCCGTGGAAGACTCGGGGCGTTTGGCCGGAATATTCACGCACGGCGATTTTGCCCGTCACTACGAACAGGACGCTGGGATTGGGGACCGGCAGGTCGGGCCTTTGCTCACGCGCAACCCGGTGACCGTTGGAGCTGAAAAACTGGCGGTGGAGGTTCTGCACCTGCTCAAGGAACACCGGATCGATGATCTGGTGGTGGTGGACGAGGCCGGTTCGCCGCTTGGCATTGTGGATTCTCAGGATCTTGCCCGGCACAGGCTGCTGTGAGTGTGGGGTGGGAGTCGGCGCGGCTCGCTTCTTTGAAAGGCGCGGTGCGACCGGGATGCCGTGCCCCTTGCGATGTGCGAAAATAGAGGGGAGCAGTCGTTGACAAAACCGGGGTTGGGTACTAGTGATCGTGGGGTTCCGTTGTGCGACCACAAGGGGTTGTGGTTTTGCCTCCCGAGGCGGCCCGCAGGCATCCAAGTGGCTGCGGAATCCTGACGACTCCCAAAAAAAGTCCGAGAAAGGTCCGAGAAAAGCTCCCGAAAACGCCTGTCCACCACCAAATTCAGCAACCTGACCAGCCAGACCACACGCCATGAGCTTACACACGATTGAGATCGACGAAAAATCCGTTGCGGACGAGGAAGCCCTGCTTTCGGGCGTGGAAACACGGGAGGAGGGGAACACGGTGGTGTACACGATCGGCGGGAAGAATTTCCGCTTGAACAAGCAGCAGGCCCGGGAACGGATGGCCGGCAAGCGGGTGATCAACGGCCTGCGGAGTGCGGAGCTGAACGTGCTCCCGCTCAAGTATCACGAGGCGTACCGGATTTACAAACAGATGAAGGCCAACCATTGGGAGCCGGACGTCATTGACATGACCAAGGACTGCACCCAGTGGAATTCCAACCAGCTTTCCGCCAAGGAGCGCTGGATCATTGAAATGGGGGTTGGATACTTTTCAGCGGCTGAAGGGATCGTGGGCGATTCCGTCCTCCACGTGATTGAGGACAACCTGTCCGCCGCCGAACTCAAGCACGCCTCCCTGCGGCACATTGCCGAGGAATCCATCCACATGGATTCGCTGCTCCACATCATCGGCAGTTTGAACATCGAGATCGACGAGGTGACCGCCAAGTTCCGGGACATCCCGAGTATCCGGAGGAAAAACGAGTTCATCACCCGCAACATGCCGGAGTTGAAGATGGGCATCGACCTCACCCAGACGGTCAACAAACAGAAGTTCGCCAAGGCGCTCTTCGGAATCACCCAAGTCATGGAGGGTACCCAGTTCTATGCCCTTTTCGCCATGATTCTGTCCCTGCATCGGCAGAACAAGATGACGGGCATTGGTCAGATGTTCCAGTACACCCTCCGGGACGAGTCCAACCACATCGCTCTGGGACGGTACCTGATTGAGCAACTGGTTCACGAGAACCCCGACCTTTGGACTCCTGAGTTCCGGTCCGAATTGGTGGAGTTCATGCGCGAAGGGGTCGAACTGGAGAAGGCGTTTGTCCGCGATTGCCTCCCGGAAGACACGGTGGGAATGAGTCAGGCCGAGTTTCTGGACTACGTCGATTACAACGCGGATCGGCGGCTTGCCGGCCTCGGACTCCCGACGCTCTCCAATGTCAAAACCAACCCCTTCGTCTGGCTCGATGAGGTCATCTTTCTCAAGAAAGAGAAAAACTTCTTCGAAACCCGGGTCACCGAGTATCAGACCAGCGGGAGCGTCAAAAACTCCAGCGAAGACGATCTGATCTAGCGCTGTTCAAAGGACGGCCCGGAAACGAACGTCGTTTCCGAGGTTTGCCTCTTTAAGGAACTGGTTTGGTTGTTTTTCCGGAAAGCATCCGTTCCAAGGTCTCGCTGGAGTCTGATGTCAGTTCTCGGGTCCGATAGTAATTCCCGTCGAATCCGGCTTCTGGATGGTGGTGCGGGGAGGGGCCGGAACTGACCAACTCCAGCCGGTTCTGTCGGAGCAACAGACAGAAGCTTGCGCCTTTGGGGGTGGAATACCACCCGACTCTGTGGTCCCAGACCGCAACTCCGGCCAGCGCTCCCGTGTTTGAGGCCACGCCCCGCACCGTTTCTATCGAAAATGCGAGGTGCCCCTCTCTCTGGAGCACTTCGATCCTGCCCCCTTCGCCATCTTCCCATACGCCTGAGAGGCCGCTCTGGTTCCAGAAATCAGCGACTCCTTTGAGCCATTTGCCCCGTTGCTCGGTGAGGTCGGCCGCGGTCTGAAGGAAAGGCCCCGAATTGGACCGGTGCCGGGTTTCGCCTCCAGTGGCGGTATAAATGGGGGACGCGCACATTTCGTCCCGGACCAGCGCCCAGCGCCGCTGAGATTCCTGAATGAGCCGGTACTCCCCGGGGGGGAGCGTTTTTCGGACGGAATTCCAGTGCACATTCATGTCGCGGTCGGCGAGTTCGAACCGCTGTCGGGCCACCTGTGCGCTCGGATAGCTCGGTGGGGGGGCGCCCGGAGCCGGCAGGGGACACCAGGGTGCGAGAAGCACGAGGAACAGACAGAGAAAACGGGGAGCCATACGGGGATTCTGGCAGTGGAACTGGCGGGATCAACCCCTTCCGTGGGTTGGCAAGGTCCATGCTGTATAGGAGATCATGCGTCGACCTCCCACCTGTATCCAACTCGGGCCGGAAGACTATCTGCCTCTTCCGGTGGAACAACTCTGTCATCAAGCCCAGGTCAGCCGGGCATTTATCCGGCTTTGCCTGGAGAACGGGTGCCCAGCCCCAGGCGGAAAACTCAGCCATGCGCGGCTCATGGACTGGCTCCGCTACAACTACCCCCAGATTCGCTCAGCCAGCGGACTGGCCCCGTTGGCGCCCATTGAGGGCGTCCCTTTCGAGGCACTGGGGGCGCTTCAACTGGCCAACAGTCTGCTCACCCTCCTCGAGTTCTCAGAATCGCGGAGCTGCGATCCGGTGCAGAAAAAAGCGCTCCGAAAAATGATCCGCCAGATTGAGCAGAGCGTCTGAAATGGATTTCAACCTTCCTGCAGCGCGGTCCTGAAGGGGCCAGACCAACCCGGTGAGGTCCTTTCTACTGCAGTTTCTCCCCGAGGTTCGAATCCTCGGGGGCAATCCAGCCCCCACCTCCCTGATACTCCACGCCGATCTTACCTTGGTGGATTTTCACAAGCCGCACTTCTGAGCCCATGGGCGCGGTGAGTGTTCCAATCACTTGGCCGTCCCGAACCGCCGGAAACTGGGTCGGTTTCTTCAAACTCAACACTTTGGGCCAGTCGGCCGGAGTGGCAGCCAGTTCTTGGAGATCAATGCTGCCGTCCTTGAGAACATACGATTTTTTAGCAGGTTCGGCCGGCACGCCAATGGCAGAGGCCGGATCAGGAGTCGGCGAAACCAGATCAGTCACCAGCGACTTTACATCGGAATGGGTGCGGACCTGCTGCTCGATTGATTCCCGGAGGGCGGGGAGCCGGGGAGCCACGTTCTCCTTCACCCAAGGAATATTCCTGTCCGTCCAGTCCCGGAACCCGGGAAACTTGACGTAGTAGACGAGGGCAGAAATGAGGAGGGCAAAAGGCGGGCCGAAGATCCAGAGTTTGCTGGTGCGCATGACTCCGCTCCTTTTGCAGCACGCGAGCGGTTTGTCCATGAATTTCCAGTCTGTAGACACCGGATCCGGGAGTTTCCGCTTCGCGCAACGCAGGGACTTCCCGGGGTTGCGTCCGAGCAAATTCTGTGGAATGGGGAGGTATGAGTGAGGTGGCACGGCCGGGAGTTGCGGTAGACGGAAAGGGGGAGGGGCGCAGGGAGGGTACGGATCCTCCAGGAACTGCACTTCTCCAGCCGGGGGGAGATGAGGGACCGGTATTATTTCTACCCGCGGCCGCCTCCCCCCGGTTGGAATCCCCACGTGAACTCCCTGATCTCCGGAGGGAAGCGGGTGGAAAAACAGGAGCGGAGAAACCTCAGTCTGAGGAGGAAGGAACAGTGAGTGTCCTGGTGCTGGAGGACAGCCGGTTGGACCGCGAGCTTCTGGAGCGAATGCTCCGGAGCCTGGCTTTTCCGGTGCGCTGGGAGGTCCGGGATCGGTTGGCGGACGGTCTGGAGAGGTTGCGCCAGGAGCCGCGGATCGACATGGTGTTGTGTGACCTCTCGCTTCCGGACAGCCAAGGTTTGGACACATTCAGCCAGATTTGTCTCAACCCTGGCCGTGTCCCGGTGGTAGTGTTGAGCGGCCGGGACGACGAGCAGCTCGCGTTGAAAACCGTCGAAATGGGGGGGCAGGATTATCTGGTCAAAGGGCGGTTTGATGCCGCCCTTCTCGGCCGGGTCATCCGGTACGGGATCACCCGTGCTGAACTGGACAGAAGAATCGAGGACGAACGGAGCCTCTTTAAGCGGGTGATCGACCAGTTGCCCGATACGATCTACGTCAAGGATCTGGAAGGGAACTATCTGCTCGATAACATTGCCCATGCTCTGGGCGAGTCCTCGGGGAACGGAGGCTCGGCCGGTTTCTCCGAGCGAGCTGCGCCGGCGCACAATGCGTCAGGGGCGACCTGCCGGATCAGCCCAGCCGAAGGGGGCAACGAGGAACGGCGGATCCTCTGCGGCCATCCAAGGGCCGGTGAGACCCGAGAATGGGATGACGAACGAGTCGCGCGCACCGGGATACCCGTCTTAAACCGGACCGAGGTTGTAGAGCACCCAGGGGGCGAGAAACACTGGTACTCCACCACCAAGGTGCCTTTCCGGGACCGGAGTGGCCGCCTGCTCGGCATGATTGGGATTGGACGCGACATCACGGAAACCAAGCTCATCGAGGCGCAGTTGTTGGAGTCCATGGAGGAATTGCGGCGCAAAAACCTAGAACTGGAGGAGGATCTGGAAATGGCGAGGGAGGTGCAGCTTGCTTTCTTTCCCCAGCAGTACCGCACTTTTCCAAGAACCGCGCCGGAGCCAGCCTTCCGGTTTCATAGCCGCTACGTTCCAGCCGAGGCGCTGGGCGGAGATTTCTTCCACGTTGTGCAGGTGAGCGATCGGAGTGTGGGAGTCTTAATCTGCGATGTCATGGGGCACGGTGTCCGGGCGGCTTTGGTGACCGCGCTGCAGCGGGCTCTTGCCGAGGGGATGGCAGACGTCGCCGGGATTCCTAGCGCCTTCCTGGCGAAAATGAACGGGGCGCTCCACGGAATTCTCCGGAGGCTCGGCAGTCCGTTGTTTTCCACCGCGTTCTACGGGGTTGCAGATGTAGAGACCGGGCTTCTCCGCTACGCGAATGCCGGACATCCAGCGCCGATTTTCTTGAAAAGCAGCAGGGCGTTCACAGAGCGCTCTGGGGAAGGCGGGGGCGGCGTCCGCGGGCCTGCGCTTGGAATTTTTGAGCGCGCCGTTTATCCAGAGCGTTATCTCAAAATGGAGCAGGGAGACCGCCTCTTTCTGATCACGGACGGATTATACGAGGTGGAAACTCCCGGAGGCGGAATGCTGGATCGCAGTTGGCTGCTCCCCGTCATAGAGCGGAATGCGGGCATGGAAACCGAAACACTGCTCGATCGCCTGTTGGCTGAAGTCCGCTCTGCGTCACGGACGGGCGGTTTTCATGATGACGTCTGTATCTTGGCGGTTGAAGCTTCCAAGCTCGGCACGAAAACGGAACCGCAGGCTGACGCTCAGTCTGAAGAAACAGTCCAAGGACAGACGGTCCCAAGATCAGGAGCGTGCATTGCAGAGCATGCAACCCTTACGTAACGCTCAGCAGGGCCGGGCCGGCCTAAGAACCGCGGTATATCCGATCGACCGGTGTTGAGTGCAGTTGAGTTCCCCAGGGCAACTCAGCCTTCGATCGTGTTGATCTCCACTGGTTCCACCTTGACGCCCATCTCCTCCAACCACGCGATGGCCGCTTTAATCTCAGACCTTTCCCCCTGGAACGACAGCGAGAGCAATCCCACTTCATCCGTGATGCTCGCCTGCCGAATGTTTGTCACGACCTCAAACTTTTTGGCCAGTTCCCAAATGATCGGCCGCGTAATGAGCCGGGCGGGAAACATCAGCCAGAGGCGCGTTTTTTCTTCTGCCATACAAAAAGAGTGTGGAAACAGGGTCAGCAGCGGGTCTCGCCCGGTGGGTCCGCAAACGGGACCACAGGACGATCATGTCAAGGGATGTGCGCGATTCTAGCCTCCTGCAATCGCTGGCACGATGCTGATTTCGTCGTTCGAATGGACCGGGGTCGCAGTTTCTTCCAAGAATCGGACGTCTTCACCGTTTACAAAGACGTTCACAAAGCGGCGGATGCAGCCTTTGTCGTCACAGATGCGTTCTTGGATGCCTGGAAATGCTTTTTCGAGATTGGCGAAAACCTCGGCAATGGTAGCTCCATCGGCCTGGACCAGATCCAGGTCGTTGGTAAGTTTTCGGAGCGGAGTGGGGATGAGTACGGACGGCATAGAGTAGGATTTTAAAAACTAGAATGCTGCAGCAAGGTCGGGTTGATAAATCTGGTCCTCGAATTCGCGAAGGCTCGGGTTGATCACCCGCGGCGCCCCGCACTGATTCAGAAGTGCTTCCTGCGTCTTGAGCCCATTCCCGGTAATGCAAAGCACGGCGCTCGAATCGGCCGGGATCTTGCCGGACGCGATCAACTTCTTCGCGCAGCCCACGGTTACGCCGCCTGCGGTTTCTGCAAAAATGCCTTCATGCTCCGCCAAGAGCCGGATGCCCTCGATGATTTCCTCATCGGAACAGTCGTCGGCGGACCCGCCGGTCTGGTTCATGGAATGGATGGCGTAGTAGCCGTCGGCCGGTGTCCCGATGGCCAATGACTTTGCGATGGTCTGGGGTTTTGCGACGGGCTTGACCAGATCGCTGCCCCGCTTGAGCGAGGTGCTGATCGGGGAGCATCCAGTGGCCTGAGCCCCGTGCACACTGAACGGTGTTTTTTCCACCAACCCGAGGTCGATGAACTCCTTGTACGCCTTGTGGATCTTGGTCAGCAATGAACCGCTGGCCATCGGAATCACCGTGTGTTGCGGCAGACGCCAGCCCAGCTGTTCGGCGATCTCGAATCCCATGGTTTTTGAGCCTTCCGCGTAGTACGGGCGCAGATTGACGTTCACGAATCCCCAGCCGTATTTCCCGGCGATTTCCGAGCAGAGCCGGTTGACCTGGTCGTAGGCCCCATGGATCGCAACCACCTGGGTTCCGTACACCAGCGAGCCGAGCACTTTGCCCTGCTCCAGATCGGCCGGAATGAGCACGTAGCTCTTCAGACCAGCGCTTGCGGCGTTGGCGGCGACCGAGTTGGCCAAGTTCCCCGTGGAGGCGCATGCCACCACCTCAAATCCCAGTTCCCGGGCCCGGCTCAGAGCGACAGACACCACGCGGTCCTTGAACGAGAGGGTGGGGTAGTTGACCGTGTCGTTTTTGATGTAGAGCTCGCGGATCCCGAGGGCCTTGGCCAGACGGTCGGCCTTGACCAGCGGCGTGAACCCAACCTGGCGTCCCACCGTGGGTTCGCCGTCAATCGGGAGCAGTTCGCGGTACCGCCACATGGATTGCGGCCGCGATTCGATCAGTTGGCGGGTGAGTTTGCCGCGGATCGCTTCGTAGTCGTACACGGCCTCCAGCGGTCCAAAGTCGAAGTCGCAGACGTGGATGGCTTGCTTCGGGTAAAGCTTCCCGCACTCGCGGCACTTGAGGTTGCTGAAAAAGGAGTTTTCCATGGGGTTGATTGCTTTCCCAAGAGGACCGGACTTCCGTTCCGACGGGTGGTTCATAATCCGCCCATTTTTAAGCGAACTACGACCTCTCATCTTTCCCTAAAAACAGCAGCGCTGATTTTAAGCTGGATTTGGCACCTGGTCCTGTCGGCCTCCTTGAAAATCCTGATCCAAAAACTGGAACTGGACCTCCACGAGGCTTTCAGCGGTTGCCGTGACTTCAACGGGCCAGTCCCTCAGTCACTCTCGATGAAAGCGGGCGGCAACCTAGGTGAGCCCGGCCTGCGGAGTCAACAGGTTTTTCGATGGAAACGTTTTCCAGATCGGCACATTCCGTTTCATTGCGTCGATGGTTTCCTTGCAGAACAAAAATGCCTCACCCCGGTGCGATGCGGTGATCCGGAGGTAGAGCGAAGCTTCCCCGACGGGCACCCAGCCCACCCGATGAATGAACTCCACCGAATGCACCGGCGCAACCCGCTGGAGCGATTCAAAGATCGACTCGAGTTGACGCCGGGCCATGGGCTCGTACGCCTCGTACTGCAGCCCCAACAGCGGAACCCCGTTCTCGAGCTCACGGACCACTCCGTGAAACTCCACCACCGCTCCGGTTTCACGGGCACCAGCCGGGGCCGGGGGGACGACAATCGGGTTGTTTGTAAAAAGGATCGAAAAATGCATGGGCTTGTCCTCCGGACGCTCAACCTCCGCTCACCGGGGGCAGCACAGCCAGTTCCCGCGCGTTGCCTACCGGCGTATCCCAGCCCACATAATCGCAATCCAACGCCACCCGCGCCGAGGCCGGGTCAAACGCCGGACACAGTCGCGCCAAAATCTGGCGCGGCGTGTCGGCCGGCGAGTATTCCATGTCCGTCTCGCGCACCCCGATCTGTTCGCTGGCGGACGCAAAGGCTAAAATCCTGATCTGCACCCCTTCACACTGCATGGAAGCTCAGCCGGGAAGCAATCCTGCGCTCCAAACCTGCACACGCCGGGATTGCCGGAGCCGACTTCTTTTGGATTAGTTCCCGGATCATGATCTCGCTTTCTGAGGCCAGGCAGACAATTCAACAGGCGCTCCATCCGCTTCCCGCAGAAACGGGAGCTTGGGGAGCGCTTTATGGCCGGGTGTTGCGCGAGGAAATCGCTGCTCCGGAAGATTTTCCGGCGTTTGACCGCTCCGCCATGGACGGGTACGCCCTCCATGCGGAAGACACCGCTTCCCGGTTTGCGGTACGGGGCGAGATCCAGCCGGGCGCGGCGGCCACTCAGACGCTTGCGCTGGGAGAATGTTTCCGTGTTTTCACCGGCGCGGCCCTTCCCGCCGGATGCACCGAGGTGATCCCGCAGGAGGCTGTCCGCCGGGAGGGAGACTGGATGGTTCCTCTGGAGCGCTTTGGCGGAATCCATGTCCGACGCAGGGGAGAAGATGTGCGGGCAGGAACCGTTCTGCTCAAACCGGGAACCATTCTAAGAGCGCCGCAAGTCTCGCTGCTGGCACAGTTGGGGGCTATCGCCCCCCAAATCGCACCCCGGCCCCGGGTGATCCATCTGGTCACCGGCAACGAACTGGTCCCGCCGGGCACCGTGCCCGGCCCCGGCGAAATCCGGGACTCAAACTCGTCTCTTGTGGCGGGATTGGTGGAGGCGGCTGGAGGCGAAATCGTCTGGCAGGGGCGTGTTTCAGATCGTCTGGAGGCTTTTGTCGAGACAGTCGAAGGAGTCGATATCCCGTGGGATCTGCTGCTCATCAGCGGCGGCGCCAGCGTGGGTGACTACGATTTCGGGCCTCGCGCACTTCAGGCCTTGGGATTCGATCTGCGGTTCCATGGGGTCAGGCTCCGGCCAGGCAAACCGGTGGGTTTTGCGACCCGGGGACCGCAGGCCGCCTTTCTCCTTCCGGGCAATCCGGTGTCGCACTGGGTGGTGTTCGAAGTCGCGGTGCGTCTGGCTCTGGAACGGTTGCTGGGAGCTGTCCCGGCATGGGAGTTTGTTCCGGCGCTCTTGGCGGAAGACCTCCCGGGAAAGCTCGACCGGAGGGAGACCTTCTGGCCGGGCCGCCTACGGGTCGGAAATTCCGGGTTGGAGGCCGTTCCGTTGGGATGGCGCAGTTCCGGGGATTTGTGCGGAGTGGCCGGAGCCGGGGTGTTGCTCTGGTTGCCCGCGGAGTCGGGTCCGTGGAAAAGCGGGGATCCGGTGAAATGCTTGTTGCTGAAGGAGCGCGGGCTCCGGTTGGATTGACGGATGGAAAAAGGGTCTGATTTTTCGCATTTGGATGCTGCCGGAGGGGCGCGCATGGTGGATGTGGGGCACAAGGTGACGGAGCGCCGCCGGGCGGTGGCCTGTGGGGAATTGAAGTGTCATCCCGACACGATCCGGGCGTTACAACAGAAAGCGCTTCCCAAGGGGGATGTGCTCACGGTGGCCAAGCTGGCGGGAATTCAGGCGGCAAAACGCACCGATGAACTCATCCCACTCTGTCATTCGCTGCCGCTGGATGGCGTGGACCTCAGTTTCCAAGTGGACACCGATCGGATCGTGATCCGTGCGGAAGCGTCGACCTCGGCCAAGACCGGTGTGGAAATGGAGGCGCTTACGGCCGTGGCGGTGGCCGGATTGACCCTGTACGACATGTGCAAGGCCGTGGACAAGGGAATGGAACTGGGCGCCATCCGCGTCGTGGAGAAAATCAAGGGATGAAAATAGGCCGTCTCACACTCAGCGACAGGGCTTCAGCCGGTGTTTACACGGACCGGAGTGGGCCCGAAATCGAACGCGTCATTGCCGAACTCTGGGCGGATCCCGTCGAATGGGTGGCCCGGATTTTGCCCGACGAACAGGCACAGATCGCAGAAACGCTTCGGGAGCTGTGCGATCTGGAGCACTGCGATCTGGTGGTCACCACTGGAGGCACGGGGCCTTCCGCCCGCGATGTGACGCCGGAAGCCACCCGCGAGGTGCTCGACCGGGAACTCCCCGGATTCGGCGAGGTCATGCGGATGCAGTCCTACGCCAAGGTGCCCACGGCCATCCTTTCCCGCGCCACAGCCGGGACCCGGGGCCAGAGCCTCGTGGTGAACCTGCCTGGCAACCCCCGTGCGATTGGCGAGTGCCTCCCGTTGCTGCTCCCTGCAATCCGCGAGGCGCTCCGCCATCTCCGCGGCGAGTCCTGAACAGGGAAACTTTTCAACCCCCGAGCCGCGACATCTCCGGCTTTGGCAGTTTTGGGGTCGCAGAAAAACGGATCTCCGAGTACCGGTCCGCACGGGCAGTCCAGACCGCGCGGATGGCTGCGTCGAGGTGTTCGTCCGTTGCGCCGGCGCGGAGCGGCCCGCGGAGGTCATGGCCGGTTCCCGAAAACAGGCAGGTGTACAGACGGCCGTCCGCCGAGAGCCGGGCCCGGGTACAGTCACCGCAAAACGGCTGCGTTACCGAGGTGATCACCCCAATCTCGCCTCCCTCCGGACCCGTGTGGGCAAAGCGTTTGGCCACTTCACCCGGATAATTCGGGGGCAGGGGATTGAGCGCAAAATGCGACTCTAGGGTCCGGAGAATTTCCTCGCCCGGAACCACGTCCTGCATTTTCCACCCGTTGGTTTCTCCCACGTCCATGTACTCGATGAACCGCAGCACATGGGCCCGGTTGAGAAACCGCCGGGCGAGCGGCACGATCTGGTTTTCGTTGACGCCCCGGCGGATCACCGCGTTGATCTTCACCGGCTCAAACCCGGCTTCCTGAGCCGCTTCAATTCCCGCCAAAACTTTTTCTACGGGAAACCCCACGTCGTTCATCGCACGGAACACGGTGGGCTCCACCGCGTCCACACTGACCGTGAGGCGGTCGAGCCCGGCCCCACGCAGGGCCCGGGCGTGCTCTGCCAGAAGCGCTCCGTTGGTGGTGAGCGCAATCTCGCTGACCCCGGGCAAGCCGCGCAGCATCCCGATCAGTTTGGGCAAGTCCCGGCGGAGCAGGGGTTCGCCCCCGGTGATCCGGAGTTTTTCGACCCCGTTCCGGACAAACGCCCCAGCCAGTGCTGCGATTTCCTCAAAAGACAGCAGCTCGCTCCGCGGAAGAAACGGGTGGGCGCTCCCGTAGATCTCCTTCGGCATGCAGTACGTGCACCGGAAATTACACCGGTCGGTCACCGAAATGCGCAGGTCACGCAGGCGTCGGCTGAAACGATCGGAGGCGTCCACGGGGACGGTGTCTATTTGCGGCGCTGCATGGCCTGGCTAAACCAATCGTTGCCGGAGGCCGGTTGCGGACTGGACTGGCCAAAGCGTTTCATGTCCCGCGGACCGGCCTCGGGCTTGCGTTCCCCGCGCGGAGCAAGCTCGGGCTTGGACTTCATGGAAAGGGCGATCCGTTTCCGGGCCAGATCCACCTCGGTCACAGTCACCTGGACTCGTTGGGCGACCTTGACCACTTCCGCCGGGTTCTTGACGAAATTGTCCGAGAGTTGGCTGACATGGACCAGGCCGTCTTGGTGGACCCCAATGTCCACGAATGCTCCAAACGCCGTCACGTTGGTAATGATCCCCGGCAGTTTCATTCCCACCTTCAGGTCGCTCATTTCCTGAACACCTTCGTTGAAGGAGAACACCTCGAACTGCTGACGCGGATCCCGACCCGGTTTGGCCAGTTCCGCCATAATGTCTTTCAAGGTCGGAAGACCCACCTCGGCGGTCGCGTATTTTTCGGGCTGGATCCGGGAGCGTTTCCCTGAGTCCCGCAGCAGATCGCTCACGGCACAGCCCAAGTCCGAGGCCATCCGGTCCACCAATTCATACCGTTCCGGGTGCACGGCGCTGGCATCCAGCGGATGTTCGCCATCCCGGATCCGGAGGAAGCCGGCGGCTTGTTCATACGCCTTGGGACCGAGGCCCGCCACCTTGAGCAGCTCCCGGCGCGACTTGAACGGACCATTTTCGTTCCGGTGCGCCACAATGTTGGCGGCAGTCCGCGAGTTGAGACCGGCAACGTAGCTCAGGAGCTGTTTGCTCGCGGTATTGAGTTCCACCCCCACGCCGTTCACGCAGCTCATCACGACGTCGTCCAGCGAGCGCTTGAGCGCGTTCTGGTCCACGTCGTGCTGGTATTGCCCCACCCCAATCGATTTCGGATCGAGCTTCACCAGTTCCGCAAGGGGATCCATCAACCGTCTCCCGATCGACACCGCGCCACGGACCGTGATGTCGTGGTCCGGAAACTCTTCGCGCGCGACTTCGCTGGCCGAGTAAATCGACGCCCCGCTCTCGTTGACCGACACGATTGTCACCGAAGGCGGCAGCCCCAGTTTGCGGACAAACGCTTCGGTCTCGCGTCCGGCCGTCCCGTTGCCGATGGCAATTGCCTCAATGTTGAACTTCTTAACCACCCCGCGGATGGCTTCAGCCGCATCGGATGCGTTTCGTGCGCCTTGTTCGGGGTAAATCACGTCGTGTCCGAGCAGTTTGCCCTGCCGGTCGAGCACCACCACCTTGCAACCGGTCCGGAACCCGGGATCAATGGCGAGCATGTTTTTCTGTCCGAGCGGGGAGGCCAGCAGGAGTTCCCGGAGGTTCTCGGCAAAAACGCGGATGGCTTCCTCGTCGGCCCGTTTTTTCACGGCAATCCGGGCTTCGCCTTCCATGGCGAACCCAATAAGCCGTTTGTAGCAATCGGCCACCGCTGCCTTGATCTCCAAAGCTGCCGGCGAGGACCCTTTCATAAACAAAATTTCAAGAGCCAGAATCGCCTCCTCTTCTGGCGGAGTCAGCCGCGAAAACAGGACCCCTTCATTCTCGCCTCGGCGGATGGCCAGAACCCGGTGCGACGGCGCGTTGGCTGCGGGTTCGTTCCAGTCAAAGTAATCCTTGAACTTCGCGCCTTCCTCCTCCTTGCCGGAAACCACCTTGGACTTGATCACGCCTTTCTGGAGGTAGAGTTCGCGCAGTTTGGCGCGGGCACCGGCATCGTCACTGATCCGTTCGGCGAGAATGTCGCGGGCACCGGCCAAGGCTTCCTCGGGAGTGGCAACCTCCTTGGCCGCATCGACAAACGCCGCCGCTTCCACCTTCGGCTGGGTGGCCGGGTTCTGTGCCCAAAGAATGTCGGCAAGAGGCTCGAGTCCTTTCTCCCGGGCAATGGTGGCCTTGGTCCGCTTTTTTGGACGGAACGGTTGGTAGATGTCTTCGAGGCTGGAAAGGGTTTCAGCGGCCTCGATCTTGGCTGCGAGTTCCGCGGTAAGCAGGCTGCGTTCTGTCAGCGAGCTGAGGATCGATTCCCGGCGTTTGTCGAGTTCCTCGAGTTGCTCAAGCCGGTCCCGGATCGAGGTGATCTGTACCTCGTCGAGTTCACCGGTTTTTTCCTTCCGGTACCGGGCAATGAAGGGGACAGTGCCCCCTTCTTCGAGGAGAATGGCCGTCGAGGCCACCTGCCGGAGTTGCAGTTTGAGTTCCTGGGCGATTTTGAGGACGTGTTTTTCGAGCATGTCGGGGAAAGGGGGCAAATGATGGGGAGTCCGAGCCCGGAGTCAACCGCCGGAAAAGGGGAGGCCGGGATTTTTGTTGGGGGGGGAGTGTTCGGGCCAGGGTGGGGGGGCGATTGGATTGCCGGGGAATTGGGAATGGTTCTGCTGCTCTGCAGAGATCCATGAACCTAAAAATTTAAGCGGAGCTTTCCTGAGTCCAAAAACCCACCTCTCAACGATTCTTTTATGGAAAGGGGAGGCAAACGCATGGAGACAGGATAAAAAATAGAATCCGGAGGCAGCCGGTGGTGCAAAATCTGGCTGCGGCCGATCCGAGGAATCTCTGCACCCCACAGAACATCCGCCTCCCCGGGTCAGCAAGCCAGTCCATTAGGTCTAGTAGGTCCATCCTCCAGCAACTCTGCCTTGAACAAATGCGGGATTGCAGTGCGCAATCTGGCCGATATCTTCTGAAAAAGGGGAACGGTCCTCAGTGAACGGCCGTGTCTCCGGTTCCCCGAAGCAAGGGTGTGCCAAGTCGGCTAATTTGCTGGTGCGGGGCCCGGAGTGTTGGCCCCCTCCTCCATGCCTCTGCGCACCCTCGATGCTCCCAGCGGGTTTCGCCTTGCTTCTGGGATGTTTGATAATATACAAAGATAAACATGTTCCCAATAGTGCAGCAGCCGCAGAAATCTACAGCAGCTGCATAATACATGTTAGGCGCTGCTCGCCGCATCCCATGACAGAGACTCCGATAACCGCATGAGGCGCTTTCTTTTCATCGCTGTCGGTATTTCGGCTCTCCTTACTCCAGCCGTCATGTTCCCGGCACATACGCCGGCCTCGATCACGGGCGGAGAGATTTTCGCAGCGTTTGCGTTCTATCCGTGTTTCATTTTCTCCGTCATCGGACTTATCGCTGGTCTTGCCGACATTGTGCGTTCGCGAGACTCCCGTGGCAGTGGCGTCTTGCTTGCCGTTCTCGCGCTTGTGTTGCCTGCCACAATGGTCGCCAAGAAGCTCAACTGGGAGGCCAACTATGATGCGTCTTATGCGTGGTTCGACCAGGCAGGCGGTGGCGGCCTCATCAACTTCTTTCTCTACCGCTACGTCCGCGAGCACCCTTCCGCAGTTGCTTACCTCAGCGATGACTCCGAGGAGGTGCAGGTATCCGGTTTCATCGACGCATTGCGAGCGGCGGAGCCGCTCTACATGCGCGACCACAGCGGCCGCAAACACAAGGTCCGCATCACTCCCGAAGGAGTCTTTACTCCGTGGGGCTCTCGCATCCATTTCGCCGTTGACCGCAACCACGATGGATTTCTCACCGCAGCCGGGCAGCGTGGCAGCACCCGCCACGGCGTTGCCGACCCGTGGGCCTACGACAAGAACTACTCTTATTCGTTTGCCACTGGTGTATTTCTCACGCTACCCGACCCGAAGCTTAGTCAGACGGATTCGTCTTTCGTCACCGTCGATAACAATGACTACGACCGAGTAGCACCTTCTCTGTTCGCATGGCTTCAACAGAAATGACCGCAACGCCTAACCATGCGCTGCAGCGAACTGCTCCGCGCGTCACGGTAGCTGCTTTCTCTAGCTTGCACCCGTCTCGTCCGAGCGTGGCGTTGTCCTACGCTCGTTCGCTTTCTCTTTGCTCCACCCCGCAGCTACCGCGCCGCGCTCCGCAGTCGCTGAGCTTGGGGTCGTTAGATTGCTGTAGACCTTCGCCGTGATCAATCGATTACTGTTACACCGACAAGTCATGCTACTTCCCAAATCCGCAATTTGCATTCTTTCGGCAGTGCTGGCTTGCCTGAACGTTGCATTTGCAATGCCCAGTCAACCAGCATCTACAATTCCGTCTGATCTTATTTCAGAAATACAAATCGATGTTGAGAATGCGCTAAAGGACATAAAGCCACAAAAATCAAAAAATCAGGTCAATACAGCGATCCTGCCGGGTGAACGATTTGTTATCTGGGGGGAAATATTTAGGGATGGACATATTTGGGCAATCGCCGAAGCAAAATCAAAGACAGCATATTTGGAATGGATCGGAAATAGATGGAAGTTTAGGGAAGCATGGGATCTTACTCCCTGCTGGCTTCCAGAAGGTGCACAAAGGGAGGATCGTGGGTTCTTTCATATTGCGCCTACGAAACAGCCTTTTTCGATAAAGCCAGTGGGACCGGACAAATCAATTGCCCTCCTTATCGCATTCAATAATGATGGTTATCGATTGGGGTACGAAATCGCCGTTCCCACCCGTGATAAGAGAAATATTAAACTTGTCGCCAGCAGTGGCGACGGCGAACCAGATACAGCAGCTGGATATTTGATCACCCATGAATCCTCCGGACGCAAATCATGGTGGACACAAAATATTTACCACAAGTGGATCAATGACTATCCGATTCAATATCTAACCTGGACAAACGGAAATGTGAACGAATCAGATATGGGACCGACCAGATTCACTATAGATACGACACCAGCTTCGCCAGTAGGTGAGAAACATTACAGGGTCGTTCAACCAGAAGACAGCGAAACCACGACTGTCTTGATAAACGAAGTTGAATTCGCCAAAATAGAATTCACATGGAAGGATGAGAAATTTCTACTCTCGGAACCATCTGGAGGCGCAGCCGCTGAGGAGCTCTATTTTTTCGAGAAACTTACAGGATTGCCCGGAAAAGCCTGCGGGGAAAGAATAAATGGAGTCTCAATAGAGACTGCAAAGAGGTATCAGAGTAAGTTTGAAATCAAGCTTTCCGGCACTAAAGAGGCTTTCCAAACTCTATCGCCGGACAGGGGGCTATGCAGCGGACAAAAATAGGCCTCTAGTAGTTATCCTATATGCTATCCACACCAAGCAATATAACCATGCGCTGCAGCGAACGGCTCCGGGCCGTCACGTCGGCTGCTTGGGCAGCCGCCGCGCCGTTCCTACGCCGTCGCTGAGTTTGTTTCGTTAGGTTTGTGTTCGCCACATTGCGGTAGAATAACATAAACGCAATTAGATCCATTATTGGCTACACTACGTGCAATAAATGAAAAAAATCCTTATTAGTGGAAGTCTTATGGCCGTGCAGCCTGAGAATACGATCGATTGGCAACCACGATTGGCACGCGAGGACGACATCCCTACATTGGAGGCACTGATTCCTATTTCGGTTCGGTCCCTTCAGGCTCCTCACTATTCTCCGGCACAGATGGAAGCAGCGTTAGGACCGATTTTCGGGGTTGATCGGCAGCTCATTCGCGACAGCACTTATTTTCTCGTCGAGTATGCTGGCCAGATTGTGGGCTGCGGCGGGTGGAGCAAGCGCCGATCTCTTTACGGTAGTGACGGACATCGAACCGAGCCTGATCAAGAGCTCGATCCAAAACGAGATGCAGCGCGCGTTCGTGCTTTTTTCGTTCACCCTGCTTGGGCGCGGCGTGGCATTGGACGCAGTATTATGATCGCTTGTGAACGAGCGATTAGGGAGTCGGGCTTTCGCACCGTGGACATCGTAGCGACACTTGCGGGAGAACCGCTTTACGTATCGTTCGGTTACTCAGTCGTGGAGCGTTACGACATTCCGATGGGCGACAGTTTAAATCTACCTGTCGTGCGGATGAAAAAATGCATGGAGTATAACTGTGGGACCTAGCAGGAGACGTTGTTGAGGAGATACTCTGAATCCAACAGGCGACAAACTACGATTCCAGAAGGCTCCATGTTATCATCCGCACTCTTTGAACCCTACGTTGCCTAACAAGTCACTGGAGAAGAACGCCCTATATGCGTCATGCGGACTGCTCGCTTCGCAGCAGCCGGCCCGCCGCATTCCGGGCGTCGCTCAGTTCTGGCGTTAGGCAAAAATTATGACCCTATTTCGTGATATTAAAAGTAAGCGATTGCTTCACGCGAAGGGTTTTCTGTTTTTGCTGATTGGCATGTTGGCGAGTGGCACGATATTATTCGAAAGCCAAAATTTCAGAACCGCTTTTTTGTTGGCGGTTGCAATCTGGGGTTTTTGCCGGTTCTATTATTATCTATTTTACGTTCTCGAAAATTATATCGGCCGTAATCAGAAATATGCCGGAATTTGGGATGCGATACGTTTTATTTTTAAGCGTTAGTTTTAATTCAAGTTAATGCTTTTCCAGAATTCAGAAACTCAAACAACGGAGCCGCACAAGGCGCTGCAGCGAACGGATGCTGGCCGTTACGCCGGCTGCTTGCGCAGCCTCCGCTGCTGTCCCTGCGCCGTCGCTGAGCTTGGGTCGTTAGGCGCTTTGCACGCACCTTTATGATGAAACTCAAAAACCTCAAATTCGCGCCGATACCGGCAGTTATTGGATTATCGGTTGCGACATTGATAGCTTGGGGCATCAACCATTGGATTGGTTTTCCGTTTTGGGGAGTATTTGCAATTGTGATCGGTTCCATGATCGTTAACGGCATTATTGCCGAGATTGAAGACGACGCTCCCGGAGGGTTTAACAGTCCTACCCCAACCAAAAGCCAAGCAGAAAGACAACCTTAAACCAGACGCTTAAATGGGCGTTAGGTTTATCCGAACATCTACAATGAGAACGGCACTACTTAACTCATCCATGCACGATGGCTCTCGGCATTTCGCTGAGCTTCCTGAGACGTGTTCCTGGGACGAGTTCCATACGCATATCGCACAGTTACCCGGAGTGACCATTACAGAATACGTCACCGACAACGTAACCGAGATGTGGCTCGACTTCTCATTCCGAAGCCACGCTTTTACCGTCAATAACCAGTATGGCGACTTTCTGCTTTTCGTCGGCGATCCGGCTTGTCCTGACGACATTCTCACCGGTGTCGTGGAGCACTGTGAGGCACTCCTATCAGTAAGGCGCACATGAGTTACCCGCAACCTACGCCGCCTAACCAAGCGCTGGAGCTAACTCCTTACATGCGTCATGCTTGCTGCTGGGCTGCGCCAGCAGCAAGCCCGGCCGCATTCCTTCGCAACTCAGCTTCGGCGTTAGGCGTCGCTCGCGTCCCGTGAAAAAGCTCCGCTGGTTTCTCGCTTCCCTTGCTGTTGTCGCCTGCGCGTTATTCGCGGCCGTGCAGCACGGTTGGATTTGTCCGCATCCTCAGCACTGGCTCGACGGTTTGCTCTACGTTTCGCATCTCAAGACACCTCCAGCCGAGCCGCCGGATTTCGACTCGAACGACTTCAAGCCCGATGAACCGATGGACCTCATTCCCTACGAACCTGCCGTCTGCGAGGTTCACCGCACCGATATGCGCGCCGAGATTGTTCCCGTCCACTACGGCACGCCCATGTCCATGTTCCGCGACAAGGACGGCAATCGACTTCTTGCGCCTGGAGAGATTGACCCGGAGCTTCGGCACAGTCTTTTTCCTCACGCCGCACACTCGACGTGGGGCGGCTGTGTCGTCAGTAACCGCGATTCCAAGACAGCGCGCATCCGAATCTGTTCCAACTGCGAACGCGATGAGCAAAAATGGCGCGATGAACACCCTGAATCCAAATGACCGCAACGCCTAACCCTGCGCTCCAGCGAACGGCTGCGGGCCGTCACGTCACCTGCTTGCGCAGTCGTCGCGCCGCCCTCCGCAGTCGCTCAGCTTTGGGTCGGTAGCCAAAAAAAGAATGAATCTACTTCTTAAGCGTTCAAAGTTTGTCGAATACTACACATATCTCGATCCCATTTTTCATGCCGCGCCCGGATTGGTAGATTATACATTTCTTGTTTCGGATACACAGCCATCCCACAGCTGAGGCAAAAAAAGTGTCGAGGTATGTTTGAAAACCTGCCACTCGGCAGGGGCGAAAAAAACAAAAACCTCGACGCCGTCCAGCCTGAGTGTCCTCCGACAACTTTGCAATCTTATCCCGAACCATCTGGTTCCGAAAATTGCGAGGTATGGTGGACCCCATTTTCCGGCCAAAATTCGGTCGAAATAAGCTATGGCGTGCGGGGTGTTGTTGATTGGTTAAAGAGCGGATCGGGGAGAGGTCAATGGGAAAAGACGAGGCT
>CAIURC010000024.1 GCA_903901425.1 uncultured Spartobacteria bacterium | reverse complement strand
CTGCGCTCTACTCGCTACGCTCGCCTCGCTTCGCGCCCCCAGGTGGGGTGCGCTTGGCAAGGACAAATCACTTTTACAGAAGAAACATTACACCGCCGATTGTGAACTTCAGACTCACAAATCTAAAGATATCCGAAGACCAAAATCATCGCCTAAAGTCCCTCACCGTCACAGGACGCGTTGAAAGGCCCCCTCTCCGTGGATCGCAAAAAGGAAGGCAATAATCCCTGAGTCACCTCCAACTTTGAAGGATGTTACGCTGTTCCCATCCGGATCATGGAGCAGGGAGATTCGTATGATTCGGCAGGGAACCCCGTCTGATTGGGAATTTGAGTGTGCCCGGCATTGTCACGGTTTTGTGAGCTCCACCAAATGGGGGGGAATCACCTGGTTGTTTTCGAACCTGTCACCTAAAATAATCTGTCGGCAAATAAAACTCCCGATGAAATCTACCCTCCGCCTCCTCGCCGCCCTGCTGCTTGCTCCTCTGGCCGCGCTGCAGGCGGCTGCGGCCCCGAAGCAAAAGCCCAACGTCCTGTTCATCGTCTCGGACGACCTTAAACCGTTGCTCGGCTGTTACGGCACGTCGTGGATTCGGTCGCCGAACCTTGACCGGCTGGCAGCGAAGGGAACGGTCTTCACGGCGAACTACTGCCAGGTGGCGTTCTGCGCGCCAACACGGTTCAGCCTGCTCACCGGTTTGCGACCTGACAGCACCGGCGTGTATCTCAATCCAGATCAGTCGCAAGACATGCTCCGCACCCGGCTCCCGGAGGTCGTGACGCTGCCGCAACTCTTCAAAAACCACGGCTACATCACTCATCCGCTGCACAAGGTATTTGACGGCCGCGTGGTGGACCAGGGGCACGACGCGGTCTCGTGGACGGTTCCGTATGGCCCTTGGGAAATGGCTCTGGGTCAGAAGCCCGCGCCGGGAGGTTATCAGGATCCCGTGACGAAAGCCCGGCTTGCCGAAGCCCTGAAGCAAGGCAAGCCCCCCTCCGGCCCCGCGACGGAGGCGTGCGACGTTCCGGACAACGGCTACCACGATGGCGGGGTGGCCCATACGGCAGCGAAGCGCATCCGGGAGTTTTCCAAAAAGAATGAGCCCTTCTTCCTCGCGGTCGGTTTCGTGAAGCCGCATCTGCCCTTCGTGGCGCCGAAGAAATACTGGGACCTCTACGACAGCGCCGCACTTCCGCTCGCACCGTTCCAGACGTTACCTGGCGGCAGTCCGCATGACCTCTCCTTCTACGGCAGCTCGGGCGAGCTGCGGGCGTATTCGGATTTGCCCAAGACGGGGCCGATTCCCGAGAAGCAACAGCGCGAACTCATCCATGGCTATGCTGCCTGCGTGTCCTACATTGATGCGCAGGTCGGGCTGCTCATGCAGACCCTGGCGGACTGCGGCGTGGCGGACGACACCATCATCTGCTTCTGGGGCGACCACGGCTGGCATCTCGGTGAGCACGGCCACTGGGGCAAGCTGACCAACTACGAGGACGCCGCCCGGGCGCCGCTGATCATTTCCGCACCCGGTGTCGCCGGCGGCCGACGGGTCGCTTCCCTGACCGAGTTTCTGGATGTCTATCCGACTCTCTGCGAACTGGCCGCCTTGCCGGTTCCGGCCCACGCCGAAGGTAAGAGCCTGGTTCCCCTGATGCGCGGGAAAGACGTGATCCTCCACCAAGCCGCTCTCACCCAGATGAGCCAAGGAAGAGGGAAAAACGGGACGATGGGATGGTCGTTACGCACGCCGCGGTATCGCTACACCGAATGGCGCGCCGCCGATTTCAGCGTGGACAAGCCCGTCTTTGGCAGTCACGCAAGGGCCACGGAACTCTACGACTATGAGTCCGATCCGCTGGAACGCGAGAACCTCGCCGAAAAAGCCAGGTACGCCGCCCTCGTGAAACAGCACCAAGCCCTCTTCGACCAAATGCTGCCGCATGTGCCAGCCCGCAAATAGCCATGGGTCACGCTTTTTTGGGGCAGGGTGGAATGGCACTAAGATAAGGTCTTCCGGCTAGTCCGGCGGCCGTTCTTTTTCTGCCGGTTTCTGCGGGCAGGGGTCTGGGTGGGTCTGGGTACAAATCTCGACATTCTTTTCCAAATCAACTCCGCAAGATCTAGCTTCCGGGGATCTGCACCCTTCAACGTCCGCAGATCTTTTTCATCAAGTCCCGCTGTGTTACACCCCTGCTCCAACCAGCGTTCCGCCTGCTCTTCTCCGTGCGCCTTGACAAGGAGCGAACTCCGGCAGTCGCGCGTCATCTCCCCCGCTTCTTGATTGCATGAACCATTGGAGTCAGAGTCCAAGAGATGGTAAAAGGCACAGGGAGATTCAATCCAGCGCGGCTGGAGCGCTCGAATGGATCT
This sequence comes from uncultured Spartobacteria bacterium, assembly GCA_903901425.1. Lineage (GTDB taxonomy): Bacteria > Verrucomicrobiota > Verrucomicrobiia > Chthoniobacterales > Chthoniobacteraceae > CAIURC01. Next base: position 1,564 of record CAIURC010000024.1, on the reverse strand, counting down.
TCTGCTTGCCGCGGTTGCAAAACATCCCGCGTTCGCGGGATGAAGAAAAACGGGGCTCGTGGGTTGAATGGGGAGAGAACAGAATCCCTCCACCCCATGAGAACCCTCCTTTGCTCCCTCCTGATTGCGGGCGTTGCGCCTGCCGCTTTTGCTGCTGACGTGGTTTATTCGGAAAAGCTGTCCCTGCCCGAATGCCACAGCATTGGGTGGGTGCGTGCCCAGACGGTGCCCCAGAATGAGGCGGGGCGCTGGGATGGGAAACTTGACGAGGCCAAGTGGGGGAACCCGGCACCCGACCAGGCTGTGGTGCGGAACTGGAACTGGAAACTGGACGACGAGCAGTGGCGCAAAGTGGTGGCGGAAAAGGGCGAGGGCAAAAGTGAGGAGGTGACTTTTGAAGGGTGGATACCCGAGGGAGTGGGGGTGGTCAAAGGGGTGGTGGCGATTTCCGGGCACGGCAGTGGGACGCATCTTTTTGTGAATCCCGAGCTCCGGAAGATTGCCCGGGAACTTAATCTTGGGTTGTTCAAGTTTATTGGGAACCCGGTGCAGCGCGGGTTTTGGCCCCGGAGTCTGTTGGTGGATCAATTGAAGGCGATGGGAGCGAAATGCGGGCATCCGGAGTTGGAGCATGCCCCGGTGTTTTTGTATGGGCACTCCAACGGGACTGGTTTTTCGGCGGTGTACACGGCGGGCGCAGTGGAGCGTGTGTGGGGCTGGATCTCGATGCGGCCGGGAATCACGTTTCAGGTGTACCAACCGGCGGCGGCGCAGGTGCCTGGGCTGGTGATTTTTGGGGAGGAAGACCCTTTTTTGGGGCGGCCGGCGAAGCAGGAGAATCTGGCGGTTGTGGAGGTGATGCGCAAACAGCACGGGGCACTCTGGAATTATGCGGTGGAACCGAAGACGGGACACGGTCCCGGCGAGCCGACCTGGCCGATGGTGTTTTCGTTCCTGAGGCATTCATTTGCAATGCGGGTGCCTGCGGACTCCGACCCGAGGCGCGGCCCCGTGGCACTAAAGAAGCTGGATTTTAACCAGGGGTATTTGGGGGCGAACTGGGACTTGGAAAAGGGCGGGTATCAGGAGTTGCCTGTGGCGCCGGTGTCCGAGTTCAAAGGAAACGCGGCGGTGGCATCCTGGCTTTTGAATGGGGACTACGCGGCGGACTGGCGCAAGTTTCAGGCAGAAGGCCGGATCCGCTGACAAAAACGCAGTGGAGTTCACTCCAGAGGCGCCGCGGATCTGAAACAGACGAAGGGTCCCCACCGACTTCTGCCGACTTCTTTTTATGAACCACTCCACTCTACAGACCTATTCACGCCGGGATTTCCTCGGGATGGCCGTTGGTGCGGGGATCCTGTCCGCGCATCCTGGCTGGGCGGCTGAGCAGGATGTTCCTCGGGATGTGAGGGAGTTGTGGGCGGATTTTGATCCGCGCAAGGATCCGTTAGAGGTGGAAACGGTCCGGGAATGGGAGGAGGACGGTGTGGTGATCCGTTCTGTGCGGTATTTGGTGGGGGTGTACAAGGGGGTGCCGTCCCGGATCACGGCTTTTTACGGG
>CAIURC010000023.1 GCA_903901425.1 uncultured Spartobacteria bacterium | reverse complement strand
GGAACTGGTCGACTCCACACTGATTGTGTTGATCGGCATGCTGCTCATGAGCGGCTATGTGTCCTTTTGGGACTTCATCATGGTGAACGTGGTCGGCGCGCTTACCAAGTAGCCAAATTTTCCAATCTCCCATGACCGAAGAAGATAAGCGCAAGCAGTGGTACGTGGTTCAAGTCCTGTCCGGGCAGGAACACAAGGTCCTCGACAACCTCACCAAACGGATCAAGACGGAGGAAATGGGCGATCACGTCTTCGAGGTCCTCCTCCCCATCGAGACGGTTTCTGAAATCAAGCACGGGAAAAAAACCGAGACCAAGCGCAAACTGCTTCCTGGCTACCTCATCGTCAACATGTGGCTCTGGGACGAGCGCCGGGACGACAACCAGCGCACCGTCAAGGAACTCGTCGGCAAGACATGGTACTTTGTCCGTGACACCCCAGGGGTGATCGGGTTCGCCGGCACCAAGGATCATCCCACCCCGATGCTTCCTGCCGAGGTAGAGCGCATTCAGGCTCTGGTCCATGGCACCGAGGACAAGGTCAAGCCCAAGTTCAGCTTTGAAGTCGGCGACACCGTCAAGGTCGCAGACGGTCCTTTCCAAAACCAGAGCGGCACCGTCGAGGAAATCGATCCCGAACGCGGCAAACTCCGTGTCTCCGTCAGCATCTTCGGCAGGAACACCCTCGTCGACCTCGAATACTGGCAGGTCGAGCGCGCCGAACCCGAGGCCGAGGTCAAGTCCCAGAAAGTTTAATCTCAACACCCGAACAAAATGGCTAAAGAAGTTGTTGCCCAAATCAAATTGCAAATCCCGGCCGGCGCCGCCAATCCGGCCCCTCCCGTTGGACCGGCCCTCGGTCAGCAGGGGGTGAACATCATGGCGTTCTGCAAGGAGTTCAACGCCACCACGCAGAAGCAGAGTGGCGACATCCTTCCCGTCGTCATCACGGTGTACAAGGACAAGTCCTTTACCTTCATCACCAAGTCGCCTCCCGCCGCGGTCCTGATCAAAAAGACCCTCGGTCTTGCCGCAGGCTCCAAGGAGCCCAATAAGCAGAAGGTCGGCAAGCTCTCCAAGAAACAGGTAGCCGACATCGTCAAGATCAAGATGAAGGATCTCAACGCCCGCTCCGAAGAGGCTGCCGCTAAGATCATCGCCGGCACTGCACGCCAGATGGGCGTCGAAGTCGAACTCTGATCCAGCCAGAGGCGCTGCCCCCCAGGAAATTTGGGTTGCCAGATCCCTGGAGTGGCCTCCATACTCCCGCCCCTTTTTCGTAAACCAACCGCAGGAGAGGCTCCTAGCCTCGTTCGCACTGCAAACCACACATGCAAACTAAAAGAAGCAAACGCTACCGCGCGGCCGAAAAACTCGTGACCGCCCAGAAAGGCTACCCTCTCTCCGAGGCTGTTGCCGTCCTCAAATCCTTCCCTCCGGTCAAGTTTGACCAGACGGTCACCCTCTCGTTCCGCCTCGGAGTCGATCCGAAGCAGTCCGATCAAATGGTCCGCGGCACCTGCCCGCTTCCTCACGGCTCCGGTAAATCTGTCCGGGTCCTCGTTTTCGCGGAAGGCGAAGCTGCAACGGCCGCAAGGAACGCGGGCGCCGAGTTCGTGGGTTACAAGGACATGATCGACAAATGCGTCCAGGGTTTCCAGGACTTCGATGTTGCGATCGCCACCCCGGCTTGCATGGCTGAGGTCAGGAAACTGGGTAAGGTTCTCGGGCCGCGCGGTTTGATGCCCAACCCGAAGACCGGCACTGTGACCGATGACACCGCAAAGGCGGTTCGCGAAGTCAAAGCGGGCCGCGTTGAGTTCAAGCTCGACAAAAACGGCAACGTGGCCGTTCCGGTGGGCAAGATTTCGTTTGAGCCTGCAGCCCTCTTGGAAAACGGGTCGGCGGTGATCGATGCAGTGATCAAGGCGCGTCCTGCCACTGCGAAGGGTGCATTTGTTGAAAACGTGACCCTCGCTGCGACGATGAGCCCCGGGATCCGCGTGGACGCCGGTGCGTTCCTCAAGTCTTAAACGGAGTATAAAGGAGACAATCCCATGCGCCCCGAGAAATCCAATATCGTTTCGGATCTGAACCTGAAGCTCAACGCCAGCCCGTTCCTCTTTGTAACGGACTACAGCGGCCTCACGGTAGACAAGTTTGGCGAACTGCGCAACCGGCTGGCCGGTGTCGGCGCACGCTGCCACGTGGTTAAGAACACCTTCCTGCGCCTCGCTGCCAAGGACGCCGGGTACCCTGAGCTTGGGGAACTCTCCGGCCAGACGGCGATCGTGGTGGGCGACAAGGATGTCGCTGCCGCGGCCAAGGTGCTGAAAGGTTTCCACGGCGAGTTCAAGAAACCGGTGGTCAAGACCGGCGTCGTGGACCGTCTGGTGGTCTCGAGCGAGCAGATCAGCGCGATCGCAGACCTCCCCTCGCGCGAGGTCCTTCTCGCGACTCTCCTCGGTGTTCTTCAGGCTCCCGCCACCCAGTTGGTGCGCGTTCTCAACGAGCCGGCTTCCTCGCTCGCCCGCGTCCTCAAGGCCAAGGCCGACGCAGACGCAGCAGCTTAATCCTCAGAGCCACCCAAAATTTTCGGCTGCCATGCGGCGGCCGGAATCCCAAGCGGCGGCCTAAAAATCGCCGGAAACAAAAACCAAAACCAATGGTTCCTCGTCGGGCGGGCGGCAGCCTGGCTGAAATCCACCGGAGCCCCGGTGGGCGACGATACCGAAGAAGTCAATAGTATGGCAGATACAAACGCGTTAGTGGAACAGTTGAGCAGCCTCACCGTCCTCGAGGTCGCAGAACTCGTGAAGAGCCTCGAAACCAAGTGGGGCGTGAGCGCCGCCGCTCCGGTTGCTGTGGCCGCTGTGGGTGCAGGTGCCGGCGCAGCCGCTGCTCCTGTTGAAGAGAAGACCTCCTTCGACGTCATCCTGAAGGAAGCCGGTTCCAACAAGATCGGCGTGATTAAGGAAGTCCGCGCCTGCGTGGCCGGCCTCGGCCTGGCTGAAGCCAAGGCTCTGGTTGAGGGCGCTCCCAAGACCCTGAAAGAAGGCGTCACCAAGCAGGAAGCTGAGGAAATCCAGAAGAAGATCGAGGCGGCCGGCGCCAAGGTCGAGATCAAGTAATCCTCACCATCACTTATCGTGCGTCCCGGCAGGGAAATTTTTCCTTGCCGGGCGCCCGTTTGTGGGGCAATCTCTTTGCCCATTTTTCTCGCAGGACTCCAGCCCCCTGCGTTCCTTTTTTTGACCACCGCCGCCCGCAGTCCGAAACAGTCCGCTCCACTGAACTCCAAAGACGCCCTGCTAGAATGGCAGGCTGCGATCCTTGGGGTTTTGTCGTCTTTTCCTGTTTCCGGTCAGCCAAGGGCACACTTTTTTTTACTTGGAGGCCGTAGGGCCTCCGCACCGTCCGGACCCGCTTGAGGCCCGGACCCGTTCTTTTCCCGGCCTTCTCCGATCGCTGCAGGGCGGAGTGAGGCTGGCAGCCAAAAAACCTGCAGACTGAGCACCCACCGACATGTCCGAACGAAAGTACTTTGGCAAAATCCGCGAGGTTATCGAAGCGCCGAACCTGATTGAAGTGCAGCTCAACTCCTATGTGGAGTTTCTTCAGTCCAACGTCCCGCCCAGCCGCCGGAAGGATTTGGGCCTCCAGGCCGTGTTCCGTGAGGTGTTCCCGATCCCTTCCTACGACGAAAAAGTCACCCTCGATTTCGTCAGCTACGAAATCGGTGAGCCCAAACTTTCCGTGCGGGAGTCGATGCGCGAAAGCCAGACCTTCAGCGCTCCGCTTCATGTCACGTTCTCCCTCCGGGAGGAAAATGGCACCAAGGAAGAAAAAGTGTACATGGGCGAAATCCCGCTCATGACGCCGCAGGGCACCTTCGTCATCAACGGCGCCGAGCGCGTTGTCGTCTCCCAGCTCCACCGCTCACCGGGGATTGCGTTTGAATCTTCCGTACATCTCAACGGCAAGCTGCTCTACAGCTTCCGGATCATTCCCGACCGCGGTTCCTGGCTGGAAGTCCAGTTCGACACCAACGACCTGCTCTACATCTACCTGGACCGGCGCAAGCGGCGCCGGAAGTTCCTCGCAACCACTTTCCTCCGCGCCCTCGGTTTCGGCAGCGACGAGGAAATCATCCGCCTCTTCTACAAGGTCGAGAAACTTCAGCTCACCTCCTCGGTGGACGAGTCCCAGATTGCCACCAAGGTCCTCACTTCCGACGTCATGGACGGCGAAAAACTCGCTGCCAAGGCATTCGAACCCCTCAGCAAGTCCGTGGTGGACGCGCTGCGCGGCATTGGCGTCAAAGAAGTCCAAGTCGTTGACACCAAGAACGACGACACCATCATCAAGTCTCTCCGCAAGGATTCGGCCAAGACCGAAGACGAGGCTCTCAAGGAAATCTACCGCCGTCTCCGTCCTGGCGATCCGCCAACCGTCCCGAACGCGCGCGGCCTGCTCAAACGTCTGTTTTTCGACCCGAAAAAGTACGACCTCAGCCGCGTGGGTCGCCACAAGATCAACCAGAAGCTCAAGCGGGTGGGCGTCAACCTCCCTGCGGACGAGCGGATCCTCACCAAGGAAGATTTCATCGCTGCAATGAAGTACCTCATCGCGCTCCGGCGGGGTGATGGCAAGGGAGCCGCAGGCGGTGATTCCGAGCATGCCGATTACCTGCTGGACGACATCGATCACCTCGGTTCCCGCCGCGTCCGCACCGTGGGCGAGCTTTTGGCCAACCAGTGCCGTGTCGGCCTGGCCCGCACTGAGCGTTTGGTGAAGGAACGCATGACGATGTTCGATGTGAACATCGAGGGCATGACTCCGCAGAAGCTCATCAACCCGAAAGCGCTCAGCGCTGTGATCCGGGACTTCTTTGGACGCTCCCAGTTGAGCCAGTTCATGGACCAGACCAATCCGCTGGCCGAACTGACCCACAAACGCCGTTTGTCCGCCCTTGGGCCAGGCGGTCTCTCCCGAGACCGTGCTGGGTTTGAGGTTCGTGACGTTCATCCTTCCCACTACGGGCGCATCTGCCCGATTGAGACGCCGGAAGGTCCTAACATCGGCCTCATCAGCTCCATGTCCACCTATGCCCGGATCAATGATTTCGGGTTCATCGAAACTCCGTACCGCAAGGTGGAAGAGGGCCGGGTTACCGACCAGATCGACTACCTCACCGGTGACCAGGAGGAACAGTACTTGGTTGCTCAGGCCAATGCGCCCATCGACGGCAAGGGCAATTTCCTCGGTGAAAAAGTCAGCATCCGCTACCGGGGCGACTTCCTTGAAGTGGAGCCCGGCAAGGTCCATTACATGGACATTTCCCCGAAACAGTTGGTGTCTGTGGCGGCCGGTTTGATTCCGTTCCTTGAGCACGATGACGCCAACCGCGCTTTGATGGGTTCGAACATGCAACGTCAGGGCGTGCCACTTCTGGTGAGCGAGTCGCCGCTCGTTGGCACCGGGATGGAAGGCAAGGTCGCCCGCGACTCCAAAGCCGTCATCATTGCAGAATGTGAAGGCATTATTGCCAGCGTCACTGCCGACCAGATCATCATCACCGCCGATGGCGAAGTGCCCGAGGGCAAGAAAAAGCTCAAGCACGACCCGGAATCTGGCACCTGCATCTACGACCTGCGCAAGTTCATGCGTTCCAACGCCGGTACCTGCGTCAATCAGAAGCCGATCGTCTCCAAGGGGATCCGCGTTTCCAAGGGGCAGGTGATTGCAGACGGTCCGAACACGGAGAAGGGTGAACTGGCATTGGGCCGGAACGTGCTCGTGGCGTTCATGCCTTGGAACGGTTACAACTTCGAGGACGCCATCACGATCAGCGAGCGTGTGGTGAAGGAGGACATCTACACCTCCATCCACATCGATGAGTTTGAGATCGGCGCTCGGGACACCAAACTCGGGCCTGAAGAAATCACTCGGGACATCCCCAACGTCAGCGAGGAAGCGCTCCGCAACCTCGGGCCGGACGGCGTGATTCGTGTCGGCGCTGAGGTGAAACCGGGCGACATCTTGGTGGGCAAAATCACCCCCAAGAGCGAAACCGAACTGGCGCCTGAAGAGCGTCTGTTGCGCGCCATCTTCGGCGAGAAAGCCGCCGATGTGAAGGACACCTCCCTCACCGTGCCCTCTGGCACCTACGGGATTGTCATGGACGTCAAGGTTTCGAGCCGGAAGGAGATTGCGAAGGTCAAACTGACTCCGTCGGAATCCAAGCGTCAGGCCAAGCAGATTGAGGAGGAACACCACAAGAGACGGGAAGAACTCCACGATCAGTTGACCGAGGCCCTCGCCAACATCCTGCTCGGCGAAAAAATCCCGCTCGATGTGGTCAACGCACAGACCGGCGAGATCATCATCCCGGCCAACCGCAAGATCACCAAGACCCTGCTCCGGAAACTGGCTTCTGTCTACGATCACGTCGACATCGATCCCAGCCCGATCCGGAACAAGATCCGCGAGATCATCGGCCAGTTCGAACACAAGTATGCCGAGCTCGACATGGAGCACGAGCGTTCCATGGACCGCGTGGAGAGCGGGGACGACGTGGATCCTGGCATCATCAAGTCCGTGAAGGTGTTCATCGCCTCCAAACGGAAGCTGAGCGTCGGGGACAAGATGGCTGGACGTCACGGCAACAAGGGCGTCGTGGCCCGGATCGTGCCGGAGGAAGACATGCCGTTCCTCGCGGACGGCACCGCTGTGGACATCGTCCTCAACCCGCTCGGGGTTCCGAGCCGGATGAACGTTGGCCAGGTTCTTGAGACCCATCTGGGTGTTGCAGCCAAGGCCCTCGGGTTCAAAGTGGCGACCCCGGTGTTCGATGGGATCCATGAGAAGGAGATCTTCAACTATCTCCGGGACGCCAAGAAAGTCGACGGGTTCACCTGGGTGAACGAGAACGGGAAATCCACCGTGTATGACGGACGGACCGGCGAGGCCTTCGACCAGCAGGTGGTCGTTGGGTACATCTACATGCTCAAACTGGGGCACCTCGTGGCTGACAAGATCCATGCGCGCGCCGTTGGACCGTACTCTCTGGTCACGCAGCAACCGCTCGGGGGCAAAGCCCAGTACGGTGGACAGCGCTTCGGGGAGATGGAGGTCTGGGCGCTCGAAGCCTATGGCGCCGCCTACACCCTGCAGGAACTGCTCACTGTGAAGTCTGACGACGTTCAGGGCAGGACCAGAATCTACGAGGCCATCGTCAAGGGTGACAACGCCCTCGAGGCCGGGACGCCGGAATCGTTCAACGTCTTGATCAAGGAAATGAAATCGCTCGGCCTGGATGTCCAGACCGGCGAGCGGAAGAGCCCGGTCATCCCCGCGGCTCCCAAAATGCACAACTAAAACTCAGCCCTTCCGATGAACCCTATGTCTGACGCCCATTTTTTGCAGCAAACCGAAGAGCGTCCCCCCGTGTTTGACCGGGTGGGTATCACGGTCGCTTCGCCCGAGCAGATCCGTTCTTGGAGCCACGGCGAAATCAAGAATCCAGAGACCATCAATTACCGGACGTTCAAGCCGGAAAAAGGCGGCCTCTTCTGCGAACGCATCTTCGGTCCCACCCGGGACTGGGAATGCTCCTGCGGCAAGTACAAGCGCATCAAGCACAAGGGCGTGCTCTGCGACCGGTGCGGCGTGGAAGTCACGCTCGCCCGGGTCCGCCGGGAACGCATGGGCCACATTGAACTCGCTGTGCCGGTGACGCACATCTGGTTCTACAAGTGCATGCCCTCGCGGATCGGCCTCATGGTCGACATGTCCAGCCGCCAACTCGAGCGCGTGATCTATTACGAAGATTACCTCGTGCTCGAACCCGGTGAGACCCCCTGCCAGAAGGGGCAGCTCCTCACCGAGACCGAGTACCGCGAATTGCTCGAAACCGGTGCAAGCTTTGAGGTGGGCATGGGCGCAGAAGCCATCCACGCCCTCCTGAAGGGCCTCGACCTCAATCAGCTCCAGCGGGAGCTCGAGGAACAGATGTCCGGTACCCGCTCCAAGCAGATCCGAAAGAAGCTCGCCAAGCGCCTCAAGCTGGTGCAGGGGTTCATCTCCTCAAACACCCGCCCCGAGTGGATGATCCTCGAGGTGCTTCCCGTCATCCCGCCCGATCTCCGGCCCTTGGTGCCGCTTGAAGGCGGTAGGTTCGCCACGAGCGACCTCAATGACCTCTACCGCCGTGTCATCAACCGGAACAACCGTCTCCGGAACCTGCTCCTCCTCAAGACGCCCGACGTCATCATCCGGAACGAAAAGCGGATGCTCCAGGAGGCGGTCGACGCCCTGTTCGACAACGGCCGCCACGGCCGCGCTGTCACCGGCGCTGGCAACCGGCCCCTGAAGTCCCTCTCGGACATGCTCAAGGGCAAAGGCGGACGGTTCCGTCAGAACCTGCTGGGCAAACGCGTCGATTACTCCGGCCGGTCCGTCATCGTGATTGGTCCTGAGCTGAAGCTCAACCAGTGCGGGTTGCCCAAGAAAATGGCGCTCGTCCTGTTTGAACCCTTCATCATCCGCCGCTTGAAGGAACTGGGGTACGTCCACACCGTCCGCAGCGCCAAGAAAATGATCGAGCGCCAGACCCCGGAGGTCTGGGACATCCTCGAAGAAGTGACCAAGGGGCATCCGGTCCTACTCAACCGCGCTCCCACGCTCCACCGTCTGTCTATTCAGGCGTTCGAGCCCCAGCTCATTGAAGGCGAAGCCATCCGGATTCATCCGCTGGTTTGCACCGCCTACAACGCTGACTTCGACGGCGACCAGATGGCGGTCCATGTCCCGCTTTCCGTGGAGGCCCAGATGGAGGCACGCCTCCTCATGCTGGCTCCCAACAACATCTTCTCGCCCTCCAGCGGGAAGCCGGTTACGACCCCGTCCCAGGACATCGTTCTGGGGTGCTACTACCTTTCTCAGAATCCCCGCAAACTCGCGGGCGCTGCTGAAACCCGGCTGCCCCTGTTTGCAAATCCCGAGGAGGTCGAGTTCGCAATGCAGGAGGGCGCAGTCAAGGTCCATGACCGGATCCGGTTCAAAAACCCGGACCTTGGCCGGACCACGGTTTACGGCGACCCGACATCGCGCGTGATCGAGACGACGGCTGGGCGCGTCATCTTCAACACCATCTGGCCGGACGGCGTGGGCTTCTTCAACAAAGCCTGCGGCAAGAAGCAGATCTCTGACATCATCTTCCGGACCTACCAGGTGGCAGGCCACCAGGCTGCCGTGACGATGCTGGACAACCTCAAGGCCATGGGATTCAAGTGGGCGACCCGTGCCGGGATCTCGATTGGGATCACCGACATGATCATCCCCAAGGAAAAGCAGGTCGAACTCGAGCACGCCTACAAGCAGATTGCCGAAGTCGACAAGCAGTACCGCAAGGGGATCATCACCGACGGCGAGCGCTACAACAAGATCATCGACATCTGGACCCATGCCGGGGAAGAGATCGCCAACGTCATGTTCCGGACTCTGGAACACAACGAGGGCCGCAAGGATCTCAATCCCGTTTATCTCATGGTCGATTCCGGCGCCCGCGGTAACCGCCAGCAGGTCAAACAGCTCGCCGGGATGCGCGGACTCATGGCCAAGCCGAGCGGCGAAATCATCGAGCGCCCCATCACCTCCAACTTCCGGGAGGGTCTCACCGTGCTCGAGTACTTCATCTCCACCCACGGCGCCCGCAAGGGTCTTGCCGATACCGCGCTGAAAACTGCGGACTCCGGGTACCTTACCCGGAAACTCGTTGACGCGGCTCAGGACGTGATCATCACCGAGGATGACTGCGGTACCGTCAACGGCATCGTGGTGCGTTCCATCTACGAAGGCGACGAGGAGGTGGTCGAACTGCCGACCCGGATCAACGGCCGGGTCAGCTGCGAAACCATCAAGGATCCCGTCACCCAGCAGGTGTTGGTTCGGAAAAACCAACTCATCGACGAGGTCGCCGCGAACGCCATCAGCCGGATCGGCGTTGAACAGTTGAAGATCCGTTCGGTGCTCACCTGCGAAAGCAAGCGGGGAACCTGCGTGATGTGCTACGGACGCAACCTGGCCACCGGCCAGCCCGTCAAGGTCGGTGAAGCTGTCGGCATCATCGCCGCACAGTCCATCGGCGAGCCGGGCACCCAGCTCACCATGCGTACCTTCCACATCGGTGGTACCGCGTCCCAGACGTTCAAGCAGCCCGTGGTCAAGGCCAAGAACGATGGTGCTATCCGGTTCCACGAAATGCGCACCGTGCAGGCCCTCGACGGCACCTGGATCGTGCTCAACAAAAACGGCTACATCACCGTCCACAACAAGGAAGGCCGCGAGCTCGAGCGCTACAACGCCGTGATCGGTTCCGTCGTCAGCGTGGCGGACGGCGAACACGTCAAGAAGGGCCAGACCTTCGTGCAGTGGGATCCGTACAACGTGCCGATCTTGACCGAGAAAACCGGCCGCGTCGAATTCCGCGACATGATCCCCGGCGTCACCGTCAAGAAGGAGGTGGACGAAGCCACGGGCGTCATGGGCACCGTGGTCATCGAGCACAAGGAAGATCTGCATCCGCAGATCGTCATTGTCGACGACCAGAAACAGGTCCTTGCCAGCTACTCCATCCCGGCCGGTGCGCACGTCACCGTTAAGGAAGACGAGAAGGTGCAGGCAGGTAAATACCTCGCCAAGACCCCGCGTAAAACCGCCAAGACCAAGGACATCACCGGCGGTCTGCCCCGTGTGGCCGAACTCTTCGAAGCCCGGCGACCCAAGGACGCTGCGGAAATCGCCAAGATCGACGGCATCGTCGAGATCGGCGGGAACGTCCGCGGCAAACGCAAGATCGTCGTCCGCGATGTCGAGACCGGCGCCGAAGAGGAGCACTTGGTCCCGCTCAACAAACACGTCATCGTCTTCAAGGGCGATTTCGTGAAGAAGGGCCAGCAGCTCACCGAGGGGCCCGTGCCTCCGCACGACATTCTCGAGGTTCTTGGGCCTCAGGAGCTCCAAGAGCACATGGTCAACGAAGTGCAGGAGGTCTACCGCCTCCAAGGCGTCGAAATCTCCGACAAGCACATCGAAATCATCGTGCGCCAGATGCTCCGCAAGGTGAAGGTCACCGAACCCGGCGATACCACGCTCCTCTGGGGCGACCAGGTGGACCGCCTCGCGTTCGAAAAGGAAAACGCCGAAGTCGTCGCCAAGGGCGGTAAAGCCGCTGAGGCCGTTCCGGTCCTGCTTGGGATCACCAAGGCCTCGCTCGAAACCGACTCGTTCATCTCCGCAGCCTCCTTCCAGGACACCACCCGTGTTCTCACCGAGGCTGCCACGCTCGGACGCGTCGACCGCCTGCGCGGGTTCAAGGAAAACGTCATCATGGGGCACCTTATCCCCGCCGGTACCGGCTTCGAGGCGCTGCGCGATGTCAAGGTTTCCTCCATGGAAGACCTCCAGGAGGAATTCCCGCCGGTGGAACCCGAGCCCGCTGTTGGCTAGGACCGCTTAAAAGCAGATTCAAAAACGCCCGGCAACCCGTTTGCCGGGCGTTTTTTTTGCGGACACAACGCTGGGCAACCCCCAAAAACAGCCCATGTCGATCGCAACTCAAACCGGGGATGACGGAAGCACTTCCCTTCTTTTTGGCCGGCGCGTCCCTAAAACCCATCCCCGCGTTGTGGCAAATGGCGCCTGTGACGAACTCAACGCGGCGCTGGGTATGGCACGCGCCTTCTGCGGTTTTGAGGACGTCGCCGCGCGGATTGAAGCCATTCAGCGAGAGTTGGTGGATCTGATGGGTGAACTGGCCACAGACGAGGCAGATCTCGAACGGTACGTGGCGAAGGGGTACCGCTGTGTCGACGTTGGGATGGTGGACGCTCTGACCGCTCAAATCCACGACCTTGAGGAACGGGAACGCATTAGTTTCCGGCACTGGGCAACACCTGGCGCATCGCGGGAGAGCGCAGTTCTGGACCTTGCGCGGACGGCCTGCCGCCGCGCGGAGCGCGAGGTGATTACACTCGGTGAGAGAGGTCTGCGCGTCAACCCGGAGATAGTTCGCTATTTAAACAGATTATCGGATCTTTGCTGGTTGTTTGCACGCTGGATTGAGACCCGCCAGGGTCTGGCTTAGACCAAGCGCCCAACGCGCGAAAATCCGGTGCCAAGGGCTTGGCACGTCCCGATTTGATCATCTTGGGACCCGAGCCCGCGGGCGGGGGCGGGCGAAAAAAGGGGGGTAACCAAAAATCCTTGAAAACAGCCTTGCACTCCCCCGCGTCCTGAGCCAAGATCTCACCCCTTTTCCAAAAATCCAGCAGAGAGCCTTTACTTTATGTCCACTGAATTGATGACGGAACTTCTCGAAGCCGGGGTCCACTTTGGTCACCAGACCAAGCGTTGGAACCCGAAGATGAAGCCCTTTATTTTTGAGAAGCGCAACGCCATCTACATCATTGATCTGGGTGCGACGGTGCGTCAGCTCGACGACGCGACCCGGTTCCTGCAGAACGTGGCATCGCAGAAGGGCAAAGTGCTTTTCGTGGGCTGCAAGAAGCAGGCTCAGGAGGCGATCAAGGAGGCGGCTCTGGCCTGCGAACAGTTCTATGTGAACCAGCGCTGGCTCGGCGGCACCCTGACCAACCTCACCACCATCCGGAAGAGCATTGCTCGCCTCAAGTACATCGAGGAAATCGAGTCCAACCCGGTGTACAGCAAGATGGGCAAGAAGGAACTCGCCGCCCTCAGCCGGGAAGGCGAGAAGCTCAAGCGGAACCTTGAGGGGATTCGTGGCATGGAGAAACTGCCGGACGCCATGGTGGTGATTGACACCACCCGCGAAGCCATAGCGGTGGCTGAAGCTCGCAGGCTGAACATCCCGATCGTTGCGATCGTCGACACCAACGCCAACCCTGAACTCATTGACTACCCAATTGCTGGCAACGATGACGCCATCCGCGCCATCCGCGTTGTTCTTCAGCGCTTGGTCGATTCCATCGTTTCCGGTCAGGGAGTGCCTGTTCAGCGCGAAGCGGCCTCTCTGGCCGCTGTCAGCGAGTAATTAGAACCCTTCATTTCTCTGCAGAGACGAGGGCTCACCGCTCTCGTCTTTGCCATTTATAACCCCAATACCCAAACGCCATGAGCACCTCAGTAGTGATTGACGCACAACTCGTTAAAACCCTTCGTGAAAAGACCAACGCCGGCCTGATGGAGTGCAAGCGTGCCCTTGCCGAATCCAACGGAGACCTCGAGGGCGCTGTCGACATCCTCCGCAAAAAGGGCGCCGCAGGCGCTGCCAAAAAGGCGGATCGCGAGGCCAAGGACGGAATCATTGCCCAAGCTATTGCCCCGGGGGCCAAGGCCGGTGTCTTGGTTGAAATCAACTGCGAAACCGATTTCGTCGCCAAGAACGACAGCTTCCGGCAGTTCTGTGACGAGATCGCACAAAAGATTCTTACCCAGCCCGGTGTGGATCTTGAGTCCGATCGCGTCGCCGCCGTCCAGAAGATCGGTGAAAATGTCCAGATCCGCCGGCACGACCGGATGGAAGTCGTGGGTAACGGCGCCGTGGCGGCTTATATCCACACGGGCGGCAAGGTCGGCGTGTTGGTGGAAGTGGGTGCGGAAAAGCCCGGTACCTCCGAAAACGAGGAGTTCAAGCAACTGGTCCGTGATCTCACGCTCCAGATCGCTGCCGCTCACCCGATCAGCGTGGATCGTTCCGCTGTGCCTGCCGACCTCGTGGCCCGCGAACGCGAAGTCTATCGCGGCCAGGTGCCTCCGGGAAAACCTGCGAACATCGTGGAGAAGATCGTCGACGGCAAGATGGACAAGTTCTACAGCCAGTCCTGCCTCCTGGATCAGGCGTTCATCAAGAACCCTGACCAGACAGTGACGCAGTTGCTGGCTGAAAAGGGCAAGGCTCTTGGGGATACCCTGAGCATCCGCCGCTTCCTGCGCTTCGGCGTCGGCCAGTAAAAACAACAGCGGCTTTCCGGCGCAAAATGTGCCGTGGCCGCAGAGAGACCGCATTTTGAGCGTCCCGCCGGAACCAACCGGCGGGACGTTTTTTTTGTGGGTGGAACGGCGCTCCGGGTGATTTCGTGCTAGTGTCTGGAGGGGGCGTGCTAGCGCCGTTCTGCCCCCCGGGATACAAGGAATCCACAACATTCCAACCGCCCATGCTGATCTCCGACTTAAGCAAAATCCAAGGCCGCCGGTATCCCGCGCGGCGGACCACGCAGAATCTGGCCGGCGGGGTTGCCCCGATTCAGGCGGTGAACTTCAGCATGGGGAACGTGGTTTTGGAGCCAAATGGCGGCCAGGTGCCGTGGCACAATCAGGATCAGGAGGAAGTCTATTTCGTCGTCGAAGGGTGCGGCGAGATGTGTCTGGGCGCCGAACGGCAGGTGCTTGAAGCTGGCCAGATGGTCTACATCCCCCCGGGCGTTTTCCATCAGCTCACCAACATCGGAGCCACGCCGCTCCGGATGATTTATTGCTACGGACCGGCTGGAGACGTTGCCCACTGGCGCCAGGAACTGGACGGAACCCTGCCCAAGGCCGGGGTGGAAGCGCCCCCGCTTCCCGAAGGAGCACGGCCCCAGTGCGTGGAACCGCCCCAGCGTCCCTGAACCGGATCCCGGCGAAGCAGAATCCCCTTTTCCTTTCGGCGCAGGCCTTACAGGGTCAAGGGATGACAGAAGCACAGCAGCAGACGATTGACCGGGTATTTGAGCTCCTGAGCGAGCACTTCGACCATGCAGTGGTGGCCGTGGGCACCTACGACGAGGACAAGCAGTACACCACGGCGGCCTCCTTCAGTGGCGGGGTCTCCGCAGCCATCGGGTTGTGCAGGCTCTACGAACTCAAGTGGACCAAGGAACACCTCTGGGGAATGGACGACGAGGAATAGCCGGACGGCCTCAGCCGTGCGGCTTCGGATTCACACTTTATGAAAACACACCGCATCGGTATCATCATGAACGGCGTCACCGGACGCATGGGAACCAACCAGCACTATGTCCGCTCCATCCTCGCCATCCGGCGCCAGGGCGGCATCCGGCTTCCGGACGGGAGCGTTATCCTGCCTGAGCCCGTGCTGGTGGGACGGAACGAGGCGAAGCTTTCAGCTCTCGCGGCCATGGGCGAAGGAATCCGCACCTCCACGGACCTCGAAGCCGAACTGGCCAACCCGTTCAACGCCATTTATTTCGACGCCCAGACCACAGGACGCCGCGCGGAGGGAGTCCGGCGTGCTGTGGCGGCCGGCAAACATGTCTACTGCGAAAAACCCTCCGCCGTGAGCACGGCTGAGGCGTACGAAATCTATCAGGTCGCCAAGAAGGCCGGAGTGAAACACGGGGTGGTTCAGGACAAGCTCTGGCTTCCGGGCTTGGTGAAACTCAAGAGCCTGATCGATGCCGGTTTCTTCGGCGAGATTCTGAGCGTCCGGGGCGAGTTCGGGTACTGGGTTTTTGACGGGGAAGTGGTGCGGCCGCAGCGTCCATCCTGGAACTACCGGAAGGAGGAGGACGGCGGGATCATCGTGGACATGCTCTGCCACTGGCGTTACGTGCTGGACAACCTGTTTGGGAAGGTCAAGAGCGTGAGCTGCAAAGGGGCCACGCATCTCCGGCAGCGCCGGAACGAGGCGGGCGAGGTCTTCAAGTGCACGGCAGACGACTCTGCGTATGCGACCTTTGAGCTCGAGTCGGGCGTGGTGGCGCAGTTCAACTCGTCCTGGTGCGTCCGGGTACGCCGGGACGACCTCTTCACCATGCAGGTGGACGGCACCGAGGGCAGCGCCGTGGCTGGACTCCGGGACTGCGTGGTTCAGCACGCCAGCGCCACGCCGCGCTGCACCTGGAACCCGGACATCGACAGCCCGGTGGATTTTGCAGACGGCTGGAACCGTGTGCCCGCCTACCAGGAGTACGACAACGCGTTCAAGGTCCAGTGGGAGCTTTTCCTCAAGCACGTTGTCCTGGATGAGCCGTTCCCGTGGGGCCTTTTGGAAGGAGCCCGAGGGGTGCAACTGGCCGAGCTGGGACTCGAGAGCTGGGCACGCCGCTCCTGGGTGGACATCCCGGACCTCGCGGTCTAGGCCCCCAGGTCCATCCGCACCACTGCAAACGCGGAATGGTTGTGGATGCTCTCATGGTTGACGGCCCGCACCTCGAACCACGCGAGGCGCGGGTCGTCCCGGAGCTGGCCCGCCACGTTGCGAACCACGTCCTCGACAAACACCGGATTGTCGTAGGCCTGCATCGTCACGTGCCTTTCGTCGGTCCGTTTGAGCAGCGGGTAGATTGGCGCAGAGGCCGATTTTTCAGCCACCTCCACCAGTTCCTCAATCCAGACCAGAGGCCGTTCCCCGGAGGCGTCTTTCCTTGGACGGACCGTGATGTGGATATAGCCGCGCTGGTTGTGGGCGCCGTAATCGCTGATGAGTTTCGAGCACGGACAGAGGGTGCTCACCGGCACCGCGACTCGGAGCAGGAAATCGTCGCTGGTTCCGGACGCTTCGCCGATGAACGTGCACCGGTAGTCCATGGGCGCCTTCAGTCCGCTCACAGGTGCTGTGCGCTGGAGAAAATAGGTGAATGCCACCTCGATGTGCGCGGACTCGGCGTCCAGACGTTGCCGGAGTTCATGGAGCAGCGCCGGCAGTGTGCGCATCGTGACCTCGCCTTGGTGCTTGGCGAGCACTTGGAGGAACCGGCTCATGTGCGTGCCCTTGAAATGGTGCGGAAGATCCACGGAGAGCGAAATTTCTGCCGTGGCCTGCTGCCGCTGGTTATCCCGGTCAAGCACCGTGACCGGGTAGGTCAGGTCGCAGATCCCGACCTGGTTGATCGGAATCCCGCGGGTGTCAGGGGTTTTTTGGATGTCGGCCAGGTCTTTCCGGGCGGCAGGGAGTGTCGTCGTGTTCATCAGGATTCGGTGTATTCAGCCCAGGAGGTGCTTGTTTCCCAGAGGCGCACGGAAACCAGCCGGACTTCCGGCCGGACCGGGTAGCGCGTGGTTGTCTGCGCGGCGAACTCTGCCAGGCGCGTTTTCAGAAAGTCGTACAGGGTTTTCGCCATCACCTCGGTGGTGGGATCCGTCCCGGGAAACGGAATGACGCGCTCTCCGTAGGCCGCGCGGAGTTGGGCGAACTGCGGGTCCTCGGTGTTCACACACAGGGCATGGTCGTACTGGTCCAGGAACCCGGCCAGCATCTCGCGGAACACCTTGAAATCGCAGACCATGTCATTCGCGTCCAAGGTGCCCGCCTCCAGCACGCACTCAATCCGGCGGCTGTGCCCGTGGGGGAACCGGCACTTGTCGGGGTGCTTGGCCAGCATGTGGCCATTCTCGATTTCGAACGTTTTGCAAACGCGGTATGGCATGGGTCAGGTTCCCCGGCGGTTTCCAAAAAGGTCAATGTGGAGCCGGGCACAGTATCTGTAGCCGCGTTTCTTGCAGAGATCCAGAAGTGCGCTCTGGCGTGCCAGCAGCAATTCCCGGGTGATGCCCTGCGGCATGAGCTGCACTTTCCACGGAGGGATCTCGGTGCCGGTCTCCGCCAGCAGGCCCTCCATTTCCTCCAGGTCCGCTTCCGACTCGAGAACGAACTTCAGCTGGAAATCCGAGTGCTCCATCCATTGCCGGAGCACGGCGGGTTGCCGGCGCAGCGCCTCGTGTTTCTCCGCCCAGCCTGGGCCCAGCGTGGTGGGCTGGGAATGAGCCAGCTTGGGGCTCAGAGACGCCAGATCGCACGCGATCCCTTCCGGCGGCACCGTGGCTGCGGTTTCAATCGTGATGTGGTATCCGCCGGCCCGCAAGGCTGCTGCAAGCGAATGAATTCCGCGCGCCACCATCGGTTCGCCTCCCGTCAGCACCACGTGCCGGACCGGATGCTCTGCCACTCGCTCCAGGATGGATGCCTCCGACAGATCCGCGCCCTCGGGCTCCCAGGAGGCGTACCGGGTGTCGCACCACTGGCAGCGCAGGTTGCAGCCAGACGTCCGGATAAACACCGACGGCACGCCAGTCAACTCGCCCTCGCCTTGAATGGAATGGAAAATTTCCGCGATCCGCATCGATTCAGAGTTTCATTGGGGACGCGGTGGCAGCGGGGAACGCGACGCGTAGGTGGTGGGGTCCGGGACGCCTGCAAGTTCAAATGCCTCGCGCCGTTCCACGCAGGTGCCGCATTCGCCGCAGTGAATCTCGCCCCCGGCGTAACACGACCATGTCTTGGAAAAATCCACGCCCAGTTCCTGACCGCGTCGTGCGATTGCCGCCTTGTCCATGTGCACAAACGGCCGGAGCAGCGTGATTCCCGCGTACGTGCCCAGTTCCAGTGCCTTCGCCATTGCAGCCAGAAACGACTCCCGGCAGTCGGGGTAGATCGCATGGTCGCCCGAGTGCGCGGCAATCACGAGGCCGTTGGATTCCCGGCTTTCGGCGAACCCGGCCGCAATCGCGAGCAGGATGCCGTTCCGGAACGGAACCACGGTTTGTTTCATGGAGGCCTCCTCGTAATGGCCCCGCGGAATTTCCGTGCCGCCCTGGAGCAGCGAAGAGACGAAGTGCCTCGCCATGAAGGGCAGCGGAATTACCACGTGCTCGATCCCGAGCTGGGCTGCATGGTGGGCGGCCATCGGCAGTTCACGGGCGTTGTGTTTTGAGCCGTAGTCAAAGCTCAGGCAGGCAGCCACGGTGTGCCGGGTCCGGGCTTCGTACAGCGCGCACACCGAGTCCATCCCGCCGCTGAGCAGCACCACAACCTTCCCGCTCATGGGTGGCTCGCTTCCACGCTCACCGTGATCCCGCCCCGCGCCGCAAAATCACCCCGGACCGTCATCCGCCGAGGCTGACAGGCCCCCACGAGGTCCTCCAAAATCCGGTTGACCACCTCCTCATTGAAACTCCGGCTGTTCCGGAACGAGGACAGGTAAAACTTCAGCGACTTGGTTTCAATGCACAGCAGGTCCGGAACGTACTCGATCTGGATCCGCGCAAAATCCGGTTGCTGCGTGATTGGACAGAGCGACGTGAAATCCGAGCAGTCAAACCGGATCGTGTAGTCCCGTTGCGGAGAACGGTTGGGGAAATTTTCAAGAATCCCGGACGAGGGCTGTTCCGGATACTTGGCCGTTGGGCTGCCCAGCAGTGTCAGGGCTGGAGTCGGTTTTTTCTTCTTGGTCATGCGAGTTTCTCCGGAGCAGCACTACGCCCCGCCGCGTCCGGACGCAAACGCGAAACCGCGTCTGCCCTGTCCGGACCCTCCTGAACCCAGCGTGCCGCAGATTTTCCCGCCAGCGTGCCCGTGGCAAAACAGCCCTGCAACAGGTAGCCGCCCGTGGGCGCCTCCCAGTCAATCATCTCCCCGGCCGCAAAAACTCCCGGACACCGGTTCAGCATGAGGTGGGAGTCGAGTTCGGCCCAAGCCAGCCCGCCGGCGGACGAAATCGCCTCCGCGATGGGACGGGGCCGCGCAAGGCGGACCGGCAGCGCCTTTGCCGCCTGCGCGAGGGTCTCGGGCGTGTGACCGCCCTCCGGCACCGGGGCGAGGTGCGAAAGCAGGGCGCTGGCCGCCGGACAGAGCCGCCAGCGGGTCGAGGCTTCCCGAAGCAGGTTGCGCCGGACCGGTCCGAGCTTCGCGATCAGAGACTCCAGGGACACATCGGGTTTCAGGTCCACCCAAAGCACCGGTCCGATCCCCGCAGACTGGTTCCCGCGCAAACCCGCTCCCACTGCATAAAGGGCGCCGCCTTCAAGGCCGTACCGGGTGATCAAAAGCTCGCCGCGCGCCCCCTGTTTGCCCGCAGAAACCGCGATATTCTTCAGGGGCAGACCCTCCGCCTCGCGGAGCACAGCGTCAGGCCACAGGGTTTCCCAGCCGCAGTTGGCCGGCTCCCACGGACTGCACTGGACACCCAGAGGGGCGACCACGGAGGGCCATGATCCCGTGGACCCAGTTTCAGGCCAGGAAGCACCGCCACATGCCAGAATGACCGCCGCTGCGGAAACCGGGGCTGCGCCGGCGTCAAACTCAAGCCGCATCGGTTCCCCGGGAACAATCCGGAGCAGCCTGTGGCGGACCGCGATCCGGACACCCAGCCTCCGCAACCGTTCCACCCAGCGCCTGAGCAGGGGGGCGGCCTTCATCCCCACCGGGTAAACTCGCCCCGTGGACGCCGCAAACGTCTCAATCCCCAGCCCTGCAGCCCATTCCCGGAACGCTTCCGGACTGGATTCCTGGAGCGCTGTTTCCCAGAACCCGGCGGGTTGCCCGGGGCCGGAATACCGTTCCGCAAAGGCAGTTGGATTTTCTGCATGCGTCAGGTTGAGGCCGCCGCGGCCTGCCACAAGGAACTTGCGGCCCACCGACGGCATCCCCTCAAAGAGGCTCACCGAGAGCCCGGCGGAAGCTGCAGTTTCAGCCGCGCGCATCCCGGCCGGTCCGCCGCCGATGACTGCCACGTCCGTCCAAGACTCACCTTCGGGGAGTGGGTGGGGAGTTCTCAAAAGCGGGCAAGTGGGGTTAGCGGCGCGGGATCAGCCCGGAAATAAAAACCAGAAGAAGGCCGCCGCCCAGCAGGGTGATGCCTCCGGACTTGAACGGCCCCAGACTCGGGTTTGGGACAAACACGTCCACCGTCCGTTTCGGGCCCGGCCTTCCAAAGGGCAGGCTCAGGGCGCCGTAAACAGCCAGCACTGCTCCGAGGATCAGCAGAAAATTGCGCATGAGTCAGAGGTGTCTGGAGCGGCGCGCGGGCGGAATCCAGTAAAAAAAGAGCTTGTCACCGGGTCTGGCGTCCGCGGTGCGGCATGGATGCGTGAAATCCGGGGGAGGGGTGTTCTGAAACCGGAATGGGAGCGGGTCTTGTGTGGGACGTGTGACGGGCAAGTAAAAAACGGGATGGGAGGTGGAATTTAACCCGGTCAGATCCTTGACGGTTGGGGTGAAATGGCGGTTATGTTGTGTGCTTGCTTCGCTGGACCACAATCCCTTGTGGTTGCCGGTCGCCCACCCATCAGGCCGAAGGGCAGAAGGGTGGGCTGGCCGGAATGAGCCCAACAAGACCCGAATTGAACCGGAATTGGACCTAGTTTCCGCCGGGTTCAAACCGGTTCAAAGGGGGGGTCAGCGAGGCAAACCGAGAACCCGATCCTTGCAGCAGCCCATCCGTTGATTCCGTTCATGAGTACCGAAACCTTCACACTGACCGCGACCGAACTGACTGTGGAGATTCCCAGCGAGTATCCCCAAGTGATCCGGAGGGAGGTTTCGCACGAGCCATCCGAAAAACCGCGGGTCGTTCCGTGGATCGGGCACAAGATTGCGCACGCGGTCCGCGCTGCCGCCTTGGCGGCTGGAGCCGAACCGGCCATCGGCGAGCAGGTTCAAGGCGAAATCGAGTTCCGGTTGAAAAAAGAGCGGCCGCTCTTTGTCCATATCGAGCATCTGCAGGATCTCGTGGAGGAAACGCTCATCGAACTGGGGCACAGCCGCGTGGCGCTCTCCTATGCGAAGTACCGCGCCCGGCGTTCTGCACTCCGAGAACTCACCCAGCAGGAGGTGGCTTCCGACGAGGGGCAACTCGAACTGTCTTCCCGGGAGCAACTCGCGGAAATCCGGGCCCGGATTTCCTATGCAAAAATTGGTCTTGAACTGACTTTGAGCGAGGAGGAACTCATCAGCCGACTGCTGCGGAGCGTTTCGATGAATCTGACTCCGGCCGAACAGCGGGAAACCATCGTGCTCAATGCGAAGAGCCTGCTCGATGTGGATGCCGACTCCCGGTTTTTTGCGGGCCGGATTCTCCTGAGCTATATTTACGAGGAGACGTTGCAGTGGCGGATTACGGACGGCGTGGGTGCGCTCAAGGAGGCGCATCGGCGCGCATTTTTGGCCGCGCTTCCGCGCGGGGTTGAGGCTGGCCGGTACGACCGGCGCTTGCTGGATTACGACCTCAAAACTATCGCCGACGCGCTGGATCCGTACGCCGACCTTCAGTTTGATTTCATTGGAATCCAGAATCTCTACGACCGTTACCTGATCCACATCCGGGACGTGCAAACGGGCGCCAAGCAGCGTCTGGAGGCGCCCCAGATGTTCTGGATGCGGGTTGCCATGGGGCTGGCGCTCCAGGAGTCCGACAAGGAGAGCGCGGCCCGCGAATTTTATAGCGTCTACAAGACCCGCCGGGCCTGTTCCTCCACGCCCACCCTGTTCAATTCCGGCACCAACAGGCCCCAGCTCTCCAGCTGCTACCTGCTCTACTGCGGCGATTCCATCGAAGAAATCACCGAGACCTGGGGCCGGTTCTCCCACCTTTCCAAATGGGCCGGCGGCCTCGGCTGCTCTTGGACTGCCGTCCGAGGCACCGGGTCCCATATCCAAGGCACAAATGGCGAATCTTCGGGCGTAATTCCGTTCCTGAAGGTGTCGAATGACATCGCAATCGCGGTGAACCAGGGCGGGAAGCGCCCCGGTGCGCTCTGCAGCTACCTGGAACTCTGGCACGCCGACGTCGAGGACTTCCTTGATCTCCGGAAAGAAACCGGCGACGACCGGCGTCGGACCCACAACATGAACACGGCCCACTGGATTCCGGACCTGTTCATGAAGCGGCTCAAGCTGATTTCCGATGGCATCCTGTCCAAGGAAGCCACCTGGACCCTGTTCCGCAGCAACGAGGTTCAGGACCTCCCCGAGACCTATGGAAGCGCCTTCGAAGAGCGCTACGAACGCTACGAGCGCCTCGTCGACGAGGGCAAAATGTGGGGCCGCAAGGTGCGGGTCCTGGCCCTCTGGAAAAAGATGCTCGAAAGCCTGTTCGAGACCGGTCACCCGTGGATCACTTGGAAAGATCCAGCCAATCTCCGTTCCCCTCAGGACCACTGCGGCGTCATTCATAACTCGAACCTCTGCACGGAGATCGAGCTGAACACGAGCATGGACGAGGTTGCGGTCTGCAACCTTGCCTCCGTCAACATCCCCTCCCATCTCCGGGAGGACGGCGCCCTCGACCACGAAAAGCTCCGCAGCACCGTCAAGACCCTGATGCGGATGCTCGACAACGTGATCGACATCAATTTCTACCCGGTGCCCGCTGCGGCCAAGGCCAACCTGCGGCATCGGCCAGTCGGCCTTGGCGTGATGGGGCTGCAGGACGCCCTGTACATGAAGGGCGTCCCGTTTGATTCCCCGGCTGCGGTGGAGTTCAACGACGAGTTGATGGAAGCCATTGCGTTCTATGCCTACAGCGCCAGCAGCGATCTGGCGGCTGAACGTGGCTCCTATGAAACCTACGCGGGTTCCAAGTGGCAACGCGGCCTTCTTCCTCTGGACACCCTCGAACTTCTCGAACGGGAACGCCAGGTGCCCATCCTTGTCGACCGCAAGACCCGGCTCCCATGGAACGAACTCCGGGCAAAGATCGCCAAGCAGGGGATGCGCAATTCCAACTGCCTTGCAATCGCACCCACGGCCACGATCTCCAACCTCATGGGATCCACCCCGTGCGTGGAGCCGGTCTACAAACATATCCACACCAAGTCCAATCTCAGCGGTGAGTTCGTCCGAACCAACGACCACCTCGTCAAGGAACTCCAGCGGCGCGGCCTCTGGGACGCGCAGATGCTCGCCGACCTCAAATACTTCGACGGCTCCATCCAGCCCATCGAACGCATCCCGGACGACGTCAAGGAACTCTACAAGACCGCGTTCGAGATCGAACCGACTTGGATTCTCCAGTGCGCTGCTGTCCGCCAGAAATGGATCGACCAGTCTCAGAGCACCAACCTCTGGCTCGCAGAAAACGACGCCCGGAAGGCCAGTTTCATGTACCGC
>CAIURC010000022.1 GCA_903901425.1 uncultured Spartobacteria bacterium | reverse complement strand
GGCACCGGAGTGGCCTGAGGAACGGGAGTGGCAGCCGCGGGAGCAACGGGCTTTGGCACCGGAGTGGCCTGAGGAACGGGAGTGGCAGCCGCGGGAACAACGGGCCTTGGCACCGGAGTGGCCTGAGGAACGGGAGTGGCAGCCGCGGGAGCAACGGGCCTTGGCACCGGAGTGGCTTGGGGAACGGGAGTGGCAGCCGCGGGAGCGACAGGCTTTGGCACCGGAGTGGGTCTGGGAACGGGGGTCGCCACTGCGGGGGCTGATGGCTTGGCTGTGGGAACCCCCGGCCTTGCCTGCGGGACGGGCGTCACAGGAGCCGGGCGGACGGCACGCACCGGTGCGGCGTCCATGCCGAAATCAAGGACTGGAGTTTTTGGCGTCTGAGGCGCGTTCTCGGCCGGCGCTGCCGCAATCTGCGGGGTTGCCGCTTTTGGGATGGAAGCCGCAACCGGCCGGTTTGGGGAAACCCGGACAGTGGCAGGTTCCTGAGTGGCAGCCGGAAGCGGGGTTTGGACCCGGACACCCGATGCCGGTTTAGGGGCAGGGATTCTGACCGTCTGCAGTTTGCGTTCGGCTTCGGATTCTGTGTCGGGGAGGGAAACCGGGATGGGAGTGGCCGGGGCCGCGGGAGGAGTCCGCAGGGCGAGCACCTCAGCGAGCGCGTCCCGGAGAGCCTCGAGATCGAGGGGTTTCTGCAGGAGTCGGTGGGGCTCAATCAGGGCCCGGTAATCGGAGAGGTCGTATCCGGACAGGAAGAGGAGTGAGAGGGAGGGGAATCGCTGAAGAGCGGCGGTTTTGAGGGTGAACCCGTCCATGGGTTCCATGACGACGTCGGTCATGAGGAGGTCCGTGGACGCGTCAAGCAGGGACAGGGCCTGTTCGCCGGAGGAAGCGGTCTGGAAGGAATGCGCGGGGAATTCCTGCGACATCAGGGCGACCAACGACTCGGAGAGTGCGGCATCGTCGTCTACAAAAAGGATTTTCATTCCGGAGGGCGGATGGGGTGTGAAGCGCTGAGTTGTTCGGTCAGATCGGGAGGATCCGCACGGGTTTCCTGCAGAAGATCCTTATAGTAAAGGCGGATCACGTAGCCAAAGAATTTCCTTTTCTGTTCGGCAGCGGTTTTTGGGGCAGGCGGCGGAACCCGGAATTCGGCCTCCAAAATTTCCGTGGCGCGGTCCACCCATTCCGGTGGGAAGGACGCCCACCGGGAATGGATGTCGGCCTCGGTCAGTTCGATTTTGTTTCCGGGGAGAACGTCGTAGAGGCGGATCTCCACCCGGACGCTGCCGACCTCCACCCGGGCTTGAGATTTTCGCCGGATTGGAATGTGGAGGGTACCGTTTGCGGGGTTATCCGGGTCGCGGGTGAGCAGTGGGGCGTCGATGCAGAGCAGTTGTCCGGGCTCAGCGGGTTGGGGGGAGGGGAACCGGCTCTTTGCGGCCGCGAGGAAAGGTTCCGAGGCAGGGCCAAGGGCAAGGAGCGCGGCCCAGAGCGTGTTGGCTTTCTCCTGGTACCCCGCTTTTTCGTACGTGATGGCGAGTTCATGGAGCCCCTCGGGGCCTGAAGGATTGAGGCGTGTGGCTTCCAAGAGGGGCGGGATGGCGCTTCCGGTGTCGCCTGCGGCGCGGAGTTCGCGGCCATGGGCGATCAGTTCCAGATAGCGGGAAAGAAGTGTCGAGCCAGAGCTTGGCGTGGAGGCTGTTTGTGGGGCGGATTCCCGCGCAGCCTTTGTGGCTTTGGTCTGGGGGCTGTTCCGGGCCGGGTTTTTGGAGGAGAGCAGGAGGCCTGTGGTGAGGGTGGCTGCAACCAGCAGAAACACGGTGAATGCGAGCAGGGGGCGCTGCCTCTGGGGACGCGGCTTGCGGTGGGGCGTGCTGGGCATTCGGAGAAGCCCAGACCCTAGGGGGGGGCGGTGAGGGTGTCAAACGGACCGTTGGGGCCAGGGGGGAATGCCAGACAAAGGCTGGAACCGTGCCGCAGGGGGGCGGGGGTCAACGCAGTTCCCCGAGCATTTCCAAGAGTGCGGCGGTGAGCCGTTCGGAAGCATCCTTCTGAACGACATTGGTGCCGAGCCAAGTCTCGTATCCCCCCAGTTCGTGGTGTGCAGGGGTGGGGAGATAGCCGTGCCGGCCGTTGGCGAGTCCAACCACCACGGTGTTTTGGAAGGGGCTGCGCTTTTTGATTTCCAAGCCGATCTCCACAAACACCTCGAAAGGCAGTCCACAGACCGCAGTGTCTCCGATCCGGAGCGCCTGGACCTTGACGGCGATGGATTCCGGCCGGTCCAGAGCCCCCAGGGTGTTCCGCGCATAGTTCTGCGCCAGGCGGGGCAGCTTTTCCAGATCCTCCGGAGCCTTCAGATCCAGCACGGCCCGCGCGGCCTCCACCTGTTCCGGGGAGGGTTTCCGGAATTCCAAGCGGATCTCCCGCTCGAGCATGGCCAGCGGCACATCCTGGACATGGCGCTCGATTTTGCGGTGGGCCAGCCATGCGGCGTCGGCAGCTTTCTGGGCAACGATCCGGATCTGTTCAAAGGGTTCCCGCGGCGGCCTGAGCACGGTAAACGGGATGTTGTTGATGTCGCCTGATGCGCCATTGGACAGCATCGCCACAAAGTTCTCGGGAGCTCGGAGCCGGGCCGGCATGAGCCGGGCGAATTCGCCGAAATAATCCGCGGAAATCTGGCCCGCTGGGCTTCCGCCGACATAGTGCAACGCGTAGTTGGCAAACAGCGCAAGGGGCTTCCGCTTCTCGTCCTGAACCGACAGGATCATCAGATCGGGGTCGGTGGGACCCGCCGGGCGTTCCAGCAGATCTGCGCCTGTTCCCGGATTGGTTTTGACCTGGTCCAGGGTGCCGAACGGGTTGGGTTGCATTCTGCCCGGTTTCAAAAACCAGCGCCGGTTAAAAACCTCATCGGGGAGTGGGTGCGAGGCCGTCCCAACCGCTGCCGGTCGGAGCGCCGCGTGGGCATCGGCAATCGAACTTGCAATGCCGTCCACCAGCCTGTCCCGGTACCGGACTTGGGCCGGGGAGGAGCGTTCGCTGACTCCCGAGTGCGGCCCGGTATGGGTGTGTGTGGACGCCACCAGCATCCGGGCCGGCGGAATGGCGCAGCGCTCGAACGCCCGCTGCTTGGCCAGTTCCACCGTGTCCGGGCTCAGTCCGAGGTTGTCGACCACAACCAGAGCCACGGTTTGTGTGCCGTCACTCAGCACCAGAGCCCGCGAGTGCAGGGGATCATGGGCCGAAGTGGCCGTGTTGGCACTGAATCCGCCCGGCATGTTCACGGGAAACTCCGTGGGCGTCACATCCACCGCGGCAGCTCCAGCCCGGAGCGGGGCGGCGAAAGAGGAGGAGGGAAACAGGGCTGCAAGAGAAAGCAGCCCGACGAACCAGACAGGGGGGGGAGTCATGGCGTCTGGAAAGCTAACTCAGATCCGGCCCCGGAGCAAGCCGGGCAACGCGGAAACGCGCCTTCCCGGACCACCCGCCCCCGAGAATAGGCCGAACCCGGCTAGGTCCCGTCCTCAAGGGCGGCAGTCACCCACTCCAAACAACTCCGCTGGAGCACCATCAGCGGATGGGCAAGTACCCATTTTCGGATGTTCCGCGCGCCCTCCACCCTCGAGCTGGAGGCGGGGAGAATCATCAGGTCCAGCGGTGTCCAAATGCTTGTGACCTCCACCCGCCGCAGCCAGTCCTGGTCGGCATTCAAATCCTTCAGAAAAGCCGAGTCGGGCCGCATCTGGCGGCAGCCGGGGTTCGGCACGCACCATGCCAGAAGGGTGCCATGATGCGGTGAAGCCACGGTCACAAGTCGCCGGACCCGGTCCATGCCTCCGAGTTTCTGCACATAATACCGGGCCACGAGTCCACCCATGCTGAACCCGACCAGATCCATGGCGCCATAAGGGCCGAATCGTTCGCGGGCGAACCTGGCCACTTGTTCCGCGAGTTCTTCAAGGCTGGCCTGACCCAGACTCGGACTCAGGGTCACTGCCTCTGCATGGAATCCGCGGCTTTCCAAGTGCCGGCGCAGGGGTTCCATTTTCCGCGCGTCATCCTTGAATCCGTGGATCAACAGGACCGGCCGGGGCATGACGGAAACCCTGCCAGAACGGACCGGCTCAGGGACAGGAATTTGCGGTCCTGTGCCGGTGTCAGCCCCGAGGTGTGAACCGCACAGGGAAACCAGAGCGGCATGGCTGAAGAGGTGGGCGCGTTTTTGCATGTCCCATCCTGCGCATGGAGTGGCCTGCGCGAGAAATCGATCTTTTGTTTGGGTGCATCAGCTGGATCGATGCTTTCCATGCACTCAGCCCAGTGTGGCCGGGCAATTTCAGGGGCGGAGTCTTGGCGAGCGCCTGCGCTTCAAGCACCGGGGCCGGATTGCGAGTGCGATGCTTGAGGAGATCGGTTTTCACGGAGCAGAAGCGCGTTGGCCGCCAGGATCAGGACAGCCCCGGCAAAGAATTGGGGGCTGAGATGTTCGTTGGCGTATCCGATCCCGGCCATGCCCGAAAACCAACCGGGCAGGAACAGGGCCCAGACCGTTGCGAACAACGGTTCGGTCGCATAGATCAACCCGGCCCGGGTTGCGGAAACGTGAGACTGCCACCGGGTCATCGTTGCGTAGCCGTACACGGTGGAGAAAACCGTCAGGGCCAGTGTGATCCCCAACACCGGGCCATTCGCGTACACGGAAAAAAACAGGGTGGCGCGTTCCTTCAAGCCGGTGCCGATCCCGGTACCTGAAAAAACTCCGGCGGCGACCACGGGAAGAAAGAGGGCGCCTTTGACGAGGAACATGACGGTGGCGGTGCTGCGCATGTCGTTTCCGCGGTGCACTGAGCGTTCGAGGACGAGGATTTGGGCGGTGAACAGTGCGGCGGCGGCGATGGTTTCCCATTCTCCCCGGCTAAACCCGAGTCGGTCCAGGGTGACCCCACTGAGAACGGCGCAACCGGCGAGCACCATGAGGCAGGCGGGGTAGACGCGCGGGGCAGGCAGCGTGCGTTCGCGCAGCGCCACGACCAGCGGGACGAAGATGCAGGTGAACTGGGTGAAAAACGCGGAGTTGCTGGCGGGGATACTGGCTTGGGCGTCGGTTTGCAGGAGCATCCCCAGCCCGCCGCACAGCCCGAGTTCAATTCCCTGGCGCCATTCGCACGCGCGGATCGCCCCCAGATTCCGCCAGTACAATCCCGCCATCAGCACCGTGGCGAGCAGCATACGGTTCATCAAGACCAGGCCCGCCTGAAACCAGTCCGGCCACCCCTCCAGCACGGTGCCCTGCACCAGCATGACGGCTTTGGCCGCCGGAAAACTGAATCCCCATGCCCCCGTTGCCAGCAACAACCGCAACGGCGCGCCAGGAACCGGCATCTTGCTCATAGGTCCTCCCTTCAGTGACCGCTTCTGCTTTTCTCGTACGCGTCGAAAAACTGGGCTCTTTTTTCGGTCATCGGATGGCTCGAAAAAATCTCCTCCACCCCGCCCAGATGGCGGTCCTCGGGATCGATCCGGCTCAGGATATTGCGCAGCGGCGCCGTTCCCCAGCCCACGCGCACCATATATTCCGCTGCCCCGAGGTCCGCCTCCTCCTCAAACCGGCGGCTGTACCGGGACTCCGCAAGCGCCGTGGGCACCGCCGCCCCTGCCCCTGCCACGGTGGAGATGTCGCCGCTCAGAAGCGTCCACACAAAGAAAACGGCCGAGTTCTGCAGGACCGACCGCAGCCCGTGCCGTTCCCGGACATGGACGATTTCGTGGGCCAACACGCCGTAGATTTCGCGGTCGTCCTTGGACATCTCCACCAGTTTATCGGTCACCAGCACCAGGCCATCCGGCAAAGCCACGGCATTCGGGATCAGGGTGGATCTGAAAACCAGTCGGTAGTTCCGGCCGCTGCCGGGATCCATCTCCGCGGCCATGGCACGGAACTGGGTCTCCAAGATCGCCCGTCTCTCCGCCGGAAGCGTGGAGTCCTTGAGGCGCAGGATTTTTGTCAGGATCCCGAGCGCCTGATCCGTGACGGTGACCGACACGGAATCAGGCAGCTTTCTGGCCACGCGGTCAGCGAGGAGCGGGACCCCCTTGAAGTAACCCAGCCCGAGTGCGGCCAGAAGCAGACAACCTGCCACGAGCACTGCCGCCCAGCGCTGTTCAAGCCAATGGACCCGGCCGTAGAGCGACGACCGGCCCGTGGCGGTTTCCCATTCCGCCAGTGCGCGGAGCGCCGCGGGATCCTGAAACTCCAGGCGTTGGCCGTCGGGGAGAACCAGAGTTCGGGCCGTTTCGCCCATGGGTTCCGAAAGCTCACACCGGGCCATGGACTGCACGTCCTGACCGTCCTCCCAGAAGAGGCGCAGGGTGTCCCCCTCCAGGTGGGCTGTAGCTGGTGTGGCCCGGGCCGAATTCCTGGCGTAGAGTGTTCCTTGCAGTGTCATGCGGCTAAAAACCGACTTCGACATCGAGAGCATCGGCGCCGGCGTCTCCGAGGGCGGACTCCTCCCGGGCCACCTCCTGGGCGACCTGGTCCGGGTCACCTGACACCACGAGCAGGGTCCGGCTCGCTCTGTAGCGGGCCATCCGGACCTTGGCCCATGGGGCCAGCAGACCGAGGGAAAGAAGCACGGCAACCGCGTTGCTCAAGTACATCCAGAGCAAGTCCCGGGCCCGGACCGTGGACCGGATCCGGCCGACCCCGGCCCATTGTGTGAGGTTGATGGCGTAGTTGCCAGTCCTGACCTGATAATAGAGTGCCACGGCAAACATGGGGAGGTAGGACCCCAGACCCACAAGGGCGAAGATGAGCGAGGGAGGATTGCCGTCCGCCTTTTCTGCGAGTTTGAGTCCTGCAAATGCACCGATCCAGAGGGCAATGTTCAGCATGAACACCAGAACCTGAATCCCGAGGGCCTTGAAAAATGTGAGGTAGAAAAACCCGGATTCGCCGCGCATCTCGGCCCGGCTGTTGCCCCAGGCCATGTGGTTCAGCAGGTAGCGTTTCTGGCGGAACCCGAGGTAGGGCAGGATGAGTCCGAGCGTGAACGGCACGAGCAGAGCGAGCCCGAGATAGACCTTGTATGCCTCCCCCAGAGTTCCGTGGAAACGCATCCGGACGTTCCGGTGCACGGTGTTATGGGCCCGGAACTGGAGCGCTTTCCAGATCAGCCACGGAAACACCGCCAGCATCAGCCCAAAAGCCCCGATGGCTGCGATCGGATAAAACTGGAGGAGCAGGTTGTACCCAATGAAGAGCGCCCCGAAAATCAGGTTTCCCTTCAAAATCGCCACGGGGTTCCCCGTGAAGTCAAACGGTTTACCCCCCAGGAGAGTGTTGGCGTAAAAATAACGCCGGGTGCGGACCTTGGCCCATGCCGCATAAAGCCCAAAAGTGAGGAGGGTCAGCACCACGTTCACAATCCAGATCCGGAAATATTCGCCAGCGCCTCCTTTGAACTCGAATGCCAACTCGCGCTCCGTGCGGTCTACCGCGGTTTGTCCCGCCGGCAGTGCGGACTCGATTCCAGCCGCAGTTTCCAAGCCCGTTTCTGCGCTCGGAGCCGGTTCCTCAAAAAACTCCTTTGGCACAAACCGGAACGCGGTCCACTCCGGGAGTGCGTTGCACCACACCAGACTTTCGTCCTCAAGAATTCCGGCGGCCCGCAGGCGCTGGATTTCGGTTCCGTCCACTGGTCCGTTCTGAGCGCCGTTGAGTGCGTAGTACCATTCCTTCATAAAAGCGTCTTAGGTATCATGGGGACAGGTTTGCGGCGATGAGAATGCAGCCCTCATTTTGGAATCGCGTTCCGGAGCCTTCCGGATCTGATTGCCCAAAATCTGATGAACCCCTTTTTCCACGCCCTGGGCAACCGGGCCGTCCAGTCTTGGCAGGCCCTGAATTTCGATCCGCGCGCGTTTCCGGCTCTGGCGGCCCGGCTCCTGCAGGAGACTAATCCCGCGCAGAACGCCGATCTGGATACGGTGCTCGAGGATTTCCTGCTGGCCGAAGAACAGCCGTTCCAGACGCAGTCCGGGTTTGGCCAGCCCGAACTGGTGGTGTTCGATCATCCCCGTCTGTACATCCAGCTCCTTTTCTGGATGGACGGCACCACCGACATCCATCAGCACGAGTTCGATGGCGCCTTCCATGTGCTCCAAGGCTCCAGCCTCCATTCCACTTTCCGGTTTCTCGACCCCAAACCCGTTTCCGCCCATCTCCGGACCGGCACCCTGAAACGGCTCCGGTCCGAACTTCTGCCCACGGGCGCTACCGTCCCGATCCGGGCGGGCACGGAATTCATCCACGCCCTTTTCCATCTTGAAACCCCGTCGGTTACCGTCGTGCTCCGCACCCACACGAGCCCGGGCACGGGGCCGCAGTTCACTTATTTGCCCCCGCACATCGCCCTCGACCCGTTCCATCACGATTCCCTCACCCAGCGCAGAAAACAGCTGCTCGATGTCCTGGACGCCTCCGGACACCCCGGTTTCCCCAAGCTCGTCTTTGAGATGCTCGACGTCCTCGATTTCGAACGCGGCTTTTTCATCCTGCAAAACTGTGTCTCGGCCCTGCGTTCCCGCGGCCTCTGGAACAACGCCACAAAAGTTTTCAAAAAACGCCACTCCTCCCTGGCCAAGGCCGTTTTTCCGACACTCGACGAAATTGTGCAACGCGACCTGCTGGCCGGGTTGCGCGGAGCGGTCGACGAACCCGAGCACCGCTTTTTTCTGGCGCTCCTGATCAATCTCGACTCCCGCCGGGATCTTTACCGGCTGGTGGGTCAGCGTTTTCCCGGCAAACCCGGGGCCACAATTGCCCGGTGGATGGAGGAAATCTGGGAGACGGTCCCGGAAGCGGTGCCGCCAATGGAAGCCCGGCTGGAACAGCTGGGTGCGGCGGGAACCGGGGGCGGCTAGAATTTGTTTCAGGGCGAAGCCTTGGGAGAATCGGCGGGGGGAAATCGGCAGTGAGCAGACGGATCCCACACCTCGCCAGTGTGCCCACGACGACAACCTGCGTCAGGGAAGCGCCGGCCCGGGTATCACGGCTGGGTGGTGCCGCCTGAGGAATCCGGAGATGTTCCGGCTGGGTTCTGAGGTGCGCCTGGAGGGCGGAAAAACCTCAAGTCAGGGATGCCAGCGGGGGCATTCAAACTCAAGCTGTTTGACCCGGCACCGGTTCAATTGCCGGGCGGTAAAACCGGATTTTGGTTTGGCAGTACGGCGGCTCCCGAGAGATTCAGGAAGCCGGAGTTGTTGGTGACGGTGCCGGCTGGAGCCGTTCCGGAGCCACCCAGAATCAGTTGGCCCTGCGTCGGGTTTGGTACAGGCGAGCCTCCTGCATTTACCACCACCCCTCCGCTACCTGGCCCGATGACCAAGAAGCCCGACCCGGTTTTCGTCAAGGCAACGCTCCCGGAGGAGCTGCTCCCGGAGGACCCGCTGCCCGCCCGAACCCTGAAAGTGCCCGCGGACTGGTTTCCATCGGCATCCCGCGCTACCAACCGCAATGTGTTGAGCGGTTCCGCCAGTTGCACCGCTGCTCCGAACTCGCACCGGCCTTCGGAGTACAGCGAGGTGTCGACGGGAAAACCGCCCACCACGTTTCCGTTTCCGTCGGTGACCCCAGTCCCGTTCACGTAAACTTCCAAAGTCGGCCCGGCCAAGTCTTCTGCGGGGATCTCGAAGAGCCCCGGGAAAGTCGGCGACGGTCGGTCTGACAACGTGCCGGAAAAACTCACGTGCCCGTCCGTGGACTGGGACGGCACATTCATCCGGCTCAGTTTGGGAGCTTGGTGATCGGCGGCGCCCAGCACCGCAATGGAGCGGAGCGGGGTTTCAGCGGGGAGCAGCCTGTGGGCGCTGGCTTGGCGGATGCCTTTCCCGTAGACAATGCGCTCCCCGGTGGCAGTGCCAAACTGGACCCGGACCGGGATGGGCTGATGATTAAACGTCTGTTTTCCGGACTCGGTGGAGTCCGCCAGCCGGGTTGCGAGAAAGCTCGGGGTGGCTCCAAAGCTCCCATCGTCCAAGAGACGCAGTTGAACAGTGAACTGCACTAGGCCAAGGCGGGCATTCCAATCCACCCGGATCCGGCCATCTTCTCTGAAACGGGTCAGCGGTGTGCCCACGGGATCCAGCAGGGGCGTGCCGTCCTTTGCCAACCGCCGGACATGGGAACCCAGAACGTACACGGCGCTGTTTCCCAGGGGTTTGGCATCCCCTGCCGCGTAGGGAACCCCGTTCAGCGCGCCCGCCTTCCTCCAGACACCGCGCCCCTGTTCTTCCCCGAGCAGGCCTGAAAAACTGTAATCCCCGATCTGAATCGAAACCGGTGTGTCCACGGAAACCGAACTGAAATCAAAATCAGCTCCCTCCAAATCCCGGAGGCTGGCGACGATCTTTGCTGTCAACCGCTGCATGGGAACCCTGGTGTAGCTCACCCGGGTCAGATACACGGGCTCATCATACTGGCCGTCCCCATCGGAATCTGTGATCAGTTCGTCCCCAGCATCAAAAACCCCGTTGCCATTCCTGTCCTCGTAGGAGTCCCCGGAGTTCGCCGGATCCACTTCCCGTTCAATGGAACGCAGGACGGTGTCCGTCAGGGTATCGGAAATCACCAGGGTGGGTCTGAATCCCGGCCGGGTTTCCAGAATGCCTTTTCCCGCGTGGCAAATCCCGGGAAGGGACAGGGCCGCGCAGGCATAAAACAGAGGGGAAATGTTCTTCATGATTCAAGGTCCGCCTCTGCGAAAACAAACTGCCTACAGAAGCGCGGGAAGTGGATACGGGTTTGCGTTGGGGCTGTGAAGAAAAAAACGGGTTTGGAACAGGACTGCGGGCGGCCCTGATAAACTTGCAGGGTGGCCCCACAGAAGTGACTCCAGGCGTGTGCGCCACTTTCAGCCGAGTCGGTTACTGAGGCTCAGCACCGATCCCCTCCAGGCGCCTGTTTTTCCTCAGGGCCGCCCCGGGTGGTTGGTGCCAGCGCCAGAAGGACTCCTCGCAGTAATGATCCTCCTTTCTCAGCAAGGCCAGAACGCCGTACCGCGGCGAAAAAACCAGTGCACAGAGAAAAAAACAGCCCTGCACAAGGGCAATACAGACGCCGCCGGAAACGGATTCGAGAACGCTGGCGATGGCAACCCCAAGCACAGCTCCGCCCGCGCCGAGAGCGGCACTTCCCCAAAGCAACAGCGCAAATTTGTCTGTCAGGAGGTAGAGTGTCGCAGCCGGAGCCACTAGCAGGGAAACCGTGGCCACAACCCCGGCGACCTTGAAGTTCAGCACCGCCGTGCCCAGGAGGGCGGCCATCAGGAGAAATTTGAGGCAACGCGTCCGGATGCCGATGCTCCGGGCGACCTCCTCGCCAACGCAGCACAATGCCAGAGGCCTTTCAAGTGCCACGAGGATTGGGAAGACACACTGGGTCCACCCCAGCAACTGGACGAGATCTGTGCCTGCAAGTGAAAAGATGTCGCCAAACAGCCAGTGCTCAATCGAAAGCCGGAACGAATGTCGGGCCAGCACCATCAGACCAAACCCGTAAGACACGGTGTAGAGGATTCCGATGGCGGTATCCCGTTTGATCCGGGTGGTTCGTCGGACCACCTCGGCGCCGCCTGCCACAAAAAGGCCTGAACACAGACCTCCCAGCAGCATGCCCGGTGCGGAGAACCCCACCGTGGTTGCCGCCACCGCCAGACCGGCAAACAGGGAATGGGAAATGGCATCCACTGTCAGTGCCATTTTCCTCAGAACCACCCAGCCCCCGAGGTAACCACTCAGAAACCCACCCAGCAGCGCGCCCACGAGCGCCCGCTGCACGAATTCCTGCCGGAACATGTCCAGCCATTCATGCATTTTCCCAGATCTGAACGCCCCCGGCGTTTCCTCCCACAGCCAGTGCGCCTCCGTCCGGCGACCACTCCAGCACCGACACACGTTCCGACCACTCCAGCTCCAGGCCGCGGTCGCCCGATCCCGAAAGATCCCAGATGCACACCCGGCGGTCTCGTCCTCCACTGGCAAGCCGGGTACCCTTTCTCTGAAACTTCAGGCACGACACCCGCTCCGTGTGTCCCTCGAGTTGGCGCGGGCGCGTTCCGGCAGGCCCTCGCCCACGCACGTCCCAGACCGTGACCAGTTCGCCGCCCCCGCTCGCCAGCCAGCGGGATTCCGCGTCCCAGGCCAGTTCACGCACTTTGGTGGAGTACCCTGACATCGCCAGTGCCTCCCCGTGGCGGTACGGGAGTTTCCAGAACTGGATGGTGGATTCCTGCGAACCGGCCGCGACATACCGCCCACTGGGACTCCATGCCACCGCCAGCACACTGCCTTTCCATTCCAATTCCTCGTATGGCTGCGTCCCCCAGATCCCGGACTTCATTCGGAACAACGAAACCCCGTTGTAGCCGCCCACCGCGAGTCCTCCACTGTCCGGCCGCCACTCCAGAGCGGCGACGGTCGAGTGCAACACCTTCTGCTCGAAAACCTGGTCCCCTTTTTCGCGCCAGATTCTGAGCAGCAACACCCCCTGATGCCGAGCCATTCCAAGCGATCTCGGCGCCGTCGACAGTCATCTCCACCTCGTCATGCGCGCTAATGCCCTCATCGCCATTGGAAAGGGCCCGAATGTTCTCGAGACGAATCCCGGTCCAACCGTTATGAATGTTGAAGCCGTCATTGCCGGCGTGCATGGCGGTCACATTGCGCACCACGATGTGCGAGCAGGCGATGACGACCGCGCTCACGCCCGCCTTTGCCGGCAACACGAGGCGGGCTGACCCCGGCGGCTGGTTTTCAGGCCACCGGAAATAGAGGGACCCATCCTCCCCATAGCCCATCTGCCCGGGGCGGAGCGAGGCGGGGTCGATGTAGCAGAACCCTTTTTTTTCAGGATGCGCCTTTTCCTTCTCAAGATCTCTGGGGATGGGGATGGGGTGCTCATCGACAAAGAGCCCGGCGGTTTGTCCTGCGAGGAGCGGAGGACGCTGGAGGAGAGGCCCATTTGAGGTCCAGAGGTCTCCCTCTTTTTTCCAGGCGTGATTGGTCACATCGGTTCCCAGATCAATGACGAGACCTTTTCCATCGAAGACCGCAGGGTGCTCGGGCGTGCCTCCTTTGGAAAGCACCAGCGGGCTGCGGGAGATCTCACCCGCGAGGGCGTGGGAAGCGAGAAGGAGGGCGAGGAGATACGGGAGGAGAGGCATAGAGGCAGTGCTCGGATTTGGAAAAGGGAGGGTTTCCGGGCTGCCAAGAAACAAGGTGCTCGAGTTGTGACAATGCCACGCCCGAAATTGTCCCGACAACCCCGGGCGGGAGTTTCGAGAATTCACGGTGCGAACTTCACTTCCACGTTTGGCAGGAGGGCTTTGAGGTGGTTCTGCACTTCGTTGGAAAGGCTTTTGGGGCGGACAGTGAGGGTCAGAGATTTGAGGAAAGAGAAGGCTTGGAGCTGCGGGAGGCGTTCGG
Source organism: uncultured Spartobacteria bacterium (assembly GCA_903901425.1). GTDB lineage: Bacteria > Verrucomicrobiota > Verrucomicrobiia > Chthoniobacterales > Chthoniobacteraceae > CAIURC01. The sequence goes on along the minus strand of CAIURC010000022.1, from coordinate 46,605 downwards.
CGGTCAGTTCGCTCAACTCGAGGGATAATTCGCGCAGTTGAGTGGCCCCGGCGAGTTCGGTGAGGTCGGGGTCAGTGAGCGGGCCACCGAGTTTGAGGCGGCGCAGGGTTGGGATGGATTTCATCGTGGCGATGGCATCTGCCGCCGGGGCGTTCACGCCATATTCAAGCGCGGCGTATTCCAGAGGCACTTGGCGCAGGTGTTTGAGGAGGCCTGCGGTGGCCTTGGAAGCGCTGATCTCGATACCTGTGAGTTTGGTGAGTTTCCCGAGATTCTCAGCGCTGGCATCGGTGAGCAGCTTGGAATGCCAGAGCTTGATGAACTCAAGGTTCGGAAAGTTTTGGCAGACGTGCCCGAAGCCCTCGTCATCCAGGCTGTTGCTGTGGAAGTTGATACTCTTCAGCTTCGTCCAGCCTTTGAATTTTTCGAACGCGTGCCCTTTCACTGGTGAGCCCCGGAAGGTGAATCGTTCCAAGTGGGTGAGCCCTGCGAGTTGCTCCAAACCGGCGTCGGTTGCATCTCCGAAATAGGCCAGTTCCAGCGAGGTGAGCTTCCGGAGGCCCGTGAGTGCCGTGAGCCGTTCCAGACTTGGATCTCCAAGGGCGGGTTTTCCCGGCAACTCCACAGCGCGTCCCTCCATGCTGAGGGATTCGAGGTTTTTGAGTTTCAGCAGCGGAGGCAGCCATGAATCCTGGATCTTGGTTGCGACGATCTTGACCGATTCGAGGGACGGTATGTTGCCCAGATGCTCGAGGAAGGCGGCATCGTAGGGATCTTCGTCGGCCTTCCGGTAAACGTGCGCTTTGCCGTTGAGAATGCCGGTGTTGACCTGCGTGAGCGTGTCGAAGAGGGGGAGTTCGCCGCCCACGGCTTTTTTGAGGGGCTCGGGAGTCGTGTTGACCTTTATGAGCGATCCCGGAGCGCTCTCGATGGTTTGGATGACCGCCGATACATGCGGGTGCTGCTGGGCAGCGGCAAGGATCGCCGTTGCTTGCTCGGCAAGGGCCTTTTTCAGTGCGGCTTCAGAGGTGGCGGAAATCAGGGCCTCGAGGTCGCTCTGTGAGCGGATTTGGGAGAGATCAGGGGGCGCAGCATGGAGAAAAGAAAGGGAGAGAAGGAATGCGAGGAGTCGGGGGTACATGGGTGGGGAGTGTGCTTGGAGCAAGGAACGATGGACTCCAACGAACGGCAAAAAACGGGTTCAGTATTTTGGAAAGATGGCAGGGGTGGGGAAGCGGTCTTGGGGATTGTTTTGGTCGCCGAGCATTTCCTCGCGCGGCAGTTGAACCACGCGCCAACTGGCGGGACGAACGCGCACAATGCGAGTGGGGCGGATGGCTTCGATGACGAGGTCGGTGTCGAACTGGATCTGGATCCCACTGCTTCCGAGTGGAATTTCGCCCGATGCCTGTGTGACCTGGAGGAGCAGGCCTTTGGACGCGATGTGGGCGGGTCCGTATCCACCCGCCGTGTGTTTCAAGGTGTTTTCGGCACCGTTCATGAAGACTTGGGTCCCCTTCGTGAAATCCGCGTAGAGCGAGGGATCCATGCCACCAAAGAGAGTGGCCGTCACGGTGGCCTGCCCGAACTTTCCATATTCGACGTGGTCCACCCATGCCGGCATCCAGCGGCTGCGGATGAAGGCTTTGTGGGTTTCGGCTTGATTGGCCGCGGCGCGTTCGATGGAGGTTTCGTCCAGCCAGATGTCAGAGACATGAAAACGGGTAAAGATACCGTCGGGGGTGGGTCTCCAAGAGAGGCCGAGCAGCACCGGTTGACCATTCAAGGTCTTCTTCCCCTCGGCAGGCCAGTGACCCTCTGTGATCCACTCTTTGAGGGACAAACACTCGCGCCCCCTCCAAAATCGGGTGGCCGAATCGAAGGTCAACTTTTCGGGAGTCGCCTGTGTGCTTTGCGGTTGCTTGGATTCGCGGGTGGCGAGAAGGAGGTTTTCCTCCTTTTTGATCTCCACCTCCTGGAGTTTCCAGACAAGCCCCTCGCGCAGGCAGTGGCTGGGTTCGTCCTCAAGCAGCAACGCATGGTTTTCGGCCGGAAAGACTCCCAGCCCGCGATAGTGGTTGGCGTCTACGTCCTTGTTGTTGATAGGCAGAACCGGAACGGACGACGTCCGAGGGTCGGGAGGGAGAAAAGCCCGCACATGAAGATAGGTTCCCAGCGGGATATCCCGGAGATCCGCAGGTGCAGCGTGGTAGCGGATAACGCCGTAGGGTAGCAGGGCGAAAGGATGCGGGTCGTTCCGGTGAAACATTCCGGTGCCCCGAACCCGGAGACTGCCCCGCCGGGTGGCATGGTCGACAAACACGAGCTCCCCTTCGTAGTAGTGCGCCTTTTCGAGGGGCGGAAATTTTCCCGGCTCAGGACGGAAGGGTTCGGCTACGCCGGTTCTTGGTGGTTGGTTCTTCGTGCTTGGTTCCTCCGCGGCGTTGGAGTGAGCGGTGAAAGCGCAAGCAAGGGCCAGCAGGGAGGTGGGAACTGCGAACCGCAAACGGGGAACAAGGAACGGTCTCATAACGGGATCAATATTTCGGGAAGATGGCGGGCGTGGGGAATCGCTCGTCGAGATTGGAAGCGCCATTGCCGAGGTATTCTTCGCGGGGCAGGTGGAGGTCCGGCCAGCTCTGCGGGCGGACCTTGACGATGCGTTTGGGGCGCATGCCTTCGGTGATGAGATCCGTTTCAAAGCGGATCTGGAGGCCGCCGCTGCCGGGCGGGGCTTTCTCGGGGAGTGGCGTGACTTCGACGATCCTTCCGCCCGCGGCCATTTGGGTGGGGCCGGCGGTGCCGCCTTCGGTGTGCTTGAGAGTGTTCTCGGCGCCGTTCATCAAGGCGGCGATGCCGGGTTTGAGTTCGGCGTAAAGCGAGGCGTCCATGCCGCCGAAGAGCGTTGCGGTGACGGTGGCACGGCCGAACTTGCCATACTCGACCGCATCGATCCATCCGGGGATCCAGCGGCTGCGGATGAAGGCCTTGTGCACTTCGGTCTGATGAAGCGCGGCGTTTTCCATGGCAGCGTCGTCCAGCCAGATATCCGAGAGGTGGAAGCGGGTGAATACACCGCCCGGCGTGGGCTTCCAGGTGATTCCGAGGCTCACGACCTGGCCGCCAAGCGCCTTTTTTCCCTCGGCGGGCCAGATACCCCCGGCGATGAGGTGTTCGATGCGGAGGCACTCGCGACCGCGCCAGACACGCGTGGCGGCATCGAAGTTCAGCGTCTCGTCGACGGCCCTGACATCGCCACCCTGCTTCGGTTCGCGGCTGGCGATGATCGTGCCTTCACGATTCTTGATTTCCAAATCCTTGAGTTTCCAGACAAGTCTCTCGCGCTGGCAGTGGCTGGGCTCGTCCTCGAGCAGCAGAACGTGGTTCTCGGCCGGGAAGATACCCGCGCCACGACTGTGATTCGCGTCCCTGCTCTTGTTGTCCACCGGCAGCACCGGCACGGCGGAGAACTTCGGGTCCGGCGGGAGAAAGGCGCGGACGTGCACGACGGTGCCCAGCGGGATGTCGCGCAAGTCGGCCGGGGCCCCGTGATAGCGCACCATGCCATAGGGCAGCATGGCGAACGGATGCGGGTCGTTCATCCGAAACTTGCCCGACCCCTGCACGCGAATGCTGCCGCGGCGGTTCGCATGATCTACAAAGATGAGTTCGCCCCGGTAGGAGTGAGCTTTTTCCAACGGCGGGAACTTGCCGGGTTCGGGGCGGAAGACGGCGGTTCCGTGTTCTTGGTTCTTTGTGCTTGGTTGTTCGTTGGCGGCATTTCCTTGGACAACGAACGAACAAGCGAGAACCGCCAGCCAAGGACCCACCAAGAACCAAGCACGAGGAACAAAGAACTTCTTCATAGTGCAACGACCTTGTTGCTGTCGGCAAACATGTCGATTTCAACGCCCATGCGTTGGGCCATGAGAAGGAGCAGATTACTCATGCGCGCATCGCTGTTCACGGGGCGCGAGCAGATCTGGTAGTGGGCCGGGGTCAGCGCGCCCTCGGTATCGAGCGCGTAGCCTTTGAAGTCCTTGGATTCGCGGTTGAAATCCAAGTGGCTGCCATGGCGGAGGCCGAGGTCGGAACCGCCGGCGAGGACGAGGGGGAGGTTGGCGTTGCCGTGGCTGTGACCGTAGGACATGCCGCTGCCAAAAAGGGCCATGGTGGTGCCTAGGAGAGGCTTCCCATGGAGGTCCTTGGTTTCGGAGAGCCGGGTGAGGAAGTAGCCGAACTGCTCGAGGGCAAACGTGTCGTATTTGGTGAGCTTTTCCATGAACACCGTATCCCCGCCATGATGGCTGAGCTGGTGGCGGGTTTCGGTGACCCCGATCTCGGGGATGGCGATGGCTTGGCCTTCGCCGCCGAGGCTGAAGGTGGCCACCCGGGTGACATCGGTCTGGAAGGCCAGCACCATGAGGTCGTACACCGTCCGGAAATAATCGCCGGCTTTGGTCTGCGGGATGTCGCGGTTGGTTCGGGTGCGGTCTGCGTCCGAGAGAGCTGGCAGAGGGGTGTCCAACCAGGTGTCCGCCCGTTTGGTGCGGATCTCGGCCTCGCGCACGGAGGTGAGGTATTGATCGAGGCGGCCTTTGTCCTCGGAGCCCATCTTTTGTTCCAGACGGCGGACCTCGGCGAGGTTGGCGTCGAGGATGCTGGCCTTGTGGCGGAGGGCCCTGCGTTGGGCAGTTTTTCCCCCCTTGGGTTCCTCAAAAAGCGAGGCGAAGATTTCGCTGCAGCGGCGCATGGCCGGGAGTTGGACTCCATCGGCGCTCCATGCCAGTGACTCCTGATTGATGGCGATCTCCAGAGACGGATACCGGGTGTGGGGAGCGGTGAGTTCAGCGATTTTTTGGTCCACGGAAATCGTGTTGCGTGTGGCGGGACCGTACTTCCCACCGGTGAGCCAGAAGTTGATGCAGTTGTGATGATGGCTGAGGGTGCCGGGATTGTGCAGGCCGCTGATCGGGGTGATCGACTCCCGGTGTTTTTCAAGAGGTTTGAGCGACCGAGAGAACTGGTAGTCCCGGCCCGGGGTCAGGATCTGATAGTTGAGCGAGTGGACGCCGTTGGCGAGATAGATGAAGGCGCTGCGGCGCGGGGACTTGGTGACGATGTTTTCGGCGGCCCGGAGTGGGATCATGCACTCGAGGAGTGGGAGGGAAATAAAGCTGCCGAGTGCCTTGAGGGCATGGCGGCGGTCGATGAGCCAGGACTGGGAGAGGTAGTTCATGGGTGGGAGGGGCTAGGTTGGGTGTCGCTGCCGGCGTGAGGTTGATTAGCGCTTACGAAGGAGGTCGGAGAGCGCGACGGCGCGGACGATGTCGCGGATGTGGTACTGGCAGGATTTGGCTTCTGCTTGGATGGCGTCGAGGTCTTCCTGGTCGTCAACGGTGAGGACCCGGCGCAGTGCGTAGGTGCAGAGGTGTTCGATGAAGGCGCGCGCAAACTTGTCGCGGTCCTCAAGGAGGCGTTGTTTGAACTCGGTGGGGTTGGTGAATGCACGCCCATCGGGCATCAGGCCTGCCGGGTTGATGAGGGGATCCTGGCCGACACCTGCGGCAATCTTTTCGTGGGTGCGCCACTGGCCGACGGCGTCGTAGTTGTCCCAGGCGATACCCAGCGGATCGATTTTGGCGTGGCAGGCAGCACAGTTGGCGTTGTTGCGGTGCGCCTCGATTTTTTCCCGCAGAGTGGCCTTGGGGCTTTGTGGGGTGGGCGGTTCGATGGCGGGTACGTTGGCCGGGGGCGGCGGCGGCGTTTTGGCGAAGATGGCCTCGCTGAGCCAGACGCCGCGGTGAACGGGGCGATGACGGGTGCCATCGGAAGTGAGGCCCAGCAGTGCGCCCATCGTGAGCAGTCCGCCCCGGTGATGCTCGGGCTTGAGGGCAACGCGCTGGAATCCGCTGCTCTTGGGCTCCGGGAGTCCATAGAAATCGCAGATCCGGGCATTGGCCATCGTCCAGTCGGAATCGAGGAAGCGGTCGAGTGGCAGGTTTTGGGCGAACAATGCGCGGAAATACTCGACGGGCTCTGAGCGGAGACTGTTCTCCAGCCATGCATCGTAGGCCGGGTAGAGTTTTTTCTCTGGGGGAAACATGCCGACCCGATGCAGTTGGAGCCATTGCCGTGGAAAATCGTCCACAAAACGACTGGCTTTGGGATCTTTCAACATGCGGTCGATCTGGGCCTTGAGGCTATCGCCGCTGAGGGTGCCGCCTTGGGCTTCAGCGAGGAGGGCCTCGTCGGGCATGGAACTCCACAGGAAATAGGAGAGTCGGGAGGCGAGTTCTGTCCCGGTGAGGCGTTCCCGTGGTGTGGGGGCGCCTTCGACAAGATAGAGGAAGTTGCGGGAAGTGAGAACGCCCTGGAGTGCGACCCGGTAGGCATCGAAGGGTTTTTCGCCCGCGTCGCGTTCGGCGCGGTAGGTGGCGAGATACTCCGCAAGTTCCACGGGTTCGACCGGCCTGCGCCAGGCGCGTTCGGCGAAGCGCAGGAGGTGACCGGCGACCTGCTCGGGGGGCGCTTCGTCCGGGGGGACAACTCCGGCACGCTTCTGTTTTTCAGATTCGGACACCAAGGGCCCCTCCCACTCGATCCAGTCTAACAAGACGGTGGGAAAGAGGCCCTTGCCTTTGTCATCAAACATTTGGGGGGCGTTGGGATTAAGGAGCAGGGTCTCGCTGCTGTGCGTGAACAGGTAACTCGGGGAGCTCAGCGCGCTGCGGTAGGCCGCACCCGACCTGCGGTCCACGGTGTTTGTTGCAACGACGCAGAAGTCCAGGGAGGCTGGCATCTCGAGGGAAACCTCGAACTCATAAATTTCCGGCCTGTCTTCGGGAGCAGTGATGTCGGTCTCAAAAAGGGCGGCGACTGTTTCCTCCGTGGTTCTTTTGCCGACACTGAGATGGGCGGGTTGTCCCCCTTCAGGCCGGATCCCGCTGGCTTGGATCCGCACCTTGTAGAGTCCACTGTGTTCAGGGCCTGTTTTTCCAAACCAGTGCGGTGCGAGAGCGGTAAAATGAGCGCTTCCTGGAAAGAGAAGGGAACGCAGAGGGCGCTTAATTCCAAAGCGGGCCAAGGTTTCCTGCTGCATGATGCCGCCTCCATAGCGCAGATCTGCGGCGGTTTTCCGGACCTTGCGGGCTTCGCCGGAGACGGTAGCAAAGGCCCGGTCGAGGACGATCCCGGCGGCGCGGTAGTAGCGGTCCACATGGGAGGGAGAGAGGGACAACTCCGAGCCGAGCCGCTCGAAGCCGTGCCAGAGGGTGTCCTCGTTGAGTTCGCCGGGTTGGGTGGGGTCGTAGCGGACACCCAGCAGGTCGTAGACGGTATTTTGGTATTCCTTGCGGCTGAGCCGGTAATGGGTGACCGGGGGGCGAGCGGCCATGCGGGCAGCTCGACCCTCCTTGATCCGTGAGTCGAGGGCGGCAACGAAAGCGGCGATGTCGTCCTGAGCAGGGCGAATGGCGTCCTTGTCTTTTTTTGGGGGCATCTCCCCGGAATTGATTTGTTCGAGGACCTCGGCCCAGTGGTGCGTGTCGGCGCCGAGTTTGAAATCGCGGGAGAGCTGGTCGATGCGCAGGTCGCCTTTTTCCTTTTCGGGGCCGTGGCATCGGACGCAGTGTTTTTCGAGGAAGGCCTCAAAGGGGGCGGCGGCGTGGATCAGGGGCGTCAGGAAGAGTGAAACGCCGAGAAGCAGGGAGGACGGGTTGCGAGTGCTGAACATGGGGGTGGGGAGCGTTCACCCTTGACCGTACGCTGGGGTTGGTGGCGCGTATACCCCCGAGAACACGGGGGGTGGGGATGCGCTGGCTGCGGAAGCGGTGAACCGAAAGTCTGTGGCTCGGTCCCAAAACCCGGTCAGAGAGGTTCCGAGGGCTCTTGTCTGCCGCTTGTTTTTGGTTGCGGAAGAGAAAGTGTAAGGACGGTCCCTTTGCCCGGAGTGGTTTCCAGATGGAACTGGCCGCCGAGCGCCGCTGCTCTGTGGCGAAGGTTGGAGAGCCCGTTTCCGGTGCCGGGTGGGGGCTGGGTGAACCCGCGTCCGTCATCCCGGACCCGGATTTCGACATGGCCCTTGGACAGGGTGAACGAGACCCAGACATTCTGGGCGGCAGCATGGCGGCGGATATTATGGAACGCCTCCTTCAGCCAGAGCAGGACATCGCGATGAAGCGGAGGTGACAGGAGGCGGCAGGCGGTGGGTGGGATTTCAGCGTGAACCACCACGCCGCGCAGGGATCGGTCGATTAGCGACTGCAGACGGTTCTGGAGGTGAGGGAGTGTCCCGAGACCGTTCCGGTTGTCTTCCACGAGTTGACGGAGCCCATCCACCGAGTCCGCGGCGGTTTCTCGGATGGACTGGAGTTCGATTCGGAGTTGGGGGTTGTCGGTCAGTTCGAGGGCTTGCTCTGTCATGAGCACAATTCCCCCCAGGTTGCTGCCAATGTCGTCATGAAGATCTTGGGCAAAGCGCCTGCGCAGGAGTTGAAAATCCCGGTCCCGGTCCCGGCGTTGACGGCTCCGGTCGACTGCGAAAAAAACGAGCACCGACAGGAGCGACCCGGCGCCGAGAACCTTCAAAAAGATCTGGATCCGAGCGGACCAAACTTCTTTTTCATTCTGGATCCGGGAGAGTTGGTTCTGGAGGTCCCTTCTCTCGGAAAGGCCTGCAAGCCATGGGCCGTGTTCAAGAATGTTGGCCCGGCTCGTAAAGCCGTCCACCAGAGCGCTGGCAGACCACCCTTCTTTTTCGAGTGACTCATCCGAAACAACGGTTTTTTGGAGGGCAACATTTTTGCCTCCCGACCAAACCTCCAATTCTGCGAGGGCGAGGTATGCGGCTCCGTTGGTCACTTGCGGTTCAAGAACAAAAACGGTGACATGGCGTGCCCGCGTGGAATTCCCAAGAATCACCGTGCACGAGTTTCCTTGGGCGCCCATGTAGCCCCCTGAGTCTGGAGGAGTGAGCAGAATGGGCTCGGAGCTTTCTGCTTCCCTGAGCTCGACACGGTATGCATCGGGAAAACCAAAGTTGAAGCTGTGGGAAAAGTCTGGGGGCCGGGCGGGAAAGAGGCGGAGCTCATCGAGTGGATAAGGCTGTCCGAGATCCACAGAGACCTTCAGAGCGGGGATCAGCTGGGAAGCCGAGTGGCGCTTGGTGGAGAAACCTAGCGTGGGGCTGGGGTGCGCGCCTTCCGGCAGACCGAGCACAGACTGGCCGTCTACAAGGTTGATCCTGCCCCAATCAGGCCGCGAGCCTTCGCTGCTTGAGGCTGTAATCCACGAGACGCCCCGGGACTCCAGCTCCGGAGCGATGTTCCGATTGCCGTCCACTAAGAAGACTTCGCCGAGCGAGAAAAAATGGCGGCCCGGGTTTCCCGAGAGGCGGTTGGCCGTGATGCGGAGTTTGGAAAAGGGCTTTCGTTTGCAGGGGATGGCCACCGGCAGGATGCCCGGGTTGGGGAAATCGCTTTTGGTCTGGTCAAAGAGCAGCTGTGGAACATTTGGGGCCTGGGACGAAAACGCCTCCAGTTTAAATCGGAGCGGGAATCCGGAGCCTGGGGTCAGATTCTCGGAATGCGGGGGAGTCGGCACGAGCGCCACGAGGTCCACGAGGACATCTCTTCCGAAATCGAGTTCCACCCATTCGACATGGTTGGGAGACGTCCTGTAGCTGCTGTGCCATCCGATCCGGGGCCCGAACTGGGCAGAGGGCAAAGGCGGCAGTTGTGTGAGCCGCGTTTCTGCGGACATCTGTTCCGTGCGCAGGCGCGAGAAGGGCGGCAGCCATTCCCAATTCCAGAATGTCTGTGCCGCCAGTTTTTCCGGGAAAAGAGTGGCGGCTGTGGCGAGGCACAAAAGCCCATGACGCTTCAAAAACTGGAAGAGTGTGGGGATCACGGCGGGGGAACCAGACCCTCTTGGACGGCCTTGGCTACGGCGCTGCTCCGGTTGCGGACCTGGAGTTTGCGGTAAACGGCGCGCACGTACTCGTCAGCAGTGTGGTAGCTGATCCCGCTTTTGGCGGCAGCCTCCTTGAGGGTGAGCCCCTTGGAAAGGGCTTGGAGCATTTCGAGTTCCCTTGGGGTCATGCCGTAATCTTTTGGAGCCGTTTTGGCCCGGGAAAACACCTCAAGCACCTTCCGTGTAACCCGGGGAGTGATCGGCGAACCACCGCCCGCGGCTGATCGGACCGAGTCGGCGATTCCCTCTGAGCCGGCGGTTTTGATCAAGTAGCCTGTGGCACCCGCGCAGATGGAGCTGACGATCTTGTCCTCGTCCTCAAAAACGGTGAGCACAACGATGCTTGTCCCTGGCGCTTTTTGCCGGAGGAGCGGCAGGGCCTGAGCCCCTCCCATGCCGGGCAGATCCAGGTCCAGCAGAAGCACTGCAGGCGGGGGATGCGTGTCCATGTGCGCCAGCGTGTCTTCACAGGTCGTGAAGTGACAGGGACACTGGATGTCCGGGTGACGGTTCAGGGCGCGCTGCAGGTGTTTCCCAAAGACGGAATGGTCCTCGACGATCCAGACCTCGATGGGGAGAGCGGCGCTGGGGGAGTCCGGGGGCACGGTAGGCAGGTAAAGCCGGCCCACCCACCCGGGCAAGAACGAAACCTAAAAGCCTCATGTGCGCTGGCGCGGTTGGTCTCCGCTCCAGAGCGCCTGCGGGCTCTTTTGATTCAGTCAGATCGCGAGAACGGACGCTGTCAGGCCGCCGAAACTGGCTTCAGAATCTGGCCTGCTTGTGTGCGGGATCGAGTTGCCGCCAGACATCAGTTTAACGGCGGCCTGTGGATCCGCCGGAGCGCCCGCCTTGGGGGCGGGAACGGCTGGGGCCCCCTCCGCCACCGTGTCTGCGGTCATTGGAATGCGGACGGCCGCCCCCTGGCCCTCCAGAACGCTGTTCCCGGCCGCTGCCCGGGCGGTTGTTGGGACGCGGATTCCGGCCCTGTCCGCCTGGCCGCTGGGTGCCCGGTTCCCGGGCTGGGGGGGGAGGCGGTGCGGGCTGGCTGTAGTCAAAGCCCTCAGCCTGTTTGCGGACGATGCCGCGGCCGATGAAGCGTTCGAGCGAACGCAGGGAAGCGTAGTCCTCGGGCGTCACAAAGCTGAGGGCGTCGCCAATTGCCTTGGCGCGGCCGGTGCGGCCAATCCGGTGGACGTAGTCCTCGGCGTGTGGCGGGAAATCGTAGTTGATCACGTGCGAAATGCCGTCCACGTCGATGCCGCGGGCGGCGATGTCGGTGGCCACCAAAACCCGGATTTTGCCCGATTTGAATTCCTCGAGAGCCCGCAGACGCTGGTTCTGGGAACGGTTGGAGTGGAGCGTGGCGTTGGGGATTTGGCAGGACGTCAGCCGTTTTGAGATGCGTTCCGCCCCGTGCTTGGTGCGCGAAAAAATCAGCACCATGTTGAACCCGGGGTCGGCCAGAAGATGGGTGAGCAGGGCGGGTTTGAGGTGCGGCTGGATCTCGTACACGAGTTGAGTGACGGTTTCCGCAGGGTTGGACCGGCGCCCGATTTCGACCTTGCGCGGCTGCTGGAGGAACTCGTGGGTGAGTTGTTCGATTTCCTTTGAGAGCGTGGCGGAGAACAGCAGGGTCTGGCGTTTCACTGGCAGTGCGCGCACCACCTGGCGGATGGACGGAAGAAAGCCCATGTCCAGCATCCGATCCGCCTCGTCGAGTACCAAGGTCGACAGGTTCCGGAACTGGGCGTGCCGGATGAGGTCCAGAAGTCGGCCGGGCGTGGCAATCACAATCTCGGTGCCGGAGCGGAGCGCCTCGATCTGGGGGCGTTCGCCGACTCCACCAAACACGGTGGCGATCCGGAGCGGGAGATGTTTGGCGTAGGCGCGGATATTGTCCTGAATCTGGACAACCAGTTCCCGGGTGGGGGCGATGATCAGGGCTTGGGTGCCGGTCCGCTGCGGGTTCCGGGCTTGGTGGACACGGTGCAGGATGGGCAGGGTAAAAGCCGCGGTTTTGCCGGTACCGGTCTGGGCGATGCCAATCAGGTCGTGGCCTTCGAGGATCAGCGGAATGGACTGGGCCTGGATGGGCGTGGGTTCGGTGTAGCCGGATTCCTGAACGGCCTGAAGAAGAGCGGCATCGAGGCCGAGAGCGCGAAAGGGCATAAAACGACCACCATGAGTCGGTTTGGACCGGATGGCACGCTATTTGGAAGATAATTGAACGGCAGATGCGTCAGAGGCATCAGGTGTTCCGTGCGGCTGGGCTTGCGGTGAGGCGGCCTCAGGGCGGTAAAATGGAGCCATGCTCCCCCGACTCCTCTTTTCTCTCCTGATCCTCGCCGGTTCCGTGATGGGTGCAGACGAGGTGCTCACCGACAAGTCGCCGACTTCCAAGATTCAGGTGCTTTACGAGAAAACACTGGCGGCAGCGCAGAAGGATCCGCCGTCCCCGGGTGGGGTGATTTGTGTGGGCAGTTCGCACATGCAGCTTTGGTCCTCAGTGAAAGAAGACCTCGCGCCGTTGACGGTCCGCAACTTTGGGATCGGCGGGAGCCGGATGGACCATGCGGCCGATTTGTTTGTCCAAAAGCTCGTGATCCCGTTCCAGCCGCGAGCCGTGATTCTGTACGAAGGCAGCAACGATTTGAACGCGGGGTTCGCCCCGGAGGATGTGCGCCGGAACTTCAGGAAATTTCATCAGACGCTTCACGCCGCGTTGCCTGCCACGCGGCTTTATGTGTTGGGACTGGTGCCGAGTCCCGGCAAACGGTTTGGCAAGATTGACGATCTGCGGAGGACCAACGCGCTGCTTGAGGAAGAGTGCGCCTCGCAGCCCTGGATTCGGTTCATTGACACAACCAGCCCCCTGATTGGCGCCGACGGGCAGCCGAAAGCCGAGTGTTTTATTCCGGGAGACATCCACATGCTGCCAGCTGGATACGCGGTCTGGAAGGCCGCGATCGCACCCATCGTGCTGCCCGTGGAAAAGCCGTTTGAGGCGGCCCAATAGCCAGCAACGAGCCCGGAGATGCCGGAGGCATCCAAGAGGGTAGCCGGTCGGTGGCGCGTAGCAACACCACCGGATTGGGCGTTGAAAAAGGGTGCCGATCCCGGGAGGGATCGAAGCGGTGGTCCGTGCAGAAAAGCGTGAGAAACAAGCATCGGGTCTTCCGTCATTGTGCCGTCGGAATGACAGGTGAGCGGGGCTTCCCTGCAGGCCCTTTCTTTGGAACAGAGATTGTGTCCGTCAAGGTTCTGCAAAAAGGTTGGATAGCGGAACGGGCTCGGAGATGCCGGAGGCATCCAAGAGGGTAGCCGGTCGGTGGCGCGTAGCGACACCACCGGATTGGGCGTTGAAAAAGGGTGCCGATCCCTGGAGGGATCGAAGCTGCTGTCCGTGCGGACAAATGCGAGAAACGAGCGTTGGTTTTTCCGGAGGTGCACCGCCGGAAAGGCGGGTTGGAACCCCCGGCTTCCGTTCCTCCTTTTTTACTGGGTCAGCAGCGGCGTTGCTGCACGTCCTTTCCAGGAACGGTCTCTGCTCAGAGGCGCCGGATCCGGAGCCGGACGAACACCCGGCTGGATTGCGTGGGAAACCAGGCACGCATCTGGCGAAGCCCGTTCTGTTCGGTGCGCACCGTGGGTGCTGGGAGGCCCGAGTTAGTCCATGCAGCGTTCGCCAGATCCGGGCACCATTCCGGAACGCACTCCACGTCCGTGGCCGCCGTGTTCCAGACGTAGTCCATTTGGATTCCCGACTCCAAGACGGTGACAGTCTCGCCGGAGGTTCCCGGGGCGAGCGGATCGGAGCCTGCGGCGTATTCGGCGAGGTTGGGAACACCGTCACCATCCGGGTCGGACTCGGGGCCGTCCTGGCCCTGGGGGAAAGCGTTGGTGAGTTTCCACAGGTCGAACGGGGTCCGGATCTCCACGGCTGCGGCGGCGCTGGTGGAACTCCCCTGGCTGTTGGAAACCACGACATCGTAGGATCCTGAGTCTGCAGGCAAGGGGGCGTCCAGCGTGAGCGTCGGACCGGTCTGTCCCGTGAGCGGGCTCCCGTTCCTGCGCCACTGGTAGGTCACGAGCCCTGTGCCACCGGCCTCGACGGTCAGGGTAAGCGGTCGGTTGGCCTCATAAACACCTCCCTTCGGGGGCACACTCACACTCGCGCGCAAATCGCTGCGGACGGCGTTCATCACCATGTTGCGGACCGTCACGTTCCCCGTGATCTTTAACACCGCCCCGCCAAATACCGCGGTGGCGTCCCGGGTGAAAAAGCAGTTCTCGTCGTAGACCCGGATTTTGGCGGATTTCCAAGAACCGGTGTCTGAGCAGATGATTTCGGCGATGGCATCTGCGGGGGCGGTGCCGCTGGTGTTGGTGTAGATGCGGTAGGAGCCGAAGCCGGTGTCGAGCCATTCCCAAGTCAGTTCGACATCGCAGCGGCGGGTGGAGAGGGCGGTGTCGAGTGCGGTGGAAAGCGTGAGGTAAGCGGGCGTCGTGGTGGTTGCGACTTTTTCGGTGGCGGGCGCGAGGAGGACCTGAGTTGTGGGGGTGAGCTGCGGGAGGATGCCGGGCTCGAGGGCGACGAGCCGGGCTTCCTCGGTGTCGAGGGCCGTTGCGGCGGCGGCAAACTGGCGTTCCGCGATCTGGAGAGCCACGGCATCGAGTCGGGCTTTGGGGCCGGCTGCAGGAAAGCCTAGCCGTGCCAAACGGGCATAGCCTTTGCGGACATCAAAGAGCCGTTTTGGGAGTGGGAGTCCGGCAGGATCCGGCGCGAGATCCTTAAACTGCGAGGCGCCGGTCTCGGTAATAGCCAGGTCAAGGGTGCCGCGTTCGAGTGTGGGTTCAATGGCTGTGCCTTCGGTCCAGTCGTTCCAGGTGGGGATCAGGACGGCGTCGAGGTTCTGACGCTCCTGCCGGTAGAGCTCCCACTGCATCCGGGCGGTGTCGCCATTTTTGCGGGCGATGTAGAAGAGGGTGCCGCTGCCCCAGCCGCCGCAGGGACGGTTGTCTGCGCCATGCATGACGGCGCCCATTCGGAGCGGAAAGCCTTGGGTGGCGTAGGTTTTGGTGTAGCCGATCCACCGGGTGCGGTACGCGAGGATGTTTTCTCCGGAGAAATAGAGATCGTGCGTGTTTGCCGCAATCAGGGCCGCCAATTCCGGGTCGGTGGAGTTGGGTTCGGAAAGAGCCGCCCCACTGGAGCTCCACGGGTAATAGCCATCCACGCGGCCTGCGCCTGCCAGAAAATTGCCGGCGGCAAATGCGTCGGGCAAGCCGAGATGGGTTCGCGCCATGAGCATCGGGCTTCCCCAGCCGGAACGGATCTGGGGGAGTTCGTCGTAGCTCGGGCAGCCGAACGCGAAGAACAGCAACAGGGGTTTCCCGTTGATTTTCGGGGCGGTGGGCTGCTCGTAGAGTTCCTGGCGGAGTTGGTTGGCGTAGTCGGCCAGGAACGCTGTCCGCTGCTCCGGAGTGGCTCCCGAGGGATAGGCGGGGTTGAGCCGGAAGTTCTGAGTCTGGTCTCCCTGCCAGATCGCGCCCACAAAAAAGCCGAGGCGCTCCGCAGTGGCCCGCAGCACCAAATTGCTGGGCTTGCCCGGATAAGCCCACTCGATCATGAACCCGTCGATCCGCGCTGCTTTGGCCAGAAGTACCTGGTACTCCACGTAGTCGGGATCCTCCTCGGACTGCATCCCGATCACAGGATAGACAGAGGCAGGGATCTGGTTGCGGCCGTTGGCTCCGATCAGGTCCCCGTTGTTGACCTGGCGTGTGACACTGGCAGTGCTGTTGAACGCGTTGCCGTCGTACCGCCAGAGGTCGAGGCCGTTTCCAATGGGACGCGTGATGTGGTGCGGGGTGTAGTCGGCCAGCACCAGTTTTCCTGTGGGAAATGTCACCGCGGCGGCATCGAAAACAGCCATGCAGGAAAGCCCGAGCAGCAGCCTCAGATTCGGGATGGAAAAGCAGGCGACCATCGGATTAAGATGGTCTCACGAAAGGGTTCTTTTCACAAGCCCACAGATTATGCGGTGTTTCTGGAGGATGTCGGGTCGGCTGCTGGCACCCTTGCTGCCGGGGGGGCATTTTTTGTTGAGTTGCCGGTGGTGTTCCCTTCAGCAACAAGGCGCCAAGCGCCTGCTTTGGTCCATCCCGGACCAAGGTTTTTGGTTTCTTCAAGAGAACAAGCATGTGCTTCTTCTGGGAACAAGTTGGGAGCATGGGGTTGGATAGCGGAACGGGCTCGGAACGGATCCGGAGATGCCGGAGGCATCCAAGAGGGTAGCCGGTCGGTGGCGCGTAGCGACACCACCGGATCGCATGATGAACAAGGGTGCCGATCCCGGGAGGGATCGAAGCAGTGGCACGTGCGGAACAATGGGAAAAACGAGCGTCTGTGTTCCCTTCAAGAACGGGCTCGGGCGTTCAATCTGGGAACGCCAGATACCGCACTGTGTCAAACGCGGTCGGGAGATCTAAAGGACAAGTCAGCGGTGAGTTCAAGTTTCGTCAGTTTCACAACGACCGGCTCTCCGCCGGTTCTGCCTACAGGCAACGCTTAACCCGCAGCGCCCACGGGACAGCGGAATCCGTGGCACTGCGTGCGGGCAAGCGAACGGCTCCTTCCGGGCCGATGGGTTTAGCTCTGGATGGGATTCCAGACCTTCTCAAATCCAAAGCCCTCAAAGTGCTTGGCGTTGGCAGTGGCAACATGGGTGACGCCGTGGTGGCGGAGGGTGAACCGGGCGCCGATGATGTGGCGAAAGCCGGTGCCGGTCTTGTCCGCCCAGTTCCAGAGGGGTTTGCCAACCTCGGGTTCGTGATCCCCAAACTCCCAGGCGGGATGGGCGCGCAGCGCATCGCAGAATGCGGTGGCTTCTCTGGCGCTCTTGGGCTTCTTGAACACCGCAGGATTACGGAGCCGCATGTAAAGCTCCACCAACACCCGGCCGCACAGAAGAAAGCGCTCGCCGACGATCTCTTCTTCGAAGAAGCGGCGGGTTGTTTTGTGATCCAGCGAATCCGGGTTGGCTGCGTAGAGGAAGATATGGGTATCCGCGGAGCGAATCATGACGCGTTGCGCTCAAGGACGGACTCCACCTCTGGGTGCAAGTGGGCAGGATCTGTGAGGAAGTTGCCGCCGCAGTCGAGTCTGGGGAAGTGCCAGACCTTCTTTGGCATGGGTCCTTCCTGGAAACGGGCGACGCGCGCCAGGCCTCGGACGAATGAGCAGCCCGGTTCAGCGCGGCTTCCAAGTCTGCGGGCCTCGTGGTACCCCTGCCCCCTCGGTCCGCGTGGTGACTCCTGACTGGTGGGGGGCGCCCGCGTGGTGCAGGATCTCTCGAAACGTGGAATCTTTTTCCCCCAATACTCCGAGGCTTTCTCAGCGCAGTGCGGCGCGCTTTTTCTTGGGACGCCGGTTTGGCCCGTGGGCGGGTGCTGCCGCGCTTCTCCTTCTGGTCGTGGCGGGCTTTCTCCCAAAACCTGTTTCCGTTGAAACGGTCCGTGTGGAAACGGGCGAACTCCGGGTCTGGGTCCGGGAGGAGGGCAAGACCCGGGTCCGGAGCCGGTTCCAAGTGTCTGCGCCGGTGGGGGGATGGTTGCGCCGGATTCCGCTCCGGCCCGGGGACCGGGTGGTGGCCGGGAAGACGGTTTTGGCGGAGATTGAGCCGGAACCCTCCAGTCTTTTGAATCCGCGGGCCGCTGCGGAGGCGGAAGCGCGATTGAAAGCGGCAGAGTCGGCCCTTGAACGTGCCGGTGCGGATGTGGATCGGGTCCGGGCCGGGTTGGAGTTTTCGGAGCGCGAGATGCGGCGGATCCGGGAACTGCGAGATACGGGGGCGGTCTCAGAGCGGGACTGGGATGCGGCGGAAAACCGGGTAGAGGTGGGGACCCGGGAACTGCGGATGGCGGAGTTTGGGCGGCGCGTTGCGGAAGCGGAGCTTGCGCAGGCGCGTGCGGTTCTAGAGCGGGTGCGTGTGCCGGACGGGGAGGTGCGGCAGACCCTTGCGGTCACGGCGCCGGCGGACGGGGTGGTGTTGGACGTGAAGGAGGAAAGTGCCCGGACGGTGTTGCCCGGGCTGGTTTTGATGGAAGTGGGCGATCTGGAAGATTTGGAGGTGGAAGTGGAACTGCTGTCCAGCGATGCGGTCGGGGTTCAGGCCGGTGCGGAAGTCACCATGGAAGGATGGGGCGGTGCGGAACCGTTGCGTGGAAAGGTGGCGGTGATCGAGCCGGGCGGGTTCACCAAGGTATCAGCGCTGGGGGTGGAGGAACAACGGGTCCGGGTCCGTGTGGGGCTGGAACGGCCTCTGCCCGCGGGCCGTCGGTTGGGGGACCGGTTCCGGGTGGACGCGCGTCTGGAGGTGTGGCGGGGCGCAGAGGTGCTCCGGGTGCCGGTGGGCGCGGTTTACCGGTTGGGCCGGGAGTGGCGGGTTTACCGGGTGGACGGCGGACGAGCCAGGAGTGTCCCGGTGGAACTGGGGCATTCGAACGGCGAGTTTGCCGAGGTCAAGGCAGGCATTTCCCGGGGCACAGAGGTGGTTCTGCATCCGCCTGATGCGCTGGTGGACGGTTGCAGGGTGCGTGCCGGAGCGGTGGCCGCAGGCCGATGAGCGCCGCAGGTCTGTTTGCAGCGGTGCCCGGGATCTGGTACGGGTGACCGGAACCAGAAGGGATTTATTGCCATGCGCGCGTTGCAGCTTTTCTCCGTGTTTCAGACGGCCCTGCTCCTCAGTCTTACCGGTGCCCAGGTTGGTGCCGACCTCTATGTGTCGGGTTTTTCGAGCGGCGGGGTGTACCGGTTTCAGGAGGGCACGGGCGGTCCGGTCGGGTCCGGAATGTTTATTGCGCCCGGGACGGCCGGGTTGTCCCAACCGCACGGGATTCTGATGCTGGCCGACCGGACGCTGCTGGTGGCGAGTGCGGGCACGGATGAGATCCTGCGGTTTCATTCCGACGGCAGTTTTCACTCCAAGTTCATCGCGAACGGCGTGAACGGGTTGCCGCCGGGGACTCTGGATTATCCTGTGGATCTGGCGGTAAATCCGGCAGGAGACCTGTTTGTCAGCAGCCAGCTCAACGACAGGATTCTCCGGTTCAATCCACAGACCGGCGCGTTTCTCGGCGTGTTTGCTCAACTCGACGCGGGTTCGGCTCCAAGTGGCATCCAGTGGAACGCTGCCGGGTCTGCCCTCTATGTCTCCCACAGGAACGGCATGACAGTTTCCAAATGGAACTCCCAGGGAGTTCAGGACCCGAGTTTTGATCCGGATCCTTTCCAGCAACCCTTTGGACTCGCACTGCATCCTGTGAACGGGAGGGTCTTTGTAGCCGATGGAAGCCTAAACCAGATCCGGGGGATGGATCCCGGAACCGGCCTGACGCTGTCCACCGCGCCCTCGACCTTCCCGGTGGGCGTCCGGTTTGGGCCTGGCGAAGATCTTTCTGTGGCGGTTTTTGGCGAGAACCGGATTGCCCGGCTCGACCCTTTTTCCGGCGCAGCCAAGCCGGATCTGGTTTCTGCCGCTGCTGCGAATGCCGCGGGACTTCAAGGGCCCAATTTCTTCCTGGTCGTCCCGGATGCGCTGAGTCTCTGGCGGCAGCAGTTTTTCAACACCACCAGCAATTCCGGGGCTGCTGCAGACCTTTCGGATCCCGATCAAGATTCGCTTCCGAACCTTCTGGAGTACGCCGTGGGTACAAATCCCACTCAGGCCGGTCCGGTTCCGGGCACATTTTCAACGGAGAACGGTTTTCTGACTCTGACGGTGAGCAAAGCCACCGATGCCGGGATCCAGTGGGGGGCAGAATCTTCGGGTGCGCTGGCGGGATGGTCGCAGGCTGGGGTCACGGTTTTGGAAAACACGCCGCAGACGTTCAAAGTCCGGGACAACTTCCCGCAGGACGGCCGGCGTTTTCTCCGGCTGAAGATCAGCCGTCCCTAGGGGTTGCAACGCCGGAGCGGTGGGGGGATTGCCCCCATGGAACGCAGGGCCCGGAGGTGCTGTCCGGATCTCAGACGCGTGGTTTGCTCCGCGGGGTTCTGGTGGGACTGGGCGTTGAAATTCAGAACGCGCGCTCGACCTTTTCCTTGGGAAAGTGGGACAAAACGGAATGGAAACGCAACAGGACTCGAGGACGTGGCTGATCACTGGGTGTTCGACTGGTTTGGGACATGCCCTGGCCCGGGTGGTGCTCGCGGCGGGCGACCGTGTGTTTGCCACGGCACGCAACGGAGCCGCACTGGCCGATCTCGTTGCCGAATACCCGGACCGCTGTGTTGCCGCAGAGCTGGACCTCACCGAGCCCGGCCGGATTCCTGAAGTGGTGGCGGAGGCTGTCCGACGCTTTGGAAGACTGGATGTGCTGGTCAACAACGCCGGTTATGGCGTGGTGGGTGCGCTCGAAGAAATTTCGGTTGAGCAGATGACCCGGAATTTTCAGGTGAACTTTTTTGGGGCAATTGCGTTGATCCAAGCGGTGTTGCCCGGGATGCGCAGTCAGGGGAGCGGGCATGTGGTGAACATTTCTGCGGCTGCAGCGATTGCGAATTACCCGGGGTTTTCGGTGTACGGAGCGACAAAATGGGCGTTGGAGGGGGCATCAGAATCGCTCGCGCAGGAGGTGGGGCCGCTGGGGATTCGTGTGACCCTCGTGGAACCCGGGCCGTTCCGAACCGATTTCATCGGACGTTCCTTGGAGCGCGCTGCGGGGGCCTTGGAGGCGTACGCCGGGACGAGCGGGAAGTTTGCGAAACTGCTTCAGGGGATGCAGGGGCGTCAGCCCGGGGATCCCGAGAAAGCGGGGCGCGCGGTGCTGGCGGCTGTGCGGTCTGCGAACCCGCCGTTGCGGTTGGTTTTGGGGAAGTACGCGCACGACAAGCGGCGGCGGCAACTGGCGGCGTTGGAGACGGAGTTGGCGGGATGGCAGGAGGTGGGACAACCCACGGAGTTCACGGCTCGTTGAGGGAAAGAGGCCGGTGTTCGGTCTTCTGGAGGCGGGTGGGGTGCGGGCTTTGGGGTCGGGGAACGGGATTCGGCTTGAGCGGCAAGGCGGGTTGAGGCGGTGTGGGAGCCGTGGGGGAAACGGAGTGGGCAGACAGCGCGGCCGCGGAGGCGGAAGCCGGGAGGCGGCCTCCGAGGCAGCCGCTGGTTGGGGTCGTGGTGGCGGCGGTGGCTGGGATTTTGGGGGCGGAGTTCTGGGATCCGGGGATGGAGTGGAGCGCCTGCGGATGTGTGGCGGCTTGGAGCGCGTTGTGGGGGTGGCGGCGGACTCTGGTGTGTTGGGTGGCAGCGCTGACGACGTTTTTTTTCCTGCACAGCGTGGAAAAACGGTATTCGCCCGGGATTCTGCTCTCAAGCGAACTGGGCAGTGACGCCTGTCCGGTGCGGCTGCGGGGAGTGGTGGTGGATGATCCTGGGCCAGTTTCAGGCCGGGCCGGGCAGAAGGGGGGAAGCCGGTTCCGTCTGCGTGTGGAGAGACTCTGGCGGCGCGTGGAAAATGGGGCGCCTGTGGAAACCGTTCATGCCCGGGATGCGGAGGTTTGGGTGGAGTGGCGGGGTGGGGTGCCGGAGTACGGGTGGTATTTGGAGCTGGAGGGGGAGGCCCGTGGGGTGGCCCGGGCACGGAATCCGGGGGAGTTTGACCGAGCGGCATGGATGGGGCGTCGCGGGGTTTGGACGGAGATCCATGTTCGGTCGGGGCGGGACGGTCGGATGCTGGAGACGGGGCGCGGGGGATGGGCCGGGGAATGGCTGGTGGCGGCGCGCCGCTGGGCACGAGGGCGTTTGGAAGTGGGGATGGAAGGGGCGCGCGCGGAAGCGGCGGGTGTCGTGGAAAGCATGGTGTTGGGGTTGCGCGGGGAAATGGGGCCGGAGGTTCGGGAATGGTTCCGGGAGACGGGCACGCTGCACCTGTTTGCGGTGAGTGGACAAAACGTGATGTTGCTCACCCTGATTTTGGGGGTGGTGTTTCGTCGGCTTGGGGTTCCGCGGGTGGCGGGATCCTTGGGGATGCTGGTGGGGTTGGTGGGGTACGCCCTTGTGACGGGGGGCAGTCCCAGTTGTGTGAGGGCTGCGGTGATGGGCGGGCTTCTGGTGGGGACGGGTTTGGTGGATCGTCCGCCGGTTTTGTACAACAGCCTCGCCGCGGGGGCCCTAGTGATTCTGGGGGTGGACACCCGGCAGTTGATGGACCTTGGGTTTCAGTTGTCGTTTTTTCAGGTGCTGGTGTTGGCGTGGGGGGTGAAGCGGATGGAGCGGGTGCTGGTGCCGTTGGCGGGGCCGGACCCGTTTGTTCCGAGGCGGCTTTGGAGGCTGGATCAGGTGTGGAAGGCGGGTCTTTGGCGGTTGGGCTGCGGTGTGGGGGCGGTGGCGGTGACGGGCTGGCTGGGGTCTTTGCCGGTGAGTCTGGCGGTTTTTCATCTCTGGTCGCCGGCTGGTTTGCTGGCGAACGTGTATGTGGTGCCGTTTGCCACCCTGCTTCTGGGCGTGGGATTGATGTCCCTGGGCCTTGGCTGGATGGCGGACCCGCTGGGAGTCGCTTTGAACCGGCTCAATGGGGTGCTCGTGAAGCTGCTTTTGGCCGGGTTGCAGGTTTGCGCCGAACTGCCCGGCGGCCATGCCTATGTCGGGCGGCCCAGAATCCCGCCGCTGGATTGGGAGCTGACGGTTTTCGATTTGGGAGAAGGCGGCGCTGTCCATCTGCGGGTGGCCGGAGCGGACTGGCTGTTGGATTGCGGGAGTGGCGTTGGATTCAGGCGGGTGGTGCTTCCGGCGTTGCGGGAGCGCGGGGTGGATACGTTGACGGGCCTGCTTCTGACGCACGGGGACACGGAACACATCGGCGGAGGTCTGGACGCCGTGCGGCAGTTGAATCCTGGAGAGATTGCGGCCGGGCCCGCCCGGGAGCGGTCCCCTTCGATGCGGCGGTTGCACGACGAGCTCGGGCGGTTGGGGCGCGGCCTGGCGTTTTACAGGGCCGGGGACCGGATCGAACTGGGAGACGCGGCTTTTCTGGAGATCCTGTATCCGCCGGCCGGGTTGGAATGCTCCGCAGCGGACGACCGGGCGCTGGTCTGCCGGTTCGTGACGCCCTGTGGCCGGGTTTTGCTCTCCTCGGATGCCGGATTCTGGACGGAGCAGTGGCTGCTGGAGCGCGGGGTGGATGTGGGGGCGGACCTTTGGGTTTTGGGGCGAAATGTCAGGGACCCAGGCGGGAGCCGGGCGTTTTTAGCTGCGGTGAATCCTGTGGCGGTGGTGTTTCCGGGGGCGGGGCGGGGCCGGGAGGCCGGGGGGGGGGTGAGTTTTCCCGGGTGTGCGGAGTTCAGGCAGGACCGGACCGGAGCGGTGGAAGCGGCGGGGAGCGCCGGGGGATGGCTGGAGATGAAGGGCTACCTGACGGGTCAGCGTTTGAGGAGTTTGGCGCGGTAGATGGGCAGGCCCTGATCCAGAAAACGGCGTTCGAAGTTGGTCACTGGGAACTGACCGGCATCTGGCCAGTCGACTCGTTTAAGTTCCGGGACTTGGGCGAACGCTTTTTCCATCCAGAGGAAGTACGGCTGGTCATCGGTCTTGATCCGGAGTTCGCCGCCGGTGGCGAGGGCTTGGTGCAGAGCGCGGAGGAACGGCGGTTGGATCAGGCGGCGCGGATGGTGGTAGCGTTTGGGCCAGGGGTCAGGAAAAAGGATGGAGGCGGCGGAAACGGATCCGTGCGGGAGCATGTGCTCGACCAGATAGGAGTTTTCGATCCGCAGAATGCGGACGTTGGTGAGGCCCCGGCGGTGGACCAGTTTGCAGACGCGGTGCACGCGGCCGAGCAGTCGTTCCACGGCGAGGAAATTGCGGTCGGGATGGCGGGTGGCCATTTCGACCAGGAAAGCCCCTTCGCCGCAGCCCAGATCAAGTTCCAGAGGGGCGGGTTTTGGGAACAGGGAATCCGGGTCGATGCGTTTAAAGAAGTCTGCGGGCCGGAAAAGGACGTGTTGGGCCTCCGGGGGGAGCGGTTCATCGGCGTCTTCAGGGCAGGGTTCCATTGGGAAAACCTGCAGTGTGAACCATGAAACCGGCAAGTGCCAGCCCGATGCCGAGGGCGGCTCCTACCAGTTGAGGTGGTCGAGGCCGTACACCAGAGAACTGCCCAGAAATCCGCTGATCCCAACCAGAATGGCTCCGACAAACAGGGCGGCGCGGAACCGGGACCGTTCCTGGCTGCCCTCCGGGCATTCGTGGATCAGCAGGAGGCCGGCGCAGATGCAGGCCCAGAATGCGGTGGCCGTGCCGAGCCAGCGGTGCCAGAGCAGGATCCCGGCGGACGACCCTGCGCCGTAGGCGGAAAACGCGGCATTGAACCAGCCGAGGACAGCTGCAGACACGGCACCGAGCGCGGCGACGAAAACCAGAAAACGGATGGTGCCAATCCAGGATTCGCGGCGTGTGAGCAGAGCGAGTCCCTCGGCGAGGAGCGCGACCATGAGGAGAGCCACGGGGAAGTGGGTGGTGACGGCGTGAAAATGGCCCAGCCAGCGGACGAGTTGTTTCCAGAAAGGCATCGGATTCGCGTCGGGGACCGGGGCTGGGGCTGGGGCGGCAGTGCCCTTGGGGCCGGAGGGATCCTTGCCCGGAGGCAGGATGCCTGGTGCGCCGATGGCCACCCATTTGCGGACCGTTTCCTTTTCCTTGTCGGTCAGCGCGGGAACCTTGGCATCGTCCCCGGGCATTTCGTTGTCGCGGACCATGATGTAGATGTCGGACTCGGCGGGTTCGCCTTTCACGACGTACTTGGGTTCCGCCGCGATGCGGGCGAGGTCGAGGACCCAGCCGAATTTGCCCTTGGGGCGAGCCAGTTCGGGGCCGTGACAGTCGAGGCATTTGGCGGCGAAGATGTCGTACACCTCGCCGGTGATCCGGATCGCTTCATCCGGGGAGACAGACTCTGCGGCGGAGCTGTTGGCTGTGGCCGCGTGGAGGAAGAAAACAGCGAGGAGGCTGGCTAGGAAACTTTTCATGGGCGGGCGGGAAAATGGATCGGGGAAGTTGCCGCGGAGAGGGCGCGCATCTTTTCTGAATAAACCGCCGGAGCGTCTGAGGCAACCCCCACGAAATGCCGGGATTCAAGTCTGGGCGGGCCGGGAAAGAGGCCGGGCCAAATCATTGCCATACGGTGAAACGGGGGTAGACTGCCGCAAAACACGTGAAGGTTTCCCCCCATGAAAGCCTGGTACGCGCCCTTGGGGCGGTGCGCTGGCGCATGGCGTTCGAACGCTGGGCCTGCGGAGCCGTCCGTGCCGGGGCTGTTGTTGCGGCCCTGCTCGTGGGCACGGGTCTGGTGCGCTGCCTCGGGTTGGGGCTGCCCGCATGGAACCCTTGGCTGGGCGGAATCGGCGCCGGGGTATTCGCGCTCCACAGCGTGGTCAACGCGTTCTGGAGCTGGCCAGGTTGGGCCGAGTGCGCGGCCGAACTGGACCGGCGCGCCCGGACTGGCGACCGTTTTGTCACGGGTTGGGAGCTGGGCCAACGTGGGAGCCGCACTGAAATGGAGGAGATTGCATTCCAGGAATGTGCCGGGTTTGCGGGGCGGGAACGATTTGAGGAGTTTTTTCCGGTCCGCCTGCCGCCGGGATTGTTGGCTGGGGTGGCGCCTCTGTTGAGTTTGGCGCTGCTGGTTTGGAGTGGGAATTTGGAGGAGACGAGGCGGGTGGCGGTGCGTCGTTCTGGGTTGCAGGAGGTATCGGCCGTGGTGGAGCGTTTGGAAGCGCTGGCGCGGGAGGCTGAACAGCGTGGGAACGGCGACCCCGTGCTGGCGGAGTTGGCGGAAAAACTGCGGCAGGGGGCGCGGGATTTGAAGACGGACGCGCGGGATCCTGAATCCGCGCAGCAGGCGGCGATGCGCGAGCTGTCGCGCTTGGAGCAGATGGTGCAGGCGCTTCAGGCTGGAGGGATGCCGCAGCAGGCGGCGGACATGAAAGCGTTGGCGGAGGCGTTGTCGGGATCGGCGGAGTTCCAAGAGATGGCGCGGGCGCTGGAGGAGGGACGGCTTTCGGATGCGGCACGGGCGTTGGAGGAACTGGGGGCGGGCGGGGGCGGGGAGGCGTTGGAAAAGCGCATCCAGCAGGCTCTGGAGAGGCTGGCGGAGGAGCGGGCGCGTTCGGAGGGAATGAAACGGCTTTTGGAGGAACTGGAGCGTTCAGGCGGGAAGGGGGCGGTGGAGAAGCTCCAGCGGATGTTGCGTCAGATGGCGCAGGGTGGACAGCCTGGGCGCCCCGGGAGTGAGGAGGGCAAAGGGTTGAAGGAGTTGCTGAGTGCGCTCCAGGATCTGAAGTACGGCAACCCGGCGGAAGGCAGGGGTTCAGGGGGCGGGCCGGAGCGTGGGGAAGGGGGGCCTGGGGAAGGGGAAGGCCGGGTCGCGGTTCAAGTGTTTGGGAAGGCGGGAAGAGACGCGGATTCGGCAGGAGGTGCTTCTGGGCAGGCCGGTGGGGAACGGGATTTGGGCACCACGGGAACGCCGTTTGGGGCTGCCGGAGGCGCACCGGGGGAGGCCGGGGAAGACTTGGCGTTGACGGGCCGTCTCGGGGCCGGGGAAACGCTGTCCGGGTATTTGCCTGCGGCAGGGGACAACTCCAAGGCGGCCCGGCGGTACAAGGAACTGTACGAGGCGCTGGCGCCGGAGGCGCGGGAGGCCGTGATGCAGGAGGCGATTCCGATTGGCTCCCGGTTTTTTATTCAGCGATACTTTGAACTCATCCGTCCGCGCTGAGGCGGCGGAATTTTTGATACCCACCCATGAACGCCATCCCCGAGCAGGTGAAAGAGTTTTGCGGTTGTTTTGGCCGGATCCGACAGGAGATGGAGCGGTTGATGGTGGGGCAGGGGCCTTTGGTGGAAGGGGTGTTGGTGGCGCTGTTTGCCGGGGGCCATGTCCTTCTGGAAGGGGTGCCCGGCCTCGGAAAAACGATGCTGGTCCGGACCCTGGCAGAAGCGGTGAACCTGAAGTTCGCCAGGATCCAGTTCACACCGGACCTCATGCCCTCGGACATCCTTGGTACCCAGCTGATTGTGGAGGGCGAGGGCGGGCGCAAGGCGTTCCAGTTCCAGCCGGGCCCGGTTTTTTCGAATCTGGTTTTGGCGGACGAGATCAACCGTGCGACGCCGAAGACGCAGAGTGCGTTGTTGGAGGCGATGCAGGAGCGGCGGGTGACGGTGGGGGGGGTGTCGCATGTGCTGGGGGAACCTTTTCAAGTGTTGGCGACGCAGAATCCGCTGGAGATGGAGGGGACCTATCCGCTGCCCGAGGCGCAGTTGGACCGGTTTTTCTTCAAGCTGAAGGTGGCGTTTCCGTCCGGGGAAGATTTGCACGCGATTTTGGACAGGACGACTTCGGGGGAGCAGCCGCGGATTGCGAGGGTGTTGGAGGATCCGGAGCGGTTGCTTCGGATGCGGGAGGTGGTGCGGCAGGTGCCGCTGGTTCGGGAGGTGCAGGAGCGGGCGGTGGGCCTTGTGCTCGCAACGCACCCGGGAACGGAGCGATCGACCCCGTTGGCGAGCCGGTACGTCCGGTACGGAGCGAGTCCGCGCGGAGCCCAGGCCCTGATTCTCGCGGCCAAGGTGTACGCGCTGCTTGAAGGGCGCTACCATGTGTCCAAGGCGGACATTGACCGGGCAGCGCCTGCGGCGTTGCGGCACCGGGTGATGTTGAATTTTGAGGGGGAGGCGGCTGGGATGGACGCGGACCAAGTGATCGCGGAGGCGCTCGGACGTTGAATCCGGCTGGCGTTTGAGCTCTTGAAGGCGGCGCAGCCTGCGTCCGGCAAACCCCTTTCGTACGGCCCCGGCTTGCACGGCCCCGGCTTTTGAGCCGGCTTAGTTGCGTTTGGGTTTCGCCGGAAGGACCGGGGTGCCGAGCAGGTCGTAAATTTGGGTGCCTGTGATGTCGACCTCGATGAACTCTCCGACGGGAGCCGGTTTGGAGAGAAGGATGCGTCCATCGATGTCAGGGGCATCGGCGTGGCCGCGTGCGACGAGCGGTTGGTCCACCAAGGCGCGGACCCTGCGTCCGACCTGAGCGGCGGAGATTTCCGCGGCGATTTTCTGCTGGAGCTTCATGGCTTTGCGGTAACGCGCCGCCTTGGTTTTGTCCGGGACCTGGTCCTCCATTTTTGCAGCACGTGAACCTTCCTCCTGAGAGTAGGTGAAGATGCCGAGGCGTTCGAACCGGGTGCGGCGGATGAAGTCGAGGAGGTACTCGAATTCCTCGTCGGTTTCGCCGGGGAACCCGACGATGAAGGTGGTCCGGAGATGGATGCCCGGGATGCCGGCCCGGATTCTGGCGATGAGATCCTCGATGTGTTCGGAGGAGGTTTCGCGGCGCATCAGGTCGAGCATTCTGGGATGGATGTGCTGGAGGGGCATGTCGACGTAGCGGGCGACCTTTTTGCACTGGGCGATGCCCTGGATGAGTTCGTCGCTCCAATGAGCCGGATGGGTGTAGAGGAGGCGGATCCAGAAGTCGCCCTCGATCTGGTCGAGTTCAGACAGGAGCCGGGTGAGGGAAGGGCCTTTGGAAGAATCGACCCGGGCTTTTGGACCGGCCTTTTCGTCCCAGAGATCCATGCCAAAGTAGGTGGTGTCCTGGCTGATCAGGTTGATTTCACGGACGCCTTCTGAAACGAGGGCTTTGACCTCTTGGACAACGCTGGGGATGGTCCGGGAGCGGTGGCGGCCCCGCATCTGGGGGATGACACAGAAGCTGCAGGGATGGTTGCAGCCCTCCGCAATCTTGGTGAACGCCGAGTGTGCGGGGGTGAGCCGGAACCGCGGCGTGTCGTAATCGGGGATGTAGACCGGTTTGCGGGTGACCAGGTTGAGAGGCTCCCACTTTTCGTCGGTGAGCGTGGAGTCGTCGGATTCGGCGGGCTGCGGGGAGGCGGGGCGTTGGAGGACCTGCCGGATGATGGAAGCAGCATCGGCCACTTGGTCGAGCCCGATGAAAGCGTCGACTTCGGGGAGTTCCTGCTGGAGTTGGGTGGCGAAGCGCTGGGCCATGCAGCCGCTGACGATCAGTTTTTGGCCGGCGCGGCGTTTCATTCCGCGGGCTTGGTGGGCCTCGAGGATGGCTTCGATGGATTCTTCCTTGGCGGAGTCGATGAATGCGCAGGTGTTCACCACCAGGACGTCGGCTTCATCGGCGTTGCTGGTGATTTCCATGCCATCGGCAAGGACACCGCCGAGCATGACCTCTGCATCCACGAGGTTTTTGGCGCAGCCGAGGCTGATCATGCCGACTTTGGTTTTCTGTGCGGCGGATGGAGGAGGTGTGGGCGGCATGGCGAATTCAGCGTTTGATGGGCTGGAACGGTTGGAGCGGGGGCTGCTTTTTGGCGGGTTCGGCGGAACCCGGTGCGGGAGATGCCGGGGGGGCGGGCGGGGCGGCCTGAGGGGGGGGAGTGGCTGCAGGTTCTTTCTGGGACGGGGCTGCGGGCGGCGTCACAGGCACGGACTCGACCGGTTCCGGTTTCGGAGAGGGAGTCGGGGTGGCGGCCGGTTGTGGGGTTGGAGTGGGTGCCGGTGCAGCGGCAGGAGTTGGCGGAGGCGGCGGAGCCGGGGCGGGGGTCGCGGGTTTGACCGGTTGCGGTGCCTGAGCCTGGGCGGGTTTGGATTTCTGGGGTTGCAGGGGCTGGAGGTCCCCGAGGTTGTCGAGGCGTTTGGCAGTGACAAACACGTAGAATCCAGCGACGGCGAGGCCGAGAAGCAGGGTGAAAATGAGGAGGGGCAGAGCGGAGGGCCTGGAGGACTGGGTCGGCCGGTAACTGGCCGGCGACTCGCTGGGGAGCGGGGCGTCGTTGTTGGAAAGGTACTGGTAATCGTTGATGCTGACCGTGCGCGGCGCCTCAAGGAGCCGGGTTTCCTCGGAGGCGTCAACCTTCAGGAACCGGCTGTAAATGACCAGGAAGCCCTTGGCGTAGGCGTTGCCGCCGAAACGGGAGTAGTCGCCGCATTCCAAGGCGGCAATTTTGTCGGGCCGGATGCGTGTGGCATGGGCGACCTCCTCAATGGAGAGGCCTCTGGCGAGTCGAGCTTTGGTCAGGCGGCGGCCGACGGAATCCTGCATACGAAAAAAGCGGTCAGTGGAAGAAAGTGCGGGTTTGGCTGCAGGGCAATAGCATGGTCAGGCGTCAAGGTCGCGCAGGATTTCACGGGGTTTTGCGCCTTCGCCCGGTCCGACGTAACCGCGGGCTTCGAGGATGTCGAGGATCCGGGCAGCGCGGGTGTAGCCGAGGCGGAGCCGGCGTTGGAAGAGGGAGGTGGAGGCCTTTTTCTCCTGGCGCATGACTTCGACGCATTTTTCGACGAGTTCCTCGTCTTCGTCGGTGAGTTCCTCCTCCTGGGAGCTGGAGTCGGACTGGAGGCGTTGATGGATGGAGTTTTCGAAGGCGGGTTCGCTTTGTCGGGAGGCGTGGTCGACGATGCGCTGGACTTCTTCGTCGGTGACCAGCACGCCTTGGGCGCGGAGGAGTTTGGAGGTGCCTGGGGGACGGTAGAGGAGGTCGCCCTGGCCAAGGAGCCTGTCGGCACCGTTCTCGTCCAGGATGACCCTTGAATCGAGCGGGGAGGAGACCTGGAAGGCGATCCGGCAGGGAACGTTGGCTTTGATGACGCCCGTGATGACGTCGGCGCGCGGCGTCTGGGTGGCAATGATCATATGGATCCCGGCCGCCCGGGCCTTCTGGGTGATGCGGGCGATGGCGCTTTCAACGTCCGCGGGCGCGGTCTGCATGAGGTCGGCCAGTTCGTCCACGATGATGACAATGAACGGCATCCGGTCCGGGATGATGAGTTCTTCGGCATCGCGTGGGACGGCCATCTTGGGTTTTGGGGGTGCGACTTTGAAAAGGTCCTCGTCCTCCATCGCGCTGAAGTCGATCTCGGCGGGTTCTTCTTCGTCCGGGTCGTCGGCCGGGCCGGTCGTGGCGATGGCAACGGAGCTGTTTTTGGCGGTGCTCGGCGCCTGGGATTCTGCGGGATCGGTTTCCGCGGGGGCCTGTGCGGCTTTTTCGGCATCGAGTTCGCGCTGGGACTTGGGAAGGGGGCGCGAGTTGAAGCTGGCGATGTTGCGGACGCCGGTTTTGGCAAAGATGGCGTACCGGCGTTCCATTTCATCGACGGCCCAGCGGAGGGCGAGGAGGACCTTTTTGGGGTCGGTGACCACGGGGACGACCAGGTGAGGCAAGGTGTTGTACATCTGCATTTCAACCACCTTGGGGTCGATCATGATGAGCCGGAGATCTTCCGGGGTAAATCGGAAGAGAATACTGGCGATGATGGCGTTGATGCAGACGCTTTTTCCCGAGCCCGTGGTGCCGGCGACGAGTCCATGGGGCATTGCGGCAAGGTCGGCGATGACGGTTTTCCCATAGACGTCCTTGCCAAGGGCGATCGGGATCCGGCCTTTGGAATGCAGGAAATCGTCGCTTTCAAGGAGTTCGCGGAGTGTGACCTTCTGCTTTTTGGCATTGGCAATCTCGATCCCGACGGTGTCTTTGCCGGGGATGGGGGCGAGGATGTTGATGCGTTCCGCGCGTGTGGCCCGGGCCAGATCCCGTTCCAGGCTGACGATCTTGTCCACGCGAACACCCTTCGCGGGATAGACCTCGTAGCGGGTGACGGTCGGGCCGCGCGTGATGTCGCCCCTTGAGACCGGAATGCCGAACTGCGCGAGGGTGTCGATGAGGGTGTCTTGAATGCCAAGCAGTTCCCCGGGATCTGCAGCCTGGCGGTTGGTGAGGTCCACCGGATCCAGCAAATCCAAAGAGGGAAGCTCGTAGTTCTCGCAGGAGACCGCAGCCATGGCCTGCGGGGTTTCCTTTCGGGATTTTTCCGCTTTTTCCTTCGCGGATTTGAGCGGAGGCGCCGAGCCGTCAATGATCTTGGGGGCTGGGCGTTCCGGTTCGGGATCCTCGGCGCGCAACTGGAACTCGGTTTCCTCCTCCGGGGATAGTTCTGGAGCCGGTTTCGCGGCGCGGCTCCGGTTTTTCCTGGGTTCAGCCGGTGCGGGGGGGGCGGGAGGTGCGGAGGGGGGCGTGGCTCTCGGGAAAGTGGGCTTCAGTTTTCCTGTGAAGGCGCGGAGAGCGGAAAGGAGGGCGGGGAGTTTTTCGAGTGCGGCGCGTGCGGCATTTGCCGGATGGACGCCGGTCATGAGGAGGAGGGCAGCCAGGTAGAGCGAGGAAAGGAGGAGGGCGGCGCCGACGCGGCC
This sequence comes from uncultured Spartobacteria bacterium, assembly GCA_903901425.1. GTDB lineage: Bacteria > Verrucomicrobiota > Verrucomicrobiia > Chthoniobacterales > Chthoniobacteraceae > CAIURC01. The sequence continues at coordinate 14,373 of CAIURC010000022.1, read as the reverse complement.
GAGGAGGTTTGCAAAGAGGCCGGCCCCGATCCATTTGCCGAGCCAACCGCCTTCGCCCGGGATTTGGAGGCGCTGTGCGTCGATGAAAGAAACCGCAAAGATTTCGAGGAGGCAGGAGGCGCAGAGGACGAAAGCGATTGCCCAGAGGAGTTTGCGGAGGAGTTGGAGGTCGGGGGCGAGGAGTTTCAGGATGCCGTAGCCGAGGAGGAGTGCGGGGAGGAGATACGCGGCGGCTCCGAGCAGGGCGTAGCAGACCGAGGCAATGATGGCGCCGACCGGGCCGATGAAGTTGAGGGTGTCCTTGTTGGGGGTGCTGACCGAGGCAAGGGGAAACCAGGCGGGAAGATCCCTGGGGGCGTAGGAAATCAGGGAAAGAAAGAGCAGGGCTCCGCAGACGAGCATGGCCAGGCCGAGGGCTTCCTGGAGATGGGGCTTGGGAGTGGCGGGACTGGGCATGTGGGGCAGGATAGTAACCGCATCCGGTCCGGATTCAACGGCGGTGAGAGGCCAGAGCCGTGGGGGATCTGATCTCACAGGGATCCGGATTCAAAACCGTGCCCTGCAGAGAATCTGATGGAGCGGCCGGCATCACTCGGGCCAGGGGCTGCCGGCGCGCCTTTATGGGGCAGCCACGGTGGAGCCCTGGGTGTGGGGACTCAGGGTTTTGTGGGCTCTGCGGGCGGGATGCCCGGGGCTGGGGCGGCGGCAGGCTGCGCGGCAGGGGGCTCCGGTTTTGCGGATTTTCCTGGGGCGGGTTGGTCCATGGCCAGCAGTTCTGAGACGGTGACGAACTGGCAGCCTTTGGCGAGAAGCGCGTCCAGGGTGGCGGGCATGGCATCCACGGTGGAGGCATGGATGTCATGGGCGAGGATGATGGAGCCCGGAACGGTTTGGCGAAGGATCTCGGAATGGACGCGTCCGGCGTTGCGGACCTTCCAATCGAGGGGATCCACGTCCCAGAGGATGGTTTTGTAGCCCCATTTCTGGTGGGCCCAGGAACGCTGGTTGGCAGTGAACGCGCCGTAGGGCGGGCGCATGAGTTTGGGAAACGATCCGGTGAGTTGCTGAACAACGTCGTGGGTCTTCTGGAGTTGTTCAGTGACACCGAGTTCGCCCATTTTCGCGAGAGAGGGATGGGACCAGCTATGATTGCCGATTTCGTGGCCCTCTGAGGCAATACGCCGGAGAATTTCGGGGTACTGGGCGGCGCACTGGCCAACCACAAAGAATGTGGCTTTGAGTCCGCGTTTTCGGAGCATGTCCAAAAGGCGGGGGGTGTTTTCCTGGCTGGGGCCGTCGTCGAAGGTGAGCGCGACGAAGTTGCCCTGCACATGGCACTGGCTGTAGGTGGTCTTGGGGCTCGAGGCGGAGGGGTCTCCCTGTTTGGCAGGAGCGGCTTTCTGGGCTGCGGCTGCGGCGCAGAGGGGGGCCACGGGCAGGAGCAGTGCGGTCAGGGCTGAGAATCGGCGCATGGGAAATCAATGGACTGGATGCGGGCGGGAAGGCAAGACGGCGGTCTGGGAGTTTTGATGGAGACGGGCTTGTATTCGCAGGGGGGATCGAATAAAGTTTTTCTTTCCAGAGTTTTTGCCTTTCCCCCGGGGCCGCAAATTGGTGTCTCCGTGTGGGCTGGGTGAATTGCCCTCCGAAAAGACCTAAGTTTATGAAGAAAGACCGGATTTTCAGTGTTTTGTTGGCATTGAGCCAGATGGGAACAGTGACAGGTTGGGGTGTGGAGTACCGGGTGCGGGGTGGCACTGGACTTGAGCGTTACGAGTTGGCGGAGGACGAGGTCTTGGTGTCGCGAGCCGGGAGTTTCGGCCGCGAGGCGTTGAATTTGGAGCGTCAGGCGCGCGGGGGCGGGGCGTTGGTCCGGGATATGGTGGGGCATTCCGTGATGCGGTTGAGGGAGCCTCTGGATGGTGCGCGGGCGGCGCGCGGGGAGGAGGGTGCGCGTGGGGCCGGGGTTGAGATCCAACCGGTGTTGTATCCGAAGGGGCTTCAGGGGCGGCCGGAGTTTGGGGTGTATGGGACGCGGGAGGTGCTGGTGCGTCTGAAGCCTGGGCAGTCTGGGCAGGATTTGGTGGTTTTGTCGGGAGCCGAGGGGGTCAGGCCGGCGTCCGTGGCCGGCTGGGTTTACCTGAAGTTCGAAAATCCATGGCGAGCCTTGGAAGCGGCCAATCTGTTGCAGGCGCGAGGGGAGCAGGCGGAGCCTGTGGTTCAGCGCGTGCTCCAGAAGTATGCAGCGCCCGACGACGACCAGTTTTCGAATCAGTGGCATCTGAGAAACACGGGGCAGGGAGGGGGGGCGCCCGGAATTGACGCGAACGTGGTGAGTGCATGGGACGTCAGCAAGGGGGCGGGGGTGAATCTGGTGGTGGTGGATGACTCGGTGCAGGTTGGGCATCCCGACTTGAGGACCTACGCGGTGGCTCAGACTCCACCTGCAGACAGTCCCCAGCACCGGAATTTCCTGGGTGGAGTTTTGGGCGTGAACGACCCGACGCCGCAGACACCCGACGAGTCGCATGGCACTTCCGTGGCCGGGGTGGCTTTGGCGCGTCAGAACAACCAACTGGACGTTCCCTCCGCGCAGGGGGTGTCCGGCAGTGGTCCCGAGGCCAACCTGCTTGGAATCCGAATCATCGGCGGCCCGGCGGCCGATGAGGATTTCGCGACAGCGCTGACTTGGAATCCGGCGGGTTACCCGGCTTCCGTCTCGAACAACAGTTGGGGTTTTGGGGGGGCGCCGGGGCTGCGCTCGTCGGGTCCGATCATGGAGGCGGCGCTGGCCAAGGCGGCGCAGGAGGGGCGGACGTTGGATCTGGCGGTGACGAACACGGCGGGCAGCGCGGTGTTGAGCGGTTTGGTGAGCACCGCTGATTTGAGTGTTGGAATGCCGGTCCTTGGGACTGGAGTCCGTCCCGGGAGTCGTGTGACGTCGATTGACTCCAGCAGCCAAGTGACACTCACCCAGACGACGTTGGGGGCGGTTTCGGCTGCGAAATTTGTGCGAGGTCAGGTGACTGTGTTTGCGAACGGAAACTCTAGAACCCGGCAGGACAACGGCAACTACCAGCAGATGCAGAGGAACCGGTTTGTGGTAGCCGTGGGTGCGATTGACAACTCTGGGGTGCAGTCATGGTACAGCAACCCCGGTGCGAACCTGCTGATTTCGGCACCGAGCAATGGGGGGTCGCTTGGAATTTTCACCACGGACAACTTCAATCTGGCGGCTGCGCCCGGCTACAACCCGGGAACCGGCGAGCCCACAGGGCTCGGGTACACCAACTCCTTTGGCGGGACGTCCTCCGCGACGCCCTTGGTTTCCGGCGGGGTCGCGGTGATTCTGGGAGCCAACCCCCGCTTGGGCTGGCGGGATGTGTGTGAAATTCTGGCTCAGTCAGCGGTGAAAGTGGACGGGACGGATTCGGACTGGGCAACCAACGGGGCCGGGTTTCACTTCAACCACCGGTACGGCGCAGGGATGATTGATGTGACCACGGCGGCGACCCTGGCGTTGGACTGGAAAAACCTTGGGGCTGAGACGGCCCTGACGATGTCAAGTGCCGCCGCATTTGCGGTTCCAGACAATGCGCCAGCAGGGATCACACAGAGTTTTGATTTTTCCGTAAACCCAAACATGCGTGTGGAGCGAGTCACGGTGAAGGCGCTGATTACGCACCCCCGTCGGAGCGACCTTCAGCTGGAACTGGTTTCACCGAGCGGTACACGAAGCATCCTGGCTGAGACCCATGCTGCGCCTCCGCTGAGTTTTGGCGACAGCAACATCGACTACCGGGAGGGTGCTGACGGCTGGACTTTCAGCACGACGCACCATTGGGGCGAAAACAGCGCGGGGATTTGGACGGTGGTGGTGAAGGATCTTGCTGCTGGGACCACGGGGAATTGGCAGTCGTGCGATGTGACGTTGTTTGGAACCAGCGCCCCAGCCATCACGCAGCGGGTTGGGTTTGCTTCCCAGCGGTCCCAAGTGTTGGAGGGTGCCGGCAGTACGGCCAGCATCGTCGTCAACCGGCTCGTAGGATCCGCGGGTTCAGCTGGCGTGACTTGTGTCCTGGGCGGGTTCAACGGTGCGGCTCAACAGACCAACATCCCGGCAGTGAACGCGGCGGAAACCGAGGTGATGACGCTCCCGGCAACCACCGGCCTGGTTCCAGGAATGCTGGTGCGCGGGGTCGGCGTGCGGCCCGGAAGCCGGATAACGGTGGTCGATTCTGGCACCAACCAGATTACCTTGGACCGTCCGACCAGCGCGGCTGTGGTTTCGATCACCGTAAACCCGCACTCCGGTGATTCCGCACTCGAGGGGGTGGATTTTACCAGTGTTTACAGCCGAACCGTGAGTTTTGCCGACGGCGAAACCTCCAAAACCATCACCGTTCCGATCCCGGACAATGCGACCGAACAGGAAAGCCGGTTTTTTTACCTGATCCTCAAAGACGCCACCGGAAATGCGGCCCTGGGCGGCAACGTGATCCACAGGGTGGAGATTTTGGACGACGATTCCAACCGGGTGACGATCCGTGCCGGGGACAGCACCTTGGCGGAATCGGACGGGGTGCCCAACCCGGGTTCATTTATCGTTTCGAGGGTGGTTGCCACCTCCGCGCCTCTGACCGTCAACCTGTCGGCGCCCACCGGAACTGCTGCCTCGGGGTTTGACTACGAGGCTTTGCCGACCAGTGTGACGATCCCGGCCGGTGCTTCGAGTGTGGAGGTGCCCGTGAATGTTTTGGAGGATTTATTGGTGGAGGGCACGGAAACCATCAACCTGACGGTGGCAGCCGGACCTGGCGCGTACGCATTGGGAACACCGAGTTCAGCCACGCTCAACCTGAGGGACAACGATCTTCCCAGTATCTCTGTGGAATCCACTGGCGGATCACCGGTGATCGAAGAGGCAAAGGGGATCAGCGGGATCACCAACACGGCAGGCAACACGGCCCTTCTGCTGTCCTCGGCTCCGGCTCAGTTCAACATCTCCGATCTGGCCGTGGGAATGTCCGTGGCTGGAACTGGGATCGCACCTGGAACAACCGTGGCATCCATCAGCAACCTGACGGTGACGCTTTCGGCGGCAACCCTGCAGCCTGTGACTGCCGCCCGTTTTTATCGGCCCGGCAAATTCACCATCAAACGGGAGCGCAGGAACGGGGCGACATTGGAGGAGTCGGTTCTGCCAATTCCAACGGTGGTCCAACTGGATGTGGGCGGGTCCGCAGAGTCCGGTACCCACTATGATCCGATTGCTTCCACGGTGACGATTCCCGGGCTTGCCCTCACTCAGGTGGGAACGGACGGCACCACGAATGTGACCTGCGCTGGTGGGACGACAGGACTGCAGGTGGGAATGAAAGTCAGCGGTCTTGGAATTGCTGCGGGAACAGTGGTCACATCGGTGAGTCCCAACGCTTTCAGCATCAATCCTGCCGCGAACGACACGGTGGGAAGCGTGACCCTGTCCGCGTGTGTATTCGAGGACGAGTTTACCTTTGCCTGCGCGGACACCACCGGGCTGAGGGCGGGCATGGTGGTAACAGGAACCGGACTCGCTGCGGGGACCCAGGTGGTGCAGGTGATCGACGGCACCCGTTTCACTCTGAGCCAAAGGCCGGCGGTTCTCCCGGTAGCTCCAGGGGTGGCATGGACGGCTTCTGTGACCCTGACTGCGGGCCTCAGTTCCGTGGATCTGCTGGTCGCTCCAAAGGATGACGCTCTTTACAATGGCACGCTTTCCGTGGTGGCGACGGTTATGGAGAACGCCACCTACGCTGTCACGGCCCAGAAGGGATCGGCCACGGTCAGCATCACGGACAACGACAGGTTGCCGGACCGCAGGAAGCCCTCCGTGACAATTGCAACCCCGAAGGCGGGGCAGCGCGTGACGCTTTCGCAGGTGGTGGTGGGGATTTCCGCTTCCGGCAGTGCCTCAGACAATGTGCGAGACCTGAGTGCTGTGGTGTACCGAGTCAACAGTGCGGCTCCCCATGTGATCCCGGTGGGTTCCCTGATCCCCCGGGGAAGTGTCTCCGACTGGACGGCAACGCTCAGTCAGGCGGAGATCGTGCCTGGTTTGAACACGTTGCGTGTGTATAGCGAAGACAAGGACGGCAACCAGTCCCCCCTTGCCGTGAGGACGTTTTTCTTCACGAAAACCAACCTGCTCACGGTGAACCTGCAGGTGAACGGCGCGCCGGCAACGCCCACCTCCGGGGTGGCGGTCGACCGGGGGTTCCTTCCCACCAGTGCGAGGGACGCGAACACCACCTACCGGATCACAGCCTCCTCCTCCTCGAGATCCGGGCTGGTGTTTTCCGGGTGGACCGGGTTGATCAACTCCAATTCCCGGACTTTGAACTTCGTGATGCCGGACAGCGCAGCCACGCTGACGGCAAACTTTGTCACCAGTCCCTATGCCACGGAAATCACCGGGAACTACGCGGGATTGGTGCAGAAGGCGGCCGGGTTTGCATATAACTCGACCGGGTTCCTGTCGGCCACGGTTACTGCGGGCGGGGTGTGTTCGGGGCGTTTGACACTGGGCCGGGTGGTGTATCCGAACACGACGGTCACCGCGCCTCTGGTGGGGTCAGTCGCCTACCCCTTCAAAGGGGAGTTTGTGCCCGGGGTGCCCGCGGCTGGGCAGGCCACGCTCAACGTGCTCATCCCGCGGAAAGATGCCCGCGACAACCTCACGTTGAATCTGGTTCTCGACTTGAATCCGGCCGGCACACGGCGCATCACGGGCACGGTGACGGGAACGGATGCGGGTCCAGGATTCGGGACAACCCCGGTGGCTGGCGTCGTCAGTGCGGACCGCGCGCATTACAGCAAGAGCCTGCCGTACGCGGCGCCCACCAAGCCGTTCACGTTTATTGTGCCGCCGCGGAGCATCACCACCACCTCGCTGGCGACGCGTTCCGGAAACGTCATCACGTTGACCGGGACTGACACGGCCGCAACGCTGGGGATCCGGCAGAATGCCTATGTTTCAGGGACCAACATCCTGACGGGAACCACGGTGACGTCCGTGAGCGCGGACGGATTGCAGTTGACGGTTTCTCCGGCTCCGATCGGAAACCCGACCTCGGATCTGGCCTTTTCGAATCCCACGGAGCCGACTGGGCACGGATATGGCACGGCCACGGTGGACACGTTGGGTCGGGTGTTTTTGACGGGGAAACTGGCGGACGGCTCACCGTTTGTGAGGCTGGCTTCGGTATTGAGCAAAGACAACACGTGGCCGCTCTACCTGCCGCTGTATGCCGGCAGGTCTGGCGCTCAGGGGGTGTTTTTTGGAACAAGCGTGGTGCAGTCCGCCAGTGACAGCGACATGAAGACCACGGGAACTTGGTACAAGTCGACCACCGGGAGCGATGCGAACCTCCTGCCGAGCGGGTTCGGTCCATTCCCGCAGACGCTCCTTGCCGCTTTGTATACGGCGCCTTCTGCCACGGGGAGCCCTTGGGTAATCCCGGGTCAGGCGACTGCGGATCCGGCTGGGTCGGTGTTGCTGAACTTTACGAAAGGAAGCTTGCTGAACACCGAGTTTTCGACGCAGGTCAACCTCTCTAGCCTCAAGAATAGCACGGTCTTCGTTGGCGATGTTTCAGCCACTCCAGCTTTGGTAAACCCGAAGAAAGTGACTTTCGGGGTGAGTGCCGCCACCGGCCTATTTTCCGGACGGTTTGTTCATCCAAGGTGGCCGGCTACGGTCGGTTACGAAGGGGTGATCTACCAGAAAACAATTCTGGGGACCCCACGCGGTTATGGGGCATTTCTGGCTCCGAGAGCGCCCTTGGGGCAGACCGGGTTCCGAGAGATTGGCAATGTGATCTTGGACCCGAACGCGCCTTGAGCCTGGTAGCTGAGAACCTCGCGCAGATCCGGGCTGCGATGGAGTCCGCGGTTGCCCGAAGTGGGCGGCCCCCGGACTCGGTGGAGTTGGTGGCGGTGTCCAAGACGCATCCGCCAGAGGCTCTCGTCGAGGCTTTGGAGGCAGGACAGACTCTGTTTGGAGAAAGCCGGGTGCAGGAGTTCAAAGCCAAGGTTCCTGTTCTCCCCGGAAGGGTGCGCTGGCATTTCATCGGACACCTCCAGAGGAACAAGGTGCGGCAGGTTCTCAGCCTGCCTGTGGAGCTTTTCCACGGCATCGACAGCCTGGAACTTGCGTTGGAACTGGAGCGCATCAGCGCCGATACGGGCGTCCGCCCCCGGATTCTGCTCGAAGTGAACGTGGCGGCTGAATCCTCAAAATTCGGTTTCCGGCCCGAATCCATCCGGGCCAGTTTGGAGCAGATTCTTTCCTTGAACCGGGTGTCGGTGGAGGGGCTGATGGCCATCCCGCCCGCCGCTGCTGAGGGGGAGCGCGCACGGCCGTATTTCGCCGGGTTGCGCCAGTTGCGGGATGCATTGGCATCAGAGTTCGGCGTTGGGTTGCCTGTGTTGTCGATGGGGATGAGTTCCGATTTCGAGGTGGCGATCGAGGAGGGATCCACCCTGGTGCGCGTGGGAAGCGCGCTGTTTGGCCGGCGTTCAGGTTCGGGCTGGCGTCCTGCTTCTGAATCAGAGAGGCTCTCCGCGTGATGAATGGGCGACTCAGTCTGACTCAGGTCCAGACCATTGGAGACGAACTGGCAATCGCTTGGAGCGATGGCACGGAGTCGTTTGTCCACTTGGAGGATCTCCGCCGGGCCTGCCCATGTGCCGCCTGCGGCGGGGAACCAGATATTCTGGGGAACGTCGACCGGCCCGAGGTTCACTACACGGAACGGAGTTTTGAACTGGTGCGTCTCGGTTTTGTCGGCGGCTACGCCGTTCAACCCCTCTGGGGCGATGGCCACGGCTCGGGAATCTACTCGTTTGCCTTTCTTCAACGGCTCGGAACGGAACTGGGATGAAAGCCGGGCACCGTATCCTTTTGCTGGGGACGGTGGGATGTGTGGGCGTGCTCGGGGTGTGGAGCCATCAACGCTTCAGTCGCAAAGGCGCCCACCCTGAAACTTTTGAACTCTATGAGGCGGTGGCCCGGAGCCTCCCCGCGGAAATGGGTGCGCGGCAGTGGCTCAAAGTTTCTGCGGACCTCCCATTTTTCGACAAGTTTCTGGATGCCAGTGGGGCGGAGGGGTTCCTCAGGGATTACCCCGAACTGCTCCGCGCGGAACACCTGGAATTCGGCCCCGTCAGGCAGGGAGATCAGGAGGCCGAGGTGGAGGTGTTTTTCGTGCTGTCTGGAGGACGCGTCACACCGTGCACGTTCCGGTTCCGGTTTGAGAACCGGGGATGGAGGGTGCTGGACGTGAAACTGGGCCGGCCAGAGACGAAACCGGTGGGCGGAATCCGGATTTGAATCCGGCCGGGAGAACCCGGTTGCGAGGCAGGGATGAGCAGAACCCAGTTCGCCCGAGGCGTGTCGGGACGCTCCAAGGCGAGTTGGGTTCGGGGAATAATCCGGGGACAAAGCGCCCCGGGTTCGACCGTTGTCCGGAGTTTAGGGAAGCGGGCGGACCGAGATGGAGCGGTAGTGGACTTCGCTCTGGGGGTCGTGCCCCTGAATGGCGAATGTGCCGTGGGACAGGAGTCGGTTTTTGAACTGAGCCGGGCGGGTGGGGTTTTCCTCCTCGGTGTAATCGGAGATGACCTTGTTGTTGACCTTGGTCAGGATCCGTTTGCCTTCAACCCGGATGTAGAGCGTGAACCATTCACCGTCCTGCGCCGGGGCGGTGAAATTGTCCTGGATGCCGTAAATGCCGGCGGTTTTTTTCGGGTCCTTGTGGGTGTTGTTGACCTGAATCTCGTAGCCTTTGGAAGGCCAGCCGTCGGGTTGGAACTCAGTGTGGAAATAAACGCCGGAATTTGAACCCGGCAGGGTTTTGATTTCGGCCTTGAGCTCGAAGTTCTTGAAGTCGTGGTTGGCAACGGCGCCGTCGTAAAAGAGGTGGGACCGGTTGCCGTGTGCGACCAGTTCGCCGTCCTGGATCCGGAAGGATTCAGGGGACTCATTTACCTTCCAGCCTTGGAGCGATTTCCCGTCGAAAATCTGGATCCAACCGTCTGCAGGTTGTGAGTCGGCAGCGGTGAGGGAGGCGGCGCTGAGGAGGAGGGGAAGGAGGAACTGGGCTTTCATGTGGACTAACAGGTTAGAATCGAGGCCCGGGTTCGCGCAAGCTCCCGGAAGGGGGAAGAAAATTGCGCTGGCCACGGGGGATCGGTGCCGGGGAGACTGTGGGGATGGCGCGGCGGGCAATGAGCATCTTTCTGGCCCTGATACTGGCCGCTTTTCTAGGGGCAGGCTGGTATTTCTACAAGCGGGGCTTCAACCGGGAATGGCGCCAGTTTGTGGCCGGGGAATTCCAGAAACGCGGGGTGGAGATTTCGATGCGTCAGTTGGCGATGGTGCCATTCCGCGGGATCGTGGCCCGGGACTTGAAGGTGTACGAGGGGCCGGAGCGGAAGCGGGTTCTGGCGGCGGTGGACGAGGTGGTTCTGGTGGTCGACTATGCCCAACTGGCGCAGAGACAGCCTTTCCTTCAGGCTTTGGATCTGAGGCGGGCACGGCTTTATTTTGCGGACGACCGAAAGGGAAAAAAGGGGGGGCGTTGGCAGGGGGTGCAGGTGGCGGAACTGAGCGGGCGCCTGCTCCTGACACCGCAGAAGCTGGTTTTGAGTTCGTTGGAGGCCGAAATCCAAGGTGTTACGGTCGTGGCCAGTGGCCGGTTGCTGCATCCGCAGGCCTTGAAACTGGAGGCGTCCTCGGACGGGGGAGGGACGTTTGCGCAGAGGCTCCAGACCGTACTTGAGAAACTCAGGGCTTTGAGCTGGGAGAAAGTGGGGCCCCGGCTGGAGATCCGGTTCAGTGGCGACTTGGAAAAAATGGATGAAATTGAGGCAGACCTGCGCCTGACTGCAGGCGGCTTCCGTTACAGCGGCCTGCATTTCAACGGGATTCGGGCCGGGATTGTTCTGAGAGACGGAACGGTTTCGATTGAGGAACTGGAGGTGCAGGATGGGCAGGGGCGTCTGGAAGGAAGTGGGCGTTGGGAGTTGCGGGAGGGGGAGGGCGATTTTCGCCTGCGTTCCTCCTTGGATCTGCTGGCGATCAGCCGGGTGTTTCCTCTGGAGCAGGCTCTGTCCCGCGAGATGGATGTACACGGCCGGGCTCGGCTGGAATTGGACGCCGTCTGGGCGAAACCGCTAGGAACGACCGGAGGCGGTCTGCGTTTGCTGGGGCGGCTTGAGACCGACCGGATCTCGGCCGGGTCTGTGCGGTTTGAGGGGGTGCAGGGGGATTTCTCGTATGACCGTGGCAGTTGGAGCGTCCGTGGATTGACGATTGCCCACCGGTCCGGCGTGGTGAAGGCCGAGGCGATGCGAACCCCGGACCGGTTCCGGATGCGGTTATCGAGCAGGATCCGGCCAGAGGTGTTTGCGCCGCTAGTCCGTGGGGAACTGAGCCGGGTGCTGGGGGATCTGGAGTTTCAGGATGTGCCGCACCTGGAGTTGGAGGCGGATGGGGCGGATCCCGAGAATGCCCGTGTGACGGGGCGTTTGGAGTGCGGCCGTGGGAGTTACCGGAAAGTGGGTTTGCTGGGTTTGAAGACGCCGTTCCGGTATGAGGCCGGGTTGATCGGGATCGGGCCGTTTCAGATCAGGCGGACGGAGGGTGAGGGGAGCGGCGAGGTGGAGGTGGACCTCAAGGGGGAGCGTGTGGTGTTGAAGGGGATCAAGACGCGGCTGAAACCCGTGGACGTGCTGGATTGGATCAACCCGGTGATTGCGCGGTCTGCGGAGCCCTACCTCTTTGTGCGGCAGGCTCCGAACGTGCTCTTGAACGGGGTGGTGGACCTGCGCGCCGGCGGGCCTGAAACCCGGCTGTGGCTGGATGTGGATGCCGCCGAGGGGATGGACTACGTTTTCCTCAACCGGAAACTGAGTTCGCCTAAGGTCACCGGGAAACTGTTCTTCACCAGCCGCGACCTGAAGATCACAGGGCTGGATGCGGTGCTGTTTGGGGGGCATGTGGTTGGGGACGCCACAGTCTCCCTGCTGCTGAAGCAGCCTGGCCACCGGGCAAAGATCCAGTTTGCAAAGGTCGACTTTTCGAGTCTGACCAAATTGTACTTCGGGTACGAGGACTCAAAGGGGCTGATGGACGGACTCTACGAGTTCACGGGAGCAGGAAGCGAGGGCCGGACCATGAAGGGGGAGGGCTGGATCAGGATCAGCGAGGGAAACGTGTTCGCGATCCCGTTTCTGGGGCCGTTCTCCAGCATCCTGAACGGCATCGTGCCCGGGATGGGGATGGATGTGGCCCGCTGGGGCGAGGCCGGTTTCCAAGTCGATCAGGGGGTGATCCGGACCGAAAACCTGAAGGTTGTCGGGAACGGCTTCAGCATGTTTGGAAAGGGCAAACTGTTTTTCCTCGATGACGCCATGGACTTCAGCATGCGGGTGAATGCGCAGGGAATCCCGGGGGTCCTCCTGTTCCCGGTCAGCAAACTTTTCGAGTACGTGGCCGATGAGAAGCTCTCGAAGCCAAAATGGAGGCCACGGGCGGTGCCACGGTTCGGCGGGGGCCGGGAAAAGGCGGTGGGGGCCGGAGGCTAGCAGCGGGAAGGCCTTGGGCCGGTCAGAACCGGAAGTTCAGGGAGAGTCCACCGCCGGCATCCAGTTTATGGTAGTCGTCCACGAACTCGTCGTCGGACTCGCGCAGTTCATAACTGGTGAAGAGGCGGACGGACACGGCATCGGTGGGGTACCATGCGATGGAAACACCCATTGTGTTAATAAGGTCGTCTCGGTCATTGCTCCGCCAGTAGTGTACCTGTTGAATCCGGTAGAAGGGCTGGAGCAGGACGCGTGGATAAAACTGCCAGCTCCAACTCAGGGACAGAATGCTGTCGATGCGGTCGTTGACATTGGTGGTGGGCGTCGGATCGGTGTGGGTGAAGTGGTTCATCCCGTAGTAGGCGAGCACCACCTGATGGTTCTCGCCGAATCCGAACGATTTCTCCACGCCCCATGTCAAAGCAAACTCCGCGTAGAACTCGCGCCATGCCGCATCATGGCTCAAAAACCGATTATACTCCGAGCCGAGCGAAAAGGCGAAACCGGACGGGAGCCTGTACCTGTGGTTGAGGTAGGTCGAACTCACGTCGAAGTCGAAGTCGTCGAGTTTGCTGGAGGTCTTCTCGAGGCCGTAGAGGTAAGTCTGGTGCCTGTACCCGGCTCGGATGCTGTATTCGCCCGGCCCGATCAGAAAAGCTTCCGGCGCAATCGCAAACTGGGCCGTGGTCAGCAAGATCCCAGATTCGGTGGGTCCCTTGTCCGTATCGATGCGCTCCTTTTCAGTCAGGAACAGGTTGGACGTGTAATAATACTGGGTGTCGACGCCTGCCTCGAACCAGAGCCGCCTCTGTTTCTCCACCAGAATCAACTGGGGCCCCACGTCAGCGGACTCGCCTTGGTAAAGTTCGGGAGCGGCTTCCTTGGATCCCGCCCGGGCGTTGATCGAGGGCGTGGAGTCCTGGCGCTGGGTCGCCGTCTGTGCCTGACGCAGCGCGGATTCCGAAGTGCGGAAAGTAGGCGCTGTTTGCGCGGCAACCGCAAGGGGAGTCAGAAAAATCAGAACGGTTGCTCTCATCTGCATTCAACAGGTTACAGCCCGGCAGGGTAGGGGTTTTCGGGAGGGCGGCAAGCCCTTCGTCGGTACCCTGGCCGGAAGACGGTTCAGCGGCGGCGCACTTGGACTTGGGAAGCGCCTCCCTTGGCGAGTTCACCGGACACATCCTCGGAGCCGTAGCTGACATCCTTGAAGTTGACGCGGCCGTCCACCGGGCGCGCGTCGATGGTGTAGCGGCCGGATTCGCAGAAAAGCCGCACCCGGGAGCCCTCGGAGAACCGGACATCGGTGAGGTTGATGGTCCGAGCGTTGATGTTGACCAGACCGACCTGAAACCGGGCACCGGTGACATTGACCAAGTTGGAGGCGGTCAGGATGGCTGCGCCGCGGTTGGGATCAAAGTCCTTGTTCGAAAGCCGGACCGAGTTCAACTGGATGTCATTGCCGGCACCGATCCGGATGGTTTCGCCGACCAGATCGGTCCGCACTGCCCGGAACGAGCCTGCAGCTTGGATGGAAAGCGTGTTTCCGGCCTCAAGCGCCGTGCCCCGTTTGGAGAGCTTAGTGTCGGCGTTCCTTGGGGTTTGCTCAAAGGCGGTTCCAGAATCGTCATCCTCCGCCCAGGAACTGAGGGAGGTAAATCCGTTTGAGACCGAGAGATCCCCCCCTCTGAGGCTGAGGTCGGTCTTTGCCCAGAGCCCGGCGTTGTCGAGGGACAGAGTGCGGGC
>CAIURC010000021.1 GCA_903901425.1 uncultured Spartobacteria bacterium | reverse complement strand
GAGACGGGATTTTGATGGATTGATCGTCCAAGAACGGGCTGGTCTGGGAAATCCAAGCCCTGTTGATTTCGGTCCGTTTGGCGCTGAGCAGGTTTGCCTCCGTGCGCATCTGGCGTTGGATGAGCGTGGCGTAGTTCTGGGTAAGAACTGCCTCGTATTTGTGGAATACCGGGAGAGCGTTCGCCAGGCGGTCTTTGTAGGCAATATTCACCGCGGAACGGAACTTCACCCTGGCCAAGCGGACGGTTTCAGCGGGGTTGTCCGTGTCCTCGACGGGCACCATCTGTTTGGCTGCAATGAACTTGTCCATCTCGGTCCGGAGAGACTGTCCCTCGATGGGTCGGTTGCCTTGGAAGGCGAGACTCGAAGAGGATTCGAGAGACTCGAGATACGCTTTCCGGGCCGCTTCCATGGCTGCTTGGAAGGGTTTTTCGGCGTCGCGATCGAACATTTCCTTGAACTGGGCGTCGACCTGCGAAAGCCAGCGTTCAAGTACGGTTCCTTCTCCTGAAGAAACTTCGGCAGCGGATTTGTTGGACAATGCGCCTGCGGGAAGCGTGAGAGGAAGTGTTCCGGTGAGAGCGTTAGGGGCTGGGGGTGGGGTGGGGACGGCAGGAGTGACTTGGGTCTTAGGGACCACGGGATTCACCGGGATGACCGGGGCTGCCGGCAACGGGATGGGCACGGAGGGAGGGGCGGGCATGGAACCTTTCTCCTCTGCTTGGACGGGCAGAGTGAATGAGGCCAAGAGTGCCCACAGAAGTGCTGCTGACCGGAAAGAACCTGTGCAGATGCTGGAGGAAGGGCTTGCTGGAGGAACGACTCGGGGTCGCAGGGGTGACGTTTCCTCTGAGCGCTTATCGGAATTGTGTGGGAGCATCGGCATGGGACGGTTTCTGGATCGGCTTCTGTGCTCCGGGGGCGGACGCCTTATACAACCGCGAAGCGGGCGTTGTGTTAGACACCAAACAGGGGAAGAGGTTTCGGAGGACCGACTATTTGTTTTTCTGCTCCTTGTGTTCGTTGTGACAGGCCTTGCAGGCCACGGCATCTTTGTAGGCCGCCACGGCTTCGGGTTTTTTTTCGGCCACAAGACGGGTTGCAGCCACGAGTTTTGCCCAGCGGTCTTTGAACGAGGCGGGGTCGCCCTTTGGAGGTTTGCAGTCTGCGGCTGCAACGTAGAGCTCGAGCGTTTTGGCGATTTCTGCCTCAGAAGCGGTGCCTTCCGCGATTTTTTCGCCGATCTTTGTTTCGCCCTTGGGTGCCTTGTGGGCGTACTGCATCGCCTTCTGGATGGGGGTGTCCTCGGCGGACAGGTGGAACCCGCCGGAAAGCATGGTGATCCCAAACAACACGAAGTTTTTCTTTCGCATGGGCCATACCGCTATCCGGTTTTGACCAAAGCGGCGAGCCGAATTTCCGGGCGCGCCCTTGGGGAGGATCAGCTCCTTGCGGAACCCTGTGTGGCCCAGACACCTCCAGATTCGCGCCTGTGCAAGGAGCCCGAATCAAGTGCCGTGAGGAGGATCCATCCGTTCTCAACCAAGGCGCGGACGCCGGGATGTTTTTGGAGGATGGCATCGATCCGTTGGGTGGGCGCTTCCACAACGACGTGGAGCCGGACGGGTTCGTGCATCCAGCGGGTCCCGTCGTGGACGGACTGCCATGGGAGCCCTGTCTGGAGGTCGCCGCCGTTCCCTAGGCAAACCCCGAAGGTTCCTACCACGTTGTGGAGAACTTTGTTCCCGCTGCCGAAACAGGCCTGGTTCACCGTGGAGCCGTAGTATTGGAGGTTGATCCAGCTCGCGACAACCACTGGGGCGGTGAGGATGAGCTCAAGCACGGTGTTGTCGGCATCCAAACGCCAGTCGTAATCGTGCAGGAAAACCCTGCCTCCGAGGTTCTGTCCTGCTGTGCGAAACCGCGGTGCTGCCACAAATGCGGCGTTCCCCGCGAGACCCCATTCCGGGCGGACTTGGGACCAGTCCTTGCTCCGGGTCCGGACTTTGGAGTCCAGCGATTTTGCACGGGGGTCCAGACCGAGCTTCGGGGCCCGTTCCCGGCGGGTGATAGCGCCTGCGGCATCCAGCCATCCTTTGAGTTGTTGGAGATCGGCGTGGTGCGAGGCGGGGACGCGATGGGTGTCGAGAAGGGTGACGTCATCGGTGGTTGTGTTGTGAAGGCCTGCCACAAACCAAGTGTCAGACGGGATGCTAGGGCCGTCTGAGGCCAGAGTCTTGCGGACATCGGGATCGTTGAGGATCGCGGCGCAGACCCGGGCATTGGCGTCTCCTGCATGGCCACCGCAGGCGCCGCAATCCAAGCCAGAGCCGTACGGGTTGTTGACGGTGCCGCTGCCGTGGCCGCAGATCAGGACGAGGCTCGCAAAGCGGTCCTGCCACCCGAGGTTTTTGAGAAAGCCGCGGGCGATGTGGATTCGTTCACCGAGGGCGATTCCAGCACCCCCATGGACGCCTTCGTGCCTTGTGAGCAGGGGTTCAGTGCCCGGAGGGGGGCCCGCGGGCGCGGACTTGGTGGAAAATCCAGACTGGAGCAGGTCGAGTCCGTAGGCGAGACCCGCCGTTTCTACGAAGGAGAAACAGGAGATGGCGGAACTCCGGAAAGCGTTCCATGCATGGCTGATCCGGCGGCCGACCCTCTTTTCTTTCAGGATTTGGTCCTCTGTATCCGCGCTTCCACCGGCGATCCCTTCCCGGATGCGGTGCCCGGGTTTGAGCAGGACCGGGCAGCGGGCGGTTCCTGATCTTTGGCCGAAAGGAAGGTATTCGAGAGCTACACCAAAGAAGCCCGCGAAACCGCGAGTTTCCACCCAGGGGGAAACGCTTTCCAGGGCCCGCCGGTACGTCTCGGAACGGACATCGATGCAGAACACCGCTTGTGCTGCAGGTCGATCCGCGCGGGGTTGGGATGCGCCCCCATGGTTTTTGGCGATCGCAGTAAACAGGCGGGTTTGCCAGGCGTGCTCCTCCGCAAGCTGCATCAGGAACAGAAGCTCGATCCGGGTTTCGGTTTCAGGTTTGGTTTTTTGGAAATCCCATGCCGCACATCCTGTGAGGTGCCGGAGTCCGGCCTCGTAAGCGACGCGGATGGCAAGGAGGTCCAGAAGCCGGTCCCCGGGGTTGGATCCTGCCTCCCATTCCCGGTACCGGACATGTCCGGCCCATCCGCGGACCGAAAGGAGCAAGCCTTGGAGGAGGTCCGGCCATTGTTCTGAGGGAAAGCCGAGTTTTGGAACCCATTCTGCAAGGAAGGTTTCGGGATGCGTGGGCTGGCTGCGGATCCAAGAGCGGAAGCCCTGTACACCGGCACGGTCTGGAGTGCAGTCAAGGGCGGCAAACTCCTGCCACGCGGTGAAGAGTGGGAGGTGACGCCACGGGGAGCGCCAAGTGGACTGGCCCGCGTCGAAATACGAGGCGCAGAAGTGGCTGATCCACTCGACAACAGCCTGGCCGTGCTTGGTGGGAGAGGCGTTCTGGGTTTGGTCCTTCAAGGCTGCCACGGCCTGCTTCAGTGTTTCCGGGTCAGGCACCTGGTTGGAGGCGGGAGCCGAGATTTTTTCTGCGGCAGATTTCAGGGCGGCGGCGAGGTCGGCAGCGGTGATTTCGCCGGAGGCGAGCTTGGCTTGGTAATAGGAGGGCTGCATCTGCATCCCGGCAGGGATGAGTTTGGAGTAGAGGGAGCAGGCCTCGGCAAATGAGAGGTCGGTGACGCCGAGAAACGGATTGACGGCCACGAAGTTTTTGAGGGGCCAGAGTGGGGCAACCCGGGCGCAGGCCGTACGGGCTGCGGCGAGGACTGCGTCTGCCAGCGGTTGATTTGAACCGGTGTTTTGAACGGACGGGATGGTGTCGAGTGTGTTCATGTGTGGTGGTTCGTGGCGGTTTCAGGCTTTTTCCGGAAATGTACCGGTGAATCCGGTACCGAATCCGCGGCTGGTCCAGACATAGAGGTGGCGCAGGACGGATCTGGAGCCCCATGCGGGGAGTTGTTCTTGGAAAACAAGGACGGCGCAGAAGAGGAGCGCGACGATACCCATGACGCCGTACTCGAGCGGGTGGCGATCCGGGGAATAGGAGGGCAGGCACTCCTTCAAAAGGTGGTCGGCTGCAGCGTGCAACAGGAAGTATCCAAGGACGGTGGCCGCTGCGGCAGTG
>CAIURC010000020.1 GCA_903901425.1 uncultured Spartobacteria bacterium | reverse complement strand
AGGGAATTAAATCCACTCCGAATCGCTTTGCCACAAGCGCGGTGGCGATGAAGCAGACGAAGGTCAGCAGCGCGCTCCAGAGGACATGGCCATTTGGGAACGAATGGTCAGGCTGCAGTCTATTTCATTCTTATTAAATAAAAATACTATTTTCTTTAATAAGAGGATTTCTTATTTAAGGCTCATACCATGAATCGTGACGCCACAGGCCACTATATCACAACCGCCACTGCGGGAGAGCAGGTGCGTGCCTTCGTGCCGCATCGCCTGCCGCCTGTTCCTCCTCTGGAGATCGGAGGCGCGCGCCAGTTGTTGCTGGAGCGCGCCACCTTGGCCGTTGGGCGACTGGATAGCATCAGCACGCTTCTGCCGAATCCGCACTTGTTTCTCTATTCGTATGTCCGGCGCGAAGCTGTTCTTTCCTCGCAGATCGAAGGAACCCAGTCTTCGCTCTCCGATCTTTTGCTTTTCGAGTTGGAAGAGGTCCCCGTCAGTCCCATGGATGATGTCGTTGAGGTTTCCAACTACATCGCAGCCTTGGAACACGGCATGTCGCGGCTTCGGGAGGGCTTCCCACTCTCCAATCGCCTGCTCCGCGAAATGCACGCCGCCCTCATGTCCAAAGGCCGTGGCAGCGACAAGCAATCCGGAGAGTTTCGCCGCAGTCAGAATTGGATTGGCGGAACCCGGCCAGGGAATGCGCGATTCGTCCCGCCTCCTCCGCAAGAGGTCGACCCCTGCATGGCCGCACTGGAAGCCTTTCTGTACGAAGATGCCACAGGTCTGCCCGTACTGCTCAAAGCCGCGCTGGCCCATGTGCAGTTCGAGACCATCCATCCGTTTCTCGACGGCAACGGCCGCCTCGGCCGTCTGCTCATTGCCCTCTTGCTCCATCACGGCCGCCTCCTCGCGCAACCACTACTCTATCTCTCGCTGTTCTTCAAAGAACACCGCTCCTTATACTACGAGCTGCTGGACCGCGTTCGCACCAAGGGCGACTGGGAAGCATGGGTGGATTTCTTTCTGGAAGGCGTGGAAACCACAGCCCACAGCGCCGTTCAGACCGCCCGCCGGCTCGTGGATCTCTTCGAAGAGGACACCCGCCGAATAGCTGCGACCGGCCGCTCTGCCGCAAATACCCTGCGCGTCCTTGCCGCTCTGCGCGAACGACCCGTCCTGACTCTCGGTCACCTCTGCCGCCAGCACCAGATAAGCTTCCCAACAGCCGGTAAAGCCATGCAGAAGCTTGTTTCCGCTGGTATAGCTCGTGAACTCACCGGTCAACGCCGCAACCGCGTTTTCATTTATGCCGCTTACCTCGGCATCCTCAATGAAGGAGGCGAACCGCTGTGAAAACCAGCGTCGAGTTCAGAGAGTGCATTGAGATTTTCAGCGCTCCGCCTGCGGGTTGCTGAAAATCTATCTCATAAGATCGCCACTTTGCAATTGGACTTTACAGCGCAAAAGAAGGGGGAACGGCCGTCTCGGCCGTGTTGAGAATGGGCTACTTGCTCGCACCCTGCCCATCGGAACCAAGGAGCACACCAACGCACACAGGCGGTGCCTCCGGCTCGTAGAGCCTGCGGATCGGAGAGACGCACTGTGCCCCTCTCCTAAAATCCAAATGCATGCTGCTTTTGGTATCATAAGATCGCTT
>CAIURC010000019.1 GCA_903901425.1 uncultured Spartobacteria bacterium | reverse complement strand
GCAGAACGGTCGGTTTGACATCGGCGAATATGCCCGGCCATTCGTGTTGGCCATTCTGGCCGCGGTGGCGATCGGTTCGATCAACGAGGTTGTGCCCAAGGGGATGGAGATCGGTAAGGCGATGGCGCAGGAAATGGGGGGGACAGACTTCAAGGGTGTGGTGCAGGAAATCTGGGAGAGTTCCTCTGCATTTTTGCCAACGGCAAGGGGTTCCGTGAACGAAAGCACCGCCCCGGACGCCACCACGATGAGCCGGGATGCGTATATCGCCAACCGGCAGGAGGCATACATGCGGGCCAACCCAGGTTTGAGCGTGAGTCAACTTGCGTCACTCAGGGAGGCTTTGGGGAACGAATGGGATGCGGCCACAAGGCAGCCTGGTGTCATGGAGCGGATCGGCGGGTGGGTGAGCAATACCATGAATAGCGTTCGGGACGGCGTTTATACGGTTTTTGGGACCCTGTTACGCATGATCTTTTGCCTGATCATCTACGTCCTTCTGGCGGTCAGCGCCCTTGTGATGGCTGTCATGCTGCTCATGCAGCAGGTCATCATCCGCTTTGGAGCGATTTTCCTGCCGGTCTTTATCGCCGGTTTGCTGACGGGCTATTTTCGGACGCAGGCCATCAATTATTGCACCGGGATGATTGGCGTGATGCTGTGGCCTCTGGGGTGGGCCTTTGTAAACATTGGCACCATCTCGCTCACGCGGGCGGTCATGGCCACCGTTCGTACCATATTAACCCCGGTTTCGATGGGTGTTTCTGGGGCTGGAGGGCGGGTGTTGGATTCCATTGTAAATGGGCAGACGATGCCGTTCCAATATATGGGCACGCTCTTCATCGCTATAGTTGGCGCGTTACTCATTCTCGCTTGGATCTTGGTGGGCATGATTGGTGGGGCGTATGCGCTCCAAAAGATGGTGACCAGCGGTGCATCGATCGCGCAGAGCATGGTGACCGGTGCCGCAAACGCTGCCATGAGCGCCGCAGGCGCTGGTCTGTCGACCGCAGGCTTCCTGGCTGCAAGTAAATTGGCTGGCGCCGGGGCACTCGCAGGGGGAGCCGGAGGGCTAGATGCAAGTGCTTCGGGTTCTGCAGAGAGTAGTGTGCCGCCACCACTTCCAAAAAGTGTGCCGCCACCACTGCCACAACAAGGAGGCGGGGACAAAGATGGCCCTCAAAACAACGCCACGGCCGACGGCAACCAAACGGATTCAAAAGGTGGTGGTGGCGGCAGCGGAGGAGGAGGTGGTGGTGGCGGTGGTAAATCTTTCGGTCAGCGGTTTGCAGATGGCCTCGCAACGGCTGGCCCGATGACTCTCAGCGCCCTCGGTAAAACATTCCAGAACGCCGCCAATTCGGATGGCTCCCCCGAAACGGCGCACCGAGTGCCAGACACCGGGTTTAACGAGACGATGAATGCCATGCGCCACGGCCTTGAAGCCGCCAGGGCCAAGGCCCGGTTGAACAAGAAATGACGCGGATCTGGAAGCGGCAGCTGCAAATGAGGCCGATTCCCGGCTCAAGCAGGCTCTCTGGAAAATCTCACTCCTCATTTGAGTGAACCGATGGACGTCGGCGCGAAAAGGGTTGCATTTCTGGTTTTCTGTGAGAAACACGAAACAAGAAACATATGTACGCCGCGCAAGCATATCGACCGGCAACGCCCCCACCGTTGAATCAGACGCCAGATCTGCATCAGAAGATCCATAAGATCCTGATTCGAGACTTCTGGTCTGTGAGTGCTGGGCTCAGGTGCGTCAAAGAAGTCTTTCCAGGAAAGATCATTTCCTCATTCCTCTTGGCCTCTTTTTGGGTGGCCGTTGGAGTGGCCTTTTTGTTTCTGTCACATGGCGCCGAACGCCGCAGATGGAACCCCACGGAGGTCATGATTATGGAGTTCGGGGCGGTAGCGGCTTTTCCCTTTCTCTTCTACCACATTCTCCGTCGGAATGTGTTTCATGCTTCAAACCTCATCACGCTCGTCCGAGTCGAATCCAGATGTAAGGACACCGGGAGGTGGATAATCTCTGAGCAGGAAAATTCATCCGGGCGGTGGAAGATCGACATGAACTCCCAGTCCCCGGTGCCTTTTGATAAGATCTGTCAGGCGCCGCCGGAGGGTCGGCTTTTTGTGCTGATTAGGAGGCGCATAACGTCTGGAACGACGACACATGCAGCCATTGCCCTCAAGGATTCGGGCCGAATGAACATGTGGTTGCGTCCCTATGGGGTTACGAACGAAGCAGTTCGCCCGATGGATCCCGAATTGCAGCCGCTTTTGAACGAGTTTTCATGGCGGTGCGAGGCTATCCTTGCCGAGGAGCAAGCCGAGAAGGTGCGTGCCATGAAGCGCGAGTGGGATCAGAAGAAAGATGCGTGGAAGGGTGTCGTGCTGGATCCAAAGATCAAAGATGAGTTGTTCCAATCGGCCATGGAGTTCGCTACGGGAAGTCCTGCGGCATCCAAGGGGCTGCTTTTGTATGGGCCACCAGGCACCGGGAAGACCCTTATCGCCAAGCGGCTGGCGGAAACCATGGGCTGCACCTTCTTCGCTACCACGGTGGCCGAACTCAAGGGGCGCTATATCGGCGAGAGCGCCATGCACACCAAGCAGGTGTGGACAAACGCTTTGGCGTGTCAGCGAGCCGTTCTTTTTGTCGACGAATGCGAAGGCGTATTCGCCAGCAGGGACTCGTTCGAAACGGATAGCTACGTCCAGGAAATCGTCCAAACCTTCCTCGCCCAGTGGGACGGCTTCACCAAGCAGCGGACTGTGTGGGTGGTGGGTGCTACCAACCACCGTGACAAAATCGATCCGGCCATCCGCTCGCGGTTCGGCCTGGAGATCGAAAT
>CAIURC010000018.1 GCA_903901425.1 uncultured Spartobacteria bacterium | reverse complement strand
TGCCCACCACCCTGAACGCCGCAGCATTCCCCCGGTCTGCGCCCGTCACCAGATCGCTGTTCTCCCAGTTCCCGCCCACGTTCACTCGTCCAATCTGCGCATTCCCGTTCACAGCAGCTCCCGCAAGATTGTGCCCGGCTTGGATGAACGAATTGGTCACGTTCCCGGTCACTGTCACCCCGCCAATTGCCACATCCGTCGTGACGCTCCGCGGTGCCGCTTGGCCACGCGCAGAAATCGTACTCTCGAGCAAACTGGCCACCGTCACTGACCCAAGGTCGTTCCCAGCTCGCACCACGCTTCTGGAGACGGCTCCGCCGGTGAACGAGGCCAAACTTCCGCCCACGCGCAATTCAGAGTCCGTCACAGTGCCCTTCACTGAGAGGGCTCCGGCGTTTCCTTTCTCTGCACCCGTGAACAAATCGCTGTTCTCCCAGTTACCACCCACGTTCACCCGCCCAATCTGCGCGTTCACATTAGAAGCTGCACCGGCAAGATTGTGCCCGGCTTGGATCCGCGAATCGGTCACATTCCCGGTCACCGTCACCCCGCCAATTGCCACATCTGTGGTGGCGCTCCGCGGAGCGGCCTGGCCACGGGCCGAAACCGTGCTGTTGAGCAACCCACCTGCATTCAGCGCACCCAGATCGTCTGCAACCCGGACTGTCGCGCCGGACAGAGTCCCCACCGTCAGTGTTCCCAAGCGCCCCCCCACAACAACCGTGGAACCGGTAAGCGCCGCGGTCACCGTAATCGAACCTACATTTCCTGACTCAAAGGCTCCTGTGCCGGATTCAATCCCCCCGCTTTCTGCGCCGGCACCAGCGGAGACAGACTGCACCGAAATACTGCCCACCGATCCTGCCGCCTCCAGACGCCCTGACTCCGCTCCGCCCCCGCCCATCAATGCGCCCGTGATCACCACTTTACCCATGCCGCCCGCGATCTCCGTTTCAAATTCCGAAAAATCCTGAGCAAAGATGGATCCGGAACGGGCGCCACTGCCTCCGACCACGCTGCCATTCACGGTCAACGCATCCAGTTTTCCAACGCAAACAATGCTTCCGCTCTGGGATGCCCCACCGCCCTGCACCCTTCCGTTCACCGTGACGCTGCCCATCCCAGCACCCGCATAAATCATCCCGGAGTTGACCGCAGAAGACTGGGCGTTGCCCACCAGCGCCGCCCCCAGAACTTCCTCATCGGACCCGGTCTGGGTTCCTCCGAGCACTAGGGTGCCGATTCTGCCCACAGCGCTGATGGAGCCTGAATTGGTCCCCGTTCCTCCAATCACAGCCAGCTTTACCTCCGCCCGCCCCAGCAACCCCTGACCCAAGGTTCCCGCAAAAACCGAGCCCGATCCGCTTCCACTGCCGCCTTTGAGCTTGCCACCAATCGTCACGGAACCCATGTCGGCTCCGGCTTGGATCGTGCCCGAACCGACGCCCGCCCCCCCCACCACACTGGCTCCGATGCTGACGGACCTGATCGTCTGAAAACTTTTGATCACCCCACTGCCCGCTCCGTTCCCCAGAATGCCTCCGGAAACCACCACGGTTCCCAAAGCGCCCCCACTGGAGACGACTCCGGAGTCCGCGCCCCCCCCCCCTTCCAGGTTCCCTGAAATCCGCACCGACCCGAGTGCCCCAGTTACCAAAACCACGCCGCTCGAAACCCCACCGCCACCCGTGAGTCGACCCGCCACCGTCAGAGCATCCAAGTTTCCACCCGTCACACGCAAACTGCCTGAAATCTCTCCCGAGCCACCCTCCACCGAGCCCAGACTCACGGTCTTGACCGCCGCAAGATTCACCTGACCGCTCGCCTCACCGGTTCCTCCCTTCAATGCACCTTGCACCGATAAGCCGCTGGTGGTTCCAGAGCCAGATTGGAGCAGGCCGGAACCGGCCCCGGCGCCACCCTGGACAGATCCCACGCTGGCCGAACCGATGGAAGCTCCTGAAATCATACCACTGTTGGTCCCCGCGCCTCCCAGCAGATCCCCGGACATGGTCACACTGGAAATCGCCCCGTTGCTGAGCACCACGCCGGAGGTCGCTCCAGCGCCGCCCTCAATGTTCGAACCGAGCGTCACTTTTCCAAGGCCTCTCTGGGCAAATACGATCCCGGAGGCGTCAGCCGCGCCGCCCTGAATCTTTCCTCCCACGACCACAGTCCCAATCGTTCCATCGGCGCGAATGGCCCCGTTTGCCTGAGTCTCCAAAACGTACCCGGCGGTGTCGGTCAAACCGCGGGTCACCCATTTGCCTCCATTCACAACCGCCACAGCGTCCTCATCGACCATCTCCAAAACCTGCGCCGAACCGGAACCCGCCGCGGTGAGATTGACAGCCATCCCGGCCAGCGCGTCTGCACGGCTCGTGGCGAACCGAATGCTTCGGTTGTCTGACTTGATGACATAATAAGTCTCCCCATCCTGCAGGCCCGAGATGGCAACCCCAGCAGTCCCGATTTTGTACAGGACACGGTCCCCCGTGCTGAGTTGGTGGTCCGCCGCCAGAGTGATCTTATCGCTGTCCACTTTCACTCCAACCGACACCCCCGACTGGAATGCCTCCGATGCCGATTCGCCAGATCCCTGAATGTCGACAACCACCGGATTTTGTGCGGTGGCATTGTCCACACTCGTTGCCAACTGGATGGTGCGGTCATCGATGACCACCGCAAAGTAACTCTGGAGGTCCGTCAACCCCGTCACCCCCGTCAATCCGCCCCGGGAAAGGTAGTCCACCACCTGGCCGGTCTGAAATCCGTGCGGGGCCGAAAAAGTGATCTTGTTGGTCTCAGGCTTCACCCCGGCTGCGCTTGCCGCCTGCAGGGCAAATCCCCCGGAACCCACATCCTGGAGGTCCAGAGCAATCCCGTCATTCGCGTTCTGAAGGCTGCTGGCGAGCTTCACAGTGTCAGTGCCTTCCACGATCACAAAATAAGTGCCGCCCGACACCAAGCCCCCCGGGGCGGTTGCCGCACCCCCGCTCACCAGAAAATCCACCTGCTGGCCCGTTGCCAAATCATGGTTTCCGGAGAACACCAGCACATCCGACCCCTCACTAACAGATTGAACTTCCAGTTTGGCCGCCAACCCGGAGTTGAATGTGACCAGAGGTGCGGCCACGGCGGTCAGAGCGCGGTTTCCTGACGTGGGCTGGACACGAGGCTCGCCTGAATTCCAGTTGGTCGTGGCCCCAAGCGTGCTTCCATCCACAAAGGTGGAAGTCCCGTTCTGGGACCCCATGGTGTCGACCCATTTAAAGGTTCCCTCCGTGCCGCGGTCGGTCAGCCCGATCCAGCCCGTGAACCCCAGGGTGGTGATCAGCGTCTGCTCAGGGCCCGTGTTCAGCACAGCCAAACGCCCGCCCCGCGCCTCTGCATCGAGCTTGGCATTTTGCCACGTGTACTGTCCCTGGACCTGAACGTACTGGGTGAGCCCGGAAATTTTTCCACCCACATTGACCGACCCGATGTTCCCCGGTCCCACCGTGGAGTCGAGCACCTGAAAACGCGCATCCAAGACATCCGTCTGGACCGTGAGAGACCCCAGCGCCCCTGTCACAGTGCTCACCAGACTCGGTTCAAGACCCGAAATTGAGTTCGGGTTGGAGTCCGGCATCTGGGTGGACAATCCTCTGGCCCCAAGCGATCCCACCTTCAATGACGTCAAACCCGTCTTGAAAAACGCGTTGCCAACTACGATCCGGCCCAGATCCCCGTCGATTGAAATCGAACCAAGCGGAATTTGAGGGGCGTAGATGGCCCCCACGTCCGCTTTCAAGTCGCCCTGCTCCTCGATGCTGATCGACACCCCAAGCGCCACGTTGCTGTTCCCTTCCGTCAAAGCCGCAATGTTCACCAACTGCAGGCTCTGTCCGGCGGCAGACGGCTCCGCTTCGCCGATCACGGATCCCGAGGAAAACTTCAGCACCCGGTTGGCCTTTTCCACGCTGTCGAAGATGTCTTTGGAGAACTTGACCGTCACCAAACCGCCCGAATCCAAGTCCTTGTAGGTCACGGTTCGCGCATCTACCAGCGTTGCCGGGGCGATCCGGGACTCCAGCACCTCAATGGCTCCGTTCCCAGATCTCCGCCCTGCGTTTGGCTGTTTTGAAACTTTCATTTTTCTTCTCCTCGCTAAAACCCGGGCAACGGTCCCGCCACCATGATCTTCCGGTTTGCCGGACTGGCGTCCGCCAAGGGATCACTGTAGTCGAGCTTCACCAAAATGTTTTTCCCACTCGTGGACACGGTTTCCGGCACTCGCAACCGGAAATCGGTTGCCGCCCCTTTGACGAGCGGCAGACGCACCCCCTGCTGCGCTTTGAGCGCAGCCAACGGGATTTCCCTCAAATCCGTGGTCCCCACCCGGATGGAAAGCGGAACGTCATCTGCGGACAGATCCTTGTCCGAGGAAACGTAAAAACTCACCTTGTAGTCCTTGGAGGAAATGCGCCCCTGGTTGAGAATCACGAGTTCCCCGAGCAGATACTTACCCCGATCAGCCGCAGTAAACACCTGCTGGGTCTGCACCTGCGTTGCCCAAAAAGCCACCAAACGCGCTTGGGGAAACGGGGGGAGATGCGGTGTCCCCGTAAATCCAACGGCGTTCACGATCCCCCAGTCCACCACCTCCGTGGCGGGTTGACCCGCCTTCCAGACCCGCACCGAAACCGGGTAGAGTTTTGGATCCTGGTACTTGTGAGTACCCCGAACGACATACTCCCCGGCTTTGTTGCCCGAAATGCTTCCTGAAGACCGGACTCCGTTGCCCCAGTCGATCACGGCCCGGTACCCGGCCGGGTCGCCGCCCCCGGCTGGGTCCCGGAAAGTGGCCAGGACCCGGTTTTGGATTTGGGCGCTGCGCACCTGAACCACGTTGGCCTGAATCTCCAATGCCCCGGGTTCACCGACGCGCACCACGCCCACAGAACGCCGGTTTAGTCCCTTGGAGTCCATCAAGTCCACCACCAGCGGGAAAACCCCAGATTTCTGGTACGTGTGGGTCCCGCGCACCGCCATCGCGCCGAGTCTTGGACTGGTCAAATCGGGTGCGATGACCGGCCGCGTTGCGGGGTCGGTATCGTCCGAACTGTTGATGCTTGCCCGGCGCCCCGAGCC
This sequence comes from uncultured Spartobacteria bacterium, assembly GCA_903901425.1. Lineage (GTDB taxonomy): Bacteria > Verrucomicrobiota > Verrucomicrobiia > Chthoniobacterales > Chthoniobacteraceae > CAIURC01. The sequence continues at coordinate 11,526 of CAIURC010000018.1, read as the reverse complement.
ACTCCCAAAAGCGTCGCCCCAGAGGATTCTGGCCGTGAAATCAGAGGGAACGCCCTTGGGATCGGCCATCACAAAACCGGTCAGAGTCTGGTTAGTCACCGGCACGCCGCGGACTGCCTTCAGACGCTCTGGCTGGAGCAGCACGGAGGCCCCGCCCACCCCCAGCTCCGCCAGCGCAAAATCCGATTCAGGGACCCCTGTTGGAGCCACCAACGCCACCCAAGTCTCGTTGCTCCGAACCACTTGGATCGAAATTGGCACAGCGAATGTGGTTTCATTCACCGTGTCAGCCACACTGATCCCAAACGAACTCAGACTGCCTCCCGCTCCCACAAAGTAGAGATTCATTCCTAGTGCCAAGCCGCTTGTGCTCTGGCAGGTAACCAATTGGCTTCCCACCGAAGTTGTCACCCCCTTGAGCAAAACAGGTTCCGGAAACAGTGCCCCGGTTTCATCCACGCCCGGTGCAGGGAAGGCCACGGCGTTCCATGTCAACCCGGTGGCCTGCGCCGCCGCATTCACCGACATTCTAAACTCCGTGCTGCTGGTCACCGACTCCACCCGCGCCCAAGTAAAAGCCCCGTTTACCTCCGCCCAAACCGGCACTCGGCTGCCATCGGGCTGGATCTGGTACAACCGCAGGTTCGGAACCAACCCAGCCGTGCTCGCACAGGTCACCACTTTGCTGCCAGCCGTCGTCGCGCAGTTGGTCAAAAAACCCCGGTCCGGCTGGGTCAGGTTCCGGTTTCTCATGTCCATCCCGTACGCGCCAAAAGCCACCTTCACACTCCCCGTCACCCCCGGCTCCCCGAGAAGCTGCACCAGAGAACCGCCATGTCCGGCCAAATCCGCACTCTGCCCCGAACGCATGCTCGGAGTTGACCCACCCGACTCGGGCATCGCCACAATTCCACGCTCGAAAATCGGGTAGTCGGACTCCAGATCGACCGCGGTCAGGTTGTAGCTGAATACCGTCTGCTTTGGCACCACCGCGTTCTCTGGCGGCACCAGAAAAGTCCGCAAATTCTCGGACCCCGGCTCACTCTCAGTCACCGGAATACTCTCCACCACCAGAGTCCGTCTCACCTCCGGATTGACTCCATCACTCACACCAATGGTCAGCGTCGCTGCGCCCACCCCCGATGCGCCAATCGTCAGAACCGCATCCTGATGATTCTCAAGCACCTCAGCCTTCACAATCTTCAGATTCTTCGCCGGATCGTCCACCGGAAGGACCACATTTTCGCACTTGGCAAGGATGTCGAACCCCCTCACCAACTGGCCAAAAATCGTGTGTTTGAACGTGAGATGCTTAGGGGGTTGCGTCCCTGTGGTCACAAAAAACTGGGACCCGTTGGTGGCCTGAAAGCCGGTGCCGCCGCTTTTCCCGGAATTGGCCATGGCCAGTTGCCCCTTGGTACAGAAGGTGAGCGCCGGATGAAACTCGTCCTCAAACTGGAAGCCGGGCCCTCCAGTTCCTGTCCCGCCCGGGTCCCCCCCTTGAATCACGAAATCCTTGATGATCCGGTGAAAAATCTGGTCATCGTAGTATCCCGCCTGCGCAAGGCCGGCGATGAAGTTCACCGTGTTCGGCGCAAGATCCCGGAACAACTGGAACACCATTTCGCCATCAATCGCGACCGTGCTCCCCAGAGTCTGCCGGACCTGAAGCTTCAAATACGGGTTGCCGGTCTTAACCCGGGCTTGGATCCGGGAATTGCTGGACGTCACCCGGTAGGTCAACGCGTCCCCGTCCCCTTCGCTTCCCCGCAACGGAACCACCAACGCCCGCCCTGCAAACAACTTCAGACTCGGAACCGCTCTCCCCTGCTGTGCCGGCCCATCCTTGGCGCCGGTCAGCAACAACTCCGTCTTCCGACTCCCCCCGCCGTCCACATTCCCTGTCCCCAGAGTCACACTGAAGATCTCCGACACCGTGCCCGGCGCACTCAAAAGCCGTTTGGGCGGCGTGTAGGTGTACGTCCCATCCGCGTTCAACACCAAAACTCCCCCCTGCCGGGTCGTCACACGCGTCCCCAACCCAATGGGCTCTGTCTCAAGAAAAAACGGGGCCGTTCCTCCCGAAGTCAAATCAATCGCGATCCCAGCTCCCGCCCCCCCAAGCGCGTCCTGCTCCGTCTGGGCCAACTTCAGCTCCGTGTCGCTGACCCGGATGACAAAATAGATGCCTCCGGATGCCAGCCCCCCCGGAATCGCCCCGATCCCAGGAAAGAATGTCACCCTCTGACCCGACAAAAACCCGTGGACCTGACTGAAGGTCAATGTGTCTGACCCAGGATCCGCACTCAGCACGGGCACCCGTTGCCGCACTTCTGTGACCACCTCGGTAACCGGCTCAAGAATTGGAGGAGCCGCTTGAACGCTGGTCACTCCCTGGAGAACCGCCATGCACAAAACCAGCCCGGTCAGGATTCGATTGAACCAGCGTTTCATAAAATCTGTATGAGCATGCAGAAGGCCACTTTCAAATAAAAACTTCATCCCTCAATCCCGGAACACGACCGTCCGGTTCCCGCTCACCCAAACCCGCCCTCCCAAATGCCAGCGAACCCCCCGCGCCAACGCCAACCGTTCGCAGTCGCGCCCAATCCGGACCAGGTCTTCAGGGGAATGGAAGTGCTCCACTCGGGTCACTTCCTGGTCGATAATCGGGCCCTGATCCAAATCGGGCGTCGCATAGTGACAGGTCGCCCCGATCAATTTCACCCCGCGTTCCCACGCCCTCTGGTAAGGATTCGCCCCCACAAAAGACGGCAGGAAGGAATGGTGGATGTTCAGGATCCGACCATGGTGCGCTTCGCACAAATGTGCCGGGAGCACCTGCATGTACCGCGCGAGCACCACCAAGTCCGGGCTCAGGTCGGCCAGAATCCTGCCCAGTTCGCCAAAAGCCGCCTCCTTGTTTCCGGCTTCCACCGGCACGCAGCGGAAGGGAATACCTTCCCGCTCCACCATTTCCCGGAAATCCTCGTGATTGGAGATCACACAGGGAATCTCGCAGCGGAGCTCCCCCGAACGCCAGCGCCAGAGCAAATCGGCGAGGCAATGTCCCAATTTGCTGACCAGCACCACCATGCGCCGGGGTTCCTCTGCGGACCACAGAGACCATTCCGCCCCCAACTCGTCCGCAAGAACTTCAAAAGCGGACCGCAACCCGGCTACGTTCGAACGCAAACTGGCCGAATCAATTGCCAGACGCGCAAAAAAACGGCCCGCACGCTCATCGGTGAACTGGTGGACTTCCCTGAGGTTCCCACCGTGCCCGGCCACAAAACCCGTGACCCGAGCCAGCAATCCCACCCGGTCCGGGCATGTCAATTTAAGAAGAGTCGTGGCCATCCTGTAAAATAAACGGCGGAAACCTGACTTTTTGTCTCCGGAAGTCAACCTTGCAGGAAGATTTGCGTCGCCCGGAAGTTCCCGGCTTAATTCCCGGCCATGGCCGTCTCCTCCACTATGCTCGCTTTGGGCACTCCAATGCCCACCTTCAAACTCCCCGATGTCCGCTCTGGAATCCCCATGGATTCAGACTCACTCCCAGCGGACCGCCCCGTGCTCGTCGTTTTCCTCTGTGCCCACTGCCCCTACGTCGTCCACATCCAGCCCACCCTCGCTCAAATCGCTGCGGACTACGCACCACAGGGCCTTTCCGTAGTGGGGATCACTTCCAACGATGTCCTCCAGTACCCTCAGGACGCGCCTGAACTCACCGCCCAGATGGCGGATTCAGCCGGTCTCCGTTTTCCTGTGCTTTACGACGAGTCGCAGGCGGTCGCCAAGGCGTTTACCGCCGCGTGCACCCCGGACTTCTTCCTATTCTCTCCGAGCCGGCAACTTGCCTACCGGGGCCAGATTGACGATTCGCGGCCCGGCCGGGGCGCAGACCGACCTGAAAAGGGGGCCCGCGATGGGCGCCACCTCCGGGAAGCGATTGAAGCGGTGCTCTCTGGCCAACCCGCTCCGGCCGAGCAGTTTCCCAGCATCGGCTGCAACATCAAATGGAAGCCCGGCAATGCCCCGGCCTATTTCGGTTAATCCCGCCCACACCCATCACACCCATGAATGCGGCTTCCCCTCGGATCCTGACTCTTCTGCTCGCGCTCGCGATTAGCATGATCTACCCGGCCCGAACCCGGGCTGCGGAGTCCTTCGCCGATCTTGCCGCCGCAGATGACCGCCGTGTCGCTGCCACAGTCTCGGGAAATACTGCGGCCCTGGAACCCCTCCTTTCCAGCACTCTGGAATACATCCATTCAAATGGAAAAACGGACTCTCGCGAATCCTTCCTCGCAGCACTCCGGGAAGGCTCGCTCAAATACCACTCCATCCGCTACGCCTCCAGGGAGTTTCGAGCCGCTTCAAATAATGTGGTCCTCATGACCGGCCGCGCCCAAATCGAAGTGGGCCAACCCGCCATCCCAATCACCCTATCCTTCCTCGGAGTGTGGCGGCTCGAAAACGGCCATTGGCGTTTCCTCGCATGGCAGTCCGCCCGGCTCCCGCCTCCCCAGTGAACCCGCCTTCACGCACCGGCGCCATCCGGTTCCTGTCCGCCCGAGAAACCCATCCCATCCGCCTGGAGGTTCTGCGCCCGGGGTTTCCCCCGGAATCCGCAGTGTTCGACGGGGATTCGGATCCGAGCACCCTGCATCTGGGCGCTTTTCTGGAAGGCCAGTTGGTTGGCGTAGCCTCCCTGTTTCAGGCCCCCTTCCCGGGCGACCCGCCGGAACCCGCGTTCCAACTGCGCGGAATGGCAACGCACCCGAAATACCGGGGCCGCGGTTGTGGCCGGCTCTTGGTGGAGGCCTGTTGTTCGGCGGCCTTGAACCGCTCCATCCAGACCCTCTGGTGCAATGCCCGGGAAAGCGCACTTGGGTTCTATTCCAAACTTGGCTGGGAAATTATTGGCGACCGGTTCGAGATCCCAACCGTTGGCCCGCATTTTCAGATGCTCCGGCGCCTCTGACGCGCGTCGGCCGCCCACTCCAGAGCGCCGCCCTTCGAACGCCCGAACCACTGGAAACTTTCCCGCCGGGACTGCCCACCAGTCCCCAGCCGCTACCGGTCAGGATTCAGCACCTCCAACTCGGGCCGCCCGGCAGGCAGGTCGCTCCGCCGCTGGCGGATCGTCAGCTGACGTCCCCCCGTCTGGAGTACCACCAAACCGTCTCCAATCTTCTGAACTTGAACCCGCCCCAACCCACGCTGGGCCGCCGTTGTTTTCACATATTCCCCCTCCGAGTAGGACCGACCATTGATCACCGCAAGGGACGGACTCCCCAGCAGCACGCTGGTGAGTTGGAAGTCTTTCTCCGAAAATGCAGCCGCCGCAACCGGCACCGGAACAGAACTCGCATCCACCGGGCGTTTCCAACCCAACGGTAAAAACGGGGACCGGAAACCGTCTGGCAACTCGCACACCGACCGACGGCGAAGTTCGTAAGCCGGCACCGATGCACCCGGCTCCGGCGCCGCGTGTGCTGCCCCCCCGCACAGAACGCTGCAGCACAGAAGAATCCACATTGTTGTTTTCATTTCTTCACAAGCCGTTTGAGCCCCAGGACTGCGCGAACCTTCTCGGGATCCTCCCGGATTCCCTCGATCCCCAGCGAGGTCACTTCCAGAAGGGGATGCCCGTCCTCCAGCGCGGCCACGGAGCGGATCAGGGGCACAAACTCCGCGCGGGGCACCTCCACCGCCCATACCGTCCGCACAAACCCTTCCACGCCCTTTTCGGGGCTCTCAGAAATGAGCCGCACCGCGCTCTTGCCGGCTCCGGTGTCGCGCAAAACCGCTGAAACCTGAGACGGAAACCACGCCACAGGCGCCCCCTCGGGCACCATCGCCGCTACCTGATCCAAAACCTGCTGCACCCCAGGGCCTTCCCGGGTCGCGCGATCCCCTTTGGCCACCTTTTCCTGCGCGTCCTTCAGTTTGCGGTCCAGATCCACCCCGGCCAACCGCGCCTGCACCTCCTTGGAGTGCAACGGGCTGAGCAGAAACGCCCAATACGCATACGCCACCCCGCCAAAAAGCAGGACGCCCAACAGCAACTTCTCCAACTCTGATTTCTCAAGTTTCATGGCCGGACTTTCTTGACTCTGGGCGGCGGCGGCTTGGGCAATTCCTTGCCGGCCACAAACTGCACCTGGATCTGAAAAACCACCGGGTGCCGGCCGTCCGCGGCCTCAGGCGCCTCTTCCAGCGCCCTGAAATCCGCCTGAGCTTCCCGGTAAAGTTTTGATGCCGCGTTTTTCACCTCCGCGCGGAACCGCTCCGCCACTTCCCTCGGACTGGCGCCGCCCACCACGCCCTCCACACTCACCTGACACCGTCTGTCCTCCCCATGCGTCTCCCCACTGATCCGCGTCAGTTGCATTTCCCCGGGCACCAGACGCGCCAGACGCTCCAGAAACGGGGCCCAGTAAAATCGTTCCTCCATCCGCTCCACCAGAGTTCCACTGAGCCGCGCCTTTTTCTGGAACTCTTCATCCAGCTTCGACGCCTGCACCGCGCGCGCCTCCAACCGCGAAAGGTCAAACCTCCGGCGTTCCACCCCCTGCAATTCGCCCGCCACACGTTCCGCCTCGTAGAAATAAAACCCCGCCATTAACACCACCAAACCCCCGAGAAAAAACAGGGAGAGCTTCAGCGGGTCCCGCCTCCGGGCCTGCATGCGCCGATCTATCTCATGATGAAAATTCAGCCGGATCGCCATGGTTGTGTCTGCCTTGTCCCGCGTTTGTCCGCTCCCTAACCGGCCACGGCCGGCACCCCCAAAACCTGCAGCGCCGCTCCACACGCCGCATGCAAACCCTCCGGCGCACCGGAAGACAACCCGTCTCCCAAGGGGTTCCACGGCACGCACTCCATCTGCAATTCTTCGCTCAAAACCCCGGTGATCCCCCCCCACTTGCCTCCGCTCACGTGCACCCGCGTCACGTCCCCTCCCACCCGCGACTCCAGAAACCCCACCGACGCCAGCACCTGCCGGACCAAGCCCGCCACCCCCAACCGGACTCGATCCCGCATCCCGGCTCCTTCCAACTCCGCAAACACCCGAGACTCAGGAACCGCCCCACCCGCAGACAACTCCTCCATCAGCGCGCGCCCCCCTCCTTCCAGCACCCTCAAAAGCATCAGTTCCCCGCCACTCCCCGCCATGATCGTAAACCCCGTCTGCCCCAAGTCCAAAAGCAGAAAACCGCCCCCGCCAAACGCCTCGGGACACGCGTGCTCAAACGCGTTCAGGGTGCTCACCGAGGAAATCTGGATGCACCCCACCTCCATACCGCCCATCCGGCACGCCTCCGACCATGCTTCCACCTCCGAACGCAAAATCCCGCCGGCCAGATACCGCCGCTTGACTCCCTCGCCCGAGGCCTTTGCACGGTCCACCAAACCACAGTCCATCAGATACCCCCGACAATCCTGGTTAAACAACACCGGCCCGTTCAACCGCATCGCCTCCCGCAACGCCGCAACCGGCGTCTCTGGTTGCTCAAAAAGCCTCAGAAACATCGTCCCCGACGACAGGGCCACTCCCACCTGCTTCCTCCCCCCACCCACCCCCTTCACCAAACGCCTCAACGCCGCTCCCCGCTCCGACGCCGTTCCGGAAAAAAACGCGCCGCCTTCTTCCTCCATGCAGCCCTCAAGCACCACGCGTCCTCCCGACTGCCGCACATGCACAGCCTTGGCCCCAGAAACCCCGATTTCCACCCCAATCGCTGATCCATTTGCTTTCCCCATACTTAATTGCCGGGCCCCATTCTGAACGGCAATCCAAGCAATCCGCAACCCGATCCCTTCCTTCCCCGCCACTCCTCTCGCTCAATCAGGTCAAGCCCCGGTGTCATGCCCCATCGAAAAGCCGTTTCCGGGCCAATTCCTGAGCTTTTTCAATCGCCACCACGCCAAAAAGAACTCCCCGCTGGAGGCATCCGGCACGTTTTCCCGCTTGTTCCCAGCCTGTTCTCCTGACAAAGCCACCCCGTCCCATGGACCACGGCTTCTTCCGATCTTTCCTACTGACTGTCTTTCTCGCTTTCTGCGCCGCTTCTCTTTTCTGGCTGTTCCGACACCTCGTCGAACGGGCATTCTACGAGACCGGCGCCGGCTGGCGGGAGAGCCTCGAAATTCCCGTCCGCAAACCCGGACGCCAAAGCCATTGAGCCCCATGAAAGTCGGCCTAGCACAAATCAACCCCACCGTCGGCGATTTCGACACCAACCGGCGCCTGATCCTTTCGGCGTATCAACGACTCGTCGCAGAAGGCGCCGACTGTGTGCTGACCCCGGAACTGGCCCTCACCGGATACCCCCCGCAGGACCTCGTGTTCAAATCCGGGTTTGTCCCCGCCAATCTGGATGCCCTCCACGCCCTCGCTGCCGAGGTCGGGTCCGTTCCGCTCGTGGTCGGCTACGTCGATTTCCATACCCAAACCGGACGCCCATTCCGCAACGCCGCTGCCGTCCTTCAGAAAAACGCCCCCATCCAGAAAGTTTTCAAATCCCTGCTCCCCACCTACGACGTCTTTGACGAGGCCCGCTACTTCGAACCTCCCGCGGCAGTCGCTCCGGTCCTGATCGCGGGAAAAAAGGTCGGGATCACCCTTTGCGAAGACATTTGGACTGAACCCTATCTGCCCCGCCCCCTGTACGGGATCTCCCCCGTCGACTCCCTCGTCCAGCAAGGCGCAGAGTGCATTCTCAACCTCAGCGCCTCCCCGTTCACCATCGGAAAACCCGCGCGCCGCGAATCCATGCTTTCCGAGGTGGCCCGTTCCGCCGGGGTCCCGGTCTTTTACTGCAACGCGGTGGGCGGGAACGACCACCTCGTCTTTGATGGTCATTCCCTGGCATTCGACTCCTCCGGCACCCTCCAGTCCAGGTTCCCAGGCTTCCGAGAATGCACCCAGATTGTGGACCTCCACGGCCAACCGCACCCACCCGCTCACGACCTTGAGCAGCTGTACCGCGCATTGGTCCTCGGCACCCGTGATTACCTCGGAAAATGCGGGTTCAAGTCCGCCGTGCTCGGACTGAGCGGCGGCATCGATTCCGCACTGACCGCCGTGATTGCTGCCGAGGCCCTCGGCCCGGAAAATGTGACAGGTGTCACCATGCCCACCCAGTTTTCCTCCGGCGGCAGCGTCTCGGATTCCGAAACTCTCGCCCGAACCCTTGGCATCCGATTCCTCAACATCCCCATCCAGAAAAGCTTTGAGACTTTCAAAGCCCAGTTCACCGAACTCTTTGCCGGCAAACCCGAGGACGTGACCGAGGAAAACATGCAGCCCCGTCTGCGGGGGATGACGCTGATGGCGATCTCCAACAAATTCGGGGCCCTCGTCCTGACCACGGGCAACAAAAGTGAGCTGGCCGTCGGCTACTGCACGCTCTACGGCGACATGTGCGGCGGGCTGGCTGTCATCAGCGATGTCCCCAAAACCCTGGTCTACGAACTTTCACGCTGGATCAACCGGGACCGGGAAATCATCCCGTGGAGCACCATCGAAAAGCCCCCCAGCGCCGAACTCAAACCCAACCAGCGCGACCAAGACACCCTTCCCCCCTACGAAGTGCTCGATCCCATCCTCCAGCTCTACGTCGAGGAACAACTCTCCCCCGCAGAAATCATCCAGCACGGCTTTGATGAAACCACTGTCCGCTGGGTCCAGCGGCGGGTGGATTTCAACGAGTACAAACGCGCCCAAGCCGTTCCGGGACTCAAAGTCACCAGCCGCGCGTTCGGTGTCGGAAGAAAAATGCCGGTCGCTCAGCGGTTTCGCGGCTGAAACCGCCCCCTCCCTCGCCCCTTCTCTCCCTCCGTTTCCGCACTTCTCGTTCCAATCTTCTTGCGCTTGCCCCCCTCCTCACGCTTAATCCCCGCCCTTTGGGCTTTTCCCTCATCGCCCTTTTCCCATCAATCAACCCTGTACCCAACCCGCAAATGGACCTCTGTATTATCGGTTCAGGCTACGTAGGCCTGGTCTCGGGCGCCTGCTTCGCTGAAGTCGGCCACCACGTCATCTGTGTCGACAACGACCAGCGCAAAGTCGACATGCTCCAGGCCGGCAAGATCCCGATCTACGAGCCCGGCCTCGAAGAACTTGTCCACCGCAACGTCGCCGCAAAACGCCTCCGGTTCACCAACTCCATCCAGGATGGCGTCGATCATTCCCAGGTCGTTTTCATCGCCGTCCCCACCCCCCCGCAGACCGACGGCAGCGTCGACCTCACCTACATCGAACGCGTCGCCCGCGAAATCGCCGGCGTCCTCCGCAAAGGCGAATACCGCGTCGTGGTCGACAAGAGCACGGTCCCGGTTAAGACCGGCGAAAAAGTCGAGGCGACCATCAAGCGCTACAACCGCGAAGCCAGCTTTGACGTGGTCAGCAACCCCGAGTTTCTCCGGGAAGGCTGCGCCGTGCCGGATTTGATGAAACCCGACCGGATCGTGATCGGTTCCTCCAGCCAGCAGGCCACCGACCTCATGAAACGGCTCTATGAGCCTTTCAAGGCGCCGATCCTCGTCACGGACGTCAACTCGGCCGAACTGATCAAGCACGCTGCCAACTCCTTCCTCTCCCTCAAAATCTCCTACATCAACGCCGTGGCCGCCATTTGCGAAGCCAGCGGCGCTGACGTGGAAATGGTCGCCGACGGCATCGGGATGGACAAACGCATCGGACGCAACTTCCTCAACGCCGGCATCGGCTACGGCGGCTCCTGCTTCCCGAAGGACGTCAAAGCGTTCATCGCCATCGCTCGCCAACTCGGCACCCCGTTCTCCCTTCTCGAAGAGGTCGAACGCATCAACGCCCATCAACTCCCGCGTTTCATCGACAAAATCCGCGAGTCCCTCTGGGTCCTCAAAGACAAGAAAATCGCCGTCTGGGGCATGACCTTCAAGCCCGACACCGATGACGTCCGCAACTCCGTCGCCATCGACCTGATCAACAAGCTCGTCGCAGAGGGCGCCCAAGTCACCGCCTACGATCCCAAAGGCGCCGAAAAAGCCGTGGAATGGAACCTCGTCGATCCGAAGAAAGTCCGGATCACGGCCACTCCGCTGGAGGCCGTCGAAGGCGCTGAAGCGCTGGTTCTGGCCACCGAATGGAAGGAGTTTGCCAACCAAGACCTCGAAAAGGTGCGCTCCGTCATGCACACCCCGCTGGTGTTCGACGGCCGCAACCTCTTCGACCCCGACACCATGCGCCAACTCGGGTTCACCTACTGCCCGGTCGGTCGGCCCAACGTCAAACCGTAACCCGGTTTCCGCTGCCGTTTGTCTTACCCGAAGCGCCCTCCCCACGGAGGGCGCTTCTCTTTTTGATTCCCGCACCGTTTCCAGCCCATCCCGATGCCTGTCTCCGCACGCCAAGCCTGTCTCCAAGCCCTCCTCGAATGGGAAAAAGGCCGCTCTTTCTCCGACGAAATCCTTCATCGCACCACGGAAACACACCGGTTCAGCAGCCAGGACCGCGCCTTTCTCATGGAG